>NZ_CP194644.1:1220045-1830068 GCF_050990935.1 Streptomyces sp. L7 | reverse complement strand
TCGTCACCGACAACCAGACGGGCGGCCGCGGCCGGCTCGGCCGGGTCTGGGTGTCGCCTCCCGGCAAGGCGCTGGCGATCTCGGTGCTGCTGCGGCCGGAGGGCCTCGGCCCTGAGGCGCTCGGCTGGTTCCCGCTCCTGGCGGGGGTCGCGATGAGCCGCGCGCTCTCCGGCTTCACCAGCCGGGAGGTCGCGGTCAAGTGGCCGAACGACGTGCTGATCGAGGAGGCCAAGGTGTGCGGCATCCTCTCCGAGCTGCTGCCGGGCATGGACGGCGTGATCGTCGGCGCCGGGGTGAACCTGACGCTGCAGCACGACGAGCTGCCGACCCCGACCTCCACCTCGCTCGCCGTGGCCGGCGCGAGGGACATCGACCCGGACGCGGTGCTGGCGGCCTACCTCACCCAGCTCAGCGTGCTCTACCGGGAGTTCGTGGCCGCGGGCGGCGATCCGCTTCGCAGCGCCCTGCGCGACGAGGTCGTGGAGGCCTGCCACACGATCGGCCGCTCGGTGCGCGTCGAGCTCCCCGGCGGCGACGTGCTGCTCGGCACCGCGACGTCGATCGACGAGTCCGGCCGGCTGATCGTGGAATCGGATGACGGTCCCACGGCGGTGGCGGCGGGCGACGTGACGCACCTGCGGTATTAATGGGACACATGAGCAGTTCGCCGGAGGGTACGCCCGCGCCGCCTCCCGAGCGGGTCATCGCCCGCCTGAGGTCGAACGCGCGCGCCATGTTCTGGCCGAGCCTCGCCCTGATCGCCGCGGCCGGCGGCATCGGCTTCTTCGCCGGACGAATCTCCGAGGTGTGGGAGGTCGTGCTGCTGTGGAGCGCGGCGGCCGCCGTCGTCCTCCTGCTGTTCCTGCTCCCGCTCGCCGTCTGGCTGAGCCGGCGCTACACGATCACCACGCGCCGGCTGATCATCCGGCACGGTTTCTTCGTGCGGGTGCGCCAGGAGCTGCTGCACAGCCGCGGCTACGACGTCGCCGTGCGCCGCTCCTGGCTCCAGAGCATGTTCCGGTCCGGGGACGTGCGGATCAACTCCGGGCTCGACCACCCGGTCGTGCTGCGGGACGTGCCGAAGGCCGATCAGGTGCAGCGCGCGCTGAGCGAGCTGATGGAGCGAACGCAGACCGTCGTGGCGGTGCGCCGGCAGCAGTCGGAGTCAGTCTCCGACGAGACGACCGTCTGGGGTTCGCGCTAGCGTCGAGCCCGTCGTGGCGGCCGGCTCGGGCACGGTGAGGACGGTCGTCGCCGGCCGAGCTGCCGTGTTCCGGGTCCCCGCTGTCCGGGCCTCCGCGTTCCGGGCCTTCGCCTCCGCGCGGGCGGGCGAGTACACCCACCAGCGGTAGAGAGCGAAGCGGAACAGCATGCCGATCGCGAGGCCGACGACGTTCGCCGAGATGTTGTCGGCGAACGGGTTCGCCAGCCCGAGCAGGTAGTGCGAGACCCACACGCAGACCAGCGGGATGCCGGTCCCGGTGACGAGGCTGACGGCGAAGAACTCGACGCCCTCCCGCGCGGCGTTGTCCTGGCGCTGGCCGGAGAACGCCCAGTAGCGGTTGCCGATCCAGTTCGTCAGGATGGCGATGACCGTCGCGATGATCGTGGAGTAGATCGTCGCGTGCTGCACATTGCGCAGCACGATCAGCAGCATCACGTTGAAGACGACGAGATTGACGCCGAAGCCGACGGCGCCCACCGCGCCGAACTTGATCAGCTGCGGGAGGATGCGCGCCGTGCGGCGCGCTGCGGTCGTCTCGGTCGTCATGCTCCAGCCTGGCTATGCGGGAAGATAGGAGTGCGTTCGCCACACTACGCGGCCCGGGTGTCCGGTATCTGGGAGTTGCCCGCGCACCGTGTGAAGAGTATCGAGGAGAGACATCGGAGATGGCCAGGAACAAAGTCGGTGTGATCGGCGGCGGACAGTTGGCTCGGATGATGATTCCTCCGGCGGTGGAGCTCGGCATAGACATCCGCGTGCTGGAGGAGGCCGAGGGGATGAGCGCCGACCTGGCCGCGACCGGCGTCGGCGACTACCGCGACCTCGACACCGTGCTCGCGTTCGCCGAGACGGTCGACGTCGTGACCTTCGACCACGAGCACGTGCCGCCGGCGATCCTGCGTGAGCTGGTCGGCCGCGGCATCCCCGTGCACCCCGGTCCCGACGCGCTGCTCTACGCGCAGGACAAGCTGCAGATGCGCGCCAAGCTCAGCGAGCTGGGCCTCCCGGTGCCGGACTGGGCCGCGGTGGAGTCCGCCGAGGAGCTCGGCGCGTTCCTCGCCGACCACGGCGGCCGGGCGGTCGTGAAGACGGCGCGCGGCGGCTACGACGGCAAGGGCGTGCGTGTGGTGTCGGAGGCGTCCGGCGCGGACGACTGGTTCCTGGCGCTCGCCGAGGACGGCCGCGGCGGCGCGCTCCTGGTGGAGGAGCTGGTGGAATTCCGCCGCGAGCTGGCGCAGCTCGTCGCGCGCCGCCCGTCCGGTGAGATCGCCGCGTGGCCGGTGGTGGAGACGGTGCAGCGCGACGGCGTCTGCGCCGAGGTGATCGCCCCGGCCCCGGGTTCGGTCGGCCGCGTGGCGCGGGTCTCCGCCGATATCGCCCGCCATGTCGCAGAGGGTCTCGGTGTCACCGGTGTGCTCGCCGTGGAGATGTTCGAGACCACCGACGACAGGGTGCTGATCAACGAGCTGGCCATGCGCCCGCACAACAGCGGCCACTGGTCGATCGAGGGCGCTCTCACGAGCCAGTTCGAGCAGCACCTGCGCGCCGTCCTCGACCTCCCGCTCGGCTCGACCGAGCCTCGCCAGGAGTGGTCGGTCATGGTGAACATCCTCGGCGGCCCGGAATCGGGCACGCTGCAGGACCGCTACCCTGCAGCACTGGCGGCGCACCCGGAGGCGAAGTTCCACGGCTACGGCAAGGCCCCGCGGCCCGGCCGCAAGGTGGGGCACGTGACCGTCGGCGGCGACGACCTCGACGACGTCGTCTACCGGGCGCGAGCTGCGGCGGCCTTCTTCGAAGGCTGAGCAGGAGATCCGGCCCGACACGCCCGGGCTCCTCCTGCGCAATCGCATCCGGAAGGAGATTCCGCCCGAATTTCCTTCCCGCCGTGCGGCGGGCCGCACCCGCCGACCCCGCACCCCGCACCTATCCTGGTTCCCATGCCCGCACAGTCCAAGCCCGTGGTGTCCGTGATCATGGGCTCCGACTCCGACTGGTCGGTGATGCAGGAGGCCTCCACAGCGCTCACCGAGTTCGGTGTCGCGCACGAGGTGGAGGTCGTCTCCGCGCACCGCACGCCGGAGAAGATGATCGCCTTCGGCCAGGAGGCCGCCGGGCGCGGCGTGCGCGTCATCATCGCCGGCGCGGGCGGGGCGGCACACCTGCCCGGGATGGTCGCGGCTGTCACCACGCTCCCGGTCATCGGCGTGCCGGTGCCGCTCGCGCGGCTCGACGGTCTCGACTCACTGCTGTCGATCGTGCAGATGCCCGCGGGCGTCCCCGTCGCCACCGTCTCCATCGGCGGCGCCCGCAACGCCGGGCTGCTCGCCGTCAAGATCCTCGCCACCTCCGACCCGGAGCTGTCCGACGCCCTGACGCGTTTCGCCGCCGATCTCGAGGCGAGCGTGGAGGAGAAGAACCGGGCGCTGCAGTCCCGGCTATGACCGCGGCGACCCCGCTCCGCTACCCGAACGCGTCGTCGCCGGGGGAGATGACGGCGCGCGGCTGGTGGCTCGTCGGCCTCAACATCGTGCTGCCCGGCACGCCCCAGCTCGTCGCCGGCAACCGGATGCTCGGCCGCGTCGGCATCCTCTCGACCCTGCTGCTGTGGATGCTCGGGATCGTGGCGCTCGTCCTCCTGATCGTGTCGCCGTCGTCGCTCTACACGTTCGCGACCCAGGCCGGGAGTCTCACGGTCGTCCAGCTCCTGCTCATCGCCTACGCCCTCCTCTGGGCGGTGCTGACGCTCGACACCCTGCGGCTCGTCCGGCTGGTCAGAGCGCGGGCCGAGATGCGCGGCTGGATCGCCGCGTTCTCGGTGCTCGTGCTGGTCGGACTGGCCGGCACCGCGGCCTACGGATCGGCGGTCGCGGGCTCGGCACGCGGCGCGCTCGGCGACATCTTCGCCGACAGCGCCCCCGTCGCCCCGGTGGACGGCCGGTACAACATCATGCTGCTCGGCGGCGACGCCGGACCCGACCGCCAGGGGCTGCGCCCGGACAGCATGTCGATCGTCAGCATCGACGCGAGCACGGGGAAGGCCGTCACCGTGGGCCTCCCGCGCGACCTGAACCCCGTGCCGTTCTCCGCGAAATCGCCGCTCCGGACCGCCTACCCGGACGGCTACGGCTACCACGACAAGTGCGACGTCGACGTCTGTCAGCTCAACTCCATCTACACCGAGGTCGAGCTCTACAAGCCGGACCTGTACCCGGACGCGAAGAAGCAGCAGAGCGAGCCGGGGATCGAGGCGATGCGGGACGCGATGGAGGGTGCGACCGGGCTGACCATCCAGTACTACGTGCTCATCGACATGCAGGGCTTCGCCACCCTGATCGACGCGCTCGGCGGGGTCGACATCACCGTGACCGAGAAGGTGCCGATCGGCGGCGACGAGAACCTCAACGGCGTCGTGGAGTGGATCCAGCCCGGCACGCACCACCTGGACGGCTATCACGCCCAGTGGTACGCGCGAGCGCGGCACGGCACGAGCGACTACGACCGGATGGCGCGCCAGCGGCAGCTGCAGGACGCGATCCTCACGCAGTTCAACCCGCTCAACGTGGTCACCAAGTTCCAGGACATCGCCCAGGCGGGCGTGCAGGTGATGAAGACCGACATCCCGCAGTCGATGCTCGGCTACTTCGTCGACCTCGGGATGAAGACGCGCGCACAGCCGGTCGACAAGCTGGAGCTCGTGCCTCCCGCGATCGACCCCGCGAAGCCGGACTACGCGCACATCCACCAGCTCGTGAAGACGGCGCTGACACCGCCGACGTCGACGCGCACCCCGTCCGGAGGCTGAGCGCGGCCTCCCAGGTGTCCCCTGAACAGGTCACAGGAAGCCCCCAGGGCCCGCCGGTACCGTCGCCCGCCTATGACGGGTACAGGTGGAAGTGTGGACCAGAAGACGCGGACAAGAGACAGTGCACGCCTGACAGCCCTCGACGGGCTCCGCGGACTCGCGGCGGTCGTCGTCCTCTTCCACCACGCGCTCTATACGAACCCCGATTTCCCCGGCGCGCCGGGCGGCGGCCACGCCCCCGCCGGCTCCTTCATGTGGTGGATCAGCTACACGCCGCTCAAGCTGGCCTCCGCCGGTGTGGAGTCGGTGATCGTGTTCTTCGTGCTGTCCGGGCTGGTGGTGACGCTGCCGGTGGTGCGCCGGCGCGGTTTCGACTGGGTGGCCTACTTCCCGCGCCGCGTGGTGCGGCTCATGGTGCCGGTCGCGGCGTCGGTCGTGCTCGCCGCGGCGTGGGTCGCCGCCATCCCGCAGGTGAGCACGCAGCCGAGCGGGACGTGGCTCAGCAACTCGTCGACCCCGAACTTCTCGTGGGAGTACATCGTCAAGGCGATCGACCTCCTGGGCGGGGACGGCCAGATCAACAACCCGCTGTGGTCGCTGCGCTGGGAGCTCGCCTTCTCGCTGCTGCTGCCGGTGTTCGCGATCGCGGCGCTCGCCGTGCGCAAGTGGTGGATCGGCGGCCTGGCGCTGGCCTGCGCGCTGACCTGGCTGGGCGCGCACGCCGGGTCGGGGGAGCTGCAGTACTTCCCGGCGTTCTTCGTCGGCGCGGTCATCGCGGTACGCCTCGACGTCGTCCGCGACAGCGCCGCGCGGATCAACACCCGCTGGTTCCGTCACCCCCTGTGGGCCGCGGTCACCGTCGGCAGCGCGCTGCTGCTCATCGCGCCGTGGCTCGTCGGGCCGGGCGTGGGGAGCATCCCCGAGCTCGACAATGTGCTGAAGGGGCTCGTCCCGCTGGCGGCGGCAGGCCTCGTGGTCGCCGCGGTCGGCTGGACTCCGCTGCGCGTGGTGTTCGAATCGCGTCCGCTGCAGTTCCTCGGCGCGATCTCCTTCAGCCTGTACCTGGTGCACGTGCCGATCATCCTGTTCAGCACGTACCTGTTCGCCGGACAGGCGTGGTACGTGCCGCTGCTGTTCGCCCTCCCGCTGGCGGTGCTGGTCGCGGTCGGTTTCACCTGGCTGATCGAGAAGCGCAGCCACGGCTGGTCGAAGGCGGCCGGCGAGTGGGCAGCGGCGCGGTACCGCGCCTGGTTCGGCCGCGAGGACGAGGCCGAGGCCGCCGACCGCGAGGCCGCCGTCACGTCCACGCGCGCCTGACCACGAACACATTCGTCACGAATCGCTTGGCGCACATTCGTGACGAATCGCGGGATTGCGGCGCGCTTTCGCGACATTCGTGACGAATCGCGCGGGGGCGCGGGCCGTCAGAGGTCGGCGTGCAGCGCCCAGACGCGCTCGGCGGAGTCGCGCCAGCTGAAGGCGCGGGCACGGTCGGACGCGAGAACGCCGAGGCGGCCGCGCAGGTCGCCGTCGTCGAGGACGCGGCCGATCGCGCCGGCGAGGCGCTCGCTGTAGCCGGCGTCGTCCTCGGGGAGGCCGGCCGCTCCACGACCAGGCTCGCGCCGGCGGCGACCTCCACCAGGGCCGGGTCGTCGGAGTGGACGACCGGGAGGCCGAACTTGAAGGCCTCCACGATCGGGAGGCCGAAGCCCTCGGCCAGGCTCGGGTAGACGAACAGCGTGGCGCGGTCGAGCACGACCGCGAGGTCGGCGTCGTCCAGCCGGCCGAGGGCGCGCACGCGGTCCTCCGGCAGGCCGGCCGCAGCGGCCACACCGGTCGCGGTGCCGTCCCCGTAGCGGTCGGGCCCGGCGATGAGCAGCGGGATGTCGTGCGACTCGGGCCGGGCGACGGCGCGGATGAGCGGTGCGATGCCTTTGCGCGGCATGATCGAGCCCAGCGTGAACGCGTACACCGGCGGCAGGCCGAGCCGGGCAGCGCGCTCGTCGGCGTCGGCCGGGAGCCGCAGCGTCGTCGCGGGGGCGCCGCCGATGACCCGGATGCGGTCCCCGAAGTCGAGGGACTCGGCGAGGCTGTTCGCGACCGCGTGCGTGGGCACCACGATCGCGTCGGCGTGCTTGCGGGCGCGCTTGGCCATCGACTTCGTCCACATCACCGTGGTGGCGCCGAGCGACTCCGGATGCGTCCAGGCGAGCGCGTCGTGGATCGTCACGGCGACCTGGTCGCCGTCGTTCAGGGTGTCGTGCTTGCGCAGCGGGGCGAGGAGGCTCGGCGCGTGCACCATCCCGCGCACGCCGCCCACGGCGATGCCGGACTGCCAGGCGAGCGTGAGCTCGCGGCGGGCGAGCGGGAGCCGCACCAGGTCGGCGAGCCCGGGAAGGGCCGCGCGCAGCTCGTCGAGCTGCTCGTCGGGGACATTGGACACGTACGCACGCACTTCGCAGCCCGCCGGCGCGGTGGCGATCAGCTGACGGGTCAGCTCCTCGGTGTACCGGCGGACTCCGCCGGTCTCGGTCGAGGTGAGCTCATCGACCACCACGCTGAGTGTCGTCATTCGTCTCCAGGTCCAGGACTCCCTGCCGTGCGGCGTCTGCCAGGGCGGCCTCCCACGACCGCATGGGCGTCAGTCCGGCCTTCGCCCAGGCCCCGTGCGCGAGCACGGAGTAGGACGGTCGGGGTGCGGGACGGACGAACGTCGCGCTGTCGGTCGGTGTGACCCTATCAGGGTTCAATCCGGCGGCGCTGAAGACCGCCTTCGCGAACTCGAACCAGCTCGCCTGGCCCGAATTCGTGCCGTGGTAGACCCCGGCGGGGGCGTCGGACTCCAGCAGCGCGACGATCTGCGCGGCGAGGTCGCCGGTCCACGTCGGCTGGCCGAGCTGGTCGGCGACGACGCTCACGGTCTCGTGGCTGCCGGCCAGCTTCACCATCGTCCGCGCGAAGTTCGCGCCGCCCGCGCCGTACAGCCACGCGGTGCGCACGACGTAGGTGCCGTCCGGGTGCGCCGCCAGCGCGAGCTCCTCGCCCGCCGCCTTGGTGCGGCCGTAGGCGTTGATCGGGTCGCGCGGTGTGTCCTCGGCGTAGGGCGCGGCGGCGTGGCCGTCGAACACGTAGTCGGTGGAGACCGTCACGTAGCGCGCCCCGGTCGCCGCGGCGGCGACGGCGAGGTTCTCGGTGCCGAGCGCGTTGATCGCGTAGGCCTCGTCCTCGTGCGTCTCGGCGTCGTCCACCTTGGTGTACGCGGACGCATTGACGACGGCGTCGTGACCGGCGGCCGCGGCGACAGCCGCGTCGCGGTCGGTCACGTCGAGCTCGGCGCGGCCGAGCGCCGTCACGTCGTGCCCGCGCTCTGCCAGGGCCTTCCGGAGGTCCTGGCCGAGCTGGCCGTTCGCGCCGGCGACGAGGACGCGCATCAGTTGTCCAGGGCGGCGCGGGCCTTGAGCGGCTCCCACCAGTCGCGGTTGTCGCGGTACCACTGCACCACGTCGGCGAGACCCTGCTGGAAGGGCACCAGCGGCTCGTAGCCGAGCTCGTTCTGGATCTTGGAGATGTCGACCGAGTAGCGCAGGTCGTGGCCGAGGCGGTCGGCGACGCGGTCGACGTACGACCAGTCCTTGCCGGTGGCGTCGAGCAGCAGCTGGGTGAGCTCCTTGTTGGTGAGCTCGGTGCCGCCGCCGATGTTGTAGATCTCGCCCGCGCGGCCGTTCACGAGCACCATGGCGATGCCGCGGGTGTGGTCGTCGACGTGCAGCCAGTCGCGGATGTTGTTGCCCTCGCCGTAGAGCGGGACGTGCTTGTCGTCGATCAGGTTGGTGACGAAGAGCGGGATGACCTTCTCGGGGAAGTGGTACGGCCCGTAGTTGTTCGAGCAGCGCGTGATCGACAGGTTGAGCCCGTGCGTGCGGAAGTAGCTGCGGGCGAGGAGGTCGCTGCCGGCCTTGGACGCCGAGTACGGCGAGTTCGGCTCCAGCGGGCGGTCCTCCGCCCACGAGCCTTCCGCGATCGAGCCGTAGACCTCGTCGGTGGAGACGTGCACGAACCGCTCGACCTTGTTGCGCAGCGCCGCGTCGAGGAGCTGCTGCGTGCCGAGGACGTTGGTCTCCACGAAGATCGAGGCATCGCGCACCGAGCGGTCGACGTGCGACTCGGCGGCGAAGTGCACCACGGCGTCGATCGTCGGGAACAGCTCGTCCAGCAGGCCGCCGTCGCGGATGTCGCCCTTGATGAAGGTGTAACGCGGGGAGTCGGCGACCGGGGCGAGGTTGGCCAGGTTGCCCGAGTAGGTCAGTGCGTCGAGGACGACGACCTCGGCGCCCTCCAGGCCCGGGTAGGCGTCCTGCAGGGTGCGACGGACGAAGTTGGAGCCGATGAACCCGGCGCCACCGGTGACGAGAATCTTCATGAGTGAGAAAAGGCCTTCGATCGAATGAGAAAGTCGCGTCCGATCATACCGACAGCACCTCCGGGAGACCTGGCCGTTTGATCTCGGCACCGGCTGCTGGCATATTTGAGCCATCCGCGGGCCCGTCGACGGCGCGGATGAACAGGAGGCGATCCCGCATGAGCCGTCGAAGCGGCGCGCGCGCCCACCTCGGCTACATCGTGCACGGCGCATCCGGTGCTCATCCCGCCTCGGCGGAGGTCCGTGTCGTACGCCGGATCGCGCACGCCCAGTCGCTGGGGCTCCTCACCGCCACCCTGATCGACCCCGTCCGCTACGCGGTCGGCGACGACCTGAATCACTACGACTCCGTGCTCGTCCAGGGGGACGCAGTGACCGGCGAGCTGCTCGAGGGCGTCATCGCACGGGCACGGCAACGCGGCGCGCGGCTGGTGCTCGACCTCGACGACGACGTCCTGACGGAGGAGGCGAGGGCCCGTCTGCTCGCGCAGGAGTACGACGTGGCACGCCTCGACGCCGTGCGGCGGCTCGCGGCGGAAGCGGACGTCGTGATCGTCAGCACGGACCGGCTCGCGGCGACCGTCAGCGACTTCGCCCGCTCGATCGTCGTCGTCCAGAACGAGCTCGACCCGCGACTCTGGCCCGGGCCGGCGCCGGCGGAGCCCGCGCGCGAGCTCGCCGAGACCCGCGTCGTGTACGTGGGGTCGACCACCCATGCCGTGGACCTCGCCCTCCTGCGCCCCGTGTTCGACGGGCTGACCGATTCGCGCGGCCGGCCGATCGTGCTCGAAGTCGTCGGGGTGACGGGCGCGGACGAGCCCTGGTTCTCGCGCCTGGAGATCCCCGCGGGGGCGCATCCGTATCCCGCGTTCGCCGCGTGGCTCCACGCTCACCGGGACAGGTGGGCGTTCGGTGTCGCTCCGCTCGCGGATGTCGGCGCGAACGCGTCGAAGAGCGACCTCCGGTTCCTCGAGTACAGCATGCTCGGGCTCGCCACGGTCGCCTCGGACTCGCCTGCCTACAGTGGGACCGGCGAGCACGGGGCGCTCCTCGTCCCGTCGGGCGCCGACGCCTGGCGCACCGCGATCGTCGCGCTGGCCGACGACGCGGACGACGCACGCCGCCGCGCCCTGGCCGCCGCGTCGTACGTCCGGCGCGAGCGGATGCTGGGCGACGCGGGGTCGTTGGGTGCGGGGGCGTGGGGTGCGGGGTCGTGGGGTGCGGGGGCGTGGGGTGCGGCGGTCCTGCGGCCTCGGGCGGAGCAGGTGTCGCGCGTACGCAGGGCGGCGGCCCTGGTGCGGCATCCCTCTCGCGTGCTCGGCCGTCTGCGTTCCGGCGCACCCACGGCCCCGGCGATCCCGTCGCCGCAGCGCCGTCCTCAGACCGAGCCGCCCGTGTCCCCGGCGCCGATCGGGTTCGACGGCGCGACCCGGGATCGCCGCGCGGGCGTGACGCGCGTCGTCGTCGATCCGGGCCGGTTCCCTGCGGCCGACTCCTGGACGTCCGCGGCCAACGCCCTGATCGGCGAGGTCGAGACGCGCTACGCCGTGGTGCTCGACGCGGAGGTGGATGCGCCGGCAGACGTCGACGACACACTGCGCAGGGTCGCGGAGGAGTCGGGCGCGGCGTTCGTCCAGCCGCTGGTGACGGACGGATCGGGCCTGGTCGTCGACGCGGGCTCCGTCTTCGTCTCCCGGGCCGCTCCGCCTGTTCGGGTGCTGGCCGAGCACCCGCTGTCCGACCTGCCTCCCGCCGACCGCCTCACGGTGGGCGTCGTGACCTCCCGCTGCGTGCTCGTGGACCTCGACGCTTTCGCCGGGTTCGATCCCGGCTACGGCGCGGAGGAGGGGATTGCGCGGGCGACAGCGGCCCGAGCGCCGGTGGTCGCCCTGGGCGCCCATGTCGTGGACGCGCGCTCCCGGGTGCCCAGCGCCGCTCGGAGCGCTTGGCGGGGGCACCCGACCGACGCCCTCGCCTCGCCGACGCTCGAGTCCGTCGTCGCCCGGAGCGGTTTCCGGCTGGAGGGCGTGCGCGGCTCGGCCGTCCCCGAATTGCGCGAGCGGATCATGGGCAACGACTTCCTCGGCGCGACCCGCTTCGCCGAACCGCTCCTGGCCGCGCGCCAGGAGGCGCCGCGACGCTGGTCGATCCGCTCGGGCGCGCCGTCGGGAGAAGCCGGGCGCGTGTGGGGCGACACCTACTTCGCGGAGGACCTGGCCTCGGCGCTGCGCGCGCGGGGCGAGCAGGTGACGGTGGACACCCGTGACTCCGCGTACCGGGCCGGCTCCGACCACCTCGACGATGTCACGGTCACCTTGCGCGGGCTGCACATCGTCCCGCCGAATCCCGCCGCCTTCAACATCCTCTGGGTGATCAGCCACCCGGAGATGGTCGGGGCCGACGAGCTCGAGTGCTACGACCTCGTCTACGCGGCGGGGGCGGCCTGGGCCGGCCGGATGAGCGAGCAGGTGAGCGTGCCGGTCCTGCCGCTGCTGCAGGCGACATCGCCGGAGCGCTTCCATCCGGGGCCGGAGGACGCGTCGCTGGCGTCCGACGTGCTCTTCGTCGGCAAGACGCGCAATGTCTACCGTCCCATCGTGCGCGACGCGCTCGCCGCCGGAGCCGACCTCTCGGTCTACGGGGACGGCTGGGAGCAGTTCATCGACCCGGCGCTCGTCCGCGGCCAGTTCCTCGCCAACGACGACGTGTCGGCGGCCTACCGCAGCGCACGCATCGTGCTCAACGACCACTGGGAGGACATGCGGGCGGAGGGATTCCTCGCGAACCGCCTGTTCGACGCGGTCGCGAGCGGCGCGCGCGTGGTGAGCGACGACATCGAGGGCCTGGAGATCTTCGGGGGAGCGGTTCGCCCGTATTCCGGTCAGGCCGATCTCGCGCGGCTGCTCCACGATGACGACGGCTGGCCGGACGACGACGACATGGCCGGCATCGTGAAACGGGTCGCGGCCGAGCATTCGTTCGGGGCCAGGGCGGATGAGCTGATCCGGGCCGTCCGCGAGCGCTCCCGGCACGCTTGGTAGACTCCCGGGGTGCAGATCCGAGAACTAGAGATCCCCGACGCCTACGAGATCACCCCGCGTCAGCATCCTGACGACCGCGGGCTCTTCTTCGAGTTCTACCGGTTCGACCGGCTCGAGGAGGCGGTCGGCCACTCGCTCGACCTCAAGCAGGGCAACACTTCGGTCTCACGTCGCGGTTCGGTGCGCGGCATCCATTTCGCCGACATCCCGCCGAGCCAGGCCAAGTACGTGATGGCTCCGCGCGGCGCGGTGCTGGACTTCGTGATCGACATCCGGGTCGGGTCCCCCACCTACGGGAAGTGGGACTCGGTGCTGCTGGACGACGTCGACCGGCGAGCGATCTACGTTGCGGAAGGCCTCGGGCACTGCTTCGTCGCTCTGACCGACGACGCGACCGTGAGCTATCTCGTCACCGACGTCTACAACCCGACCCGCGAGCACGGGATCAACCCGCTCGACGCCGATATCGCCCTCGAGTTCCCGCTGCCGGCAGAGGACCTCCTCCTCTCCGCGAAGGACACCGACGCGCCCGGCCTCGCGGAGGCGAACGAGAGCGGCCTCCTGCCGACCTGGGACGCAGCGCGGGCCTTCTACGCCTCGCTCGACGACAAGTAAGGACCACCCTCAGCTCATGCGCGGAATCATCCTCGCCGGCGGCTCCGGCACCCGGCTCTGGCCCATCACCAAGGGCATCTCCAAGCAGCTCATGCCCATCTACGACAAGCCGATGGTCTACTACCCGCTGTCGACGCTGATGATGGCGGGGATCAACGAGATCCTCATCATCACCACGCCCGAGTACAACGAGCAGTTCCGGGCCCTCTTCGGCGACGGTTCGCAGCTCGGCATCCGGCTGGAGTACGCCGTGCAGCCGTCGCCGGACGGGCTCGCGCAGGCGTTCATCATCGGCGAGGAGTTCATCGGCGACGAGTCGGTCGCGCTCGTGCTCGGCGACAACATCTTCCACGGCACCGGCCTCGGCTCGTCGCTGCGGCAGCACACCGACGTCGACGGCGCCCTGATCTTCGCCTACCAGGTGAGCGACCCGACCGCGTACGGCGTCGTCGAGTTCGATGAGAACTTCACGGCGCTGTCGATCGAGGAGAAGCCGTCCCGCCCGAAGAGCAAGTACGCCGTGCCCGGCCTGTACTTCTACGACAACTCCGTCGTGGAGATCGCCAAGACGATCGAGCCGAGCGCGCGCGGGGAGCTGGAGATCTCCACGGTGAACGAGCGCTACCTGCAGGCGGGCAAGCTCCAGGTCCAGGTCCTCGACCGCGGGACCGCGTGGCTCGACACCGGGACATTCGAGTCCATGATGCAGGCGTCGGAGTACGTCCGCGTCATCGAGGACCGCCAGGGGTTCAAGGTCGGCTGCGTCGAGGAAGTCGCCTGGCGCGCCGGCTGGATCGACGACGCCCACCTCGGGGACCTCGCCGCGCCGCTGGTCAAGAGCGGCTACGGGTCGTACCTGCTCGGACTGCTCGACTCGAAGGGCGACTAGGGCCTGACCAGGGTCAGCCGGCCGTGCGGTGCGCTCGCCGGCCGGCCCAGCGCCCGCGCACCCAGAGCCCCGCGCGGAGCGCGAGGCGGACCGGCGCGAGCAGCGCGCCGGAGTAGACCCGCGACAGGTAGAGGTAGGCGCTGTCGTGGTGCGCGCGGTCCATCGACTCGGACCGCTCCGAGGTCGAGTGCGCGCCGGAATGGATCGCCCGGGCGGCCGGGACGTAGAGGTTCTCGAGACCCGCGAGGCCGATGCGCCGCCCGAAATCGACGTCCTCGAAGTACATGAAGAAGCTCTCGTCGAAGCCGCCGATCCGGCGGAACGCGTCGTCGCGGACGAGGAGGCACGCGCCGGACAGCCAGCCGACCGCGACGGGCTCGGTATGGTCGACAGGCAGCGGCCGGTAGCTCCTGGTCCAGGGATTGGACGGCCAGGACCGCGAGAAGAGCGCGTGACCGATGCCGTTGCGAAGCGACGGCAGCGCACGTGCCGACGGGTACAAGGTCCCGTCCGAGTTGAAGATCGCCGGTCCCAGCGCTCCCGCTCCGGGGGCCGCCTCCGCGGCCGCGACCAGGAGGTCGATCGTGCCGGGCTGGAAGATCAGGTCCGGGTTGGCCAGCAGGTAGTAGTCGGCTCTGTCACGGGCGCGCACGCCGAGATTCATCGCGGCGCCGTAGCCGAGATTGTCCGGCGACTCGATCAGTTCCGTTCCCGGATGCGCAGCCACGATCTCGCGCGTGGCCGGGAGGTCGCGGGACGCATTGTCCACCACCGTGACGGCGGGCGTGACCTCCGCCGCGGCGCCGACCGACCCGAGGAAATCCGTCAGGACGCGCGACGAGTTGTACGTCACCGTGACGACACGGACAGTGGCCGTCATCGTGCGGCTGCTGCGTCCGGCGTGGAACCAAGGTCGGTGAACTCGGGCTCGAGGTACGACGTGCCCGTCGCCTTCGGGTAGTACGCGACATTGAACGCGCAGGCCTGGGGAGCGTCCGCGAGGTGGCGGCCGGTGGTGTCCATCAGGGACACGTTGACGAAGTATTTGCCCGAACCGAGCTGCACGTTCTTGAGCGTGAACTCGACGGTGCGCCGGCCCTCGAAAGGCTCGAGGTCGATCCCCAGCCGACTGCTCGCCGTGCCGTAGACCACCTGGCCCGAGGCGTTGTCGATCTGGATGGCGGCGATCCAGTGCGGGCTGAGTCCGGGATGGTCGAAGGTCGTGCGCACGATCAGGTCGTCGCCGTGCTCGGCGGGCTCGCCTTCGGAGCGGCCGGCGGCGCGCACGGAGGTGGCGACGACCTTGGGGACCGGCACGGTCACGTCGGGGGCGGCATGGCGCTGGATCTCGTCGATGCGACGCTCCTCCAGGATGTCGCGGAAACGCGCCACCGCCTCGTGGGCCTCGCCGCTGAAGACCACCTCGCCCCGGTTGAGCAGGATCGCCTGATCGCAGAGCTCGGAGACCTGACCGAGCGAATGCGTGACCAGGATGATCGTGCGGCCCTCCTGCTGGAAGCTGCGGATCTTGTCCAGGCACTTGCGCTGGAACGCCTCGTCGCCGACCGCCAGGACCTCGTCGACCAGGAGGATGTCGGGGTCCGTGTGGACGGCGACAGCGAAGGCGAGCCGGACGTACATGCCCGACGAGTAGAACTTGACCTGGGTGTCGATGAATTCGCCGATCCCGGAGAACTCGGCGATGTCGTCGAAGCGATCCTCGGTCTCCTTGCGGGTGAGACCGAGGATGGCGGCGTTGAGGAAGACGTTCTCGCGTCCAGTGAGGTCGGGATGGAACCCGGCGCCGAGCTCGAGGAGCGCGGCGATCCGTCCGCGGCGCGAGACCGAGCCGCTGGTCGGGTCGATGATGCCGCCGATGACCTTGAGCAGCGTGCTCTTGCCGGACCCGTTGTGGCCGATCAGCCCGATGGTCGTGCCCGCCTTGATGCTCGCGGTCACGCCGCGCAGCGCCCAGAAGTCCTCCCGGTGCTTGCGCCCGGCCCGGCCGAGAGTGACCAGACGTTCCTTGAGGGAGTTGTCCTTGCGGATGACGAACCGTTTGGTGACGTCGTCGAGCACGATCACGTCGGGCCGCGCGCTCAGCGCCTCCGGGGTGTGGCTTGACATGGTCACGTCGCCTGTCTGAGTGCTGTCGGTCATAGGGCCTGAGCGAAGTTTCCCTGAAGGCGTGTGAAGACGCGGTGGAAGATCACGATGAGCACGAGCCCGATGACGCCGGCGACCGCGAGACGGAGCATGAGTCCGCCGGGGTATTCTGCCGTGCCCTGGCCGCCGATCCAAAGCGATCGCTGGAAGCCGAGCACGGCCAGTGTGACCGGGTTGTCGGTGTAGATCTCGAGCAGGAGCGGAGACTTGATGACGTTCTTGACCATCGACCAGGAGTAGACGATCGGCGACGCCCACATGAGCACCATGAGCGCGACATCGACCAGGTACTGGATGTCTCGCATGTACACGTTCAGCGCGGCCAGCAGAAGACCGAACGCCAGCGAGTAGATCACGACGACCAGGAAGGACGGCACCAGGTACACCAGGTCGGCGCTGATCGGGAAGCGGAGGAGGACGAGGGTCGCTGCCAGGAGGATGCCGAGCTGGATGGCGAAGTTGAAGAGCGCTGAGCCGAGGCTCGCGAGCGGGAAGATCTCGCGCGGCAGGTAGATCTTCTTGATCAGCCCCGAGTTGCCGACGATGGATCCTGTCGAGCCGTTCACCACCTCGCTGAAGAGCGTGTAGGCGGTGAGGCCGGAGAAGATGTAGATCGCGAAGTCCGGGATGCCGCGGGCGGCGCCGAGGAACTGCCCCATCACCACGTAGTAGATCAGAAGCTGGGTCAGCGGGCGCACCAGGGACCACAGGAATCCGAGGGCGCTGTCCTTGTAACGGGCTTTGAGGTCGCGGCGGATCAGCAGGTCGAGCATCTGGCGCTGACCCCAGATCTCGCGCAGCGAACTCCAGGACGAGCCGAAGGACGGGCCGTTGGAGCCGACCGTCTGCAGGGGCATCGACTCGAGCGCGGCGTAACGGGCCTGCCGCCGCTCGGCGTCGGTGAGAGAAGGAGTAGACATGAGCAGTCGATAGCTTACCTCGACCGTTCCTGGCTATCCTCTGCGCGTCGGTTCGGAGCGCGCCGCAGACCGTGCCGTTACTGGGCGCGCCGCAGGTGCCGGTCGACCCAGTCCGCGGTCCGCACGACCCGGCGGCGCTGCTGCCGGTCCACGGTGTCGGAGAGTTCGGCGATCTGGTGGTCCCGGTCCGCGACGTCGGCGAGGAGCCCGTCGATGCGCTGCTTCCCTTCGTCGACGAACCCCAGCAGCTCCGCCTCCCGTGCCTGGGCGGCGTTCCGCGCCTCGTCGGCGCGCGCGTCGAGGCCCGCGATCACCGGCCCGTACTCGTACGCGGCGGCGACGGCCGCGGGATCGAGGGCAGTGTCGGGGACCGGGGAGACCAGAGACGCGCTGACGCGCTCATCGCGCACCAGCTCGCCCGAGTCGATTCCCGCCCTGGTCTCGTGCGCGTCGGGATGCCGGATGACGTAGTACGCGAATAGCGTGCCCGCCTCCAGCCGGCCGTACTCGCGCATCCCGTGGTGATTCGGGCTCGGCAGCAGATCCGGGTTCGCGTTGTAGGCGAGGCCGGCGTTCTCGACCTTGGTCGCGAACTGGCGCCACGACCGCCAGGGGAAGTGCAGCACCTCGAGTCCGAGCTCGTCCGGCACGGGAGCGCCGTTCTTCAGATTGACGAAGTGGTTCCCCTGCGCCACCTCGACCTCGGCGGACCCGATGTGCACGGCGTCCGGGGTGGAGTGGGCGCGGAGGCCGATCTCCTTCAGGCGCTCGGTCGGGCGCAGGTCGCGCAGCGTGAGCCGCTGCAGGCCGGTGCCGTCGGCGGCGGGGTCGCCGGTCATGTCGATCACGGGCACAGTGAAGGTGACGATCGCGGGGTCGAGCTTCGCGAAAACGTCGGCCAGCGTCGTGCCGGTCTGACGCGGGAACCAGAACTCGTCGGCGTCGGCGTTGACGACCCAGTCGGCGCCGTACCGGGTGTACGCGTCCCGGGCCATCGCGGTCACGACGGAGAACTGCTGCTTGCGGTGCACAGGGTCGTGACGCAGGTCGATCGCGGATCCGAAGGACTCCAGGATCTCCGTCGTGCCGTCACGGGAGCCGTTGTCGGTGACGATGATGCGGTCGATGCCCTGAGCGAGGTGATGCTCGATCATCGGACCGATGATGTCTGCCTCGTCGCGGACCATCACGGTCATGCACACGGTTGTCATGGGCTGCAGGGCACCTTTTCTGTCGAGTGTCTCAGATTCTCTCATGCCGAACCTTGCCCCGCGGTCATCCCGCGACGCCGGCGATCAGCAGGGCCGCGCACACGGTTGGTAGACTCCGGGACGATTCGCTCGACGGTAGTAGGAAAAGACGAGGTTCGGAAAAGCAGATGAAGAAGCGACGTTCAGGGGTTGTGTCGGTCGTCCTTGTCAACTTCCGCGGAACGGACGACACCATCGAGTGCGTCACGCGGCTGCGCGAGACGAACTGGCCCGCCGAGCTGCTGGAGATCGTCGTCGTCGAGAACGGTTCGGGCGACGACAGCCTCGAAAGGCTGCAGGCGCTCGGCGACGACATCGTGCTGATCGACTCCGGCGCCAACCTGGGATTCACCGGCGGTTGCAACCTGGGCGTCTCGCACTCCACGGGCGAGTTCGTCGCGTTCCTCAACAATGATGCGAAACCGCACACGGACTGGATCCGCGCCGCGATCGACACCTTCGCCACCGGTCGTGACATCGGCGCGGTCGCCAGCAAAGTGCTCGACTGGGACGGCAAGGACGTCGACTTCGTCGACGGATCGATCACCTGGTACGGCATGGGCTACAAGCCGCACGCCGGCGAGCAGGACCGCGGCTCGTGGGACACCGAGAAGGATGTGCTGTTCGGCACCGGCGCCGCCATGTTCATCCGTGCGGACGTCTTCGAGGAGCTCGGAGGCTTCGACGACGACTACTTCATGTTCTACGACGACGTGGATCTCGGCTGGCGCCTCAACCTGGCCGGCTATCGCTTCCGCTTCCAGCCGGCGTCGCTCGCCTACCACAAGCACCACGCGTCGATGAACAAGTTCGGCAACTTCCGCGAGGAGTACCTGCTGGAGCGCAACGCGCTCTACACGCTGTACAAGAACCTCGGAGACGAGCTGCTGGACGACACGTTCGCCGCAGCCCTGCTCCTCGCGATCCGCCGGGCGGTCGGCCGGGGAGAGCTCGACTCGACCCAGCTCGACCTCCGCAACCCGGGAGGCGACGACCAGCGCACGCTCGAGGTGCCCAAGTCGACGATGGCGGGGGTCTTCGCGATCGACCGGCTCGTCGAGCTGCTTCCGGAGATGACCGAGAAGCGCCGGGCCATCCAGGCGTCGCGGCAGAAGACGGATCGCGAACTGATCCAGCTCTTCGGCAAACTGGACGAGCCGGCCTACCCGATCGAGTCGTACCTCGACGGCTACGCCAAGATCGTCGGCAGCCTGGAGGTGCTGGAGAACGCCGGACGCCGCCGGCGCGTGCTGGTCATCACCGGCGATCCGATCGGCGCGCGCATGGCCGGACCGGCCATCCGCTCCTGGCACATCGCGGGCGAGCTCGCACACGAGCACGACGTCCGCCTGGTGTCGATGACGTCGGTCTCCCCGCTGGAGGCGCCGTTCGAGCTGGCGACGATCTCGCACCACCGCCCGTCGACGGTGGTGGAGCACGAGAAGTGGGCCGACGTCATCGTGCTGCAGGGCAACGCGCTCGCGCTGTTCCCCGCGCTCGCCAAGTCGCACAAGATCCTCGTCGTCGACGTGTACGACCCGATGCACCTGGAGCAGCTCGAGCAGGGGCGCGGCAACACGTTCAAGCAGTGGAACAAGCAGATCGGCGACGCGACCAGCACTCTCAACCAGCAGCTCGAGCAGGGCGACTTCTTCCTCTGCGCCAGCGACAGGCAGCGGCACTTCTGGCTCGGCCAGCTCGCCGCCCTCGGCCGCATCAACGCCTACACGTATTCGCGCGACCCCGAGCTCGACTCGCTGATCGCCGTCGCCCCGTTCGGCATCCCGTCCGGTGACCCGGAGCAGACCGAGCACGCCATCCGGGGGACGGTGCCGGGCATCGGCAAGAACGACAAGGTGATCGTCTGGGGCGGCGGCATCTACAACTGGTTCGACCCGAAGACGCTCATCCGCGCGGTCGCGCAGCTCCGGGAGCGGCACGACGACATCCGGCTGTTCTTCATGGGCGTCAAGCACCCGAACCCGGATGTGCCGGAGATGGAGGCCGTCTCGCAGGCGCGTGTCCTGGCCGAGCAGCTCGGGCTTCTCGGGACCAACGTCTTCTTCAACGAGAGCTGGGTGCCGTACGAGCAGCGCCAGAACTACCTGCTCGACGCAGACCTCGGCGTCTCGACGCACTTCCAGCATGTCGAGACCACGTTCTCGTTCCGCACCCGCATTCTCGACTACCTGTGGGCCGGGCTCCCGATCGTCACCACCGCCGGCGACTCGTTCGGCGATCTGGTCGCGAAGGAGGGGCTGGGCGCGTCGGTTCCCGAGCAGGACGTCGACGCGCTCGCCGAGGCCCTGGAGACGTACCTCTTCGACGCGGATGCGGTCGCCGGCGCGCGCAGCGCGGTGGCCCGCGTGCGCGAGGACTTCCGCTGGAGCCGTGCTCTCGCCCCGCTGATCGAGTTCTGCCGCCGTCCGATCCGCGCGGCCGACAAGGACGTGCAGAAGAAGTCCGAGTCGACCGGCGCGATCAAGAAGGTCCAGATCACGCCGCGCACCGGGATCCGTCGCGACTTCGACCGCGCGGCGTACTACCTGCGCGAGGGCGGCGTGTCCGCTGTGGTGGAGCGCTACCGGGCACGCATCGAGCGCCGCAGGCAGGCGTCGCAGCTCTGAGGCGCCGCGCCGTCAGCGGGCGGCCGAAAGCGCGGGTTCCTGCTCGTGCACCTCGGTCACCGCGGCGGTCGTGGCGGGGCGCTCGGTCACGGCCCGGTAGAGCGCCCAGGCGGCGATGAGGGTGACGAGCGCGTAGGCCGCCGTGAGGACGAGCCAGGGCACGGGCGGGTGCCATTGCGGGTGGGTCAGCATCTGGATCCAGCTGTGCGTGAGGTCGAGTCCGACGATGTAGCGCTTGAGCGCCCAGGCGAAGGCGAGCACCTGCGCGAAGCCCAGGAGTGCGAGGCCGGTGATCAGCAGTCTCCGGAAGTTCGGGATGACCGTGTCAGGGAAGCGGTCGTCCAGGGCGATGCCGGCGATGATCCCGATGCCGACGAAGAGCGCGAGGGCGTAGCGGCCCTGCCAGACGAAGCCCCAGTCGCGGACGAGTGCGGCCTGGGTGATCGGCGGGACCAGGATGAAGACCACGAGCCAGGCGATGAGGCCGAGGCGCAGCCGGCCGCGGGCGAGCACCACCGCTCCGACGACGAGGGCGCCGAGCAGGAGGGTCCAGATGACGACGGTGGCCCCGGGCGGCGGCGCGTCGAGCCAGCCGAACCAGCCGATCCAGCCGGCGCCGAAGCCGAACGTCTGATCGAGCATGACCTGGAAGGCGTTCGTGGGCGAGCTCCCGAGCCCGAGCGCGGCGATCTGGGTCAGGCCCTTCGGGATGAGGAAGTACACCCCGACGAGTGCGACGATCACGCCGATCAGTCCGACAGCCACCCAGGAGGCCGGGCGTCGGAAGACCGCGAAGAAGGTCTTCCAGTCGGCCATGAGGATGGCGGCGGCGGTGATGGCGAGCAGCCAGCCCAGGGAGATCGAGCGGGTGTTGACCAGGAAGAACACGCTGACGACCAGCATCGTCAGCCTCAGCCAGAGTGTGCGGCCGGGGGAGGGGGTGCGGAAGATCAGCATCATCGTCGCCAGCGTCGCTGCGGCACCTGCTGCTTCGACCGGGTTCGGGTTCACCGTGCCGCCGAGGAACAGCACCATCGGCGTGACCCCGAGGGCCATGCCCATCATCGCGAACCGTCTGTGCGGGAAGCGTGCGAGAGCGGCGAACGCGATGGCGAGCAGCCCGGAGGTCAGCAGCGCGGTCAGGATGCGCATGCCGTACATCGCGGGAGCGCCGTTGAGCACCAGGGAGGGTGTGCCGACGATGGCGTAGAACACCGGCGAGTTCAGCGTCGCGGTGGTCGTGGACGCCGTCGTCGTGGTGTCGTGCGACGGCCACGGAGCACATCCCGCGGTCGCGGCCGGCAGGTGCGCGAAGCACAGCGGGAGCTGGTTGGTGTCCGCGATGTACTTCGGCACCGTGACGTCGGTGGTGCCGGGCACCCGTGTCGACGGGTTCCCGACGAACTCTCCGCGGACGACCGCGGCCGCGCGGATCACGTGGGCAGGCTCGTCCGGGCTCGCCATCAGCGGGGTCGCGACGCTCCACAGCGACATCAGGACGAAGAGGAGTGCCCAGGCCGACCAGAAGACCGGGATCCGGATGCGCCGCGGCGCGGACAGGGGCGAACGGCGCCCGGTCGTCGATGTCACTTTTCTCCTCGAGGTGTTTCTCGGCCTGCGGCCGCCGGCTGGGACGTCAGCCGGCCGCGGAGAGCGCGGGTTCCGGCTCGTGGTCCTCGCTCGCGGCGACGATCGCGTCGTGGTGCGCTGTCACGGCCCGGTAGAGCGCCCAGGCGGCGACGACGATCACGGCCGTGAAGAGCACGGTCAGCACGAGCCACTGCACGGGCGGTTCCCATTTCGGGTGGGTGAGCATCTGGATCCAGCTGTGGTACAGGTCGAGCCCGATGACGTAGCGCTTGAGCGCCCAGGCGAAGGCGAGCACCTGCGCGAAGCCCAGGAGTGCGAGGCCGGTGATCAGCAGTCTCCGGAAGTTGGGGACCACGGTGTCGGGGAAGCGGTCGTCCAGGGCGATGCCGGCGATGATCCCGAGCCCGACGAAGAGCGCGAGCGTGTAGCGGCCCTGCCAGACATATCCCCACTCGTGCACGAGGCCGGCCTGGGTGATCGGCGGGACCAGGAAGAACAGCACCACCCAGGCGATGAGGCCGAGGCGCAGCCGGCCGCGGGCGAGCACCACCGCTCCGACGACGAGGGCGCCGAGCAGGAGGGTCCAGATGACCACGACGGCCCCGGGCGGCGGTGTGTCGAGCCAGCCGAACTCGGCGATCCAGCCGGCGCCGTAGTCGAAGGTCTTGTCCAGGACAGTGAAGAACGCGATAGAGGGGGAGCTCCCGATCCCCAGCGCGTTGGCTGTCTGGGTGAGGCCCTTCGGGATGAGGAAGTACACCCCGACGAGTGCGACGGTCACGCCGATCAGTCCGACGGCCACCCAGGAGGCCGGGCGTCGGAAGACCGCGAAGAAGGTCTTCCAGTCGGCCATGAGGATGGCGGCGGCGGTGATGGCGAGCAGCCAGCCCAGGGAGATCGAGCGGGTGTTGACCAGGAAGAACACGCTGACGACCAGCATCGTCAGCCTCAGCCAGAGTGTGCGGCCGGGGGAGGGGGTGCGGAAGATCAGCATCATGGTGGCGAGCGTCGCTGCGGCGCCTGCGGCTTCGACCGGGTTCGGGTTCACCGTGCCGCCGAGGAACAGCACCATCGGCGTGACCACCAGTGCCGTGCCCAGGAGAGCGAACCTCCTCCGCGGGAAGCGCGCGACGGCGGCGAACGCGATGGCGAGCAGCCCGGAGGTCAGCAGCGCGGTCACGATCCGCATCCCGTAGAGGGCCGGGGCGCCGTTCAGCACCAGGGAGGGCGTGCCGACGATGGCGTAGAACACCGGCGAGTTCAGTGTCGACGTCGTGGTCGACGGGATCTCCGTGGTGTCGTGCGACGGCCACGGCTCGCAGGCGGCGGTGACGTCCGACCGGAAGGCGTAGCACGCGGGCAGTTTGTGCGCATCGCCCACGTACTTCGGCACGGTGACGTCGGTTGAGCCGGGCACCCGTGTCGACGGGTTCCCGACGAACTCTCCGCGGACGACCGCGGCCGCGCGGATCGCATGAGCAGGCTCGTCCGGGCTCGCCATCAGCGGGGTCGCGACGCTCCACAGCGACATCAGGACGAAGAGGAGCGCCCAGGCCGACCAGAAGACCGGGATCCGGATACGGCGCAGTGCGGCCATTGGCGATCGACGCGCGGTCGTCGTAGTCACTCTTCTCCTCGGGGTGTCGGCGCGGCCGGCGTCGTTTCGCCTGTGCCGCCGCATGATTCTAGCTGGCCGCTCCGGAGAGCGGCTCACGGGTGGAAGCTGCCGCCTGTCCCGGTCGTGTACGTGATCGTGCCCTCGCTGAACTTCTGCGTGCAGGTCGAGGCCGTGCAGGACTGGGCCGCGACCGGCCAGCCGGCGGAGCCGTTGGCGCCGCCGAGAGCGAAGTAGTAGTCCCGTACTCCGCCGGAGACGGGGTATCCCGCTCCGCCGTTCGCCGCGAAGATCGAGCCTCCCACGAACACCTGACCGATCCCTCCGCCATTGCCGGTGATCGGGAGCGCTGCGGTGGTCGGGAGTCCGAGGGCGCCGGTCGCACCGCCCGCCGCTGCGTACGCGGTGTTCGCGGCGGCGAGGACCGGGTAGGTCCCCGTCGACGGCGAGCCGGCGATCGTCCCGTTCTGGAAGGTCTGCGAGCACGCCGTCCCCGTGCAGGAGAGCGCGCCCGTGGGCCACCCGGCCGTTCCGGTCGAGCCGCCGAGCGTGAAGTACACCTGGCGGGTGGCTCCGCTGACGGCGAAGGCGCCGAGAGTGCTGCTCCAGTAGATGGAGCCGTTGGCGTAGACCCTGGCCATGCCCCCGGGGTCGCCCTGTATCGGGATGTAGTCGCTGGCCACCGGCCCGAGGGCGCCGCCGGCGCCGCCCGCCGAGGCGTAGGCCGCGTCGATCTGCGGGGAGGCGAGTCTTCCGCCTGCCGCGGCGCTCCACGCGATCGATCCGTTCTGGAAGGCCTGTGTGCAGGAGGTCTTGGCGGCGTCGCAGACGGCGGCTCCCGCCGGCCAGCCGAGGGGACCGAGCGACCCCTTGAACGTGAAGTACGTGGAGAGGATTCCGCCGCTCACGACGTAGTCGCCGCCGGACGTCGCCGAATAGATCGAGCCGTTGGCGAACGCCTGAGCCGTGCCGCCGCCGTTGGCGTCGACCGCGCCGGTCGCGCTGATGGGGAGCCCGAGCGGGCCGGCGTCTCCGCCGGCGGCGAGATAGGCGGCCAGGACCCGTCCGGTGGTCGGAAACGCGTAACCCGCCGTCGGGTTGGCGTAGAGCCTGCCGCTCTGGAAGGTCTGGAGGCAGCCGTCTCCGGTGAGTCCGCACTGGATCTCACCTGTCGGCCAGCCGAGGATCCCCGCCGACCCGTTCACCTTGAAGTACGCGTCGCGCATCGCGTCGCGCACGAGGAAGGCGCCGGCCGCCGACGCGTAGACGGAACCCGCGGTGAACACCTGTCCCGAGCCGCCGCCGTTGCCCGCGATCGCGATCGTTCCGCTCATCGGCCAGCCGAGCGGTCCCGAAGCGCCGTTGCGCGCGAAGTAGTAGTTCAGGATCGGTCCGGCGCGCACGACTTGAGCGCCGGTGCTGTAGGTCCAGTAGATCGATCCGCCCTGGAACGCCTGCCCGAGGCCGCCACCGTTGTCGGGGATGCTGAGCACGCCGCTGATCGGCTGTCCGAGCGGTCCCGACGCGCCTCCCGACGCGGTGTAGGCGGCCTGGATGGCCGTCGTACCCGTCGACACCGAGCTCGAGCCGAACCAGGTGTTGAAGTAGGCCCAGAAGTTCCGGTTGCCGTACGCGGAGCAGCTGTCGCCGACGCCCCACAGGTTGGCGAGCGCCGCGGCGTTCGGCTGGTAGGGGGTGTAGTTGTAGAGGTTCGCGGTCGCCTGGTTCTGGATGTTGACGTTGCTCGACCCGCAGCCGGCGTTCGGGTTGTACTGCACCGGCCGGACACCCGGATAGAAGTTCCAGGAGTACGGGTCCCTGGTGTAGGTGCGGAACTGCCAGGCCGCCTTGTAGACCTGGTTGTAGAAGCCGTAGTACGACGTGTCGCACCCGGAGGTGTCGGGGCACGCGTACCCCGTCGCCACCTGGTACATCCGGGTGTACGGAGCGAGCGAGGTGACGAGCCCCTGCTCCTTCTGCACCAGCACCAGGAGGACCTGCGGGTTGATCTGGCAGGCCTGGGCGACTTTCCAGATCACCGTGCTCGCGAGTTCGCCTGGCGCCCCCGTGTAGGCGGTGCAGCGGTTCGGGCCGGTGTCGGGGCGGGAGTAGGTGTCGACCCGGTAGTCCTTGAGGCACGGCTGACCATTGGACGCGGTACAGCCCGCCTCGACCTGGGTCAGGAAGGTCTGGATGGCGGGCTGCGGCATCGCGGTGTAGTCGAAGAAGACCTGGTCGCTGATGATGTTGCCGGGATCGAACTGGGATCCGGAGAGCGCGGACGCGGGGGCGGCGACGCCGACGCCGACGACCTGGAGGAGCGGGCCGAGGAGCACGGCTCCCGCGATCGCGGCGAGACCGCGGACCCAGCGCTTCCGACTCACGCCCGCCTCCTCGTCACTGCGCGACGCGCGTGGCCGCGGGGAAATGTGTGTATTTTACGAGGATAGCCCGCCTCGCCCGGAAGACCAGGCCGACGGCTGTCCCCCGTTCGAGGTTCGAGCGCCGCTCCCGCGACGTCAGCCGCGGATCGACGTCAGCCGCGGATCGGCGTCAGTCGTGGATCTCTGCGGCGATGTGCTTCGCGATCTCGAGCGAGCTCGTCGCCGCGGGAGACGGGGCGTTGAGCACGTGCACCTGGCGGGGTGCGCGCTGGATGATGAAGTCGTCCGCGAGCGAGCCGTCCCGCAGGATCGCCTGAGCGCGGACGCCGGAGCCCGCGCGCACGATGTCGGCCGTCGACACCTCGGGGACCAGCCGCGCCAGCGAGGACGCGAAGAGACGCTGCGAGAACGACCGCATGATCTCCTTGGCCCCGGTGACGACGTTGCGGGAGGCGAGCCGCAGGAAGCCGGGGTAGGCGATGGTCGAGGCGGTGTCCGCGACGTTGATGTCCGTCCACCGGTAGCCCTCGCGGGCGAGCGCCATGACGGCGTTCGGGCCGGCGTGGACGCTCCCGTCGATCATGCGGGTGAGGTGCACGCCGAGGAAGGGGAGGTCCGGGTCGGGGACCGGGTAGATCAGGCCCTTGACCAGGTCGCGGCGGCTCTCGACCAGTTCGTAGTACTCGCCGCGGAACGGGACGATCCTCGCCTCCGGCTCGAGGCCGGCCATCCGGGCCACCCTGTCGCTCTGGAGCCCGGCGCAGTTGATCAGCCAACCGCCGCGGACTTCGCCCTGCGAGTGGGTGACCACGACCTCGTCCGCAGTGGCGGCGATCGCGACGACCTCCGTGCCGAGGCGCAGGTCGGCGCCGTTCCCGATGGCGAGTTCGGCGAGCTTCCTGCTCACGGCGGCGTAGTCGATGATCCCGGTGGTCTCGACGCGGAGCGCACCGACCGTGTTGACATGCGGTTCGTACTCGCGCGCCTCCTCCGGGCCGAGGAGACGGGACGGAGCGCCGTTGGCGGTGGCGCGTTCGAAGAGCGTCTGCAGGCGGGGAGCTCCTTCTCCTCCGTCGCGACGATGAGCTTGCCGCACACGTCGTGGGAGATGCCGTACTCGCGTGCGAACTCGACCATCGACCGGTTGCCGGCCGTGCACATGGTCGCCTTGAGCGATCCGGGCTTGTAGTACGGACCGGCGTGGATCACCCCGGAGTTGTGCCCGGTCTGGTGGGCGGCCCAGGTGGTCTCCTTCTCGAGGAGGGTCACCCCGCGGCGGGCGCGCGAGAGCCGTTCCGCCACCGCGAGTCCGACGATCCCGCCGCCGATGATGATCACGTCCTGCTCAGCCACGGAGTCCTCTCGTCGATCTGCCCGGAGCGTGGTCGATCCTACCCGCTTCCCAGCGTGCCCCCGTCGAATCCGGTAGCATAGTGGCCGTTGTGCGCTCACCCCCGCGCCGACGGAACAGGAAAGGTTCACACCCCTTTGTCGAAGACAATCGCACTCGGCCAGCCCACTGTCGGTGACGAGGAGCTCGAGGCGATCGCGAAGGTGTTCGCCTCGAACTGGCTCTCGGGAGCCGGCCCCACCTGCGCCGCATTCGAGGAGCGTTTCGCCGCGTCCGCGGGCGTCGCCCACGCGCTCGCGACGAACAACTGCGGTGCGGCATTGCACCTCGGCCTCGAGGTCCTGGGCGCAGGCCCGGGCGATGAGGTGATCGTCGGCGACTACACCTTCCCCGCCACGGGCCACGCCGTCGCCTGGACGGGCGCCAAGCCCGTCTTCGCCGACATCCGCCCCGACATCTGGAGCGCCGATCCTGCGGCCGTCGAAGCCGCGATCACCCCGCGCACCGTCGGCATCCTGGCGGTCGACGTCTTCGGTCAGCCGGCGGACTACGACGAGCTGCGCGCCATCGCCGACAAGCACGGCCTGTGGCTGATGGAGGACGCGGCCTGCTCCGCCGGAGCGAGCTACAAGGGCCGCCCGGCCGGCAGCCTGGCCGACGTCGCGACCTTCAGCTTCCACGGACGCAAGGGCATCACCGCCGGCGAAGGCGGAGCGCTCACGACCGATCGCGCCGACCTGGCCGACCACGCCAGGAAGCTCCACACGTACGGCATCGCCCCCGCGCTGACCCGCGAGAACAGCACCGACCTCCCCGTGCCCTCGTTCGACGAGCTCGGCTACAACTACCGCCTGTCCGACGTCGCCGCCGGGATCATGCTCGCGCAGCTCGACCGGCTCGAGGGCCTCGTCGCCGCCCGCGGCCGGATCGCCGACCGCTACGCCGAGCGGCTCGCGGACATCGAGGGCGTGACCGCCCCGGTCGCCCTCGACGACCGCGTGCACCCCTGGCAGTCGTATGTCGTCACGCTCGACGCCGACGTCGACCGCGGGGCCGTCGCCGCGCACCTCAAGGCGAACGGCGTACAGTGCAACTTCGGCACGTACGCGTCGCACGTGCAGCCGATCTACGGATTCGAGGGCACCCTGCCCGTGTCGGCCGACCTGTTCCGCCGACACCTCGCGATCCCCATGCACGCCAACCTCGGTGTCGACGACGTCGACATCGTCGCCGACACCCTGCGCGACGCCGTCGCCGCCGCGCGCTGAACCGACCAGAGAAGAGAGAGCGAACACTCGTGACCGAAACCGTCTTCATCACCGGAGGTGCGGGCTTCATCGGCCTGCACGTCGTCGACCAGCTCCTCGAGCAGGGCTACAACGTCCGGATCTTCGACAACATGTTCCGCGGCGACCGCGACGCGGTGAACAAGCTCGTCGCCGGCGGCCGCGTGGAGCTGATCGATCAGGACGTCCGGTACGGCGGCGCCGTCCACGCGGCGATGAAGGGATGCGACTACGTCATCCACCTCGCGGCCGTGTCGATCAACAAGAGCAACGCCGACCCGTACGAGTCGATGGACATCAACACCATCGGCGCGCACAACGTCTTCGCCGCCGCGGCCGACCACGGCGTCAAGCGCGTCGTGTTCGCCTCGAGCGCGTCGGTCTACGGCGACCCCGAGAAGCTGCCGATGCACGAGGACGACAAGCTCAGCCCGCTGACGCCGTACTGCATCTCCAAGCGGACCGGCGAGGATCTCCTGGGCTACTACGAGCGCCGCGCCGGTCTCTCCTGGATCGCCCTGCGCTTCTTCAACGTCTACGGCGAGGGCCAGAAGACCACCGCCTACTACACGTCGGTCATCAACCACTTCGTGAACCGTCTGAAGAACGGCGAGGCGCCGGTCATCGACGGCGAGGGCAAGCAGTCGATGGACTTCATCCACGTCAAGGACATCGCGCGCGCCGTCGTGCTCGCCCTGACGTCGGAGCAGTCGAACATGGCGATCAACGTGGGCACGGGCATCGACACCACGGTCGCCGAGCTCGCCCGCATCCTCATCGACGCCGTCGGCGTGGATGTCGAGCCGCAGTTCAACCCGCGCCCGGTCCTGGTGTCGCGTCGCGCCGCCGACACGACGCGCGCCACCGAGGTCCTCGGCTTCGAGCCGACGATCGAGGTCCGCGAGGGCATGACCCGGCTCATCCAGAACTCCTGACAGTGACCTCATCGGGACTGCCGGAGAACCCCTACAACCCGCACGCGTGGATCGTCGGGGAGCCCGTCGTCGGTGACGGCACCTGGATCGGTGCCTTCACCGTGATCGACGGCTCCGGCGGTCTCACGATCGGGGCAGGCTGCGACATCGCGTCGGGCGTGCACATCTACACGCACTCCAGCGCGCTGAGGTGCGTCTCCGGCCGGGAGTATCCGACGGTCGACCGCGCGCCCGTGACGATCGGCGATCGCGTCTTCATCGGCGCGAACGCGGTGATCAACATGGGCGTGACCATCGGGGACGGCGCGATCGTCGGTGCGGGCGCGGTGGTCAACGCCGACGTCCCGCCGCTGACGGTTGTGGGAGGCGTGCCCGCCCGAGTGCTGGGCACCGTCGACCTGACCGTCCCGTCGGCGCCGAGGGTCGTCGGCGCGCGCAGGGAGGAGACCCGATGAGGATCGCCGTCGTCAACAACTTCTTCCCGCCGCGACCCGGCGGCAGCTCGCATCTCGCCGATCACCTCGCGAAGAAGTACGCGGCCGCCGGTCACGAGGTCCTCGTGCTCACGGCCGGCTACAAGGGCGCCCCCGCACGCGAGGAGCGGGACGGCCTCACCATCGTCCGGATCCCCGCGTGGACCCTTCCCAAGACGCGCCTGGCCGCGAACTTCGACATCGCGTTCACGATGTCGCCCCGGACGAAGCGCGAGGTCTTCGCGTTGCTCGACGGCTTCGAGCCCGATGTCATCCACCAGCACGGACAGTTCTTCGACTTGACGTGGATGACCGGCTGGTGGGCGCGCTCCCGGAAAGTCCCGACGCTGCTCAGCATCCACACCCGGCTCTACAGCCCGAATGCGCTGAACAACTTCATCTACCGGGTCGCGGACGCGGTCATGGTCAAGCCGCTCATGCGTGTCCATCGTCCTCGCCTCGTCGTGATGGACGTCCTGATGGACCGATACATCGACCAGCGGTACCGGCGCGCGTTCCGGGGCAAGGCGTACATCCCGGTGGGGATCGATCCGGCGGTGCTGCGCGGCGGCGACGCGCAGCGCGCACGGGTGGAGCACGACCTCGGCGACAACCACGTCCTGCTGTCCCTCGGCCATGTCATTCCCCAGCGGAGCCGCGTGGCCCTGGTCAAGGCGCTTCCCGCCGTCCTGGAGCGGTTCCCGAACCTGATCGTCGTCGTGATCGGCGGCGTCTACCACGACGAGTTCCTGAAACTGGCCAAGACCCTCGGCGTCGATCACGCCATCCGCGCCATCGGGGCCCGGCCGCAGAAGGAGATCCCGGATTATCTGGCGGCCGCCGACCTCGAGGTCCACGAGCTGGACGGCCAGGGCTTCGGCACCGCGAGTCTGGAGAGCCTCGCCGTCGGCATCCCCGTCGTCGCGGCCATCCGGCCGGACAACTTCATCGAGGTGGTCCTCGAGGACGAGAAGCACCTCTACCTCTCGGGTTTCGTCTCGGAGACCGACGAGCGCGCCGATCCGGACAGTCTCGCCGCGAAGTTGATCGAGGTCCTGGAGGACCCGGCCGCCGCGCGCGAGCGCGTGTCTGCGAACGCGAAGGCAGTGGTGGAGGAGCACTTCACGATCGACAAGGTGGCGGAGAACCACCTCGCCACGCTGAGCGAACTCGCCGCCGCCCGGGGGACCGTCTCCCGCTGACGCCGCCAGGCCTACGAGAAAGGGCGCCCCGTCACGGACGGGGCGCCCTTTCTCGTCGGCGGCGTGGTTCCGCGGCTGCTCAGCGGCGCGCGGTCGCCTTCAGCTGCTCGACGACACGGTGCGAGGGGACGATGGAGCGACGCTCCGCGTCCGCGTCCACCGTGCCGGCTATGAGGCCGGTGAAGTGGGCGAGCTGTGCGGCGAGCGGTTCGACCGAGGTCACGAGCTCGGGGATCTCGATCACCGTCTGCTGCCGGTAGCCCCGGCCGTCGTCGTCCGCGGCCTGGTCGGAGACGTGACGGTACACCGTGACGTCGCGGCGGAGCAGGTCCACCTCGATGAGCCGGTCCAGGTCGTGGATGCTGAGCGTGCGGATCTTGCGCTGGCCGATCCGGCTCGCGGAGACGTGCGCGATGCCGCCCGATTCGAACCCGAGCACGGCCTCGGCCACGTCCTCCGCGCCGGGCACGGAGGCCGGGTGGAACTGCTCCACCGCGCCGCTGACCCGGACGGGCTCGCCGAGGAGCCGGATCGAGAGGTCGACATCGTGGACCAGGAGGTCCCACGCCACGCCGGTCCGGATCCGCGGGACGTAGGGCGAGTGCCGCACGGCGGTGGCGAAGATCGGCTCGTTGACCAGCTTCTGAGCGGTGAGCACCGCGGGGTTGAAGCGCTCGAGCAGGCCGCACATCATGGGCACGCCGAGGGACTCCGACAGCCCGATGATCTCGAGTGTGCTGTCGAGGCCGTCGGCGACGGGCTTCTCGACCAGGAGCGGGACGCCGGCCTCGAGGACCTGGCGGGCGAGCTGGGGGTGCGCCTCCGTCGCGGCCGCGACGACGACGCCGTCGATGCCGGTGAGGTCGCCGATCTCGGGCCGCCACTGCGCGCCGAACCGCTCCGCGACCTCACGGCCGACGTGCTCGCGCGGATCGACCAGGGCGGCCAGTTCCGCGCCGCCCGAGGAGGAGATCACGCGGGCGTGCAGGGAGCCCATCGACCCGGCGCCGACGAGGAGGATGCGGGGGCCCGTCATCATGCCACCGCCTTCCGGATCGCGTCGACGATGGTGTCGAGGTCGGCCGGCGAGAGGGCCGGGTGGACGGGGATCGACAGCACCTCGCGCACGATGGTCTCGGCCACGGGGAACTCCCCGGCGATGACGTCGCCGCGATCGCGGTAGCAGTCGTAGTCGAAGACCAGCTTGGGGTAGTAGATGCCGGAGCCGACCCCCGCCTCGGTCAGCTTGGCGGAGAGCTCGTCCCGGGTGATCCCGCTCTCGGGCGTCACCCGGAGCGTGAACTGGTGCCAGACGTGGCGACGTCCGGGAAGCTGGGACGGCGTGAGGATGCCGGGGAGATCGGCCAGTCCCGCGCGCAGGCGCTCGGCGTTCGTCTGACGGGCGGCTACGACCCGGTCGTAACGGTCGAGCTGCGGGAGCCCGAGGGCCGCCTGCAAGTCGGTCATGCGGTAGTTGTGGCCGGCGACCTCGTACTGGTACCGGGCGCGCATGCCCTGGTTGCGGAGGACGCGGAGGCGGTCGGCGACGACATCGTCGTTCGTCGTGATGATGCCGCCCTCGCCGGTAGTGATGTTCTTCGTGGCGTAGAACGAGAACGTGCCGATGCCGGTCGCTCCCGCGAACGTGCCGTCCTGCTCGGAGCCGTGCGACTGGGCGGTGTCCTCGACGATCGCGAGGCCGCGCTCGGTGGCCAGCGTGGAGATCGCGGCCATGTCGGCGATCTGCCCGTAGAGGTGCACCGGCATGAGCACGCGGGTGCGGTCGCCGATCGCGGCGGCGAGCGTGTCGGCGGTGACGTTGTAGTCCGCTTCGGAGATGTCCGCGAAGCGCGCCGTGGCGCCGGCCTCGAGGATGGCGTTGAGCGTCGCCACGAACGTGAACGGGCTGGTGACGACCTCGTCGCCCGGCTCGAGGTCGAGGACCTGCAGCGCGGCGACCAGTGCCGTGGTCCCGTTGTTGACGGCCACGGCGTGCTTCACGCCGACCATGTCCGCGAAGCGGTCCTCGAACTCCTTGACCTTCGCGCCCTGCGCCACATTGCCGGATCGGATCACCTCGAGGACCGAGAGCTCTTCCTCTTTTCCGAATTCGACGACTGTGATCGGTATCATGGGCGTACGTGTCCTGACTCTACGTTCGAATGATGGTGTGTGCCGCACGGGCACCCAGTCGATCTTAGGACACCATGCCGTAGACTCGCGCGGCGTGCGTCAAGCCGGCCCACGACCCCCCGAAGATCGAGATTTATGAACTCCATTCACCCGACTGCTGTCATCGGCCGCGCTGTCCGTCTGGGCACCGGCAACGTCATCGGACCCTACGCCGTCATCGGCGGTGATGTCGAGATCGGCGACGGCAACTGGTTCGGGGCGGGAGTCAAGGTGGGCTGCCCGCCGGAGGTGCGCGGCTTCGCCCACGACGGCGCGTGGATCGACACGCCCACAGGAGCCGGGGTTACCATCGGCCACGGCGGCGTCTTCAGAGAAGAGGTGCAGGTGCATGGCGGCTGGCACGAGCGGACGACCCTCGGCGACGGGCTGTTCATCATGAACCGCGTCTACATCGCGCACGACGGTCGCATCGCCGACGGCGTGACGATCGCCTCGGGCGCCGCGCTCGGCGGTCACGCCACCGTCGGACGGAACGCCAACATCGGCCTCAACGCCAGCGTGCACCAGCGGCGCGTCATCGGGGCGTTCGCCATGGTCGGCATGGGCTCTGTGGTCACCAAGGACATCCCGCCGTTCGTCAAGGCTTTCGGGAACCCGTGCGCGGTGCGGGGCGTCAACGCCGTCGGGCTGGAGCGCGCGGGCCTCCCGGCGCCGGAGATCGAGCGTATGGTCGAACGGTTCGAGTCCACCGGCGGCACCGACGTGGTCGGGCTGCCGTCGCCGTTCGATCTCGATCTGGCTGCGTTCGGAGAGGCGGTGTCGCGATGAACGCGCTCAAGAAGGTGCTCCCCAAGATCTTCCTCGTGCTGCGGTACGTCCTCCTCGCGGCGGTCATCGCATTCGCGGTCTACTACCTCGTCAGCCAGTGGTCGGCGGTGTCGGCGACGATCGCGAAGATCCCCGCGGCGTCGCTGGTGCTCTCGCTGGTGCTCGTGATCGTGGGACTCCTCGCCGGCACGATGAGCTGGGTCGCCGTGCTGAACGGCCTCGGGCCCAAGGTCCCGGTCGTCCGCGGCTCCCAGGTGATGCTGGTCGGACAGCTCGGCAAGTACGTCCCCGGTTCCGTGTGGTCGTACGTGCTGCAGATGGAGCTGGGGCGCCAGTACGGCATCCTCCGGCCGCGCGTGCTCGTGGCCTCCCTGTACGCCGCGGGAATCGGCGTCGTCTCGTCGCTCGTGCTCGGCGCCTTCGCGCTGCCGTTCGTCTCCGAGAACCATCCCGCGCTGCTCTGGCTGTTCCTGCTGCTGCCGCTCGGGCTCGTCTGCCTGCACCCGCGCGTCATGACGTGGCTGGCGTCGCTGGTGCTCAAGATCTTCCGCCGTCCGCCCCTCGACCACGAGGTGGCCTTCCGCACGGTGCTCAAGGCCGTCGGCTGGTCGCTCCTGGCCTACTTCTGCTACGGCCTTCACCTCTGGCTGCTCGTCAACGCCCTCGTCAACCCGGACTTCCTGACGCTCGTCCTGCTCACCGGTGCGATGGCCCTCGGCTTCACGCTCAGTCTCTTCGCGTTCATCTTCCCGTCGGGCGTCGGCGTCCGCGAGGCCGTGCTGGTCGGCGCGATGGGCCTGCTCCTCACGATCCCGCAGGCCAGCGCGCTCAGCCTGGTCTCCCGCGCGATGTTCACCGCAGCGGACGTCCTCGCCGCGGGCGCGGCGGCGCTCGTGGCGGTCCTCCTCCGCCGCCGGATCGCGCAGGAGGCGGCCGTCAACCACTCGGACGACGACTACCACCACCTGCCAGAGGGCTCCACTCTCCTCGACGGAGTCGGCGAGACCCGATGAGCGCAGGCGCGCTCGGCGTCGGCGTCGCTCTCTGCACGTACGACGGGGAACGCTTCGCGGCCGAGCAGGTGCGCAGCATCCTCGGCCAGTCCAGGCCGCCGCAGGTCATCGTCCTGGGCGATGACGGCTCCCGGGACCGGACGGTCGAGATCGTCCGCGAGACGGTGGGGGAGTCCGTCCCGCTCACCGTGCTCCCCGAGGGCGAGCGGCTCGGCGTCACGCGGAACTTCGAGCGGACGGTCGCGGCGGTCGACGCGCCGCTGGTCGCCCTGTCCGACCAGGACGACGTGTGGCGGCCGGACCGCCTTCAGCGACTGGCGGCGCTGTTCGACGACGACCGGCTGCTCCTGGTCCACACCGACGCCAGACTGGTCGACTCGGAGGGGCTCCGCTCGGTCGGTCGCTGTTCGAGGACCTCGAGGTGTCGGCCCGCGAGCTGGAGCTCGAACGCTCGGGCCGGGCGTTCGACCTCTTCCTCCGGCGGAACCTGGCGACGGGCGCGACGGTGGTCTTCCGGCGCTCGCTGCTGGACGCAGCGTTGCCGTTCCCCGGCGAGTGGGTGCACGACGAATGGCTCGCCGTGCTCGCCGCCGCGCTCGGCGGCGTCGCCGTCGTGACGGACCAGACGGTCGACTACCGGCTGCACGGCGCCAATCAGATCGGCGTCTCGGCGCCGACCCTGCGATACAAGGTCGGACGGGTGCTGGAGCGGCGGGGTGAGCGCAACCGCATCCTGGCCCGCCGGTTCGCCGTGCTGGCCGAGCGCCTCGACACCCTGCCGGTCGCCGAGTCCGTGCGGCGCGCGGCGCACGCGAAGGCGCAGTTCGAGGCGCGGCGCGCGGCCATGCCGGAGTCACGGGTCCGTCGCGTGTTCCCGGTGCTCCGGCTGGCGGCCACGAAGGCATACGGCCGGTTCGCCAGTCGTGGTGTCGCCGACATCGGTCGCGACCTGGTCCAGCCGGCATAACGGACTGGATCGTGGGCGATTCACGCTCGGCCCCGGGCGGCTGCGGTGTGGATTCTGCGGCCGACGCTCCAGCACGGCATAATCCGTCTGTGCCCTCACCTTCGTCCACGATCTCCCGCGCCCCGTCCGAGTCGGGCCGGTCCGACGCCGCAGCGCCCACCGCAGCGGGCCTCAGCGCACGACCGCGGACCGCGCTGGTGTTCTGGACCGGTTTCCTCCTCTTCGCCGCGCTGTGCGTGAGCTGGGCGCTCGCATCGCCGATCTTCTCCGTCCCCGACGAGAATGCGCATGCGGTCAAGGCGATCGCGCAGGTGCGCGGGGAGCTGGTCGGCCATCCCGAACCCGGCGTCCGGCAGCTTGTCGTCGACGTGCCGCCGAGCTATGCGGTCAGCCAGCAGCTCCTGTGCTTCGCGTTCCATTCGGAGACGACGGCGAACTGTGGATTCGAGCTCGGTGACAAGGGCGGGACAGCCTGGTCGGCGACCTGGGTGAGCACCTACAACCCGATCTACTACTTCGTCGTCGGCTGGCCCAGCCTGGTCTTCGGCGGGTCGACCGGCATCTACGCCATGCGGGTGGTGAGCGCGCTCTTCGGTGCGCTGTTCTTCGCGTGGGCGCTCCAGGCCGCGGTCGCCTCGCGGCGGGCGCGCTGGATGCCTGTGGCGGTGTCGTTCGCCGCGCTCCCGATGGTCGTCTACCTCAACGGGGCCATCAACCCGAACGGGGTCGAGATCCTCGCCGGACTCGCGTTGACGGTCTCGCTCCTGCGGCTCCTGGAGTCGTTCGGCGCACCGCAGGACGAACCTCCCCTGCTGCGCCGCGGGATGCTGTGGACGATCGTCACGGCGTCCGCGATCATGCTTGCGAACGCCCGCGCCCTCGGGCCGCTCTGGGTCCTCCTCCTCGTCGCCCTCTGTCTCGTGGCGACCGGGATCCGGCCGTTCGCCGCCGCCTTCCGCCAACGGTCGTCGTACCCCTGGCTCGCGGTCATCCTCGTCGGCGGTGTGTTCTCGATCGGCTGGACGCTCGTCGGCGGAAGCCTCTCGGGCCAGGCCGAGAAAGCGGACGCCCCGCTGGTCGACGCGAGCTTCCTGCAGGGAGCGGCGTACATGCTGCGCGGCACGCCGACCTTCGCCGTGCAGGCCCTCGGCTACTTCGGCTGGTTCGACGCACCGCTGCCGGGGTGGGCGCTCTGGTTCGCGGTCGCCGCCCTGGTCCTCCTCGTCGCGCTCGCCCTCCTGAGTGCGCGCCGTCGCGAGCTGGTCACCCTGGTCGTCGCCCTCGGCGCCGCGATGCTGGTACCCGTGCTCGTCCAGGCCTACAGCGTTCACCAGACCGGGATCATCTGGCAGGGGCGCTACGGTCTCTTCCTCGATCTCTCCGTCCTGGCGGTCGCCGGCTGGGCGCTGTCGCGGGGAGGTGGCGGGCGCATCGGCTTCCTCTCGGTCCGGGCCACATGGGCCATCGGAGCGCTGCTCTGGGTGTTCGGCTGCCTCGCCTTCGTGCTCACCCTGCGCCGCTATGTCGTCGGCAACGCCACCCCGATCACGCAGATGCTCCACCATCCGCACTGGCAGCCTCCGCTCGGCTGGATGGCGCTGGCGGCGCTCTTCATCGTGTTCTCGGCCGCGTTCTTCGTGTTCACCGGAATGCTCGCGCGGCGTGCAGCCCAGCCCGACGATCCGTCCGCCGAGCTGCACGCCGCGGCCCGGATCCCGGCATGACCGCTTCGGGCGGTCCGCGCGTCGCCGTCATCTACGACTGTCTCTTCCCGGTCAACACCGGTGGCGGGGAGCGGGTCTATCGCGCGCTCGCCGAGCGCTTCGTCGAGAGCGGCTGCCAGGTGGAGTATCTGACGCGGGCGCAGTGGCAGCCCGGCAGCGCTCCTCCCGCCGAGTTCGGGATCCGGGAGATCTGGCGCGGGGAGATCGCCGACGAGCGAGGCGACCGCCTCCCTCGGGCGGCGGTCGGGTTCGCCCTCGCGGTGTTCCGGTCGCTGCTGACGCGACGCCGCGACTACGATCTGGTGGTCGTCAGCGCTCTCCCGCCGCTCAACGTCATCGCCGCGCGGCTCGCCCTTCTCGGCTCCCGAGCCTGGCTGGTGGCGGACTGGTTGGAGGTCTGGCCGCTGCGCAAATGGCGCGAGTACTCCGGGGCGCTGGTCGGCTCCGTCGCGTGGCTCGTGCAGAGCGCGGCCCTCCGGATGAGCGACGAGGTGACCGTCAACAGCTCCTTCACGCTGCGGCGCGCCCAGGGGACGCGTGGAAGCCGACGGACCCGCGGCAGGCGCCGGCGGGGGCTCGTCCTGGGACTGGTCGATCTCGTGGGGGCGCCCGCCGTCGCCGCCGGTCCTGATCCCGATCCCGGGCTGATCCTCTTCGCCGGCCGCCACATCCCCGACAAGCGGCTGACCGCCCTTCCGGCGGCTCTGCGCGTGGTGCGCGGCGCGCACCCGGAGGCGCGGCTGGTCGTCGCCGGTTCCGGCCCGGAGACGGACGCGCTGCGTCGCGCGGCCCGGGACGCGGGGGTCGAGGTCCAGATCGTCGGCAGGGTGCCGGAGGCCGAGCTGGCCGGCCTCATGGCGAGCGCCGCCGTGCTGGTGAACCCGTCCCGGCGAGAGGGGTTCGGCCTCGTCGTCGCCGAGGCCGCGTCCTACGGCACGCCGAGCGTCGTCGTCGCCGGGGAGGACAACGCGAGCGCCGACCTCGTCGAGGACGGCGCAAACGGCTTCGTCGCCGCGTCGGCGTCCGCCGACGATCTCGGAGGCGCCCTCGTGCGGGCACTGGACGGAGGCAGTGCGCTGCGCGCCTCCACGAGAGAGTGGTTCGCGCGAGCGCGGCGCACCCGAGACTTGCGCGCCTCGGTCGGCGAGCTCCTCGAGCGTTACCGCGCCGCCCGCTGAGAGCCCGCCAGGACCGACTGGAAGACGTCGAAGGTGCGCTCCGCGGTGCGCTCCCACGAGAAGGTCCGCGCGTGCGCGGCGCCGAGCGCACCGAGCCTGTCGAGCCGGGTCCGGTCGTTGGCGACCGCGTCGATGGCGCGCGCCCACGCTCCGGCATCGTCCGGATCGACGTAGACCGCTGCCTCGCCACCCACCTCGTGCAGCACGGGGAGGTCGGAGCAGATGACGGCCCGGCCGCGCGACATGGCCTCCAGCACGGGCAGCCCGAAGCCCTCGAAACGCGTCGGGAACGCGATCGCCGCAGACCGCGCGAACGCCGCGTCGAGCTCGTCGGGACTGAGCCAGCCCAGCAGGTCGACGTCCGGCTGCAGGCCGAGGCGGGCGGCCAGGGCCGGCAGCGGATCGCCCTCCCCGCCGCCGGTGAAGGCGAGCCGCGGCCGGCGGCCGGGCGGGATCAGCGCGAGCGCGTGCAGGAGGATCTCGACGTTCTTGTGCGGCATCCGGTTGCCGATGCTGAGCACCATCGGGCGCCCGGGTGGCGGGAGCGTCTCCGGGGCCGCGGAGGGCTCGCCGGCGAGCGGGATCGGGACGATCCGGTCCGCGGGGATGCGCAGGGCGCCGGCGATCGCCTCCGCGGACGACCGGCTCACCGTGAGCACCCGGGCCGCGTTGCGCGCGGCGCGCCGGACCAGCCAGCGCAGCGGGGCGCCGTGACGTCCCGGCACCCACTCCGGGTGCACGAACGGCAGCACGTCGTGCACGGTGAGCACGACGGGAACGCTCGCACGCGCAGGCCCGACGTTCGCGGGGGAGTGGACGAGAGCGGCGCCCGTGCGGCGCACCCACGACGGGAGGGCTCGCAGCTCGCCCAGCGCCCAGGCGACACGGTCCTCGCCGCTCACTCCGGAGTCGATCACGTCGCCGGGGAACCAGTGGAGGCCCCTGTCGGCGGACTCCTTCGACGCCAGCCCGACGAACTCCACGCCCGGCGGTGGGGCGATCGCGCCGTACAGGCGTTCGACGTACGACTCCATCCCGCCCTTGCCTCCGGTGAGGAACAGGAGGTCGACGAGGACGCGCACGGTCACTGGACGGCACCGCGTTCGGCGGCGGCGCGGGCGGAGACGCGTCGTCGCCGCGCGAACTCGTACGTGCCGGCCTGCAGCAGCTCGCCCAGGAGCAGCACCGCGAAGATCCACACCAGATCGTCGGTGCCGACGACGGCGACCGCGGCCAGGAAGGTGACGATCGCGACGGCCGCGCGCAGCAGCGTCAGAAGCTTGGCCTCGCCCATCCGGCGCAGGCTGGCGAACGGGATGGTGGTCGCCAGCGACGCGGCGCGCCAGAGGCAGGCGACGAGCAGCGGGGCGGCTGTCGCGGCGGTCGTCCAGGTGCCGTGGAAGATGAAGCCGAACACCCCCAGCCACTCGCAGACCAGGATCACGACGATCGCGCCGGCGACGGCTGTCGCCGAGACGATGACGTCGAGCCTGGAGTGCTCCTTGAGCAGCCGGAGCCGCATGAAGTTGAGCGGGATGGCCAGCAGCCCGGAGACGGTCGAGATCGAGGTGAACAGCACGGCCTGGGCCGGACCGAGCAGGGCGAGGACCGTCGTGTTCAGCAGCGGGTACACGCCGCCCGTGATCGCCACGTCGGTGACCACCCAGCCCATGACGCGCGGTTCGGGGCGCGAGGCGGTGTGAGCGACGGGGAGGGCGCGCACGACGGTGGCGGCGAAGATGCCCGCGACGAGCGGGATGAGCGCCCAGTGCGCGCCGGCGAATCCGGCGAGCACACCGGTGAGCGCGCCGAGGCCGACCGCGACCGCCGCCCAGAACTCGCGCACGTCCAGCCGTTCGGCGACGGAGACCCCGCGGCCGACCTCCAGCGAGGAGACGAGGATGGGGAGCGCGATGCACAGGACGACCGCGTTGTCGAAGGCGACGGCGACCGCCAGGGCGGCCAGCAGGGAGAGGCCGGCGAGCCAGGCGGGGAAGGTCACCCGCCGCTCGGTGGAGGCCGAGCTCAACCGGGACTCGACGACCATCGCGAAGACGAGCTGACCGGCGAAGGTGGCGACGGTCGTCGCGACCGCGATGGCCCCCTGCTCGGCCAGCGGGAACACGCGCGACGCGATCGAGATCGTGGCGGCGGGGATGACGGCGAGCGACACTCCGCCCACGAGTGTGACGACCGACAGAGCGGCGCGGCGCAGGGCGAGCTCGGGAGGAGGGTCCGTGCTCACCTCAGGCCCTCCGGTCGCCGATGCGGAGGGCGAGCGACCGCACGAAACCGATCGTGGTGTCCACTGCGGGCACGGTCCGCGGACGCCGCTCGGCGTGCGCGCCGGCACGCCAGCCCTGCCAGCGACCGATCGTCGACGCGGCGTCGCGGGAGAGGACCAGGTCGCCCGCGCAGACGATCGCCTCGGTCAGCAGCGCCCGCAGCCCGTACCGCCCGCGCAGCACTCCGTAGGCGCGCAGCAGGTACCCTCTCCCGAAGCCGGCTCGGCGACGCTGTGCCGCCGAGCCGCGGCCGGAGGTGGCGCCGCCCAGGTGCACGCCCCTGGCTGCGGGGACGGCAACCGTCCCCCAGCCCGCGGCGCTCAGGCGCAGAGCGAGATCGAGCTCCTCGCCGTACATGAAGATGCCCTCGTCCAGGGGCCCGACCTCATCGAGTGCCGAGCGGCGGAACGCGGCGACCGCACCGTACGGTCCGAGCAGCCGGTGACCGCGCGCGCTGGTCGCCTCGTCGACGCTGGCTCCGGCGAAGCGGACGAACCCCGCCATCGTCGGGTCGACGCACAGGCCGTACGCGTCGACCGTGCCGTTCGGCCGGGTCAGGAGCGGGACGGCGCTCCCGGCCGCAGGATGCCGCGACAGCGCGCCGGCGAGTTCCTCCAGAAGGCGCGGGTCGGCCTCCACATCGTTGTTGAGCAGGACGACGACTCCGGAGTCGCCGGCCGCGATGCCCGCATTGCAGGCGGCAGCGAACCCCCGGTTCACATCGAACCCGATGACTGTCGCGCTCGGGAACTCGGTGGCGAGCCGATGCCGGGTGTCGTCGGGGCTGGCGTCGTCCACCACGATCACCCGGTGGGGCGCCGTCTGCGCGGCGAGCGCGTTCAGGCAGGCGCGCGTGACCGCCCAGTTGCCGTGCACGGGGACCACGACGTCGATGGCGGCCGTCACCGGGCCAGGATCCTGTTCACCCGTCCACTATCCCATCTCCGCGAGCCGACGTGATCGGGGCGCGCTTCCGGTTATTATCAAACCGCCTCGTACGCTGCTACCAGAAGGATGCGTTCAGTTGAAGACCCTTGACGGCGCCGATCAGACGGTTAGTGTGCTCGAACTCTCCATCGTCATGCCCTGCCTCAACGAGGCCGAGACCCTCGCGGTCTGCATCGACAAGGCCCAAGGCTACTTGGAGCGCAGCGGCGTCGCGGGCGAGATCATCGTCGCGGACAACGGGAGCACCGACGGCTCCCAGCAGATCGCGCGCGACCACGGAGCACGGGTGGTCGATGTCCCGGACAAAGGCTACGGCGCTGCGCTGATCGGCGGGATCGCGGCCGCCCAGGGCAGCTACGTCATCATGGGCGATGCGGACGACAGCTACGACTTCTCCGATCTGGACGCCTTCCTGGAGCGACTGCGCGCCGGCGACGAGCTCGTCATGGGCAACCGGTTCCTCGGGGGCATCGCACCCGGCGCGATGCCGCCGCTGCACAAGTACCTCGGGAACCCGGTGCTGTCCACGATCGGGCGGCTCTTCTTCCGTTCGCCCATCCGCGACTTCCACTGCGGCCTCCGCGGCTTCAACCGCGAGTCGATCGCCGGTCTGCGCCTGCAGACCACGGGGATGGAGTTCGCGAGCGAGATGGTCGTCAAGGCATCCCTGGAGGGTCGCCGGGTCAGCGAGGTCCCCACGACTCTTGCGAAGGACGGGCGTTCGCGTCCGCCGCACCTGCGAAGCTGGCGGGACGGCTGGCGGCACCTGCGCTTCCTCCTGATCTTCAGCCCGCGCTGGCTCTTCCTGGTCCCCGGCACCGTGGCGTTCGTCGTGGGCATGCTCGGGACGCTGTTCCTGAGCCTCGGCCCACTGGTGATCGGCGACGTGGGCTTCGACCTGGCGAGTCAGGTGTATCTGGCCGCGCTCGCCAGCGTGGGCTATCAGGGAGTGCTCTTCGCGATCCTCACGAAGATCTACGCCCAGCACGAGGGTTTCCGGATTCCACGGAGCCGTAACTTCGACCGTCTGGAACGCCGCATCAGCCTGGAGTCGGGCGCACTCGCCGGACTCGGGCTGTTCGCGATCGGCCTGGTGACCGCGATCGTCCAGTTCGTGGTGTGGGGGTCGACCGGGTTCGGGGCGCTGGACGCCGGCGTGACGCTCCGGATCGCGATCGTCGCCGCGCTGCTCATGATCCTGGGCGCGCAGACCATCATGGCCGGCATGTTCCTCGGCGTGCTCTCGGTCGGGCTCAAGCGCCGCTGAACTAGCCTCCGGCGCCGTCGCGGTGCGGCAGCCGCAGCCGCCAGCTCATACCTTGCGACGCCTTCACGGTGCAGATCACCATCAGCATCCAGCCCGACTCGATCAGGATCGCGCTCTCGAAGACGCTCGTGACCAGCAGGGCGACGAGCACGAGCGGCGCCCACGCGTAGACGACGCTGCGGCGGTTCGAAGCGAGCAGCCACGAGCGGCCGAATGCCAGGGCGATGAGCGCGACGAAGATCAGGAGGCCGATGAAGCCCACCTGGAGGTAGACGTCCAGGTAGGCGTTCAGGCCGTCCGGGTGGTACATGCCGGTCGCGTCCTGGATGGCGTTGAACGGGTACAGGTCGGTCGGCCAGGCGCCGACCCAGCCCCAGCCGGTGATCTGGTCGATCGGGATGAGCTCCCAGATCTGGATCCACAGCTTGTAGCGCACCTGGAAGTCCGCGCGGGCGTTGAGCAGGTCGATGACGCGGGTGCGGTAGATGTACGCGGTGACCAGGACTGCGATGGTGACCACCGCCAGCGCCCACTGCACCAGCGTCCGGCGGTGGGCCGGCACCTTGCGCAGCAGGTACAGCGCCAGGGTGGCGAACCCGACGACCACCGACACGGCGGCGATCACGGGGAGTGCGCGAGCAGGATGCAGAGCGCGGCGAGCGTGATCGAGTACGCCGCCAGCGTCGGCCGCACGGAGCGCGTGCGCAGTTCGACGAGGAACGTGACGAAGGCGATCAGCGCGACGATGCTGAGCTGGTTGCGGGTGCCGAACAAGCCTTGGATCGGGCCTCCCGCCGCGAGGTTGCCCGCGATCCCGAGGAAGCGGATGGGCATGTCCAGCAGCAGGCCGCTCAGGACCTCCATCGCGAGCGACACGGTCAGCAGCACGCGGAGGGCGTCGCCCACCACCCGGACGATCTGGATCGCGTCCCGCACGAGCGCGATGTACACGGCCAGGAACGCGAACAGGAGCTGATAGAAGACTCCGGCGACCGTCGCCAACTGGTAGTCGCTCCAGATGATGGACAGTGCGCACCAGCCGACGAACAGCAGCGCCGAGATCGGCAGCAGGCCGTGCCACTCGATGAGCTTGCGCTGGGCGATGAACGACAGCGCCGCCAGCGCGGCGATGGTGCCGAGTACGCCGATGAGGCCGGGCCAGCCCATCAGCGCGCGGATCGCGTGCGTCGAGAATCCGGTCACCACCGCCAGCAGCGCGAGGGTCGAGTTGAATCTCGCCGATCCGAGGAACTCGGTCACCGCGGGCGGCACCAGGGTTCGACGCGGTTCGGCCATGAACAGAATCCTACGTGGCGGACTGCTTGGTCTTCAGCGCGAGCAACGCCAGCAGCGCCCAGCCCCCTTCGATGAGGATGCGGCTCTCGGCGAGGCTCTGGGCGAGCAGCGCGGCCAGCAGCAGCAGCGGCAGGAGGGCGAGCGCGGTGTACGGCAGGTCGTCGGCGACGGCCACCCGCGGCCTGTCCACGGCCAGGAACCACGACCGCCACAGCGTGCTCAGCACCAGGAGGGCGAAGACCACCAGGCCGACGATCCCGAGCTGCAGCCACACGTCGAGCCAGGCGTTGTGCGCCTGCAGGTAGACCACGCCGCTGCGCACGGCGAGGTTCTTGAACGGCGACACCCACGGCGCCCAGTAGCTCACCCAGCCCCAGCCGAACGCCGGGCGCTCCTGGGCGAGGTGGACGACCGAGTTCCAGATCGTCAGTCGGCCGGTGAGATCCTCGCTCTTGCCGAGCAGCACCGGGATGCGGGAGGCGAACAGCACGACGGAGACGACGACCACGACCGTGAGCGCCGCAGCGGTGAGGTACACCGGGCGTCTCCGCTCCGGGCCGGCCCGGCGCGTCCAGAGCGCGAAGCCGAGCACCACCGCCGTGAACACGGCGGCGACGAACACGGTCGAGGAGCGGGTCAGCGCGAAGGTCACGACGGCGACGACGACCCAGGTGATCGCCGTGCCGCGGCGGATGCTGCGATCGGCGAGCTGGATGCCGAACACGACGAGCCCGAGCAGCGCGACCATCGCCAGGAGGTTGCTGTTGCCGACGATCCCCTGGATCTGGCCGCCGTGGAAGAGCAGGTCGCGGCTCCAGTAGAAGGCCGACGGGATGTGCGTGGCCGGCGCCGGCTGGGCGGGCGTGAGCGGGAGGACGGGCTTTCGCACGAAGACGGACACGATCAGCTCGAACAGCAGCGACAGCCCGAGGATCCAGCGGAACGCGTTCGCCAGGGCGGTCAGCAGCGACTGCCAGCTCAGGCAGAACGCGAGGAACAGCGCCGCGCCGGTCGTGGCGAACTGGGCGACCAGCCCGAGCGCGGTCGCGCCGGGGTACGCCGACCAGGCCAGCGAGACGACCGCGTAGGCGAGGAAGAGCACGAGCGTCTTCGGCAGCGTGCGCCAGCGCAGGACGGGCCGCCGCCGCACCAGGAGGACGACGCTCCCGACCGCCAGCGCGGCGGCGAGCGCGAAGTAGCCGGGCCAGCTGATCAGGTTGCGCCAGAAGTCTCCGGCGAACAGCGTGAACAGCACCAGCACCGCGAATACCGAGACCCCGGTGCCTGAGGCGCCGCGGACGGCGGCCGCGCGGTCGCGCACCGGAGTCGATCCGGGCGCAGAAGGGGAGGGCCTGCTCACCCCCGAAGGATAGCTCACCGGTTCGGCGTCGCCACGAAGAGTGTTCCCGCGCCGGCATATACGGTCAGCGTGGCCTCGTCCGCCGTCACAACGGCCGCCTCGCCGCGGGTCAGCCGCAGCGATCCGGTGGCGCCGCGGAGTTCGACGTCCCCCGCCGTGCAGAGCACGATCGCCGTGCCCGGCAGGTCGACCGCGGCGGACGGCACGTCGCCGCCGACCTCCACGCGCACCAGCCGGAAGTCCGGCACGTCCGGAACGAACTCTTCGACGCCGGGCGCCGGCCGCTCCCGGACCATCGGGGTCACGGCGAACGGCCTGAAGTCGAGGATGCCCACCAGCTCCGGCACGTCGATCCGCTTCGGGGTCAGGCCGCCGCGCAGTACGTTGTCGGAGGCCGCCATGAGCTCGATGCCGAGCCCGCGGAGGTAGGCGTGGATGTTGCCCGCCGGGAGATAGAGCGCCTCGCCCGGACGCAGCGCGACCCGGTTGAGCAGCAGCGCGAGCACGATCCCGGGGTCGCCGGGGAACGCCTCGGCGAGCATCCGGACGGTGTCGGCGTCGACGCTGTCGGCGTCGGTGCCCTCGGCGGTCCGTGCCGCCTCGACGACGGCCCCGACGATCGACGCCACCTCGGGCGTGCCGCCGAGAAGCCATTCGGTCGCGCGGCGAAGTGCCCCTTCCGGCTCACCGTCGAGCATCGCCGCGAACGCCGCCACCGCGGGGTCGCCGCCCGCGAGCCGCTCCAGCGCGGCGCGACTGTCCGCCGGCTCGCGGAAGCCGCAGAGAGCGTCGAACGGGTCGGACAGCGCGAAGATCATCTCCGGCTTGTGGAACGGGTCCTTGTAGTTGCGGTCGGGGGAGTCCGGCGCCAGGCCTTCGGCGTTCTCCCGCTCGAACCCGGCGCGCGCCTGCGCGGACGAGGGGTGCGCCTGCAGCGACAGCGGTCCCGCCGCCGCGAGCACCTTGAGCAGGTAGGGGAGCGTGCCGGCCGTCTCGCCCCAGTGCGCCAGGTCGGCAGCGCCGCCGGTCTCCGCCGAGTCGAGGATGCGGGCCGGGGAGCCCGGGTGCGCGCCCAGCCAGAGCTCCGCCTCCGGAGCCCCGCTCGGCGTCGTGCCGAGGAGGCGGGCGATCGCGGTCGTGGAACCCCACGCGTAATCGCGCGGAGTGTTGCCGATGCGCACAAACATCCGTCGTGTTCCCTTCGATCCGGTTAGACCAAAGTACCAATCGCTTTGCCGCGCTCCCTGAGCCGTCCTTAGGCTGGCGGTCTCTGCCGACCGCATGCACTGGAGCACACATGGCCTTCGAATCCCTCGCCAGCGACTTCTACGGCTTCGAGAACCTCCTGACCGAGCGCGAGCGCGACTTCATCGCGAACCTGCGCGCGGCGCTGGAGTCCGAGCTCAAGCCGATCGTCAACGAGTACTGGGAGCGCGCGGAGTTCCCGCGGCAGATCGTGGACGTGCTGCACGGCGCCGGCGCGATCGGCCTCGGCTTCGAGGAGACCGCGCCGTTCGAGAACTCGGCGATCTTCCGCGGCTGGGTCGCCCTCGAACTGGCCCGCGTCGACGCGTCCGTGAGCACCTACGTCGGCGTGCAGAACGGACTGGCGCTCGGCGCGATCGGAGTCTGCGGCTCGAAGGAGCAGCGGGCGGAGTGGCTGCCGAAGCTCGCCAGCGGCGAGGTGCTCGGCGCGTTCGGCCTCACCGAGCCGGACTCCGGCTCGGACTCCGCGCAGGGCCTGCGCACCGTCGCGATCCGCGACGGCGACGACTGGATCCTCAACGGCTCCAAGCGCTGGATCGGCAACGCGACCTTCAGCGACATCACCGTCATCTGGGCGAAGAGCGCGGAGGACGGCCAGGTGAAGGGTTTCATCGTCCCGACCGGCACCCCCGGCTACACCGCGACCAAGATCGAGGGCAAGCAGTCGCTGCGCATCGTCCAGAACGCCGACATCACGCTCGAGGACGTGCGCGTGCCGGAGTCGCTGCGCCTCCAGAACGCGAACAGCTTCCGCGACACCGCCGCCGTACTGCGGCTGACCCGCGCGGAGGTCGCGTGGGCGGCCGTCGGTGTCGCGGTCGGCGCCTACGAGGCGGCGCTGCGCTACGCGAAGGAGCGCGTGCAGTTCGGCAAGCCGATCGCCAAGCACCAGCTCATCCAGGACCTCCTGGTGAAGTCCATCGGCGACATCACCGCCTCCATCGCCCTCTGCACCCGGGTCTCCCAGATGCTGGACGACGGCGAGCAGCGCGACGAGCACTCGGCGCTGGCCAAGGCGTTCGCGACGGCGCGGATGCGCGAGACCGTCGCCCGCTGCCGCGAGCTGATGGGCGGCAACGGGATCGTGATCGACTACGACGTCGCCCGGTTCTTCGCCGACGCGGAGGCCCTGTACTCCTACGAAGGCACCCGCGAGATGAACACCCTGATCGTCGGCCGGGCGATCACCGGGGAGGCCGCCTTCGTCTGACCGCCCCGGGGAAGGGCCGCGACGCTGTCGAACGCTAGGGTTGCTACGAATCCCTCGTTCCGTTCGAAGCAGGAGGACGCCCGTGGCGTGGTTGGTGACTGGAGGGGCCGGCTACATCGGCTCCCATGTGGTCCGTGCGTTCCGGGCGGAGGGCATCGACGTCGTCGTGGTCGACGACCTGTCCAGCGGGCACGCCGAGTTCGTCCCGGCCGACGTGCCCTTCTACCGCGGCACCATCCTGGACGGCGCGCTGCTGGAGGGGATCTTCCGGGAGAACACCATCAGCGGCGTCGTGCACGTCGCCGGCTTCAAGTACGCCGGCGTCTCCGTGCAGCGGCCGCTGCACACCTACGAGCAGAACGTGACCGCCACCGCCGTGCTGCTCGCCGCGATGCAGGAGGCGGGGGTCGACGCGATCGTCTTCTCGTCGTCCGCCGCGGTGTACGGCACCCCGGACGTCGACCTGGTCACCGAGCACACGCCGAAGAGCCCGGAGTCGCCGTACGGCGAGTCCAAGCTGATCGGGGAGTGGCTGCTGCGCGACCAGGGCGTCGCCGCGAGCCTGCGCCACACCTCCCTCCGCTACTTCAACGTCGTCGGCTCCGGCGACCCGGCGCTGCGCGACACCAGCCCGCACAACCTGTTCCCGCTGGTCTTCGACGCCCTCGTCGCGGGCCGGACCCCTCGGGTCAACGGCGACGACTACCCGACTCCGGACGGCACGTGCGTCCGCGACTACATCCACGTCGGCGACCTCGCCGTCTCGCACGTCGCCGCGGCGAAGCGCCTGGACGCGGGGCAGCCGATCGAGGCCGTCTACAACCTGGGCAGCGGCGACGGCGTCAGCGTGGGCGAGATCATGTCGACCGTGGCCCGCGTGACCGGTATCGCCTTCACCCCAGAAGTGGGGCCTCGACGGCCGGGGGACCCGGCGAGGATCGTTGCCTCAGGAGAGCTCGCCGCGCGCGATCTCGACTGGAAGATGCGCCACTCCCTCGAGGAAATGGTAGGCAGCGCCTGGGAAGCACGGCAGGCGGCGTCCTGACCTCGCTGTCGACGGGGGTAGACAGGTCGGGCGTGTCGCGATTGTTGCCGAGCCCCGGCGCGTCGTGAAGTCTCGACCAGGCGTTAAGGCTTTACGATTCGCGACTTGACGGAAGCGAATGACAACGGTGTAATTATTGCGACACGATAAACGTGTGACGTCAGTTAGAGGGTGGGGAACCGATATGGCAATTCCTGAATATCGTTCTGGGGTACCCGACGACTGGTTCGTGGACCCGGTGCGACTCGGGGTTCCGGGAGTCCGGCAGGGTGTCGAGGACGACAACCCGCTCGCCTGGCAGACCGACGCCCTGTGCGCGCAGACGGATCCGGAGGCGTTCTTCCCCGAGAAGGGCGGCTCCACTCGCGACGCCAAGCGGATCTGCACCTCGTGCGAAGTCCGCTCCCAGTGCCTCGAATACGCGCTCGCCAATGACGAGCGGTTCGGGATCTGGGGCGGTCTCTCGGAGCGCGAGCGCCGCAAGCTCCGCAAGCGCGCGGGCTGAGCCGGGTCGAATACGCGCCGCGCCCGACGCACTACCGGGATCGGCGCGGCCCCAACTTAGGCTGACTCCCGATGTATCCGAGAGTCACCGCCATCGTCGTCGCCCCGAGCGGCGGCACCAGCCTGCAGCGCACTCTCGACGCCCTCGCGGCGCAGACCCGACAGCCGGACGCCGTGATCGCCGTCGACTGCGCGAGCACGGACGACGCCGCCCGCCTCCTCGCCGACGCCAAGCCCACGCAGCTCCTCCGCAGCCCGGAGAAGCTGTCCTTCGGCACGGCTATCGCCACCGCCGTGCGCGTGCTCGCGCCCACCACCTCGTCCGACGAGCTGCTCTGGCTGCTCGCCCACGACACCGCTCCGGAGCCGGAGGCCTTGGCCGCGCTGATCGGCGCGCTGGAGGTCTCGCCGTCCGTCGCCATCGTCGGCCCCAAGCTGGTCGACGCCGAGGACGGCGCGTTCATCCGCGAGTTCGGCGAGTCGATGACGCCGTTCGGCGCCTCCCTCCCGCTGGTCGAGAACGAGCTCGACCAGGCCCAGCACGACGGCCTGAGCGACGTGCTCGCCGTGTCGTCCGCCGGCATGCTCGTGCGCCAGCCGGTCTGGGACGCCCTCGACGGCTTCGACCCGGCCCTGCCCACCATCGACTCCGGTCTCGACTTCTGCACCAGGGCACGCCTGGCCGGCTACCGCGTGACGCTCGTCGCCCAGGCCCGCGTCGCCGTCGGAGGCGACGGGGTCGCCGGGCCGAACCTCTCGCGCAAGTGGTCCGTGCGCCGCAAGCTCGCAGGGGAGCGCCGCAGGGCGCAGCTCCACCGGCGGATGGTCTACGCGCCCGGCTGGGCGCTCGTGCCGCACTGGCTGACGCTTGTGCCGCTGGCGATCCTGCGCTCGATCGTGCGCCTGCTCCGCAAGGAGCCGGGCTCCGTCGGCGGTGAGCTGGGCGCGGCCTTCCGGGTCGCGTTCTCCGGCATGGCGATCGGCGGCGCCCGCCGCCGGCTCGCTCGCGCCCGCGCGGTGGGCTGGGCGGCAATCGCGCCGCTGCGGCTGCCGTTCGCCGAGGTCCGCCGCGGCCGCGCGCTCAAGCGCGAGGCGGCGATGGTCCGGCAGCAGGGCGAGCGCCAGGAACTCGACTTCTGGGGCGGCGGGGGCGGCTGGACGGTGCTGGCGATGCTGGCCGTCGGCGTCCTCCTGCTCTACCCGCTGGCCGGCTCGGGGGCGATCACCGGCGGCGGGATGCTGCCGCTGAGCACCTCCGTCGGCGACCTCTGGGCGAACCTCGGCTACGGCTGGCGCGACATCGACCTGGGCTTCACCGGCGCCGCCGACCCGTTCTCCGCCGTGCTCGCCGTCCTGGGCACCCTCACGTTCTGGCAGCCGAGCGTCTCGCTCGTGGTGCTCTGGCTGCTCGCCCTGCCGCTCGCGGCCCTCGGCGCCTGGCTCGCCGCCGCACGGCTGACCGTCCGGCCGACCCTCCGGGCCTTCGCCGCCGTCGTCTACGCGCTGGCGCCCACACTGTTCGTCGCGCTGCAGGGCGGCCGACCCGGCGCCGTGCTCGCGCACATCCTCCTGCCGTGGCTGTTCTTCGCCGGTCTCGCCGCACGCCGCTCGTGGACGGCCAGCGCAACGACGGCCCTGATCGCGGCGGCGACCGTCGCCTGCGCGCCGATCCTCATCCCGGCGCTCGCGATCGCCTGGATCGCCGCCATCGTGTTCGCCGGCCGCCGCGCCGCGCGCATCGTCTTCATCCCGCTGCCGGCCGTCGTGCTGTTCGCGCCCCTGGTCTGGCAGCAGGCCTCCCGCGGCGCCTGGCTGTCGATCTTCGCCGACCCCGGCGTCCCGCTCGACGCCCGCCGGACTCCCGCATGGCAGCTCGCCCTCGGCTTCCCGGACGGCGCGCTCGGCGGCTGGCACGTCCTCGCACACGCCTTCGGGCTGAGCGCCGTGCCGGGCACCATCATCGTGCCCGTCCTGCTCGCGCCGCTCGGCATCCTCGCGATCCTCGCGCTCTTCCTGCGCGGAACGGTCCGGGCGGTCGTGGCGCTGGTGGTGGCGCTCGCCGGTTTCCTCACGGCCGTGACGGCGCTGCACGTCGAGGTCGCGGTCTCCGGATCGGCGATCGTCCCGATCTGGCCGGGGAGCGCAGTGAGCCTGTACTGGCTCGGCCTCATCGGCGCGGCCGTGCTCGCACTGTCGGCCCTCCGGCGCGGCGCGCTCGCCCCGGCCTGGGTCGCGATGGTGACGATCGCGATCGCGGCCGTGCCCTCGGCGATCGCCACGCACGACGGCCAGGCCTCCGTGACCGCGAGCGACGGGCGGACGATGCCGGCAGTGGTGACGGCCAAAGCCGCGACCCAGCCGCGCACCGGGACGCTGCGGCTCACGCCGCAGCCCGACGGCGGCATCCGGGCGGAGGTCGTCCGCGGGACCGGGCAGACCCTCGACGGCCAGACCACGCTGAGCTCGACCGAGCGGTCGCTGTCCGCCGGACAGCGGGAGCTCGCGACGCTCGCCGGGAACCTCGCGTCGCGCAGCGGCTACGACGCCTCCGGCGAGCTGAAGCGGCTCGGCATCGACTTCGTGCTGCTCACCCCGTCGGCCACGGCGCTGGACGAGCACGTCGGGACCAAGCCGGACACCACGGCGGCCGACGCCACCCGGGCGCGCGCGAGCGTCGCGATGGACGCGAATTCGCTGCTCGCGCCGGTCGGCCAGACCACGACCGGCTCGCTGTGGGCCTTCGACCGCGGTACGACCGTCGAGCCGCCCGCGGCGCTGATCCCGCCGGACGCGGGAGGGATGTGGCGCGTGATCGTGCTCCTCGTCCAGGGTCTGATCGTCGGCTTCACGCTGCTGCTGGCCATCCCGACCACGCGCTCCGCCGACCGCGTCTCCGAGTTGAACTCGCGCCGCCCCGCGCGCAAGCACGGCGGCGAGCCTCCCGCGATCGAGCCGGACGACGAGCCGATCCCGCCCTCGGACGGCGACATCCCCGTCTCCGGCGAGAGCCTGGAGGAGTGGGACGCCGAGCCGGAGGACGAGGCCGTCGTCGAGTCCGCGGACGAAGAGGAGGCGCGAGAGGCGCGTCCCGAGCCGGAGGAGCTCACGGCCCCGAAGCCCGAGCCCGAGCACGAGCACGAGCACCAGTCGGCCGAAGCCGCGGTCCCGGTGCACGAGACCGTGACCGAGCCCGAGCCCGCTACGGGGCCGAACGCCACCGCGCACGACTTCGCCCTCCAGGCCGCCGTCTCCTTCGACGCCCCGACCACGCTGGAGGACGGCCTCGACGAGACCATCGTCCGGCCCCGTCCCGCCATCGAGAGGAGCGACCGTGGCTGACCGCCGTGCCCTCGCCCAGGGCGGCGTCCGCGCGATCGGAGGCGTCGTCGGCATCGGGATCGCCGCCGTCGTGATCGGCGGCGCCACCCTGCTGCCGCTGTCCGGCTTCGCGATCGACGCGCCGTCGAAGACCGTCCACCCCGTCCCCGCCGATCAGCAGCGCGTGTGCCCGGGCCCCGCCCTCGCCCTCGCCGCCGACGCCGGCCAGGCCTCGCAGCCGAGCGCCATCGGGAGGTTCTCCACCGTCTACGGCACAGACGGCCCCGACACCCAGACGAGGAACCTCAAGCCGGACGCCTCCACAGGCTCGGCCGACCAGGCCCCCTCGCGCTGACGGCCGCGACCCCGCAGGGCGCGACCCGTCCTCCGCTGTTCGCGGGCGCTCAGGCCCAGAACGTCACCAGCCCGGACCTCGCCGGCCTGGCCGCGGCCTCCTGCGCGGAGGCCGGCGCCGACAGCTGGCTCGTCGCCGGCGCGACCACCCTCGGCCAGACCAGCCTCGTGCTGCTGTCCAACCCGACCTCCGTCGACGCGACCGTCAACCTCGACATCTTCACCGAGACCGGCCGGGTCGCCGCCCCCGGCGCGACCGGGATCGTCGTCCCGGCCGGAGCGCAGAAAGTCGTCCCGCTCGCCGGCCTCGCGCCCTCCGCCACCGCTCCCGTGGTCCACGTGACCACCACGGGCGGCTCGGTCGTGGCCTCCATGCAGCAGAGCTTCGAGCAGGGCATCGACCCGCGCGGTGTGGAACTCGCCGGAGTGACAGGCGCGCCCTCGCGGGTGCAGACGATCTCCGGGGTGACCATCGCCTCGCTCGCCGCCGTCACCGCCGCTCAGTCAGCCGAGGCCGTCAGCGTGGAGTTCCCGACCGTGCGTGTCTTCGCACCAGGAACCCAGGACGCCCAGATCACGATCGGTGCAGTGGGGGAGGCGGGCACGGCCGCGGGCAACTCGTTCGCGCAGACCGTGAAGGCGGGACATGTCGCCGAGATCCCGCTCGACCACCTGAAGGACGGGAGCTTCGACGTCACCGTCCGCTCCAACGTCCCCGTCGTCGCCGCCGTCCACCCGTCGGTCATCGGGGCGAAGACGCGCGACTTCGCATGGTTCGTGTCCTCTCCGCCGATCACCGACTCCCAGTTGGTCGCCGTGCCGCCGGGACCGGGCGCGCGTGTGCACTTCGCCAACGCCGCGGACAAGGACGTCACGGTGAAGATCCAGCCCGCGTCGGGTTCGGCAATCAGGCTCACAGTGCCCGCGGAGGGCGGGACCAGCGCGTCGGTGAACCCCGGACGGTACACGCTCACCGGAGGCGACGGCCTCGTGGTCGGCGTCAGCTTCTCCGGGGACGGTCAGACGAGCTCGTTCGCAGTCTCGCCCGCGGGCCCGCTCGCGGCGCCGATCGAGGTCTACCCGCACTGAGAGGTCTACCCGCACTGAGACCGGGTCGCGCAGGCGGCTTGTTCAGAAGTGCCGGAACCGGTCGGGAGCGAGGTCCCACGGGTCCTTGCCGAGCAGCTCGGCGACGGCGCGGAAGACGCAGCCCTCGATGTACATCCGGCGGTGCAGGTCGTCGTCCCGGTGCAGCTTGGTCAGCCGCTGGATGGGTACGCGGTAGAGCACCACGCGCTGGCGCGCGTGGTCGACGTACCAGCGGTCCACACCGTCGCTCCCCGTGTTGCCGACCGGCGTGGCGGCGACCTCGAAGTGCACGTCCGCCAGCTCGTCCGGCCAGACGCCCTTGAGGTAGTCGGCGGTGGAGGCCACGGTCATGTCGAAGAAGTCGATGCGGTTCTGCAGCATCGGCAGATGCGGCCCGGTCACCGGCCCGCGCGCGCCGCGTCCGTGACGGCTGCGCCACCGGCTGGTCGCCGGAGGGTTGCTGCTGGTGCGGCGGTTGCGGGGCATGTCGCAATCCTACGTCGGCGGGGCTCCGGTAGTCTGAGGCCGATGTTGAGCCGCCCGTGTTCCCGTGTCGCGTGTCCGCGCGACGCCGTGTCGACGCTGACGTACGTCTACGCGGACTCGATGGCTGTGCTCGGCCCGCTCAGCCTCAACCACGAGCCGCACTCGTACGATCTGTGCGCCATCCACGCCGAGCGCCTGTCGGCGCCGCAGGGCTGGCAGATCGTCCGGCACGAGGTCTTCGGCGAGATCAAGTAGTGTGACCGCGTGCACACATCTGACTCGATCGACGACTACCGCGACGCCCTCTCCCGGGTGATCAAGACCTACGATGTGCGCGGGCTGGTCGGCAGCGGACTGACCCCCGAGGTCGTGACCGCGATCGCCGCGGCCTTCGTCGACGAGATCGGCGCCGCCGGGGCGGAGGTCGTGGTCGGCCACGACATGCGCGACTCCTCGCCGGAGTTCGCCGCCGCCTTCGCACGCGGTGCGCAGGCCCGCGGGGCGGACGTCGTGTCGATCGGGCTGTGCTCCACCGACGAGTCGTATTTCGCGTCCGGCGCCCTGCAGGCGCCCGCCGCGATGTTCACCGCGAGCCACAACCCCGCCACCTACAACGGCATCAAGCTCTCCCGCGCCGGCGCACAGGGCCTCAGCCTCGACACCGGCCTCGCCGCCATCCGCGACCGCGCGGCCGTCTACCTGGCCGAGGGGCTGGAGCCCGTCGCCCAGCCCGGCTCGTACCGCGAGCAGGACGTCCTGGCGGGTTACGCCGCCTACCTGCGCGGACTGGTCGACCTGAGCGACATCCGCCCGATCAGGATCGTGGTGGACGCCGGCAACGGCATGGGCGGACTGACCGTCCCCGCGGTGCTCGGCGAGGCCGCGGGGCTTCCCGCCCTGCCCATCGAGATCGTCCCGCTGTACTTCGAGCTCGACGGCAGCTTCCCGAACCACGAGGCGAACCCTTTGGAGCCGGCCAACCTGGTCGACCTCCAGGCGGCGGTCGTGGAGCACGGCGCCGACCTCGGCCTCGCCTTCGACGGCGACGCGGACCGCTGCTTCGTCGTGGACGAGACCGGAGCCGCGGTGTCACCGTCCGCGGTGGCCGCGATCGTCGCCCTCCGCGAGATCGACCGGGCCCGCGCGGAGGACCCGGATGCCCCCATCACGGTCATCCACAATCTGATCACCTCCAACATCGTCCCGGAGACGATCGAAGCCGCAGGGGCGACGCCGTATCGTACGCGCGTCGGCCACTCCCTGATCAAGGCGGCCATGCGCGAGACCGGAGCGGTCTTCGGCGGCGAGCACTCGGCGCACTACTACTTCCGCGACTTCTGGAGCGCCGACAACGGCATGCTGGCCGCGATGCACATGCTGGCCGAGTTCGGCGCGCAGGAGCGCCCGCTGTCCGAGCTGGCGGCGGCGTACACGCCGTACTCGCAGTCCGGCGAGATCAACTCGACGGTGGAGGACGTCCCTGCCGCCTACGCGCGGGTCGTGGAGGCGTTCACCGGCCGCGCCGACTTCGACGAGCTGGACGGCCTCACGGTCACCGGGCTGACCGACGAGACCGAGCCGTTCTGGTGGTTCTCGGTGCGCCCGTCCAACACCGAGCCGCTGCTGCGCCTCAACGTGGAGGGCGCCGACGCCCCCACGATGACGCGCATCCGCGACGAGGTGCTGGCGCTCATCCGCGCCGAGTAGTCCCTGCTGCCGCCACCTGCTGGCGGGACGACGAGCGCATGGGACAATGGCTCCATGCCTTCCGCCGTCACTGACACGTCCCTGCCGTTCCGCGTCGCCGACCTCTCGCTCGCGGAGGCCGGCCGGCACCAGATCCGGCTCGCCGAGAACGAGATGCCCGGCCTGATGGCGCTTCGCGAGGAGTTCGGCGCCTCCCAGCCGCTCGCGGGCGCTCGCATCGCCGGCTCGCTGCACATGACTGTGCAGACCGCGGTGCTGATCGAGACACTGGTGGCCCTCGGCGCGCAGGTGCGCTGGGCCAGCTGCAACATCTTCTCCACACAGGACGAGGCCGCCGCGGCCATCGCTGTCGGCCCCCTCGGCACGCCGGAGGCCCCGCCGGAGTCCCGGTGTTCGCGTGGAAGGGCGAGACGCTGGACGAGTACTGGTGGTGCACCCAGCAGATCTTCGACTGGAGCGCGGAGGCCGCGGCAGCCGGAGCCGACTGGGCCGGCCCCAACCTCATCCTCGACGACGGCGGCGACGCCACCCTGCTGGTCCACAAGGGCCGCGAGTTCGAGCTCGCCGGCGCCGTGCCCGCCGACGCCGAGGGTGACAGCCACGAGTACCGCGTCATCCTCGCCGCGCTGCGCGCCTCCTCGCCACCTCGCCCGACCGCTGGACGCGCATCGCGGACGGCATCCTCGGCGTCACCGAGGAGACCACCACCGGCGTCCACCGCCTCTACGATCTCGCCAAGCACGGCGAGCTGCTGTTCCCGGCCATCAACGTCAACGACTCGGTGACCAAGAGCAAGTTCGACAACAAATACGGCATCCGCCACTCGCTGCCGGACGGCCTCAACCGTGCGACGGACGTGCTCATGGGCGGCAAGGTCGTGTTCGTCGCCGGCTACGGCGACGTGGGAAAGGGCGCCGCGGAGGCTCTGCGGGGCCAGGGCGCCCGGGTCATCGTCAGCGAGGTCGACCCGATCAACGCCCTCCAGGCGGCGATGGACGGTTTCCAAGTGACCACGCTGGAGTCCGTCGTCGACCAGGTCGACATCGTCATCACCGGCACGGGCAACCTCAACGTCGTGACCCTCGACCACATCCTCGCGATGAAGCACCTCGCCATCGTCGCGAACGTCGGCCACTTCGACAATGAGATCGACATGGCCTCGCTGGAGGCGCTGCCCGGCGCCGAGAAGGTGGAGATCAAACCGCAGGTGCACGAGTGGCGGCTGCCGAACGGCCGCAGCGTCCTGGTGCTGTCCGAGGGCCGCCTGATGAACCTCGGCAACGCCACCGGCCACCCGAGCTTCGTGATGAGCAATTCGTTCGCCAACCAGGTGCTCGCCCAGCTCGAGCTCTTCGTCTCGACCGAGAACTACCCGATCGGCGTCTACGTGCTGCCGAAGCACCTGGACGAGAAGGTCGCCCGCCTCCACCTGGCCGCGCTCGGCGTGCAGCTCACCACCCTCACGGACGAGCAGGCCGCCTACATCGGCGTGCCGGTCGAGGGCCCCTACAAAGTCGACCACTACCGCTACTGATGGCGCTCGACTTCGCAGACCGGGAGCTCCCCGGCGGCCTGCTCCTGCGCCTGCGCCGGGAGGAGGACGCCGCGGCGCTCGCCGCCGCCTACCTCCGCAACCGCGGCCACCTGGCCCCCTGGGACCCGACGCGCTCGGAGGAGTTCTTCACCGAGGCGGGCCAGCGCACCCGCACGCTGGAGCTGCTGGCGCTCCGGTCGCTGGAGACCGCCGTTCCGCTCGTGATCGTGGACGGCGACGAGATCGCCGGAGGCATGGACCTCAGCAACATCGTCCGGGGCGCCTTCCAGAGCGCGATGGTCGGCTACTGGCTCGACCGCGGCCACACCGGTCGCGGCCTGGCGTCGGTGGCACTGTCGGTGCTGCTCGACGCCGCCCGCGACGATTACGCCCTGCACCGGGTGCAGGCGGCGACGCTGCTGGCCAACCACGCCTCCCAGTCGGTGCTCACCCGAGCCGGCTTCGAGCGGATCGGCGTCGCACCGAACTACCTGAAGATCGCCGGGCGCTGGCAGGACCACGTCCTGTTCCAGAAGATCCTGCACGACTGACCCGGTGCCGCGGAGCGTCACACCTCCGCGAACGCCCGCACCGGGAACGTCCCGAACCCCTCGACCGCCGGCGGCGCCGCCGTGAAGCGCGCGCCGCGGGCCGGCAGGTCGCCCAGCCGGGTCAGGTGCTCGACCACGTGGATGCCGTGCGCCAGCAGGATGCTGTGCGCCGGGCGCGAGCCGCCGCTTTCGGTGTCATCGATGTTGAGCGAGTCGATGCCCACGAGCGTCACGCCCGCGTCGGCCAGGTGCCGGGCGCCGGCCTCCGTGAGGTAAGGCGCCCCCGACGCGTAGGCGGGCGTCCCGAAGCGGGTGTCCCAGCCGGTGTGCAGCAGTACGGCCGTGCCGGCCAGGTCCCGGTCGAAGAACACCGAGGCCGGGATGCCGCGCTCGGCGGCGTCCACCAGATGGAAGACCTCGGCGGGCAGCCCGACCAGGGTCGCCAGGTCGAGCGAGGCGAGGTCGCCGCCGTCCGCGTAGCGGTGATACGGACTATCGAGGTAGGTGCCCGTGTTGCCGATCATGGTGATCACGTCCATCGCGAACTCGGTGCCGGGGGCGTAGCGCTCGCGCGACGTCTCGCGGGTGAGGTGCGGGGTGATGACCGGCTCCGGGAGGCCCGGGTAGGTGACCAGCCCGGCGCGGATGGTGTGGCTGAGGTCGACGACGCGGCGCGACGTCGCGTCCGACGGCGTCGCCTCCATTCCGCGGCTGCCGCGGTGCGGCTCGGCCACGATCCGCAGGTCCCGCAGCTCGACGGCTCCCACGAGCGCCAGGCCGAGGTGACGGACGAAGAGCTCGGCGACCTCCGTCTCGCCGACCGACTCCGAGGGCACGTCCAGCCGGAACCCCTCCGCGGCCAGGCTGCCGCCGTTGGCGAACGACACGCTCGCGTCGAAGTGGGCACGGTACTCGGTCATCGGCGCTCCTGGGGTGTGCGGGATCGGCCGGATCAGCGGTCCGGGAAGGAGTGCGGCAGCGCGTCGAGCACCGGTTCCAGGCGCTGAAGCCGCTCGGCCTCCAACGCCAGGCCGGCGGCGTCCCGCTGGCGGCGGAGCACGGCGACCGCGACCAGGAACGCCTCGGCGTCGACCTGCGGCAGCGGCGACACGTACGGCGCCGCCTCGCGGGCGAGCTCGGTGCTCAGCCCGTACCGGGCGGCGGCGGTGAGCTGCGGGGCCTGCCGCACGAACTGCGCGATCCGCCGCGACAGCCGGTCGGGCAGCCTCCCGACGTCCGCGTTGAGCGCCCAGCCGGCAAGCTGCGGCGGCAGGTACAGCGGGAGCGGCTGCGGCTGCGGGACGCGCTCGAGCTGGCTGTAGGTGCCCGCCAGCAGGTCGCCGAGGCGCTTGGAGCGGGAGTTGAGCAGGCCGGTCAAGGCCGCGATCCCGCCGAAGCTCAGGTAGATCTCGAGCACACCGGCGAGAGCGCGGATGAACGCGTGCCGGAAGCCGATCGCGCCGCCGTCGTCGCGCACGATGCGGGCGCCGACCGCCAGCCTGCCGAGCGAGCGGCCGCGGGTCAGCAGCTCCATCCCGGTCGGCAGGACCACCGTCCCGAACACCAGGACGAGGATGACCAGCGCGCGCACCAGCGCCTGGTCGAGTCCGCCGCCGGTGCCCACCAGGAGCAGGATCAGCCCGAGCATGACGAGCATCGAGAACAGCCAGTCGATGATCGTCCCTGCCGCACGGAGGATGTAACTCGCGGGCTTGACATCCAGGGTGACCGCCTCGCCCGTGACCAGCTCGCGCTCGGCCGCTGCGGCCCCGGTCGGGAGGCCCGCCGTGGAAAGGCCCCCACCCGGGAGGAGGGGCGCGGATGCCGTCATGGCTATCATTCAAGCAGATGGATCTCGACGCATACACTGCCGCGCACAGCGCCGACTGGGAGAGGCTCTCCCGGCTGGCCCGCCGCCGACGCTTGGACGGCCGCGATGCCGACGAGTTGATCGACCTGTATCAGTCCGGCGCGGCCGATCTGTCGGCCATCCAGACCAGCGCGGGCTCGACCGCAGTGGGGGACCGGCTCTCGGTGACGCTCGCCTCGGCGCGGCTGCGCTTCACGGGCGCCGGCTCGAACCTGTTCTCGCAGATCCCTCGCTTCTTCGCCCTGCAGCTCCCCGCGGCCCTCTACCGAGTCCGGTTGATCGTGCTGGCCGTGGCGGTCGGCACGGTGATCGTGTCCACGCTGTATGCGCTGTGGATCACCGGCAACCCGGAGGTGCTGCGCAACCTCGGCGACGACGCCGACCTGAAGCAGTACGTGAACCACTCGTTCGTCGACTACTACTCGAACAACCCCGCGGCCTCCTTCGCGGGGCAGGTGTGGACGAACAACGCCTGGATCGCCGCGCAGTGCATCGCGTTCGGGATCACCGGCCTGTGGGTGCCGTACGTGCTCATCCAGAACGCGGTCGGGATCGGCACGGCGGCGGGCGTCATGTTCGCCTACGGGCGCGGGGACGTGCTGTTCTCGTACATCCTGCCCCACGGCCTCCTGGAGCTCACCAGCGTTTTCGTCGCCGCCGCCGCGGGACTGCGGATCTTCTGGGCGTGGATCGCGCCGGGCGCTCGCACCCGCGGGCAGGCGCTCGCCGAGGACGGCCGGGCGCTGTTCACGATCGCGATCGGCTGCGTGATCAGCCTGTTCGTCTCTGGCCTGATCGAGGGCTTCGTGACGCCGTCCGCGCTGCCGGTGTGGCTGAAAATCGCCATCGGCGCGCTCGCGCTCGCGGCGTACCTCTTCTACATGCTGTTCGTCGGCCGCCGGGCGGTGCGCGCGGGCGAGACCGGCGACCTCACCGCCTTCGAGGCGGGCGACCGCCGCGTCGTCGCCGGCTGAGCAGCCCCGCGGCGCGCCCGACATTCGTCACGAATGTCCCTTTTCGCGCCGCCATTACGCACATTCGTCACGAATGTGCGCTCCGGACAGTGCCGAGATTCGGCACGAATGCGCGGGCCGTGCTCAGAGCCGACCGGCGGCCTTCAGCGCGAGGTAGCGGTCGGCGAGGGCCGGCGGGAGGTCGGCGGGGGACCCCGTGACCACCTCGCCGCCCAGGCGGCGCACCGCGGCCGACACACGGGCCACGTCGAGCAGCGCCCGTTCCGCGGCGGCCGCCCGGTAGACGTCCTCCCGGCGCCCACGCTGCGTCGTCGCGGCCTCCGTGTCCGGGTCGGTCACGCTCGCCACCAGCACGAGGTGCTTGCGGGTGAGCTGCGGCAGCACCGAGAGGAGGCCGCGCGAGCCTCCCGGCGCGTCGAGCGACGTCAGCAGGACGACGAGCGAACGCTGGCTGGTGAGCGTGCCGACCTGAGCCGGCACCGCCGACCAGTCCATCTCGATCAGCGCGGGTTCGATGCCCGCCATCGTGTCCACCATGCGGGAGAGGAGTTCGGACCCGGCCGCCGCCTGCACGCGGCCGCGGACGACGCGGTCGAACGCCAGCAGATCGACGCGGTCGCCCGCCCGGGAGGCGAGCGCGGCCAGCAGCAGCGACGCCTCGAACGCGGTGTCGATGCGCGGCTCGTCCGCGATCCGCGCCGCCGAAGTGCGGGCGGTGTCGATCACCAGCACCACGCGACGATCGCGCTCCGGCCGCCAGGTGCGGACCATCACCCGCGCCCCGCGGCCTCCGGTCGGGTCGTGCCGCCGGGCGGTCGCCCGCCAGTCGATCGACCGCACGTCGTCCCCCTCACGTACTCGCGCAGCGAGTCGAACTCCGTGCCCTGGCCGCGCAGCATCACGCTCGTGGTGCCGTCCAGCTCGCGGAGCCGCGCCAGCCGGGACGGCAGGTGCTTGCGGGCGTTGAACGGCGGCAGCACGCGGATGCGGCCGGGAGCGGACAGCGTGGCCTGCCGCGCCCAGAGGCCCAGCGGGCCCAAGGCGCGCACGGTGACCTGCTCCACCCGGCGCTCGCCGCGCCGCCACGGTGTCAGCGACACGACGATCCGCCGGCGCTCGCCCGGTGGGATGCTGATCGCGGTTCGCGTCGGCTCGGCGCCGGCAGACGGCTCCCACGCGTCGCGCAGTACGCCGCGCAGCGTCCTCGTTCCGGTGTTCGTGACGAAGAGCTCGCCGGCGGCTTCCGCACCCAGGCGGACGCGCGCCGGCAGCTCCCTGCTCATCCGCAGCCGGCGCGGGGAGGCCGCCAGCGCGAGGTCGATCGACCCGAGCACCAGGCACAGCAGCACCCAGCCGCCGAGCGCGGCGTAGGCGGGTCCCGCCGCGCCGCCGAGCAGCACGACGGGGACGGCGCCGAGCGCGAGCAGGGCGACGAAACGTCCGGACACGGTCATCGTCGGGGCCTAGATCGGGACCTGGACCTGCTGCACGATCGAGCGCAGCACGGCGTCGGCGCCCACGCCCTCCAGCTCCGCCTCGGGACGGAGCTGGATGCGGTGCCGCCAGACCGGCACGAGCATCGCCTGGACGTGGTCGGGCGTGATCGAGTCGTAGCCCGACAGCCAGGCCCAGGCCTTCGCGGCGGCGAGCAGAGCAGTCGTGCCGCGCGGGCTGACGCCGAGGCGCACCGAGGGGCTGCGCCGGGTGGCGCGGGCCAGGTCGACGATGTAGGCGAGCACATCCGGGTTGGCCCCCACCGCTGCGGCGGCCGCCCGCGCGGATTCGAGCTGCCGGGCGTCGAGCACGGGTGTCACGCCCGCCCCGGCGAGGTCGCGCGGGTTGAACCCGGCCGCGTGCCGGCGCAGCACCTCCACCTCGGCCTCGCGCTCCGGAACGTCGAGCGTGAGCTTGAGCAGGAACCGGTCGAGCTGGGCTTCCGGCAGGGTGTAGGTTCCCTCGTACTCGATCGGGTTCTGGGTGGCCGCGACGATGAACGGGTCCGGGAGCCGCCGGCTCACACCGTCGACGCTGACCTGACGCTCCTCCATCGCCTCCAGCAGCGCCGACTGGGTTTTCGGCGGCGTGCGGTTGATCTCGTCCGCCAGCAGGATGTTGGTGAACACCGGGCCCTCGCGGAACACGAACCCGCCGGTCTGCGCGTCGTAGACGAGCGAGCCGGTGACGTCGCCCGGCATCAGGTCGGGAGTGAACTGGATGCGCGTGGTCGACAGGCTCAGCGCCTCGCTGAGCGCGCGCACGAGCAGGGTCTTGGCGACGCCGGGCACGCCCTCCAGGAGGACATGGCCGCGGGCGAGAAGCGCGATGATCAGGCCGGTGACCGCGCCGTCCTGGCCGACGACGGCCTTGCCGACCTCGGCGCGCACGCGTGCGAGCGCGTGCCGCAGGTCGGAGGAGCCGGGCGAGGACGGCGCGGTGGCGCCGTCCGGTGCTGCCGAGGCCGAGTGGGAGCCGGTCGTGAGGTCGGTCATGGTTCCATTCTTCCGGTCGTTCGCGGAGTATGCGGCGAGACGGCGTCGGCCGTCGCGCGTTCGAGCTCGGCCAGCCGGTCGGAGAGCTCGACGAGCTCCCGGTCGCTGTCCGGACGCTGTTCCAGGAGCAGGGAGAGGATGCCGCCGAGGTCGCGGCCGGTGATCGCGGCGACGGCGTCGGCGACCTCCTCGGTGGTGGCCACGCGCGGGAGGCCGACCTGGACGGCCAGCCGGCCGATCGCCCCGATCCGTAGCGCGTCGGCGGCGCGGAGCCGTGCGGACGCCCGCTGGTAGAGGCGGGCGCGGCCCTCCCGGGTCTCGCTTGCGCGCACGACGACGGGGAGATGCTCGACCACCAGCGGCCCGAAGCGGCGGCCGCGCCAGACGGCGGCGGCGGCGAACACCAGCGTCAGGAGCAGGAGGACCGGCGTCACCCAGCCTGGAGTCAGCGTCGCGAGGTCGGGCGGCCCGGTGACCGGTCGGTCGAGCAGGCCGGGCAGGTACCAGACCAGCGTGCGGTGCTCGCCGAGGAGGCCGAGGCCGAGGGCGGCGTTGCCGAGTCGGTCGACGCCGTCGTTCATGAGGGTGGCGGCCGATCCGAGCAGGTAGACGGTGCGGCCGTCGTAGGTCGTGCGCACCAGGGAGGCGCGGCCTCCGGACGCCACGAAGCACGCGGTCGCGTCGCCGGTGACCCGGAAGCTGCCCGGTGACGCGATGTCCTTCGTGTTGGCGGTGGGACGCGGGTCGATCTGCACGGCACGCCGGGCGACGGGGAGGTCGCAGCCGGCGGCGGCCGTGGAGCCGGTGTCGCCCGCCGCGTGCACGCCGGGGGCGAGGGCCTGCAGCGCAGCGAAGTCGGGCTCCACCAGCACGATGGTGCTCGCGATCGAGCTGAGCTGGTCGTAGCCCTGCCGATCCAGGTTGCCCGCCGGGTCGTAGACGAGCACGGTGGTGTCGTCTCCCGCGGCGGCGCGGACCTCGTCGAGCGTGCCCGCGGTTCGCACGGTCACGCCCTGCCGGCCGACCACCTGCGCGAGGGCCTTGCCGCCGACCGGGCCCGGGTTGGTGGCGCTCATCGGGTCGCCGCCGATGCTTCCGCCGCCGTTCAGAAGCACCCCGCCCAGCCCGACGATCACAGCGATGACCGCGAGGACGATCCACGGGACGGCGCGGCGCGCGGTGCGACGGACCGTGGGGGAGACGGCGGGCGCGTCCGCAGCGCCGGCGTCCGGCGCGGACGGGCGTTCGGCTTCGGGTGCCAGTGTTCCGGTCATGTCAGTGTTCCGGTCATGCCGGTGCTCGTCATGCGAGGATTCCGGTCACGCTCTGGGCCTCCTGGGCCGGACGCACCCGCTGGAGCCGCCCGTCGAGGTCGAGGAGGTGCTGATAGCCGGCCTCGGAGCCGGGCCGGTCGAGATAGCGGACCTCGTCGAAGGTCCGGGCGGCCTGACGCAGCTCGGCCGCCTCCGCGGGCGCGGCCCGCGAGGCCTGGGCGGCGAACTCGGTCGCGGTGGTGCCGGGACGGACCTCCACGAGGGTGCGCTCGTCGAGCGCGGCCGCGACGGCGCGGAACTGCTCCTCGATCGCGAGCGGCCAGTCCTCGGCGCGGGCGGCCTCCGCCGCCGAACGGCGCAGCTCGTCCGCCGAGCGGGCGTCGCCGGCGCCGAACAGCGCGCGCGGGGCGGACGCCGCCCGCCGGTTCACCCGGGGCCGGCCGAACACGATGAACGCGACCACGATGATGGCCGCGACGATCAGCACGACCACGACGAGGAGCACCGGACCGGCGTCCCCGGTCGGACCGTTGAGCAGCGACGCGATCCAGTCCTGCACCGCCTTGGAGGCGATGTCGAACCAGGTCGGCTTCGCGGTCTGGTACTCCGGCTTGGCGAGCTCGGTGCGGATCCAGTCCTGCGCCTGCGGCGAGCTCGGATCGACCGGGATGTCGAAGCGCACGCTCAGGCGCCCGGTCAGGCCGCGTTCGGGGCGGAGGTGCTCGGCGCGGGCTGCGTGAACGGGTCCGGCAGTTCCTGACCGGTCTGCCGGGCCTCCACGAAGCGCACCAGCTCCAGGTCGAGGCCCTCCTTGCGCATCCGCAGGTCGATGTAGATCAGGCTGACGGCTCCCCACTGCACGACGCTTCCGATGGCGCCCACGATCGCGCCGACTATCGCCGACAGGCTGTTGACTCCGAGCTGGCCGATCAGGACCTGACCGTACGAGTTCGGGTCTGTCGAGCTGAGCGAGGTCGGCGCGAAGATGCCGCCCAGCATGCCGCCGATGATCGCGAACGGGAAGGAGATGACCTGGGTCACGGCCCAGATGATCAGCCAGATCAGGACGAGCACGCCGAACGTGCGCCAGAAGTAGCCCGACGTGAGCCGCCAGGAGCGCGCGATGGCGGAGCGGAACGGCAGACGCTCGATGACGAGCGCGCTCGGCACGATCGAGAGCTTGGTGTAGAGCCAGACGAAGACGGCCAGCAGGCCGAGGCTCCCGCCGATCCCCACGAGGACAGCGCCCACCACGCCGGCCGTGCCGCCCAGCATCGCGAGGGCGATGATGATGGAGACCACCAGTGCGAGCGCGACCAGCCAGAACAGCGACCACAGGAACGTCCAGCCCACCAGCGCGCCGAACCGGGGGCGGATGAGCCGCCACAGCGTGCGCAGGTTCAGCTTCTCGCCGAGCGTCTCACGCGACACCTCGGCGACGATGACGCCCTGGAGCAGCGCGCCGAAGATCCCGGAGATGACGATGACCAGCACTCCGAGCACGATGCTGCCGCCCACCGCCCCCGCGGTGATGGTGCTGCGATCGGCGGCGTTCGCCGTCTCGATCCGGGAGAAGAGGAGGTAGATGCCGCCGTAGAGGATCGCGGCGACGAAGACGGCGGGGACACCTTGGAGCAGGAGGGCCGCGCCGACGGTGATCTTCGGGTTGCGGCGCAGCGCCTGGAACGGCGCGCCGAGCAGGTTCCCGAACGACAGCGGGCGCAGCGGGATCAGCCCCGGCTTCGGGGGCGGAGCCCAGCCGGGCTGGGCGCCCGTGGCGTCGTACGGCTGCTGCCAGCCCTGCTGCTGCCAGGCCTGATAGTCGTACTGCGGGTAGCCGGGCTGCTGCGGGTACCCGGGCTGCTGCGAGTAGCCGGGCTGCTGCGGGTAGCCAGGCTGCTGCGGCTGCCCCGGCCCCTGCGCGTACTCCCCGTACCGGGGCTGGTCCGGCGCAGGCCCACCCGCCTGCTGCCCCGCGGCCGCGGAGCCGTCGGCCCCCGTGCCCTGGCCGTCCGGTTGCCCGGACTCCCCAGGTGCCCGCCAGCTCTGGTCGTCGCTCACGCCGTGCCTCTCATCCCCCGTCTGGTGCAGTGCTCCCATGCTGGCACATCCGCCGTCCCAGCGATGCCCCGCCCACAGGGCACGTGGAGAACCCGGTTCTCCCCAGTCTCGACGTGCCCACAGCCCGCATCGGGCCGGCATACAAGGCTCGTGCAGCCTCCTCGACTACGCTTGTCCCGTTACGCTGCGGCGCGCGCCGCCCGAGAGGGGTTCAGGGGATTCTTCGGACATGACTAGTCGCATCCTGGTGGTCGACGACGACACCGCCCTCGCCGAGATGATCGGCATCGTGCTCCGCACCGAGGGATTCGACCCCGTGTTCTGCGAGGACGGCGCCCAGGCGCTCGACATCTTCCGCGCCGCGAAGCCCGACCTCGTCCTCCTCGACCTGATGCTGCCCGGCCTCGACGGCATCGAGGTGTGCGGCCGCATCCGGGCCGAGTCCGGCACGCCCGTCATCATGCTGACCGCCAAGTCCGACACCGCCGACGTCGTCAAAGGACTGGAGTCCGGGGCCGACGACTACATGGTCAAGCCGTTCAATCCCAAGGAGCTGGTCGCGCGCATCCGCACCCGGCTGCGCCCCGCCCCGACCAGCCCGCCCGCCGAGCAGCTCCGCGTCGGCGACCTCGTCGTCGACGTCGCCGGCCACGAGGTCCGCCGCGGCGACGGACGCATCGCGCTCACCCCGCTCGAGTTCGACCTCCTTCTCGCCCTGGCCTCCAAGCCGCAGCAGGTGTTCACCCGCGAGATGCTGCTGGAGCAGGTCTGGGGCTACCACTACAAGGCGGACACCCGCCTCGTGAACGTTCACGTCCAGCGTCTGCGCGCCAAGGTGGAGCAGGACCCGGACAACCCCAAGATCGTCATGACCGTGCGCGGGGTCGGCTACCGCGCCGGCGCCGCGACCTGACCGGGAGCCCGCGATGCGCTTCCGGTGGCCCGACAGGCAGTGGTGGCGGCAACTGCCGTCGGACCTGGCGCGCCTCTGGAGACGCTCGCTGCAGCTCCGCACGGTCGCGATCACGCTGCTCCTGACCGGCGTCGCGATCCTCGTCACCGGCGTCTACATGGCACTCAGCATCAGCAACGACCTCTACCAGTCGCGCCTGGATCAGGCGCTCCGGGACTCCAGCCGGGCCACCACGGCCGCGCAGTCGACGCTCAACGCGTCCGACATCTCGTCCGGCGACATCGGCAAGAACCTGCTCAACTCCACGCTGCAGTCCGTGCAGGCCTCGACCTCGAGCAGGCTGATCGCGGCCTACCGCGTCCCCGGCCAGGACACCAGCGTCCTCGCCCCGCCCGACCGCGGCAGCCCCGCGCTCAACCCGGTGATCTCGCAGGGCCTGCGCACCGCCGTCGAGAACGGCGGGACCAAGCAGTTCTACCAATCGGTCGCGCTGCCGGCGAGCTCGGACTCCACTGATCCCGGCATCGTCGTCGGCACTCAGCTCACCCTGCCGTCGTACGGCCGTTACGAGCTCTACATCGGTTACAACCTGCGCGACTCGGAGAACACCCTGCAGTTCGTCCAGAACACCCTGCTGCTCGCGGGACTGGCGCTCATCGTCCTCATCGGCGCGATCACCTGGCTGATCGTGCGCTTCGTCGTGGAGCCGATCCGGGTCGCCGCGCGGACCAGCGAACGGCTCGCCGCCGGCGACCTCGCGGTGCGCATCCCCGAGAAGGGCGAGGACGTCTTCGCGTCGCTGGCCCGCTCGTTCAATGGGATGGCGGACAGCATGCAGAGCCAGATCAACCAGCTCGCGACCCTGTCGCAGCTCCAGCAGCGCTTCGTGTCGGACGTGTCGCACGAGCTGCGCACTCCGTTGACCACCATCCGGCTGGCGGGTGACGTGATCTACGACCAGCGCGGCTCGTTCCCGCCGGCGACCTCGCGCACGGCCGAGCTGCTGCACACCCAGATCGAAAGGTTCGACCGGCTGCTCTCCGACCTCCTGGAGATCAGCCGCTACGACGCCGGCTCCGTCGCCCTCGACCCCGAGCCCACCAACCTGGTTCGACTGGCGGAGGAGGTCGTCGACGAGCTGCGCACGCTCGCCGAGCAGAACGGCTCGGAACTCCGGCTGGAGGCCCCCGGCGGCTACTTCGACGTCGGCATGGACCCACGGCGGATCCGCCGCGTGGTGCGCAACCTCATCGGCAACGCGATCGAGCACGGCGAGGGCGCTCCGGTGGTGGTCAGCGTCGACAGCAACGAGACGGCGGTCGCGCTCGCGGTCCGCGACTACGGCATCGGCATGAACCAGCAGGACGTCAACCACGTCTTCGACCGGTTCTGGCGCGCCGACCCGTCCCGCAAGCGCACGCTCGGCGGCACCGGACTCGGCCTCGCCATCTCTCTGGAGGACGCCACCCTCCACTCCGGCTGGCTGCAGGTCTGGTCGATGCCCGGGCAGGGGTCGTGCTTCCGGCTCACCCTGCCGCGATCCACGGGCAAGGGCATCACCGCCTCGCCGCTCCCGCTGCCGCCCGTCGACGCCGGCACGAAGCCGGCGCGCCCCGAGGCGTCGGCGGCGGACGACACCGGCGCGCTCGACCGAGGGGCCGGGAATCTCGATCCGGCGCCGCGACCCGGAAGCGAGGCGCGCGCATGATCCGGAGGACATCCCGCGGACTCGGCGTCGCCGCCGCACTGGTGCTCGCGCTGGTGCTCGCGGCGTGCGCCAGCATCCCCGACAGCGGCCCTGTGCGGCAGGGCGGCCCTGTCGCGCAGGTCAACGACCAGCTCGACCTCGACTTCAACCCGTCGCCGCCCGAGAACGGCGCTACGCCGCAGCGGATCGTGCAGGGTTTCATCGACGCGGCCTCCAGTCCGAAGAACAACTTCGCGATCGCCCGGGAGTACCTCACCCGGTCGACGGCGGCCTCCTGGAACCCGGACGAGTCGGTCACGGTGGACGACGGCCGCAGCCGCACCTTCGACCACAGCGGCAACCAGTGGTCGGTCGACGTCAGCCCGGTCGCCAACGTGGACAGCGCCGGGACCTACCATCCGGTGGCGAGCAAGGCCCCGGTCGGGCTCAGCTACGAGGTGGCCAAGGAGGACGGGCAATGGCGGATCTCCGTGGCGCCCTCCGGCGTCGTCATCGACGACCCGACCTTCCGTGCCGTCTACAGCCAGCAGACGCTCTACTTCTACAACGCGGACTTCTCGTCTCTGGTGCCGGACGCCCGCTGGTTCCCCGCCCGCGTCGCGACGGCGGCGACGCGCGTGGCGAGCGCCGTCCTCGCAGGGCCGGCCAAGTGGCTCAGCGGAGCCGTGATCAGCGCCTTCCCCCAGGGCACGCAGCTCGCGGTCCCCGCCGTGACGACATCGAACGGGGCGGCGCACGTCGACCTCAGCTCGGAGGCGAGTCAGGCGAACCAGCTCCAGCTGCAGAGGATGCAGCTCCAGCTCGAGCAGAGCCTCGGGTCGCTGGCGTCGTCGGTCCAGCTCTCCATCGAGGGGAACCAGCAGCAGGTGCCGCCGCTGCCCGACGGGTCGGTGCCGCAGCAGGACCCGCCCGTCGACTCGCACGCCGTGGTCTACCGCGGGGAGTCGTTCGGCCTCCTCAACGGCTCGACCATCACCCCGCTGAGCGGGCTGAGCGACAAGGTGGTGGCCTTGGCGCCCTCGGCCGCGACGGTGAATGCCGCGCGCGACGAGGTCGCGGTGCTGTCGCGCGGAGCCGCCGTGCTCGTGCGGAAGACCGGCGACCCGGTGCACGTGGACGCCCGCCCGGGGTTGATCGCGCCTGCGCTGGACAACCAGGGCTGGTTGTGGAGCGTGCCCGCGACGTCCCCCGACGCGCTTCAGGTCGCGGGAGCGAACGGGCAGCCGCACACCGTGAAGGTGGACTGGCCCGGCGCGGTCGGCATCATCGCGCTCGCCGTCTCCCGGGACGGGACCCGGGTCGTGGCGATCGTGCGCACGGCGACCGGCTACTCGGTGCTCGCAGCGGGCGTGGTCCGCGGATCGGACGGCCTCCCGACGTCCATCACGACGCCGATCGAACTCACGGTCGGCGACGGCGTCCCGACCTCGATCGCGTGGACGGGCGAACTCACGGTCGTGGTGCTCAGCGCGACCAACGGCGACGCGACCGGGGTCGCCGAGCAGACCATCGGGGGCACGACGTCCACCACGACGGGGCCGGCGTCCGGGCGGACGATCGTGGGCGCCGGAGGCCTGTCGCGCTACCTGGTGCTCGCGGGCGACGGGACGCTGCAGGCGCCCACCGGGAGCGGGTGGCAGACGCAGGCGGACAAGGTGGGCGCGGTCGCAGTGCAGCTCGGGCAGCCCTGACCGGTCGCGCCGAGCTGTCCTCCAGAGCTGTCCTCCAGAGCTGTCCTCCACAGCTGTCCTCCACAGGGGGCGGCCGTCGACGACTTCTCCACGGATCCCGTCGTCGATGCCCGATCATGAGCGGCCGCGGCGAGGCTGGAGCCATGACGATCAGCAACGCCTCTCTCCGCCCCGATGTCCGCTCGACCATCCGCGAGGCGGTCCTCGACGCCGCCGCCGTGCTGCTCCCGGTGAGCTGCGCGGGATGCGCTGCGCCCGACCGCTCGCTCTGCGTCGACTGCACGCACGCTCTCGCCCCCGAGGTGCGACGACACACCGTGCGCGGCGTCGCCGTGTGGTCGGCGCTCGATTACGACGACCTGCCGCGCATCGTGCTTCTGGCCTACAAGGACGGTGGGCGGGTGGACGCGGCCCGCGCCCTGGCCGGCGCCCTGGCCCCGGCGCTCGCCGCGGCGGCCGGCACGCGCGGCCGCAGCGCCGTCCCCGTCCTGATCCCGTCGACGCGCGCCGCGTGGCGGCGGCGCGGCTACCACCCGACGGGAATGGTGCTCGCGCGCACCCGGGCTCTCGCACCTCCGCTCTGGCACGCCCTCCGGCTCACACGGCAGACCGCCGACCAGGCGGCGCTCGGGAGCGCCCAGCGCGCGGAGAACCGTGCCGACAGCATGGTCGCGTCCCGGCGGGTGTGCGACCGGAGTTGCGTGATCGTCGACGACATCGTGACGAGCGGTGCCACGATCGCGGAGGCCGCGCGCGCGATCCGGGCGGCCGGCGGCACCGTGCGCGGCGCCGCCGCCATCGCGCGCACGCCGCGCCGGCGACGATGACCAGGCCGCGTGCGGCATCATCCGGCGGACGTTCGGCGGAATCGTGGAATTCACCCACTGATCACGGTTCCGTTACGTGCTGGGGAGCACTACGGTGGTCGAAAAGGCGAGAGCGATCCGCCCTTCGTGATCCGGGCGGACGTCACGCCGGATCAGGGAGGTCTTCATGGACATCAACATCGTCGGACGCAACCTGGGAATCACTGATCGCTTCCGTGAGTACGCGACGGAGAAGGCGGACAAGGTCGCGCATCTCGCCGAGCGGGCCATCTCCTTCGAGATCAAGGTCAGCAGGCACAACGAGAAGCTGGGGTCCCAGAACGGCGACGACCGGGTCGAGCTGACCCTGGTCGGACCGCGAGCCGTGGTCCGGTCCGAAGCGACCGGACCGGACAAGTACGCCGCGTTCGACATCGCGCTCGGGAAGCTTCTCGAACGCGTCAGGAGGGCCAAGGACAGGCGCAAGGTGCATCGCGGGCAGCATCGGCCGACCTCGCTGCGCGAGGCGAGCACCGACGGCTTCAGCGCGGTCGGGCTCGCAGCGGCCCCGGTGTCGGTGCTCGATCAGGTGCGCACCGGCAGCGTTCCCGTCGTGACGGACGAGCCGGCGGAGGCCGCGGAGGCCGAGGAGGAGTACAGCCCCGTCGTGATCCGGCAGAAGGTCTTCGCGAGCATCCCGATGACCGTCGACGACGCCCTCTACTACATGGAGCTGGTGGGCCACGACTTCTACCTGTTCGTGGACCAGGAGACCAAACGACCGAGCGTCGTCTACCGCCGCAAGGGCTGGGACTACGGCGTGATCGCCCTCGACGACGATGCCGAGGAGTTGCAGGAGGTCGTGACCGCGAGCCGCAAACTCGGCTGAGCCGAGACGCAAGCGCGCCGATGGCGTGCGCCCAGGCGGCGCACGCCATCGGCGCTCCTCTGCCCGGCCCCGGCGCCCGTTCGTTCACCGGTCTCGCAGGGCCCTCCCAGGGATCACGGGACGACCTCCGGGGCGGACCCAGTACGATGTTCTCTATCGTCGGCGGAGTATGCCGTCCGGCGTGCGCCCGCCGTGGCGCGGGCATCATCGGCCCGACCGAGCAAAATGGAGTGCATCAGTGGCCTCAGTTCTTGAAAAGGTTCTTCGTGTCGGCGAGGGACGCACCCTCCGCCGCCTGGAGGCGTACGCGAAGGCTGTCAACGCTCTCGAGGACGACTTCAGCGAGCTGACCGACGACGAGCTCATGCACGAGACCGTCGAGCTGCGCGAGCGCTACAGCAACGGCGAGTCGCTGGACGACCTCCTGCCGGAGGCGTTCGCCGCCGTGCGCGAGGCGTCGAAGCGGACGCTCGGCATGCGCCACTTCGACGTGCAGATCATGGGCGGTGCCGCGCTGCACCTGGGCAACATCGCCGAGATGAAGACCGGTGAGGGCAAGACGCTGGTGGCGACCACCGCCGCGTACCTGAACGCGATCACCAGCCGCGGTGTCCACGTCATCACGGTCAACGACTACCTGGCGAGCTACCAGTCGGAGCTGATGGGCCGCGTCTTCCGCGCCCTCGGCATGACGACCGGGGTGATCCTCTCGGGCCAGACCCCCGAGGAGCGCCGCGAGCAGTACGCCGCCGACATCACCTACGGCACGAACAACGAGTTCGGCTTCGACTACCTCCGCGACAACATGGCGTGGCAGGCGAGCGACATGGTCCAGCGCGGCCACTACTTCGCGATCGTGGACGAGGTCGACTCGATCCTGATCGACGAGGCGCGCACCCCGCTCATCATCTCCGGCCCGTCGTCCGGCGAGGCCAACCGCTGGTTCAACGAGTTCGCCAGCCTCGCCACCCGCCTCACGCCCGACGTCGACTACGAGGTGGACGAGAAGAAGCGCACCGTCGGCGTGCTCGAACCGGGCATCGAGAAGGTCGAGGACTACCTCGGCATCGACAACCTCTATGAGTCGGCGAACACCCCGCTCATCTCGTTCCTCAACAATGCGATCAAGGCCAACGCCCTGTTCAAGCGCGACAAGGACTACGTCGTCATGAACGGCGAAGTGCTCATCGTCGACGAGCACACCGGTCGCATCCTGGTCGGCCGCCGCTACAACGAGGGCATCCACCAGGCCATCGAGGCCAAGGAGGGCGTGGAGGTCAAGGCCGAGAACCAGACCCTCGCCACCGTCACCCTGCAGAACTACTTCCGTCTCTACAAGAAGCTGTCCGGCATGACCGGTACCGCCGAGACCGAGGCGGCCGAGTTCATGAGCACCTACAAGCTCGGCGTCGTCCCGATCCCGACGAACAAGCCGATGCAGCGCAAGGACCAGTCGGATCTCGTCTACAAGAACGAGAAGGCCAAGTTCGACCAGGTGGTCGAGGACATCGCCAAGCGGCACGCGAAGGGCCAGCCGGTCCTGGTCGGCACCACGAGCGTCGAGAAGAGCGAGTACCTCTCGCGCCTGCTCGCGAAGAAGGGCGTCCGGCACGAGGTCCTGAACGCCAAGAACCACGCGCGCGAGGCAGCGATCGTCGCCCAGGCCGGCCGGCTCGGCTCGGTCACGGTCGCCACCAACATGGCCGGCCGCGGTACCGACATCATGCTCGGCGGCAATGCCGAGTTCATGGCGGTGGCCGAGATGAACGCCCGCGGCCTCTCGCCGGTCGAGACCCCCGAGGAGTACGAGGCCGCCTGGGAGCGCGTCTTCGACGAGGTCAAGGCCAAGGTCGCCGAGGAGGCCGAGAAGGTCATCGCCGCCGGCGGTCTCTACGTGCTCGGCACCGAGCGCCACGAGTCGCGCCGCATCGACAACCAGCTCCGCGGGCGCTCCGGCCGCCAGGGCGACCCGGGCGAGAGCCGGTTCTACCTGTCGCTGACCGATGACCTGATGCGCCTGTTCAACGCCGGGGCCGCAGAGAGCCTGATGGGCCGCACCAGCGTGCCGGACGACATGGCGATCGAGTCCAAGGTGGTCAGCCGCGCCATCCGCAGCGCGCAGTCGCAGGTGGAGGCGCGCAACGCCGAGATCCGCAAGAACGTCCTCAAGTACGACGACGTCCTCAACCGCCAGCGCGAGGCGATCTACAGCGACCGCCGGCACATCCTGGAGGGCGACGACCTGCACGAGCGCGTGCAGAAGTTCCTCACCGATGTGGTGGACGACATCCTCGACCAGCACACCGGCGAGGGCAGCGGGGACGACTGGGACTTCGACGCGCTGTGGGCCGAGCTCAAGACGCTCTACCCGGTCGGAGTCTCGATCGACGAGGTCATCGCCGAGGCGGGCAACAAGGGCCGCATCAACCGCGACTTCATGCGCCGCGAGATCATGTCCGACGCCAAGATCGCGTACCAGAAGCGCGAGGAGTCGATCGGCTCCCCGGCGATGCGCGAGCTGGAGCGCCGCGTGGTGCTCTCGGTCATCGACCGCCGCTGGCGCGACCACCTCTACGAGATGGACTATCTCAAGGACGGCATCGGCCTGCGGGCGATGGCGCAGCGCGACCCGCTGGTCGAGTACCAGCGCGAGGGCTACGCCATGTTCCAGCAGATGATGGGCGCGATCCGGGAGGAGACCGTCGGCTTCCTGTTCAACCTCGAGGTGGAGGTCAACCAGGCCCCCGACGAGGTCGCGCCGGCCGTTGCCGCCAAGGGACTCGACCGCGGCGACTCGGAGGCCCGCCTCAGCTACTCGGCTCCGGGCGAGCAGGGCGACGTCGAGGTGCGCAACCAGCGCGGCCAGATCGAGAAGGCGGCCACGGACCGCGCTCAGCGCCAGCAGCGCCAGGCGGCCCCCGCCCAGTCGGCGCCGCCCACCCAGGGTGCAGCGCAGCGCGGCGCGTTCGGCCAGCGAGTGGAGGACGCGGACGAGGCTCCCGTCAACCGTGCGGAGCGCCGGGCCCAGGCCAAGAAGCGGTGAGCCTCTAACTCTGAGCCTCGAACTTCCGACCCTCGAACTCTGACCCTCGAACACGGGGACGCGGGTTCCCGAACGGCGGGGCGGTCGACGACCGCTCCGCCGTTCGCCGTCCACGGCCCCGGTGTCCGGGCCTCGGCCGGGGTCAAAGCACGGTGATCGCGGTGGCGCGCCAGCGTGCCCGATGCCGCTCCAGCCGCAGCGCCACCGCCCTCGACCGGGACGGCTGGTGGATCATCACGACCGCTTCGACGACCGAGTCGCCGAGCCGGTTGAGCAGCGGCTCGCCGACGCGAACGCGCGGGCGCTTGGCCTCGTCGCCCGTGACCTCCCGGGAGCGGGCGGCGATGACGGTGCGGCGCAGGAGCTGGATGAAGACGGAGTCGCTGACCCAGCGGCCGAGCTGATCGAGCGGGCGCGCGCCCGCCAGGATCTCGATGACGCAGAGCGCGAGCTTCGCGCAGAGGAGGCGGGCATCCTCGCCGATGCCGGAGTCCGTCCGCAGCTCGTCGCCGGAGGCCTGGAGCTCGGCGTCGAGCGTGCGCGGCTCGAAGGCCGCATCGTCCGGCGGGGGACCGGGCACCGGCGGCGGCACGAGGCGCGGCGGCGGCACGAGCCGGAGCGGCGGGCGGGATGCGTTCGGCCGCTCCGTCGCGGGCCGTTCGAGGACGGGGAGAGAAGTGCGTTCATGCTGGTGGTGCTCGATTCTTTCTCGTCGACGGTGTTCGTCGGTGCGTGGTGAACACTCAATCAGCGAGCCTTGCGGGTGGTCCAGGGCCTGAACGCGGGTGTGGACAACCGGTGCCGTGCGGTCTGTCTATAGTGGGGGAGTGTCGACGCTCAGTGATCTCGTCCATGCCCAAGGTCGTTCCTCCGAGGCGGACGTGGAGTGGCTCCACAGCCTCGTCGGCGACTGGCAGCTGCTGGCCGACCTGGCTTTCGCCGACATCGTGCTGTGGGTGCCGACGACGGACGACGATTTCGTCGCCGTGGCGCACGCGCGGCCGTCGAGCGCGGCGACGCTGTTCTATCGTGACTTCGTCGGCCAGCGGATCAAGCCCGAGTGGCGTCAGCAGGTCACCGATGCGTACCTGACCAAGCAGATCATCGACACTTCGGCTCCGGATTGGTACGAGGAGACTCCGACGCGCGTGCGCGCCGTCCCGGTGATCCGGCGGCTCAGCGTCCACTCGCCGGACACGGCGGCCGAGCCCGTCGCCGTCGTCACCCGGCACACCAACCTCAGCGAGGCGCGCACCCCGAGCCGCCAGGAGCTGACCTTCAACGACTGCGCGAACGACCTGTTCGCCATGATCGCGACGGGCGATTTCCCCGACCTGGGGGCGCCTGCCGCTCCGCGCCGGGGTGCCCCGCGCGCGGCGGACGGACTGATCCGGCTCGACGATGCCGGCATCACGACCTTCGCCAGTCCCAACGCGCTGAGCGCGTTCAACCGGATGGGCTTCACCGGCGAACTGGAGGGGAGTCGCTGGCGACCGTCACGACCAAGCTCCTCGCCGGCACCATCACCGTCGACGAGTCGCTCCCGCTGGTGGTCACCGGCCGGGCGCCGTGGCGCACCGACATCGAGGCGCGCGGCGTGACCGTGTCGCTGCGCACCATCCCGATCCGCAATCGCGGGGAGCGCGTCGGCGCGATCGTGCTGTGCCGCGACGTCTCGGAGCAGCGGCACCAGGAGCGCGAGCTCATCACCAAGGACGCGACCATCCGCGAGATCCACCACCGCGTGAAGAACAACCTCCAGACGGTGGCTTCGCTCCTGCGCATCCAGGCGCGGCGCACCCATTCCGAGGAGGCGCGCGAGGCGCTCAGCCAGGCGATGCGCCGCGTGGCCGCGATCGCGGTCGTGCACGACACGCTCTCGACCGGCCTCGCCCAGATCGTGGACTTCGACGACGTGTTCGACCGGGTGCTGCTACTCGTGGCGGAGGTCGCCGCCAGTCATACGACGACGGTGCACCCGAAGAAGTCTGGCACGTTCGGCTCGCTGCCGAGCGAGTACGCGACGCCGCTCGCGCTGGCGCTGACCGAGCTGGTCACCAACGCGGTCGAGCACGGCCTCGCGGGCCGGGAGGGCCAGGTGGAGATCGTGGCCGACCGGACCGAGGACTCGCTGACCGTGAAGGTGGTCGACAACGGCTCGGGGCTCCCGGAGGGCAAGGTCGGCTCGGGCCTGGGCACGCAGATCGTGCGCACGCTCATCCAGGGCGAGCTCGGCGGTGCGATCGACTGGCACACGATGATGGGCCAGGGCACCGAGGTGACCATCGAGGTCCCGCTGCGCTACCTCACCACGGTCTGACCCCGAGGGCGCACGAGAAACGCCGAGGGGCGCTTCCGGACGATGACGTCTGCTAGGTGTTCGGAAGCGCCGCCTCGGCGGCGATGCTGCTGTGATTCGGGATGGATCGCTGAGTCGGGGTTCAGGAGGCGCGACGGGCGCGGGCCGCGCGGCGCTTGAGGGCGCGGCGCTCGTCTTCGGAGAGGCCGCCCCAGACGCCGGAGTCCTGTCCGGTCTCGAGGGCGTACTGCAGGCAGATCTCAGTCACGGTGCAACGCGCGCAGACCGCCTTCGCCTTGTCGATCTGGTCGACCGCTGGTCCCGTGTTGCCGACGGGGAAGAACAGCTCGGGGTCTGCGGTCAGGCAGGCGGCTTTGTCGCGCCAATCCATGAAGATATGCTCCTTGTTCGCTGGATGTTTCCTGGCCCGAGGGGGCCTAGAATGCAGGTAAGCAGCCGCGTTACAGGGTTCTTCAGATCCATGGGGAATGAGACCTGCCCACCACCCTGTGAGCACTAACTCGGCCTTGAATATGCTCCCATAGCAGTTGATTCGGATCAATAGTTCTGCATGGGATAACGCTGTGAACACAAGCACGAAACGTCAGGATGCTATAGTGACCGACCCCTCCGCGCCCGATCCTCGAGGGCCCGGCCTCCCTGCGTCCGACCCGGTGCGCCCGCGGCCTCCGCTGCTGATCGCTCTCGCGGTGATCCTGACGCTCGAAGCACTGCTGGTCACGGGGCTCGCGCTCTGGCTGCTGTACGAGCTTCTCACGACGACCCCTTATTCGTACACCACCGCGATCGCCTTCACGATCCTCGTGATGCTCGGCGCCGCCTGGCTGATCGTGACGCTCGTGGGCATCCTCCGGCTCAACGCCTGGGCGCGCGCCTCCACGGTCACCATCCAGATCCTGATGATCGCGGTCGCTGTCGGCAGCTTCGAAGGCCTCGTCGGGGGCGGCCCGACATCGGTTGGGCGTTGCTCGTCCCCGCCGTCATCGCCGGCGTGCTGGCGCTCGCGCCCTCCGTGGTCCGGGCCACCGCGCGCCCCGTCGAAGCCGACGAGGACGCCGATCGCAATACAGGGACACACGAATAGCGTGACAGCGGGAACAAGGCGCAGACTCGCACTGTTATGGCCAACATCGTGACTGAACTCTCCGCACCGGCCCTCGCATCCCTGCCCACCATTCAGACCGCCGAGGCCGGCTACGCCGACTGGCGCGCCTGGCGTCTCTCCTCCGTCGCAGCTCCGACCGGCAACCTCGCCCTCATCGAGACCCGGTGGCTGGCCGAGGGCGACGACACCACCCCGGAGCAGGCGCTCGCCGGGCATCCGGAGACGGTGACCGCCACGGCGCTGAGCCGCCGCAACCTCGACACCGGGGCGCCCGAGCGCGGCATCCGGCTGTGGGACGCGGCCTCGCCCGCGATCCGCGCGTTCGAGACGATCGACGCGTTCCCGTTCGACCCGTCCTGGATCGTGGAGGCCACCTTCACCCCGGTGAGCGATGAGCGCACCATCCCATTCGAGCACATCCGCGACAACGGCCTCACCCGCGACCTGGTCGTGCCGGGCGACATCACTTTCCAGCGCGACGGCGTCGACTACGCGCTGAGCGCGTTCGACGACGACGGCACGCTGCTCCTGGTCTTCGGTGACCCGACGAACGGCGCCGACGGCCCGGACGGCACCTACGCCTCCGGACGCTTCCTGTTCGTGACACGCGACGGGGACCGTGCCGTCCTCGACTTCAACCGCGCCTTCGTGCCGCCGTGCGGCTTCTCGGACCAGTACAACTGTCCGCTGCCGCCGCGGAACAACCGCTTCCCCGTCCCGGTCACCGCGGGCGAGAAGCGGGTCGTGCTCCGCGACGGCGCCGCGCACTGAGCCCCGGCTCCCACCGCTTCACCTCCCGAACACCCCCAACTCCCCACAGCACAGGAGAACTCCGTTGAGAAAGACCCCCCTGCTCGCCACGATCGCGATCGGCATCGCCGCGTCCCTGGCGCTCGCCGGCTGCTCCGGCGCGTCCACGTCGTCCTCGGCCGGCACCGACGCGTCCATCGCCGTCGGCTCGCTCTATGAGCCCGTCAACCTGGACAACACCGCCGGCGGCGGCCAGGGCGTGACCGAAGCGCTGAACGGCAACGTCTACGAAGGCCTGTTCAAGCTGACGGACGACGGCAAGGTCCAGCCGCTGCTCGCCACGAAGTACACGACGAGCTCGGACGGCCTCACCTACACGTTCACCCTCCGCGACGGGGTGAAGTTCCACTCCGGCAAGCCGCTCACCAGCGAGTCCGTCAAGACGAGCATCGAGCGCGTCCTCGCCCCCGACTCCCAGTCGGCCCGCAAGTCGCAGCTCGCCGTCATCTCCGGCATCCAGACCCCGGACGACAAGACCGTGGTCATCTCGCTGAAGTCGCGCTCCATCTCGCTTCCGTACAACCTCAGCTACGTCTGGATCTACGGCCCAGGCAGGACCGACTACAAGACGGCGGAGGACGGCACCGGCCCGTACACCCTCGGCACCTGGAAGCGCGGCAGTTCCCTGAGCCTCGAGCGCTGGAGCGGCTACTGGGGTGCGAAGGCGAAGAACAAGGAGGTCGTCTACGACTACTTCACCGACGCCAGCGCCCTCTCCAACGCCCTGCTGACCAACCAGGTCGATGTCGTCACCAGCATCCAGAGCCCGGACTCGCTGACCCAGTTCGAGGGCAACAAGAACTACACGATCAGCAACGGCAAATCGACGACGAAGGAGCTCCTGGCCTTCAACGACAAGGTCGCGCCCTTCAACAACGTGGAGGTCCGCAAGGCGGTCTACTCGGCGATCGACACCAAGAAGCTGCTCAGCTCGATCTGGGGCAAGTACGGCACGCTCATCGGATCGATGGTCCCGCCGAGCGACCCCTGGTACGAGGACCTCACCAAGGTCAACCCGTACGACACCGCCCTCGCGAAGAAGGATCTGGCCGCGGCCGGCCTCCCGAACGGCTTCACGTTCACGCTCGACACCCCCACCTACGACCCGCACCCCGCGGTCGCGGAGTTCCTGAAGAGCGAACTCGCCAAGGTCGGCGTCACGGTGAACATCAACTCGATCTCGGCCGACCAGTGGTACACCAAGGTGTTCAAGAACCACGACTTCACCGCGACCCTCCAGGAGCACGTGAACGACCGCGACGTGGTCTGGTACGGCAACCCCGACTTCTACTGGGGGTACAACAACCCGCAGGTCACCGCGTGGGTGAACGAGGCGGAGCAGTCCTCCACCACGGCGGAGCAGACGGCGAAGCTGAAGCTGGTCAACGAGCAGATCGCCAAGGACGCCGCCAGCGCGTGGCTGTACCTCTACCCGCAGATCGTGGTGGCGTCGAGCTCGGTGAGCGGCTACCCGGTGAACGGGCTGAACTCGCAGTTCTACGCGTACGACATCACGAAGAAGTAGTCCTCCACAGGGCCGTCTTCTGACCGAGTTCTCCACCGATGCTCGGGAGACCCTGATCCGGGTCTCCCGAGCATCTACGCTGAAACGACTATGACCTCCTATCTCCTCCGCCGCACCGCGTTCCTCGTGGTGTCCTTGCTGCTGGCGATGGTCGTGCTGTTCTTCCTGCTGCGCGTGCTGCCGGGCGACCCGGCGAACGCCCTGCTCTCGGCCAGTGCGACCCCGGACCAGATCAAGGCGGCGCAGGAGCAGGTGGGCAGCAACCTCCCGCTGCCCGAGCAGTTCGCGAACTGGTTCGGCTCGTTGCTGACCCTGAACCTGGGGCACTCGTTCATCACCTCGCTGCCGGTGGGACCGGAGATCGCCTCCCGGCTCGCGGTGACGATCCCGCTCACGCTGCTGTCCTTCGTGCTCGCGCTCGTCCTGGCGCTGCCGATCGGCTTCGTGGCCGCGTGGAAGGCCGACCGCTGGTACGGGCTGGCGCTGTCCGCCTTCTCGCAGCTCGGCATAGCGGTACCGGTGTTCTGGGTGGGCATCCTGCTCGTGGACGCCTTCGCGGTGAACCTGCGCTGGTTCCCGTCCGGCGGCTTCCCGCGCGACGACTGGGCCGAACCCGCGTCGGCGCTGCAGTCGCTCGCCCTGCCGGTCATCACGATCGCCATCGTGATGAGCGCCTCCATCTCGCGGTACGTGCGCAGCGCGACGCTCGACGTCATCGGCAGCGACTACCTGCGCAACGCCCGTGCGCTCGGCTCCGGGTTCGGGAGGGCGATGTGGCGGCACGGGCTGCGCAACGGCGCGGTGCCGGTCATCTCCATCCTGGGGATCGAGCTGGCGACGACCTTCCTCGGCGCCGTCGTGGTCGAGAGCGTCTACACGCTGCCGGGCCTGGGCAGCATGTTGCTCACGGCGATCCAGCAGCACGACTACCCGGACATCCAGGGCATCCTGTTCGTCTCCACGCTGCTGGTGCTGATCGTCGGCTTCCTGGCCGACATCGTGCAGCGGCTGATCGACCCGCGCCTGCGGCAGAGCATCTCGGGAAACCGATGAGCGCGGTGGTGCAGCAGGCGGCGCAGACGGCGCCGGATCCGAGGGAGCGGGCGCGCCGCCGCGCTCGCCGCTCGGTGACCCTCGGGATCGGCCTCACCCTGGTGGGCGTCGTGGTGCTCGTCGCCGCGCTCTCGTTCGTGTGGCTGCCGTTCGCCCAGGGCGACACCTCGGGTGGCCGGCTGCAGCCGCCGGACGGCACGCACTGGCTGGGCACCGACCGGTTCGGGCGCGACCTGACGACGCAGCTCATGATCGGTGCGCGCATCGCGCTCGCCGTGGGTGTCGGCGCGGTCGTGATCGGCGCGGTCATCGGCGTCACGATCGGGATGCTCGCCGCGTTCGCCACGCGCTGGCTGGACGACACCATCTCGGCGGTGCTGGACATCATCATCGCTTTCCCGGTGCTGCTGCTCGCCATGCTCATCGTCGCCGCCCAGGGTGCGTCGCTCGGTACGGCCATCCTCGCCATCGGTCTGGCGATGTCGGCGGTGGTCGCCCGGCTCACGCGGGTGCTGTCCAAACGGGTGCTGGCGCAGCAGTACGTGACGGCGGCGCGCACCTCCGGCACATCCTGGGCCGGGATCGTCGTCCGGCACGTCCTGCCGAACATCTGGCCGACGCTCGGCGTCAACCTGGCCCTTCAGTTCGGCGTCGCCGTGCTCGCGGAGGCGAGCCTGTCGTATCTGGGGCTCGGCGCCCCGCCGCCGAACGCATCGTGGGGCCGGTTGCTGCAGGAAGCGCAGGGGACCGTCGCCGTCGCGCCCGTCGGCGCGATCGCACCCGGCGTGGCGCTCGTCGTCCTGGTGATCGGCGTCAACCTGATCGCCGACGGCCTGCGCGACGTGGCAGACCCGACGCGGAGGAGGTCGCGATGATCCTCGACGTGCAGCACCTCGGCGTGACGGCCCGCGACGGGTCACCGCTGGTGACGGACGTGTCCTTCCGGCTCGACGCGGGGGAGCGGCTGAGCCTGATCGGGGAGTCCGGCTCGGGCAAGTCGCTGACCTCGTTCGCGATCACCGGCCTCCTGCCGGACGGGCTGACCTCGACCGGGAGCGTCGAGCTCGCCGGCGTCCAGGTGATCGGCGCGAAGGAGCGGGCGCTGGTCCCGCTGCGCGGGCAGACCGCGTCGACAGTCTTCCAGGAGCCGCTGACCGCCCTCGACCCGCTGATGCGCCTCGGCGCGCAGGTGGCCGAGCCGCTGCGCCGGCACCTCGGGCTGCGCGGCGGTGCCCTGCGCGACGCCGTTCACGCGGCACTCGAGGAGGTCCGTCTCCCCGAACCGGAGCGGATCGCCCGCGCGTACCCGCACGAGATCTCCGGAGGCCAGCGGCAGCGGGTGGCCATCGCCGCCGCGTTGGCCTGCCGGCCCCACCTGCTCATCGCCGACGAGCCGACCACTGCGCTGGACGTGACCGTGCAGGCGGACATCCTGGCGCTGCTGGACTCGCTGGTCGCCGAGCGCGGCATGGCCCTGCTGTTCGTCAGCCACGACCTCGCCGTCGTGTCGCGCATGACCGAGCGCGCCCTGGTGCTGCGCGCCGGCCGGGTCGTCGAGGAGAGCACGATCGAGCGCATCCTGACCTCCCCGTCCGACCCGTACACAGCCGAGCTCGTGCGCAGCGCACGCGAGCTGGACGCCGCCCTGGAGGTGCGATGACCGCCGTCCTCGAGCTCCGCGACGCGGGCTTCCGCTACCGCCGGGCGAGCGCCCCGGCGTTGGAAGACGTGTCCTTCGCCGTCGAGACCAACCGCAGCGTCGGCCTGGTGGGCGAGTCCGGGGCGGGCAAGACCACCGTGCTGTCGCTGCTCCTCGGGCTCACGAGCCCGACCTCCGGGAGCGTCCTGTTCGACGGGAGGCCGCTCGACCGCGCCGACCGCGCGCTCATGCGGGAGTTCCGACGCAGCGTGCAGACCGTCTTCCAGGACCCGTACTCGTCACTCGACCCCCGCCAGAGCGTCGGCAGGATCGTCGGCGAGCCGCTCACCTCGCTGCGGATCGCGTCCGGCGCCGACGCCCGCTCGCGCGTCGCGGACGCCCTGCGCGCCGTCGCTCTCCCGGAGGACGCGGCGGGCCGCTATCCGCACGAGTTCTCCGGCGGTCAGCGGCAGCGCATCGCCATCGCCCGGGCGATCGTCTCGCGCCCGCGCGTGCTCCTCGCCGACGAGCCGGTCAGCGCGCTCGACGTGACGACGCGCATCCAGATCATCGAGCTGCTCGGCGAGCTCGCGGCACAGGAGGGGCTGACGGTGGTCATGGTGTCCCACGACCTCAGCGTGGTGGCGACGCTCTGCGAGCAGACAGTCGTGCTGCGGTCCGGGCGCGTGGTGGAGCAGGGGCCGACCCGGGACGTGCTCGGCGCGCCGCAGGACGCCTACACGCAGCGCCTCATCGCCTCCGTGCCGCGACTGCCGGTTTGAGCCTCGCCGGGAAGATATTCTTCGCGCGCGTCCTCGCTCGAGAGTCCGAGTCGTTGCGAACGCGGTTCGTCATCAGCACGGTCTCCGACAGCCGCGGCAGCCTCTGCCGAGGAAACGTTCCGCGCTCTGGCTAGGCGGCAGGCGGACGCGGGTCTACGATCCGCAGGAAGACGCACCGCCGGGAGAAGGGACAGGTAGCCGGATGTACTTCACCGTTCACACGCTCGACGGCGACCCGGAGGTGCTGCTCAGGCGGAAGCGCGAGCACTTCGACCCTGTCGTCGCCGAGCACGCGGCACGGTTCGGGGCGGTCTCGACGGTGACGATACCGACGCCGACGGGCCTGGCGGTCTACAACCTGTGGGAGTCGGAGGGCGGGGCACGTGAGTTCACGGCGCTGCCGGAGATCCAGCGTGCGCAGCAGGAGTCGCAGCTCCCTCCGCCGAGCTCCTTCGAGCGCCACATCGACGTCGACGGCGCGAATCTCAGCATCAGCGCTGAGAAATAGCCCATCGGCAGAGCATCGTGGGTCGGGTCCGTGCTCCGCGCGGGCTACCCCCGAGGCCATACCGGCAGCACCTCGCGCTTCCACGTCGCGTTCGTCACTCCGGCCCACGACGTGTACAGCGCGACGGCGGCCGTCGCCAGTCCGAGCCAGCCGCCGACCTTCGTCGCTCCCGACGCCCCCGACAGGTCACCGATCGTCAGCGCGACGAACGTCAGGGTGAGCAGGACGAACACGGTCAGCGTCGCTCCGTTGGTCTTCGCCGCGGCGACCGTCATCAGTGCCGTGAAGATCGTCCACGCCAGAAGGAAGAAGCCGACGCCCAGGGAACCCGCGTCGTCCGCCAGTCCCGGAGCCGTGCGCAGCCACCAGAACGACAGCCAGAAGGCGCCGTACGACGTGAAGGCGGTGGCCCCGAACGTGTTGCCCCGCGCGAACTCCCACAGCCCGGCCGCGAACTGCGTCAGGCCGCCGTAGAACAATGCCATCGCGACGGCCGTGGCACCCGCCTCGCCGACCAGGCCCGCGTTGGCCAGGCTCAGCAGCATCGTGGTCAGCGCGAACGCGGCGAGGCCGAGCGGGCCGGGATCGGCGACCTCGGCGCGGGCCGGCGTCGTGACCCGAGCCGGGCTCGTGGGGTGGGCGATGGGCCGCTCGGCGGTTGCGCTCATGCGGTGCACTCCTTCGTACGAGGTCGGCCGAAGCGGCCGTCCCTCGACATTAGAATGCCAGATCGCAGATTGCAAACACCTATTGGCAGCCCGGTCGGGTGAGGTCAGTCCAGGCCGAGCTTCTTGCGCAGCGACGCGACGTGGCCGGTGGCCTTCACGTTGTAGAGCGGCAGCCGCACGGTGCCGTCCGGGTTCAGCACGAAGGTGGAGCGGATGACGCCGGTGACCGTCTTGCCGTAGAGCTTCTTCTCGCCGTACGCGCCGTAGGCGTTGTGCACCGCGAGGTCCTCGTCCGACAGCAGCGGGAAATTCAGGCGCTCCTGCTCCTGGAACTCCTTGTTCTTCGCCGGGACGTCCTTCGAGATGCCGATGACGCGGTAGCCGCTGGAAGCGAGCGAGTTGAGATTGTCGCGGAAGTCGCAGGCCTCGGTGGTGCAGCCCGGCGTCATCGCGGCCGGGTAGAAGTAGACGATCACATTGTCGCCCGAGAAGTCGGAGAGCGAGACGGGCTTGCCGTCCTGGTCGTGGAGCGTGAAGGCGGGCGCGGGCTGTCCCGCTTCGAGTCGAACCTCAGTCATGCCTCCATTCTGCCCCTCGGGTCGGGTGTGTGACGCGGAGGCGGTCGGCTCAGCGGGCGAAGGTGGCGAGGAGGCGCTGGAGCGAGTCGAGGCGGGCGCGGCCGGTGTCGCCGAGGCGGCCCTCCTCGACGGCCTCGATGATCGCGCAGTCCGGCGCGTCCGGGAGGTGCGTGCAGCCGCGAGGGCAGTCCTCGGCGATCGCGGCGAGGTCGGTGAAGGATTTCAGGATGCTCGCCGTGTCCACATGGCCCAGTCCGAACGAGCGCACGCCGGGGGTGTCGATGACCCAGCCGTGGCCGTCCGCGTTCTCCACCCGCAGCGACACCGTGGAGGACGACGTGTGCCGTCCGCGCCCGGTCACGACGTTGACGTGGCCGGTCGCGCGCTTGGCGCCGGGGACGATCGCGTTCACCAGGGTGGACTTGCCGACGCCGGAGTGGCCGACCACCACGGTGTCGTGGCCGACCAGCGCGGCCGTGATCTCGTCCACCGGGATGTGGTCCTCCCGGCTGGTGAACACCGGGAGGTCGAGCCCGGCGAAGTTCTCCAGGAAGGGCGCCGGGTCGGCGAGGTCGATCTTGGTCACGCACAGCATCGGCTCGATGCCCGCGTCGTACGCCGCGACCAGGTAGCGGTCGACCAGGCGGGTACGCGGCTCCGGGTTGGCCGCGGCCACCACGATGAGCATCTGGTCGGCGTTGGCGACGACCACGCGCTCCACCTCGTCGGTGTCGTCCGCGCTGCGGCGCAGCAAGGTCGTGCGCGGCTCGATGCGCACGATGCGGGCGAGCGTGCCCTCCTCGCCGGTGGTGTCGCCGACGACGGCCACGCGGTCGCCGGTCACGATCGGCTTGCGCCTCAGCTCGCTCGCGCGTGCTGCCGTGATCTGGCGCTCGTCCGCTGTGTCCTCGTGAAGCAGGACGGTGTACCGGCCGCGGTCGACCCCGAGGACTCGCGCGATCTCGGCGTCGGCGTGCTCCGGCCGGGTCTTGGTGCGCGGCCGGTTGCCCTTGGGGTTCGGCCGCGAGCGGATGGTCGACTCGTCGTAGAGGTCGTACTCGTCGTCCTCGTCGTCGTCATCCGACCACCACGACATCTACGCCGCCGCGCCTTCGGCCAGCATCCGGGTCCAGAGCTGCGGGAACTGCGGCAGGGTCTTGGCGGTCGTCGCGATGTTCTCGATCTCCACGCCCGGGACGACCAGACCCACGATCGCGCCGGCGGTCGCCATCCGGTGGTCCTCGTAGCTGCGCCAGACGCCGCCGGTCAGCGGACGCGGCTCGATGCGGAGGCCGTCCTCCAGCTCGGTCACGGCGCCGCCGAGCCCGTTGAGCTCGGCCGCGAGGGCGGCGAGCCGGTCGGTCTCGTGGTGGCGGATGTGGCCGATGCCGGTGATCTCGCTCGGGCCGTCGGCGAAGGCCGCGATCGCCGCGATCGCGGGGACCAGCTCGCCGCCGGTCGAGAGGTCGATCGAGATCGGCTGGATGCGCTCCGGCCCGGTCACCGTGAGGCGGTCGCCGTCCTTCGCCACGGTCGCGCCGAACAGCGGCAGCAGGTCGGCGAGGTCGGCGCCCACCTGCGTGGTCGTCTCGGGCCAGCCGGTGATCGTGACCGATCCTCCGGTGACCACCGCGGCCGCCAGGAACGGGGCCGCGTTGGACAGGTCCGGCTCGATGTCGACGTCGCGCGCGCCGATGGCGCCGGGCCGCACGATCCAGTGACCGACCTCGGGCGACTCCACCGTCACATCGCGGGCGGCGAGGGCGGCGATGGTCATCTCGATGTGCGGGAGACTCGGGAGGCGCTCGCCGGAGTGCGTCAGGTCGAGACCCTCCTCGAACCGGCTCGCCGACAGCAGCAGCGCGCTGACGAACTGGCTGGAGCTGGACGCGTCGATCCCGATGGCGCCGCCCTGCACCGTGCCGGTGCCGTGGACCGTGAACGGCAGGGCGCCGCGGCCGTCATCGTTCACGTCGACGCCGAGCGCGCGCAGCGCCGCGATGATCGCGCCCATCGGCCGGCCGCGCGCCGAGTCGTCGGCGTCGAACATCGTCGGGCCGAGCGCGAGGCCGGCGAGCGGCGGCACGAAGCGCATCACGGTGCCCGCCTGGCCGCACTCGATCGTGGTGCTGCCCAGAAGCTCCTCCGCCGGAGTGATCAGGAAGTCGGCGCCGAACTCGCTGGCACCCGGCTGCTCGACGATCGAGACGCCGAGCGCGCGCAGCGCCTCCACCATGTTGGCGGTGTCGCGGGAATGCAATGGCGCGCGCAGCAGCGAGGGACCGTCGGCGAGGGCGGAGAGCACCAGCTCGCGTGCTGTCAGCGACTTGGAGCCGGGCAGCGAGACGGAGGCCGTGACCGGGCCGCCGGCGAGCGGCGCCGGCCAGAGCGTGTTCGGCTCCTCGGCGCGGTTGTCGCCGTACGGGTCGAAGTCAGGGGCGGAATATTTCGAGATGAGCATTGTTGTCAAGGGTATCCGTCATCGAGCCCGAAGGAAGGACCGGCCCGTGCCCGCAGCCGCTGCTGTCCTCGACGCCCCGCGCACCCGTGCGCTCGCGCCGTCGAGGGTCCGACCTCGCCACCGCATCCTGGGGCGTCGGGTCGCTCAGCCGTCGCCGCAACTAGACTGGCCCGTGATGAGCACCGAAACCGAGGACAAGGGCGCGCTGTTCGAAGAGCAGGCGCTTCCCTTCATGGACCAGCTCTACGCGGCCGCACTGCGCATGACGCGCAACCCGGCGGACGCGCAGGACCTGGTGCAGGAGACGTATGTGAAGGCGTACGCCGCCTTCGCGCAGTTCCAGCAGGGCACGAACCTGAAGGCGTGGCTGTACCGCATCCTCACCAACACGTTCATCAACACCTATCGCAAGAAGCAGCGCGAGCCGTACCAGGGGACGATCGACGAACTCGAGGACTGGCAGCTCGGAGGTGCGGAGTCGACCACCGCAACCTCCAGCCGCTCGGCCGAGGCGGAGGCGATCGACCACCTGCCCGACAGTGCCGTCAAGGACGCGCTTCAGGCCATTCCGGAGGACTTCCGGCTGGCCGTCTACCTCGCCGATGTCGAAGGGTTCTCCTACCAGGAGATCGCCGACATCATGAAGACCCCGATCGGCACCGTCATGAGCCGCCTCCACCGCGGCCGACGGATGCTTCGGGAGCTTCTGACCGACTACGCGCACGAACGCGGGCTCTCAGCGGTCCAGAGCCCGGCCGTGCAGACGACCAGGAGAACGAAATGACCGACTGCGGCTGTGAGAAGGCGAAGGCCGAACTCGAGGAGTACCTGCGCAACGAGCTCTGCAACGAGGATGCTGCAGACGTCCGCGAGCACCTCGCGAACTGCGACGGCTGCTCGAGCGAGGCGCACCTGAACGTCGTGCTGACCGAGGTGGTGCAGCGCGCCTGCAAGGAGACGGCGCCCGAGACGCTGCGCACCGAGGTGCTGCTGCGCATCCGGTCGTTCCAGGCGTCCGTGCACTGACGCTCGCGCGCCCCGATTCGTCACGAATGTCGGGTTTCGCGCGCGGAAACGCGCGATTCGTGACGAATGTGCTGCGCGGCTGAACGCGCGATTCGTGACGAATGTCGGCGGCGGGTCAGGCGATCGAGCCGGGGACCTCGTGCAGGAAGAAGAGGCCGCCGAGGGGGTCGGTGACCTGCGCGAAGCGGCCGAAGTCACTGTCCCACGGGTCGCGGATGGCGGTGCCCCCGAGTTCGACCACCCGGGCGACGGCTGTGGCCGCGTCCTGGACGCCGAAATACACGACCCAGTGCGACGGCACCCCGGGCGGCAGCATCCCGTCGGCATCGAACACTCCGCCGCTCGGCGACTCCGGCTCGCCGAAGGTCAGGTAGCGGAAGTCGGCGGTGTCGCCGAGCACCTGCGTCTTCCAGCCGAACACGCGCTTATAGAACTCGACCTGATCCCCGTAGCTGCGCGCGTACAGCTCGTGCCAGGACAGCCCGCCCACCTCGGCGACGAGCTCGAAGCCGCGGTGCTGCTCCGGCTCCCAGAGGCCGACGACCGCTCCGCCCGGGTCGGCCACGACCGCGAGGCGACCCTGGTCGCCGACCGTCATGGCGGGGGAGAGCACCTGCGCACCGGCGTTCGCCGACGCGCGCTCTCCGGCCTCGGCGTCCTCCACCAGCAGGTAGGTCAGCCATGCATTCGGCTGCTGGCCCTCCATCGCCTCGCCCATGCCGGCGACGAGACGCCCGTCGCGGCGGAAGGTCACGTAACCGCCGTACTCGCCGCCGCCGGCCTCGGCCGTCCAGCCGAACAGCGACGTGTAGAACTCCTGGGCGCGGGGAAGATCGGCGGCGGCATAGTCCACCCAGCAGGGTTCACCCAAACGGTGCGTGGTCACGACGGTCATGGCGTCAACCTACGCCCGTAGGCGCGCAGCTCGCGACCGGTCGTCCCGGTCCCGGTCGTGAGGTCCTCGCTCGGCGGGAGGAGGATCGCCACGACGTGAACCAGCTCCAGAGCCCACCCATCCGGTCGGTCGTTCGTCGCTCACCCGGTCCTCCCCGCCGTCGGCGCCCCCGCCGGAGCCGCCGCCGTGCGCGGCAGCAGCAGCGCCGCGATCAGCCCCGTCGCCCCGAGCACCGCCACCACGGCCATCGCGATGCCGTACGCCTCGCCTCCGCGCTGGAGGTTCGCCACCAGGATCGTGCCGGCGATGGCGGTGCCGAAGGTGGAGCCGAGGTTGGACACGCTGCGCGAGAGGCCGGAGATCTCGCCCTGCACCCGCTCCGGGAACGCCGACTGCACCACATTCACCGACGGGGTCAGCATGAGGCCGAGGCCGGCGCCGATGAGGAACAGTCCGGGCACGAACGGCCAGCCTCCCGTGGTCCCGGCGACCAGCCAGATCAGCAGCACCACTCCGGGCACGCACAGCACGAAGCCGGTGACGATCAGCCCGCGCTGCGAGAACCGACGCGCCAGCCTCCCCGCCAGCAGGGAGGTCAGCAGCAGTCCGATCGTCGCCGCGGTGAAGATCACCCCGGTCTGGATCGCGTTGTAGCCGCGCACCACCTGCAGGTACGCGGACACGGTGAACGAGGTCCCCATCAGGATGACCCACTGCAGGTTCTGGGTGATCAGCGCGAGGTTCGACACGCGCACCCGGAAGAGGCTCGTGGACAGCAGCGGCGCCCTCCCGGTCCGCTCGCGCCGGCGCACCCAGAGGAGGAACCCGATCAGGATCGCGACCCCGGCGATCACGAGCGCGATCATCAGCGGCACGCTCGTGTCGGCGGCAAGGATCCCCATCACCAGCACGAACAGGCCGAGCGCCGAAAGGATCGCGCCCACGGTGTCGAACGGCCGCTTCGGGTCTGCGGGCAGCGGGTCGGTCAGCGAGCGGCTGAGCAGCAGGATGACCACGATCACGAGGGCCTGGAACAGGAACGCGGCGCGCCAGCTGATCGCGGTCGTGATGAGCCCGCCGATGAGCGGGCCGGCCGCGGCGCCGACGCCGCCCATCCCGCTGATGATCCCGAACGCGACCGCGCGGGTCGGGATGTCCGGCAGGCAGATCGTCGTGAGGATGTAGACCGGCGGGATGAGCATCGCCGTGCCGACGCCCTCCAGCAGCGAGTTGCCCAGGATGACCGCCCACAGCCCCGGCGCGGCCGCCGTGACGAGCGCGCCCACCCCGTAGACGATCAGGCCGATGACGAAGCTGCGCTTGCGGCCGAGGTTGTCGGTCAGTTTGCCCATCGGGATCATCAGCGCCGCCATCGTGAGCAGGAACAGCGTGATGCTGACCTGGATGCCCTGGACCGTCGTGCCGAGGTCGCGCGACATGTCGTTGATCATCACGTTCATGTTCGAGCCGGCGAAGCTGCAGATGAACTGCGCCAGCGCAAGCGGTGCGATGATGCGGCGGATCGTGGCCTGCGAGGCCGCAGCGGTCGTTCCGGTCATGTCGGCTCCCGGGGTCCCCTCGCTTCCGATCAGTGCGTGCGGGCGGATGTTACTGCGGCCGGACCGGTCGGTGCAATCGGGGTTGCCGCAGCCGAACGGGCCGGGTTAGGGTGCGGCCGTCCGGCGTCCCCGGCGTCATGCGGCGTCGGCCGGCCGGAGACTGAGGGGGACGAAATGCCCGCACCGTTCCGAGGCCGCATCGACCTGGACATCCGCGACTCGGAGCCCGACTGGGCGCCGTTCGAGCCGCCCACGGCTCCGGAGGGCGCGCCGAACGTCGTCCTCATCGTGCTGGACGACGTCGGGTTCTCGGCGATGAGCTGCTACGGCGGCCCGATCGACACCCCGAACATCGACCGGCTGGCCGACTCGGGCGTGCGCTTCACGCAGTGGCACACGACGGCGCTGTGCTCGCCGACGCGCTCCGCCCTGCTCACCGGGCGCAACCACACCCGCAACTCGATGGCGTGCATCACGGAGGCCGCGACCGGCTTCCCGAACGCGAGCGGCACCATCCCGCAGGAGAACGGGATGCTCTCGCAGATCCTCGGGGAGCGGGGCTGGAACACCTACATCGTGGGCAAGTGGCACCTGTGCCCGTCCGATGAGATGAACCTGGCCTCCACCCGTCGCAACTGGCCGACCGGCCGCGGGTTCGAGCGTTTCTACGGCTTCCTCGGCGCCGAGACCAACCAGTGGTATCCGGACCTCGTCTACGACAACCACCCTGTCGACCAGCCGGCGTCGCCGGACGACGGCTACCACCTCACCGTCGACCTCACCGACAAGGCCATCGAGTTCATCGGCGATGCGAAGGCGCTGGCGCCCGACAAGCCGTTCTTCCTCTACTACGCGCCAGGAGCCGCGCACGCACCCCACCACGCTCCGAAGGAGTGGATCGAGAGGTTCGCCGGGCGCTTCGACGGCGGCTACGAGGCGATCCGGGAGGAGATCCTGCAGCGCCAGATCGCGCTCGGGCTGGTGCCCGAGGGGACGGAGCTGCCGCCCGTCAACCCGATCGGCACGCCGGAGACCCGCAGCGGACCGGACGGCCAGCCGTTCCCGCCGCTGGACGTGACGAAGCCGTGGGACTCCCTCGGCGACGACGAGAAGCGGCTCTACTCGCGGATGGCGGAGGTCTACGCCGGCTTCCTCGCGCACACCGACGACCAGATCGGGCGGCTGCTCGACTACCTGGAGGAGTCGGACACCCTCGACAACACACTGATCATGCTGGTGTCGGACAACGGCGCGAGCGGCGAGGGCGGCCCGGACGGCTCGGTGAACGAGAACAAGTTCTTCAACGGCATCCCGGACAGCCTGGAGGAGAACCTCGCGATGCTCGACGAGCTCGGCGGCCCGAAGACCTACAACCACTACCCGAACGGCTGGGCGATGGCCTTCAACACCCCGTTCAAGATGTGGAAGCGCTACGACTACAACGGCGGGACGGCCGACCCGTGCATCGTCTCCTGGCCGAAGAAGCTCGGGCACGGCGGCGAGCTGCGGCACCAGTACCATCACGCCGTCGACATCGTGCCGACCGTCCTGGACCTGCTGGAGGTGGAGGCGCCCGAGCAGATCGGCGGCCACGTGCAGTCCCGGATGGACGGGGTGAGCATGCGCTCGGCGGTCGCGGACGCGGACGAGCCGACCACGCGCCCGACGCAGTTCTACGCCATGCTGGGGTCGCGGTCCATCTGGCACAACGGCTGGAAGGCGGTGTCGAACCACCCCGTGCTGAGCGGCTGGAGCCGGTTCAACGATGACACCTGGGAGCTGTACCACACGGACGTCGACCGGTCGGAGGTGCACGACCTGGCGGCCGAGCATCCGGACAAGGTGCGCGAGCTGGTCAACCTGTGGTTCGCGGAGGCCGGCGCCAATCAGGCATTCCCGCTGGACGACCGCTCGGCGCTCGAGATCCTCCTGACTCCGCGGCCCCGGCTCACGAGCCCGCGCAACCGCTACGTCTACCGGGTGGGCGGCGCGGAGGTGCCCGAGACCGAGGCAGTCAACATCCGCAACCGCTCCTACGCGATCGGGGCGCTCGTCGACCTGCCGGACCGTGGGGCGGAGGGCGTGATCTTCGCGCACGGCGCCCGGTTCGGCGGCCACGCCCTGTACGTCAAGGACGGCCGGCTGCACTACGTCTACAACTTCGTCGGCAGCCTGGAGCAGCGGGTCGATGCGACCGAGGACCTCCCGACGGGCGAGGACATCATCCTGTCGGCGGCGTTCGAGAAGGACGGCGAGGAGGCGCCCGGTCTCGCCACCGGTGTCCTCAGCCTCTACCACGGCCAGCACAAGGTCGGGGAAGGCCGCATCAAGACCCAGCCGGGCTACTTCTCGCTCGCCGGAGAGGGACTCTGCGTCGGGTACGACAGCGGCGAGCCGGTGACCGACGACTACCCCGGCGTGCGGCCGTTCCGGTTCACCGGCGGCACGCTGCACCGGGTGGTCGTGGACGTCAGCGGCGAGCCGTATGTCGACCTGGAGCGGCAGGCCGCGGCGATGCTGGCGCGGGAGTAGCGGAGCACGCGGCCCGGCGGTTACGGCTGTCGGGCCCTGCGGCTATGGCTGTCGGGCCCTGCGGCTACGGTGGCGGCATGGCCATCGACGACTTCCGCATCCACGTGTCCGACGACATCCTCGCCGACCTGCGAGACCGCCTCGCGCGCACCCGCTACCTGCGCTCGCCGCGTCCCGGCTGGCAGGGCGGTCCCGGCGGGGAGGAGCTGCGCGCGCTCGTGGACGGTTGGCTCGCCTTCGACTGGCGTGCGGAGGAAGAACGGCTGAACGCGGTGGAGCAGCACGTCGCCGAGGTGGCCGGCCACCGCCTGCACTTCGCCCGCGTGCGCGGCACGGGAGCCGGCCCGCACACGCCGCTGCTGCTGCTGCACGGCTGGCCCAGCGCCTTCGTGGAGTATCTCCCGCTCGCGAGCCTGCTCTCGGACTCGTTCGACGTGATCGTCCCGTCGCTACCCGGGTTCGTGTTCTCGGAGGCGCTGGAGCCTCCGCTGACCCGCCGCGCGATCGCGGACGCGCTGCACGGGCTGATGACGGAGGCGCTCGGATTCGAGCGCTACGCGACGTTCGGCGGCGACATCGGCGGCGGGGCCTCCACCTGGCTCGGGGTCGACCACCCGGACAGCGTGGCCGGCATCCAGCTCCTGAGCGGGCCGTTCCCGGAAGGGGACGCGGCGGACGACGACGAGGCCCGCTACCTGGCCGCGCTGGACGAATACGACCGGCTGGACGGCGGCTACAGCGAGATCATGCTCACCCGCCCCGACACCATCGCAGCGGCGCTGAACGACTCCCCGGCCGGGTTACTCGCCTGGATCGCCGACAAGTGGCACGACTGGATCGACGACCGGGAGGGCGATGCCTGGCAACGTGTGGTCGACTCCGGCATCCTCTACACGATCGCGACGCTGTACTGGACCACCGACAGCATCGGGACGTCGTTCCAGCAGTACTACGACTACGAGCAGAACCCGCCGCGTCCGCCGCTCGCGGTGCCGGTCGGTGTCTACCTGGCGCGGGAACCGGCCATGTCGGGCTTCCCGCGCTCGCTGGCCGAGCGGGCGGCGCTGCGCCTGGTGGAGTTCGTGGAGGCGCCGGCGGGCGGCCACTTCGCCGGGTTCGAGTACCCGGAGGCCGCGGCGGAGGCGATCCGCGGCTTCCACGCGCGGGTGGGGGAGGACGGCTGACGCCGCGTCAGACCGACCTCAGGAACGACGACACGATATCGAGCGAGCCGGGCACGATGCGGTAGTACGCCCAGGTGCCGCGCTTGCTGCGGCTGAGGAAACCTGCGTCAACCAGGATCTTCAGGTGGTGGGAGACCGTCGGCTGGGAGAGGTCGAGCGGCTCGGTGAGGTCGCAGACGCACGCCTCGCCGTCCGCGTGCGCGGCGACCATCGAGAGGAGCCGGAGACGGGCCGGGTCGGTAAGCGCCTTCATCGCGCGGGCGACCGAGACGGCGTTCTCCTCGCTGATCACCTCTGCGGTGATGGGCGCGCAGCAGGCCTGGAGGTCGCGCAGGGGAGGAGCTCGGTGATCGCCATGTGTCGATCATCGCGCATATATTGACAAACGTCAATGTATGTGGCCATGCTGGATTCATCGACAAACGTCGATGAAGAAGGGAGAACGACCATGGGATGCTGCGACACGACCGAATGCCAGCCGCTGCCGGACGGGTCCTGCCTGCCGGATTGTTGCTAAGAGCACAGCGCTGCTGACGGCGACCCGGGCCGCCGCCCGCATCGGGCGGCGGCCCACCACCTTGTCCGACCTAGCGGCCCCCCGAAGAGCAGACAACGCCAGGAGCCGCGACCCGAATCGGACCGCGGCTCCTGGCGTTGTCAACGCGAGGACTAGAGCGTCAGCGCGCGCTGGATCAGCAGCGACTGCTCCTGCGCGTGGCGCTTCGCCGAGCCGGCGGCGGGCGACGCCGACGCCGGTCGCGAGATGACGCCGATCGGGCGCGGGCCCAGCTTGGAGGTCTCCAGGATGATGAACGGCCAGGCGCCCTGGTTCTCCGGCTCGTCCTGCACCCAGACCAGCTCGGCGTTGGGGTAGGAGTCCGCCGCCGCCTTCAGCTCGGCGCCGGGGAGCGGGTAGTACTGTTCCAGGCGCACCAGGGCGATCTCCGGGTTCGGGTTCTTCTCCAGTTCGCTCGCGAGATCGTGGTAGAGCTTGCCGGCCATGAACAGCACGCGCTTGACGGCCGCCTTGTCGGTGATCCGCGCGTCGTCGATGACCGGCTCGAACTTGCCGTTCGTGAAGTCGGCCACGTTGCTCGACGCACCGCGGAGGCGCAGCATCGCCTTCGGCGTGAACACCACCAGCGGGCGGCGCGGCCGGGCGTAGGCCTGGCGGCGCAGCAGGTGGAAGTACGACGCCGGGGTCGACGGGCGCGCGACGGTCATGTTGTTCTCGGCGCAGAGCTGCAGATAGCGCTCGATGCGCGCACTGGAGTGGTCCGGCCCCTGGCCCTCGTAGCCGTGCGGGAGCAGCAGCACCAGCGACGAGCGCTGGCCCCACTTCTGCTCGGCCGAGGAGATGAACTCGTCGATGATGATCTGGGCGCCGTTGGCGAAGTCGCCGAACTGCGCCTCCCACAGCACCAGGGCGTCCGCCCGCTCGACCGAGTAGCCGTACTCGAAGCCCATCGCGGCGTACTCGCTCAGCAGCGAGTCGTAGATCCAGAACTTCGCCTGGTTGTCGCTGAGGTTCGCCAGCGGCAGCCACTCCTGGCCGTTCAGCCGGTCGTGCAGCACGGCGTGGCGCTGCACGAACGTGCCGCGGCGCGAGTCCTGGCCGACGAGGCGCACCGGGGTGCCCTCCAGCAGCACGCTGCCGAGCGCCAGCAGCTCGCCGAAGCCCCAGTCGATGCTGCCGTTGCGGCTCATGTCGCTGCGCTTGTTGAGGAGCTGCTGCAGCTTCGGGTGCACAGTGAAGCCCGCGGGCGGGTTGTTGAACGCGTCGCCGATGAGCTGGATGACCTGCGCGCTGACGGCCGTGGTGTCCGGCTCGCCGACGTTGTCGTTCTCGTCCTGCTGGGCGATCGGGTGCTCGATGTCTGCCGTGGCCTCGCCCTGCGTGATGATCGGCACGGAGTTGGTCTGGGCGGCGTGCGTCTCCATGAAGGCGCGCTCGAGACGGTCCTGGAAGTCCGCGTGCGCAGCTTCGTACTCCTCCTGGGTGATGTCGCCGCGGCCGACGAGGGCCTCGGTGTAGAGGCGGCGCACGGAACGCTTGGCCTCGATGAGGTTGTACATCAGCGGCTGCGTCATCGAGGGGTCGTCGCCCTCGTTGTGGCCGCGGCGCCGGTACACGATGAGGTCGACGACGACGTCGCGCTTGAACTCCTGGCGGTATTCGAAGGCGAGCTGCGCGACGCGCACCACGGCCTCCGGATCGTCGCCGTTCACGTGGAAGATCGGCGCCTGGATCGTCTTCGCCACGTCCGTCGAGTAGACCGACGTGCGGCCCTCGCCGGGCGGGGTGGTGAAGCCGACCTGGTTGTTGATGTTGACGTGGATGGTGCCGCCGGTGCGGTAGGCCCGGAGCTGCGACATCTGCATCTGCTCGACCACGATGCCCTGGCCGGCCATCGCCGCGTCGCCGTGGACGAGGATCGGCAGGGTGAGGAAGGTGCCGGCCGGGCGGCGGTCCTGCTTGGCGCGGACGATGCCCTCCAGGACGCCGTCGACGGCCTCCAGGTGCGAGGGGTTCGCCGCGAGGTAGACCGGGATCTCGGCGTCGTCGGCGCCCTTGAAAGTGCCCTCGGTGCCGAGGTGGTACTTGACGTCGCCGGAGCCCTGGACCGTGCGCGGGTCCTGGGTGCCTTCGAACTCGCGGAAGATCTGACCGTAGGTCTTGCCCGCGATGTTGGTGAGCACGTTCAGGCGGCCGCGGTGGGCCATGCCGATCGCGGCCTCGTCGAGCCTGGCCTCCGCCGCGCTCTGCAGGATGGTGTCGAGCAGCGCGATGGTGGACTCGCCGCCCTCCAGGCTGAAGCGCTTCTGGCCGACGTACTTGGTCTGCAGGAAGGTCTCGAACGCCTCCGCCTCGTTGAGCTTGCCCATGATGCGGAGCTGCTCGTCGTGGGTCGGCTTCTCGTAGGGGCGCTCCAGCTTGTCCTGGATCCATTTGCGCTGGGCCGGGTCCTGGATGTGCATGTACTCGACGCCGACGGTGCGGCAGTACGAGTCGCGCAGCACGCCGAGGATGTCGCGCAGCTTCATCTTGCGCTTGTCGCCGCCGAACGCGCCGGTGACGAATTCGCGGTCGAGGTCCCAGAAGGTGAGGCCGTGGTTCTCGATCTCGAGGTCCGGGTGGCTGCGCTGGACGTACTCCAGCGGGTCGATGTCGGCCATGAGGTGGCCGCGCACCCGGTAGGAGTTGATCAGCTCCTGGACGCGGGCGGTCTTGTCGACGGCGCTCGCCAGGTCGACCGAGATGTCCGGGTTCCAGTGGATCGGCATGTAGGGGATGCGCAGCTCGGCGAAGATGTCCTCGTAGAAGCTGCGCTTGCCGATCAGCAGCTCGTGCACGATCTTGAGGAACTCGCCGGAGCCGGCGCCCTGGATGACGCGGTGGTCGTAGGTGCTGGTCAGCGTGATCGTCTTGCCGATCGCGAGCCCGGCCAGCGTCTTCTCGCTGGAGCCCTGGAACTCGGCCGGGTACTCGAGCGCGCCGGCGCCGATGATGGCGCCCTGGCCCTTCATCAGGCGCGGCACGGAGTGGACCGTGCCGATGCCGCCCGGGTTGGTCAGCGAGATGGTGGTGCCGGCGAAGTCGCCCGCCGTGAGCTTGTTGTTCCGGGCCTTCGAGACGAGGTCTTCGTAGGCGGCGAGGTACTCGCCGAAGCGCATCGTGTCGGCGCGCTTGATGCTCGGCACGAGCAGTGCGCGGGTGCCGTCGGGCTTCGGGAGGTCGATCGCGATGCCGAGGTTGATGTGCGCCGGGGCGACGACGGAGGGTTTGCCGTCGACCTCCTCGTAGAACACGTTCTGGCTCGGGAACTGCTTGAGCGCCTGGATGAGCGCCCAGCCGATCAGGTGGGTGAACGACACCTTGCCGCCACGGGCGCGCTTGAGGTGGTTGTTGATGACGATGCGGTTGTCGATCATCAGCTTGGCGGGGATGGTCCGCACGCTGGTCGCCGTCGGAACGGTGAGCGACGCGTCCATGTTCGTGGCCAGCGACTTCGCCATACCGCGCAGCGGGGTGACCTTGTCCTCCTCGGCCGGCTCCACCGTGGCGTTGGGCGCGGTGACCGGGGCGTCGGCCGGAACAGGCTGGGGCTTCGGTGCGATTGAGGTGGTGCGCGCCACCGGCTGGGCGCCGATGATCGGGATGGGGGTCGTGACGGGGCGGGGCTCGGAGGCCGACTCGGCCGGCGGCGCGGGCTGCTCGGGAGCGCCGGGTGCGGGCGCCGGCGCCGGCGGCTGCGCGGGGGGAGTCGGGACCGTCGGCTCGGCCGGGGTCGGGACGGTCGGCTCGCTGGGGGTGGGGACGCTCGGCTCTGCGGGCGTCGGGGCGGGGGTCTCGCTCGGAGTGGAGGACTCGCCCTCCTTCACGGTCGGCTTGTAGCTCTCCAGGACAGGCCACCAGGACTTGTCGACCGAGTTCCTGTCCTGGAGGAACTGTTCGTACAGCTCCTCGACGAGCCATTCGTTGGCTCCGAACTCACCCGACGATCCGTCGTCGGTTCCCACTCCGGTCAATTGGCTCGACACAGCCGATCGCCCACTCTCTCCGTTGATTCGTTACGATCGGGCGGCCTCGGGCCACCCGTTCCATCCGAGCATCAAGCCTAATCCCATCCGCGGCCCGGTGCGGGCGTCCGGCCCGGGAGGCTACCGTTATTCCCATGCAGTTCTATGCGACGACTCCGCGGCACGACCTCACCTACTCGGACGTCTTCCTGGTTCCCTCGCGATCGAACGTGACGAGCCGCCTCGACGTGTCGCTCGCGCCCCAGGACGGCACCGGCGCGACCATCCCGATCGTGTCCGCCAATATGAACTCGGTGACGGGCAAGCGGCTGGCCGCCACGCTCGCCCGCCGCGGCGGCCTCGGCGTGCTTCCGCAGGACATGCACCTGCAGGACTTGGACGAAGCGATCCGGTGGGTCAAGGCGCAGCCGGTGGCCTTCGACACCCCCTACGAGGCGCGTCCGGAGGAGACCGTGGCCGACGTGCTGCGGCGCGTGCCGGCCGTCGAGGGGCACGGCGTGGTCGTGAGCGACGACGCCGGCACGTACCTCGGCTGCCTCGCGGCCGTCCAGCTCGGCTCGGCGCTGGCGGACGCGCGGATCGGGGACCTGCTGCACGGGGCGCTCACGTCGCTCGACGCCGACGACCTCCCCGACGGCCGGGCGGCGTTCGAGGTGATGGACGCCGCGGGCCTCGCCTTCGCGCCGGTGCTCTCGCACGGCCGTGTGGTCGGCACGCTCAGCCGCACGAGCGCACTGCGCTCCACCATCTACACGCCGGCGCTCGACGCCCACGGGCGCCTGCGCGTGGCGGCGGCGGTCGGCATCAACGGCGACGTCGCGTCGAAGGCCAAGGCGCTCGCGGCTGCCGGTGTCGACGTGCTCGTGATCGACACCGCGCACGGCGACCAGGACGGCATGCGCCGGGCCATCCACACCGTCAAGCAGCTCGGGCTCGGGCTTCCGATCGTCGCGGGCAACGTGGTGACGGAGCAGGCCGTGCGCGATCTGGTCGCGGCCGGCGCCGACATCCTGAAGGTCGGCGTCGGTCCGGGCGCGATGTGCACCACCCGCATGATGACCGCGGTCGGCCGCCCGCAGTTCTCCGCGGTGCTGGAGACCAGCGCGACCGCGCGCGGACTCGGCGCGCACGTTTGGGCGGACGGCGGCGTGCGGTACCCGCGCGACGTCGCGCTGGCGCTCGCCGCGGGCGGGGCGTCGGTGATGATCGGCTCGTGGTTCGCCGGCACGATCGAGGCGCCGGGGGCGATCGTGAGCGACGAGCACGGCGCGCTGTACAAGGAGAGCTGGGGGATGGCCTCCACCAAGGCGGTCACCGGCCGGTTCGAGCGTCTCGACGCGTTCGACCGGGCCCGCAAGACGCTGTTCGCCGAGGGCATCTCCAGCTCGCGCATCTACCTGGACCCGCTGCGGCCCTCGGTGGAGGACCTGCTCGACATGATCACGACCGGCCTGCGCAGCTCGTTCACGTACGCGGGCGCACGCACCCTCGCCGAGTTCCACGACCGCGCCCTTGTCGGCATCCAGTCCGCCGCCGGCTACGAGGAGGGCAAGGCCCTCCCCGTGAGCTGGTGAGCATTCGCCGAGTACGCGGATAATCTGCGTACTCGGGGGTGGGTTTACGAGCCGTTTCCGGACTGGCCGCCGAAGCCGCCGTTGCCGCCGAAGCCGCCGTTGCCGCCGTTACCGCCGTTGCCGCCGAACTGGCGCGGGGTGAAGTTCTGGTTCGTGCCGAAGCCGGTACGCCCGTTGCCGTCGAAGGCGTGGGCGGTGAAGTAGCCGGCGAAGAAGATGACGACGAGGATGGCGACCGCGCCGACCGCGAGCGCCGTGTTCTGCGCCCAGCTCGGCCAGCGGTGCAGGACGCTGTTGTAGCTCGGCCCGGCCGGCTTCGCGGGAGGGACGGGCACGGCGGGCGGTGCGTAGTTCGGGGCGGGCTGGGCGTACGGCGGCTGCTGTCCGTACTGCGGCGCCGGCTGCCAGGGCCGGCCGGGGTCGGGTGCTGCGGTGCTCATGGACGGTTCCTCTCGGTGGGGCTTCTGCCGCGAGGATGCCGCCGCTCGCTTCGGGGGCCCTATGGCGAGTCGATGCGCCCGCTGGGAATCGCGCGGATGGCCCGCCATGCCCGGCATTTCCGCGGACCGCGCCGCTATACTGCTCGGGAAATGGACGACCCTCCTTCTGCCAGCCCATTCCAACCGATGAGTCCGCCCGGGCGGGGTGGTCGCCGTGCTCTCTGAGTGGATCATGCTGGGGGTCGGCCTCCTGCTGACCGTCGGCACCGGCCTCTTCGTCGCCAGCGAGTTCGCCCTGGTGAACCTCGACCGCGCCGACCTCGAGGCGCGACGGGAGCGCGGCGAGTCGCGGCTGACCATGACCATCGCCGCGCTCAAGATCACGTCCACACACCTCTCGAGCGCACAGCTCGGCATCACGCTGACGACGCTCCTGACCGGTTACACGATGGAGCCCGCGATCAGCTCGCTGCTGCGCGACCCGCTCACGGTCCTGGGCCTCCCGGGGGCGCGGTCGTGGTGATCGCGTCGGTGGTCGCCATCACCGTGGCGACCCTGCTGTCGATGATCCTCGGCGAGCTGGTGCCCAAGAACTTCGCGCTCGCCCTGCCGATCGCGACGGCCAAGCTGGTCATCCCGTTCCAAACCGTGTTCACCACCGTCTTCCGTCCGTTCGTCTTCCTGCTCAACGGCACGGCCAACGGGTTCCTGCGGATGCTCGGCATCGAGCCGAAGGAGGAGCTGTCGGCGGCCCGCACCGCCGACGAGCTGTCGTCCCTGGTGCGCCGGTCCGCGAGCGCCGGCGTGCTGGAGGCCGACACCGCGACGCTGCTCAGCCGCACGCTCGCGTTCTCGTCGCGCACCGCCTCGGACGTCATGACGCCGCGGCCCCGGGTGGAGGCCGTCAAGCGCACCGACCCGGCGCAGACCGTCATCGGGCTCGCCCGCAGCACCGGCTACTCGCGGTTCCCGGTCGTGGACGAGGACGTGGACGACGTCGTCGGCTTCGTCCACGTCAAGCAGGCCGTCGCCGTTCCGCGCGAGCGCCGCGAGCGCGTGCCCGTCTCCGCGCTCCAGACGGAGGCGCTCCGTGTGCCGGAGACGATGACCCTCGACACTCTGCTCGGCGAGCTCCGCGGCCAGGGCTACCAGATGGCCGTCGTCGTAGACGAGTACGGCGGCACCTCCGGCATCGCGACGCTGGAGGACCTGGTCGAGGAGATCGTCGGCGAGGTCGCCGACGAGCACGACCGCACGCGGGCCGGCGTGGTCCGCGGCCGGGACTCCATCACCTTCCCGGGCATCCTGCGCCCGGACGAGCTCCTGGAGCAGGCCGGCGTGACCGTGCCGGAGGAGGGGCCGTACGAGACGGTCGCCGGCTTCGTCATGAACGAGCTCGGCCGCCTCCCGAAGGTCGGCGACGAGGTCCCGATCGAGGGCGGCACGCTCCGCGTCGAGCGGCTGGAGGGGCGGAGGGTCGACAGGATCCGTTACACGCCCGATCCCGAGCTCCCGGCGGGAGGTGCGGCATGAGCGACTGGGCCGGCATCGCCTGGCTGGTGGTGCTCCTTCTCGTGAACGCGTTCTTCGTCGGCGCCGAGTTCGCGGTCATCTCCGCGCGCCGCTCGCAGATCGAGCCGCTCGCCGAGCGCGGCAAGCGCAGCGCCAAGACCGCGCTGTACGCGATGGAGCATGCGACGCTCATGCTCGCGACGACGCAGCTCGGCATCACGGTGTGCTCGCTGCTGATCCTGAACGTCTCGGAGCCGGCCATCCACCACCTGCTGGAGGTCCCGCTCCACGCGACGGGCTGGTCGGAGGACGTGATCGGCACGGTCGCGTTCATCGTCGCGCTGGTCGTGGTGTCGTTCCTGCACGTGGTCTTCGGCGAGATGGTTCCGAAGAACATCTCGTTCTCGATGCCCGACCGCGCCGCCCTGCTGCTCGCGCCTCCGCTGGTCGGGATCGGCCGGGCGGTCCGCCCGATCATCGTGGCGCTGAACGCGAGCGCGAACGCGGTGCTCCGCCTGTTCCGGGTGGAGCCGAAGGACGAGGCGGCCAGCACTTTCACCCTCGACGAGGTGGCCACGATCGTGAGCCAGTCCACGCGCGAGGGCCTGCTGACCGACCGGATCGGAGCGCTGACGGCGGCGTTCGAGTTCACGGAGAAGAAGGTGCGCGACGCGATGGTCAAGCCGGAGACGCTGGTCTCGCTGCCGCCTGCTCCGACGCCCGCGGACGTGGAGAAGGCGGTCGCCAAGTACGGTTTCTCGCGCTACGTCGTGCCGGACGGCGACGGCGAGCCGACCGGCTACCTGCACCTGAAGGACGTGCTCGACCTCGAGGAGACCGGTTTCGAGCTCCCGGTGCCCGCCAAGCGGATCCGCCGCCTGGTCACGGTGTTCATCGACTCCGACCTGGAGGACGCGCTCGCCAGCATGCGCCGCACCGGCAGCCACCTGGCGCGCGCAGTCGACGGCGAGGGCACGACGGCCGGCGTGGTGTTCCTGGAGGACATCATCGAGGAGCTCGTCGGCGAAGTGCAGGACGCGACGCGACGGCTGTAGACCTTTCTGTTCTGCTCTAGACCCTTCTGTTCAGGGGCCAAAGCCCCACTGCCGGAGTAGCATGCCGCCCGGAATGAAGAGGAGAGGAATTCTCATGTTATCGTCGAGCAAGACGTACTCCGTCCTTCCTGCTTCGGACCTGGCGCGCGCCACCGCGTGGTTCCGCGACAAGCTCGAACTCGAACCGGAGGACACCAGCGAGCAGGGGGTCCGCTACCGCACTGGTGGGGACTCCTGGATCTACATCTACGAGACGTCCAACGCCGGAACCGCGCAGAACACCGCCATGTGCTGGCTGGTGGACGACATCGCGGCCGAGATGGAGCACCTGCGCGGCAGGGGAGTGCAGTTCGCGGACTACGACTTCCCCGGTCTGAAGACCGAGAACGGGGTCGCGACGGACGACTCGGGCAAGTCGGCCTGGTTCCAGGACAGCGAGGGCAACTATCTCTGCCTGACGCAGCCCATCACGCCGATGTAGCGGGTCAGTCGCGCCACGCCGCCCGCAGGTACTGCGGCGGCCAGTAGTCGATCCTGACGCCGAGCTCGTGAGCGGCCCGCAGCGGGAAGTGCGGGTCGCGCAGGAGTTCGCGCGCCAGCATGACCGCGTCGGCGCTGCCGCCCTCCACGATGTCGGCCGCCTGCTGCGGCGTGGTGATCAGGCCCACGGCGCTCACGTCCACCTCGGCCGAGCTGCGGACGTGCTCCGCGAACGGCACCTGGTAGCCCGGCTGGGTGGGGATCCGGACCCCGGTCTGGATGCCGCCGGAGGAGATGTCGAAGAAATCGGCCCCGGCCTCCTGCGCCCAGCCCGCGACGATCGCGGTCTGCTGCTCGTCCCAGCCGCCCGGCGTCCAGTCGCTGCCGGAGAACCGCACGAACAGCGGCAGGTCGTCGCCGATCTCCTCGCGCACCGCCGCGACGATGCGCAGCAGCAGCCGGGCACGGTTCTCGAGCGAGCCGCCGTAGTCGTCGGTGCGGTGGTTGGCGACGGGGGAGAGGAACTCGTGCAGCAGGTAGCCGTGCGCGGCGTGCAGTTCCAGAATGCGGAAGCCCACGTCCGCGGCGCGGCGGGCCGCGGCGCGGAAGTCGGCGACGATCCGGTCGATGCCGTCGAGGTCGAGCTCCTGCGGCACGTCGTAGTCGCCGAACGCGATCGGCGACGGCGCGACGGCGGTCCAGCCGCCTTCGTCCGCCGGGACCGAGCCGTGCCGGTCCTCGAAGCCCCACGCCGGCCAGCTCGACGCCTTGCGGCCGGCGTGCGCGAGCTGGATGGCGGGGACGGCGCCCTGAGACGCGACGAACTCCACGATCGGCCGCCAGGCCTCGGCCTGCTCGTCCGACCAGATGCCGGTGTCGCGCGGCGAGATGCGGCCCTCCGCGTCGACGGCGGTCGCCTCGGTGAAGACGATCCCGCTGCCTCCCGTCGCGAGGGAGCCGAGGTGGACGAGCTGCCAGGTCTGCGGAACACCCGAGTGGTCGAGCACGGAGTACTGGCACATGGGGGAGGTCCAGATCCGGTTGCGGACCGTCACGCCGCGCAGGGTCAGCGGATCGAAGAGCGAAGTCATACTCGTTACTAAGCCGCCAGAGTCTGGAGATATGCCCGGAGGTCCTCTGCGGACGTGTAGACGTGGCCGGCGATCCCGAGCGTGCGGGCCCCTTCCACGTTCTCGGGCTTGTTGTCGATGAAGATGGTCTGCGCGGGCGTGACGCCGAGCTCGGCCATGACGTGCTCGAAGATCGCGGCGCTCGGCTTGACCGTGCCCAGCTCGCCGCTGACGAAGACCTGCTCGAACAGGTCGCCGAGCGTCCCGTGCCGGAAGTAGGAGCCGAAGTCGCGGCCGGCGTTCGACAGCAGCGCCAGGCGGGTGCCGCCGGCCTTGAGGTCGAGCAGCACCTGGAGGGTGTCGTGGTCGATGGTGAGCCAGCTCCGGAAGTCGGCGAGCCACAGCCGGTGGATCGTGGCGTCCTCCCAGTTCTCGCCGAGCTCCCGCTCGATACCGCGCCAGTACTGCTGGATCGACAGCGTGCCCTGATCGAGTGCGTTCCGGTGCCGCCAGTACGCCGGCCAGAACTGCTCGGCGTCGCCGCCGGCGAGCCCCACGAGCGCGGTGCGGTCCGCTTCGCTCGGGGTGACCGAGATGACCTCGCCGTAGTCGAAGACGACCACCGAACCGGGGATGGAGATGCTCACCGCTTCAACCTATCGTGGGCGGGGGTTCAACCTATCGTGGGCCCGGGAGGTTCGATGGAGGAGATGACGGTCCCGTCCGAGCTGGCGGTGGGGACGGCCTGGAGCGGCGAGTTCGCCCGCGGCTGGATCGCGGTGCCGACCGAATCGGACGACAAGTACTCGCGCGGGGTGCTGGGGATGGTCACCGGCTCCGCCCGCTATCCCGGCGCCGCCGTGCTCGGCGCCGAGGCGGCCGCCCGCACCGGCGTCGGGATGATCCGATACCTCGGCGCCGAGCGCGCCGCCCACGAGGTACTGCGGCGCCGGCCCGAGATCGTGTCGGCGCCCGGACGTGTGCAGGCCTGGCTCCTCGGCTCCGGAATGGACGCCGACGACCGCGACGACGACGACCTCCGCCGGCTGCGCGACGCGCTCGACGACGGGACCCCGCTGGTGATCGACGCCGGCGCGCTCGACCTGGTGATGCGAGCGCGTGGACCGGTCGTGATCACGCCGCACTACCGCGAGCTGTCGAAGGCGCTCGCCGCAGCGGCCGACGACGGCGGCCCGACGCCCGAGCCGGAGGAGATCCGCCGCGACCCGGGAGGCTGGGCCGAGCGCGCCGCCTCCGCCCTCGGCGCGACGGTGCTCCTGAAGGGCCACACCACGCACGTCGCCACCCCCGACGGCTCGCGCGTCACCGTGACGGCCGGGCCCGCGTGGCTCGCGACGGCCGGCAGCGGCGACGTGCTCGGCGGCGTCCTCGGCGCCCTCGTCGCGACGCACGCGGAGGCGATCCGGGAGCGAGGGCACGAGGCTCTCGCGGCTCTCGCTGCGACCGCCGCGTGGCTGCACGGCCGCGCAGGCGAGGCCGCATCGCAAGGCGGTCCGGTGGCCGCGCTCGACGTCGCGGAGGCCGTGCCGGTGGTGCTCAGGAGCCTGCTCGCACGAAGCTGAGCGACCTCGCACACTGGCGGCCCTTCCGGGGCGGTGCCCGAAGATGCGGGTCCCATAGGATGACGCCTATGGGGATTGACGCCGCGGGGATGGACGCCGCTCCGGTACCGCTTGCTGCGCCGCACGGGGGATCGGCGGCGACTCTGCGCCGGATCGCGGCCAGCCCGCTGAGCCTGTGGATCGGCTTCCTCGTCGTCCACCTCGTCATCGGCGGCCTCGCGCTCCTGCAGCACACCGGCCTCGGCGACGTGATGTGGGTCTACAAGCCCTGGGCGCAGCTCGCCGCGCAGGGCACCGAGATCGTGGGACTCAACGCGGACTGGGTGTACCCGTTCGGCGCGATCGTTCCGATCATGCTCCCGCTGCTGCTCGGAGAGGACAACTACGTCGGCGGCTGGCTGACCATGGTCATGCTGCTGAACGCGGCGGCCTTCGCCGTGCTCATCGTCGGACGCGAGCCTCGCCGACTCGTCGCCGCCTGGTGGTGGCTGGGCTTCCTGCTGCTCCTCGGTCCGATCGCCATCGGCCGCCTGGACGCCGTCTCCGCCGCGCTCGCCATCATCGGCCTCCTGTGGCTGACCTTCCACGAGCGTGCCGCCGTCGTCGTGCTCACGATCGCCACCTGGATCAAGGTGTGGCCGGCCGCGATCATCGTCGCCGCCGTCATCGCGATGAAGTCGCGCTGGCGGATCGTCGCCACGGGTGCCGTGACCAGTCTCATCATCGTCGCCGTGCCGCTGATCTTCGGCGGCGGGATGCACGTGCTGAGCTTCATCACGACGCAGACCGACCGCGGCATCCAGATCGAGGCGCCGGTCGCCACCTTCTGGATGTGGCAGGCCGCATTCCACGTCCCCGACGCCGTCGTGTACTACGACCGAGACCTGCTGACCTTCCAGGTGACGGGCCAGGGGACGGCGGAGGCCGGGTCGCTGATGAACCCGCTGCTCGCGATCACCGTGCTGGTCGTCGCGCTCATCGGCCTCCGCTCGCTGCGGCGCGGGACGCCGTACACCCGCATTCTGCCGGAGCTGTCGCTGGCGCTCGTCACGGCCTTCATCGCGTTCAACAAGGTCGGGTCGCCGCAGTACATCACCTGGCTCGCCGCCCCGGTCGTGATCGGGCTGGTGTACCAGGGCCGCGGGTTCAAGACGCCGGCGATCCTGGTGCTGATCACCGCGGGGCTGACCCAGGTCATCTACCCGTACCTGTACGACGGACTGCTGGTGCCGTTGCCCGCGATGGTCGCGGTGCTCACGGCGCGCAACCTGATGTACTTCGTGGTCCTCGGCTGGACCATCGGGGCGCTCTGGCGGAAGCGACACCGCGACGAGGCGGCGGGCGACCTGTTGCCGGCGCACGCGTGGCCGTTCCGCGCCGCGCCCGACGCGCACCCGGTGCCGGTGAGCGAAGCGCCGTGACGCCAGCCTTCTAGACTGGCTCGTACGCCGGACGTACCATCCCGGTGCACGACAGAAGGAGGGCTCATGCTGGTCGCATTCTCGGTTGCTCCGAGCGGAGCGGAAGGACCGGAGGGCTCGGTGCACGACGCTGTCGCTGCAGCCGTCCGGATCGTGCGCGAGTCGGGACTGCCGAACCGCACGAACTCGATGTTCACGGAGATCGAGGGCGAGTGGGATGAGGTCTTCGACGTGATCCGCCGCGCGACGGAGGCCGTCGCCGCGTACGGCCCGCGCGTCTCGCTGGTGCTGAAGGCCGACATCCGGCCCGGCCGCACCGGTGAGCTGGAGGGCAAGGTGGAGCGGCTGGAGGCCGCGCTGCGACGAAGCGAGGCGGCGACGGAGGGCGACTAGGTGGACCCGAACCCGCTCCTCACGATCGGCTACTTCGTGCTGCTCTACGGGTGGCCGATCTACCTGCCGGTGCTCGTGCTCGTCGCGGGCACCCTCACGGGCGCCGTGGTCGTCGCCTTCGTCGGCGCCGTCCGCTCGGGCTTCCGCCGGCCGGAGCGTGCCGACGAGGATGTCGACGTCGCCGAGTTCTTCGAGCCCGGCGCGCGCTGACCCTCACGCGCAGGCCGCCGAGGGGCACGTAGACGCCCCTCGGACGCGGTTTCAAGGGCATTGATGTGCCCTTCGGCGGTGTGGCGTCAGTCGATCGGGACGGGGTCGGGACGCTGGGCGTGGACCACGCCGGTGTCGACCCCGCGGCGCATGCGCGAGTGGTCGATGCCGAACGACACGAGCGCGAGGACGATGCCCGCCACGGCGAGGACAGCGCCGACGAGGATCGGCGACAGGTAGCCGAATCCGGCCGCGATGGTCAGGCCGCCGAGGAAGGCGCCGGAGGCGTTCGCGATGTTGAGCGCCGAGTGGTTCAGCGCCGCCGCGATCGACTGGCTGTCGTGGGCGACGTCCATCAGGCGGGTCTGGATCATCGGCGACAGCGCGGAGGCGGCCGCGGCGATCACGAAGACCGAGATCAGGAGGCCGGCGAGGAGCTGCGCGCTGAAGAACAGCGCCGCCAGGCCGGCAAGCATGATGGCGAAGAACGAGAGCATCCCGCGCTCCACGCTGCGGTCGGCCATCCGGCCGCCGAGGAGGTTGCCGACGGTCATCCCGACGCCGATCAGGATCAGGACCAGCGGGACCGCCGACGCGGGCAACCCGGTGACCGTCGTGACCATCGGCGCGACGTACGTGTAGACGGCGAAGAAGCCGCCGAACCCGATCGCGCCGATGAGCAGCGCCAGCCAGACCTGGAGGCGCGTGAACGCCTTCAGCTCGTTGCGCAGCGTGGCTCGCGGGTCGCCCGCCTGCCACGGCACGAGGAGCGCGACGGCGACGAAGGTGAGGGCGAAGATCGCGGCGACGACCAGGTAGGCGATGCGCCAGCCGTGCTGCTGCCCGATCCAGGTGATGAACGGGACGCCGACGACGTTCGCGATGGTGAGGCCGGAGAGCACGAACGCGACGCCCTGGCCGCGCTTGCCCGGTCCCATCAGCTTCGCGGCGACGAGGGAGGCGATGCCGAAGTAGGCGCCGTGCGGCAGCGCTGAGAGGAACCGCGCCACCAGCACGAGGGGGAAGGTCGGGGCCAGCGCCGACAGGATCGTGCCGACGGTGAAGGCGACGAGCAGCCAGAGAAGCAGCTTCTTGCGCGGCCAGCGCGCGGCGACCGCGGCGATGGTCGGCGCCCCGACGACGACGCCCAGCGCGTACGCCGAGATGATCCAGCCGGCCTGCGCGTTCGCGGCGGTGGGGGAGGCCGCGTACAGCCGGGGCAGAAGGTCGTGGGCGATGTTCGGCAGCAGGCCCATCGCGACGAATTCGGTCGAGCCGATGCCGAAGCCGCCGAGGGCGAGCGCGAGGAGCGCAAGACGAGTACGGGCCGACGACAACGTCGTCGGCCCGTCGATAACCGGGTTCACCGTGACAGTCTATCGAATCGTTTCGACTGTGACGTTTCAGTCGCGTTACCAGGCGCTGAACACGCCAGAGGGGTCGCAACATGCCGTTTCCTAACGGGCCAAACGGCGTGTTGCGGCCCCTCTGGGCGGGGGTTGAAGGTCAGTCGTTCTGCAGGAGGATGCCGTCTTGGATGGCGCGCTTACGCAGCGCGACCTTCGTACCGACGTCGTAGCCGGCCACGCGGTACTTCTCGCGGATGCGCTTGAGGTAGCTCTTGGCGGTCTCGTCCGAGATGCCGAGCTGGAAGGCCACGGCCTTCACCGGCTCGCCCGCGCCGTACAGCGCCATCACACGACGCTCCTGCGCGCTCAGCTTGGGCGCCCCGCCCAGCTCGCCCGCGTTGAGCGCGAGGTCCAGCTCGGCGGAGATGAAGGACTCTCCCTTGCTGGCGGCGCGGATGGCCTCCACGATCATCTCGGCGTCCTCGCTCTTCACGAGGTAGCCGAGGGCGCCGGCGGCCAGCGCCTCGCGCACGACGGCCGGCTCGGAGTACGTGCTCATCAGCACGGTGCGCACGCCCGTCGTCTTCAGCGTCGACAGCTTCAGCGAGATCGGGATGTTGTCCTTGAGGTCGAGGTCGAGCAGCACGACGTCCACCGGGAACTCGGGGTGCGTCAGCAGCTCGGGCCAGCTGGCGACGGCCGCTACCATGCGGATGTCGTCCGCCGCCCCGCGGATCCACTCGGTGAGTGCGCCGAGGAGCATCTTGTGATCGTCGACGATGGCGATCCTGATGGGGGAGTCTCGCTCATGAGCAGCCCTTTCTACCGGTGGACCGGTCTTCCTGGTTGGCCGGCTGGGTCAGGTCAGCTCGGCCGTCGTGTCGCTCACGGTGGTGATCTCGATGCGGAGAGCCGAATCGCTGAACGACTCGGCGTGACGTCCCACCTTACGGATAGCTTGCCACGCCGCGGGGTCTACCCCGTTTCGCGGCACACCGGTGGTCGTGATCACGATCCCCATTGTGGCACCGGTCGCCACGGCCGACCCGGCGGCGACCTGCGGCCCGGCGGCGCGCACGATGTCCAGGGTGAGACTGCGGGCCTGTCCGGCGCCGGAGCGCACCGGGTCGCTGATGATCAGCCACACCGCGGTGAGGAGGCCGTCGCGCTGGTCGCGGGTGAGGCCGGCCGCGAGACCGTCCGGGTCGGTGAGCGTCACCGTCGGGCCGAGCAGCGCGGACTCCGTGACGGCGTGGTACAGCCAGGTCTCCTTACGGCCCTGGATCAGGTGCAGGCGCAGCTCGGTGGCGATCGAGGCCGCCTGGTCCGCGGTCGTCTCGTCGAGCGGGAGGGCGGTGCGGCCGGTCGCGACGCCGTCGAGCAGCCGCTCGGCAGCCAGGTCGAGCCGGGCGAGCTCCTCCGAGGCCATCATCCCGACCGCGTAGCCGGGGAGGAGACCGTGCTCTGCACCTGCACGAGGTCCAGCTCCAGTTGGACCAGGGTGCTGAGCGAGCGGATGATCTCGACGCCGACGAGCGGAGGGGCGACCGCGATCGCCACGGTCGCGATGCCGGGCCCGAGCATCTGGATGTCGCCGAACGACCGCAGCAGCAGGACGACCGCGAGGGTCACCCCGAGCACCGCCGTCGCGGCCAGGATGTCGCGGGCCGGCCGCACCGGCACGCACAGCAGCAGGGCGGGCCCGACCGAAGCCGCCGCGGTGAGCGGGAGCCAGTGCGCAGGGGACGTCGTGCCGAGGATGTCGAGCACGACGACCGCCGCCCACAGCACGAGCGCGACGCCGAACAGCCAGTCCGGAAGCAGGTCGGGCAGGCGGAAGCGGAGGACGAGAGCGGTCACCAGGGTGGCGAACAGCACGGCCCACGCGGCGATGCTGAGCGGCAGGGCCGGATAGTACGGCGCGGTGATGACCATGATCGCGAACAGGAACGCGATCAGCGCGATGGAGGCGACGTTGAAGCCGAGATCGAGCCGGGCCCGCCCGAGGGCGTCGCGCTCCTGGCGGCCGCGCGGGAGCGACGCGGCTCCCAGCGTGGCGGTGCCGGACGTGCCGGGCTTCGACGCGCCGGGCACGCGGCCGCCCAGGATCCCGCGGGAGATCGGGATGGTGCGATCGTTCCTGGTCACTTCGGCACCTCCAGCACCACGGTGGTCCCGCTGCCCGGCGACGAGAACAGTCGGGCGTTGCCGCCGACATCGCGCAGCCGGGCGACGATCGACTCGGTGAAGCCCAGCCGGCCCTCCTCGATGCTCGCGACGTCGAAGCCCTTGCCCGCGTCGGTGACCATCGCGCGCACGGTGGTCTCGTCGTCGGTGATGGTCACGTGGGCCTCGTTGACGCCGGAGTGCCTGCGCACGTTCTCCAGGCACTCGCCGAGCGCCAGCAGGAACGAGTCGAGCACGTCGCTCGGAAGCAGAACCTGCCCCTGGCCGTGCCAGTTGACCTCCAGCCCCATCCGGCGGAAGCGCTGCTTGACCGACTCCAGCGTGTTGCCGAGGGTGGACTCCTCGACGGGCTTCAGCCGGTAGTCGCCGGAGCGCGTCGGGTCGGGGGTGAAGCCGAGCCGGAGCTGGCGGAGCAGCGCCGCGTCCTCAGCGGCCTGCTCGCGCAGCGCGCCGACGCCGACACCGACGCCGGAGTGGGCGAGCAGGGTGAGAGTGGCGAGCACCGTGTCGTGCAGCAGGCGCGCGCCCTGGCGGCGGCGCGCCTCCGTCTCGCTGGCCTGGCGCTCGACGCGGTAGGCGCGGCTCATGGTCGAGATGCGCTTGAGTGCGCGCGGCACGGTGCGGGACAGCCAGACGCCGGTCGCGGTCAGGGCGACCCAGCCCGCGGCGATGAAGATCAGGATCTCCAGCAGCCGTGACCCGGTGGCGAGCAGCGTGAGCACTGCCGCACCGATGGTCGCCGCTCCCGCCACGACGGCCAGCACCGTGCGCGTGCGGGACGTCGGCCCGATCACCGCCACGCTGGCGATGCCCACCGCGCCGACGACGCCGATGGTGGTGACCGCCGACGGACCGAGCGAGGTCTGGGGGAGCAGGTGCAGGAGCATGAGGCCGAGCCCGGCGACCACGGTCACGCACATCCAGACCGTGAGGCGGCCCAATGCGACGAACTGGAACTGGGCGACGCCCATGCAGGCCAGCAGGACGAGCGACGCGAAGTAGAGCGGAAGCGGTATCGTGCCGGGGACGCTCAGGGTGAGCAGCGTCGTCGCCGTGGCGGTGAGGCCGACGGTGCGGGCGGTGGTGGCGAGCAGCCGATCACGCTCCTTCTGGATGCGCGACATGCCCCTCCGTTCCCCTCTACGCCGCGAACAGCCTCCTGAGCTGCTCGCTGACGGCGTCGTCCTCGATCAGGAATCCGTCGTGACCGAAGTCGGAGCGGATCACCACCGGCAGCCTACCGTCGATCGTCTCAGGGAGGTGGGAGGCGATGAGCTCCTGACCCTCCAGGGGGAAGAGCCGGTCGCTGTCTATCCCGACCACGAGGGTGCGCGCCGTCACGCGTGAGAGCGCGGCCGCGAGTCCGCCGCGACCGCGGCCCACATCGTGCGAATTCATCGCCTCGACCAGGGTCAGGTAGCTGTTGGCGTCGAAACGGCGGGTGAACTTGTTGCCGTGGAAGTCGAGGTACGACTCGACCGCGAACCGGCCGCCGCCGCCGAGCGGGCTGATCCCGCTCTGCCAGGCGCGCTCGAACCGTTCGTTCAGCTCGGACGGGCTGCGGTAGTTCAGCAGGGCCATCCGCCGGGCGAGCGCCAGACCGCGGTGCGGCCCCTCGCCGTCCTTCTCGTCGTAGTAGTACCCGCCGTGGAACAGCGGGTCGGTGCGCACCGCCTCGATCTGCACCGAGTTGAGCGCGATCTGGTCGGCGGTGGAGAACGGGGGCGCGGCGATGACGGCGAGCCGCTCGACGCGTTCCGGGAACGTCACGGCCCACTCCAGCGCCTGCATGCCGCCCATCGAGCCGCCGACGACGGCGGCCCAGCGGTCCACGCCGATCGCATCGGAGAACGCGGCCTGCGCGTTCACCTGGTCGCGGATGGTCGTGAAGGGGAACCGCGGCCCCCACTCGGCGCCGTCCGGCGCGATCGAGGCCGGCCCGGTGGTGCCCTGGCAACCGCCCAGCATGTTCGGGACGACGACGAACCAGCGGTCGGTGTCGATCGCCTTGCCTGGACCGATGATGCCCTGCCACCAGCCGGCGGTGGGGTGCCCGGGCCCGTTGGCGCCGACGGCGTGGCTGTCGCCGGTGAGGGCGTGCAGCACGAGGACCGCGTTGTCGCGGGCCTCCGACAGCTCGCCCCAGGTCTCGTAGGCGACCCGCACGAACGGGAGGCTCTCGCCGCTCTCGAACGCGAACGCGCCGATCCCGGCGAACGAACGGCCGCCGGCGGGGTCGGACTCCTTCCAGGCCCCGCTCGCCGCGGGCTTGCCGAGCAGCGACCGCGCCTGAGCCTCCGTGATGAAGCTCGAGGGTGCCGTGTCCGCCGAGGTCTGCCACTCCATGTCGCCCATTCTCCCGGAGCCGAGGCGCGCACGGCGCAGTGTTACGGCTCCGGCGCGGTGGTGAGCCGTCGCGCTCTATGAGAAGATGCCAGATACGGAATGTTTCGACGGACGGAGGGTTCGTGCTCGTCTTCATCGTCATCGGCGTCGCCGGACTCGTCGTCCTGCTCGTCTCGATGCTCTTCGGCGAGCTCTTCGACCTCCTCGACGGCGCACTGTCCGGCACCGGCCTCGGCGCCGGGCTCACCCTGTTCGGCGCGTCGGGGGTGCTCGCCCTCGCCAACGGCTGGCCGGGCGGGGCCGCTTACCTGATCGCCGCGGTCGCCGGCATCCTCACGCTCGCCGGTGTGCAGCTCCTGGTCCGCCGCTTCGTGCGGAGCGAGGACGGCGCCCCGAGCGACCCGGCCGGCATGACCGGTGTCGCGCGCACGACGGTCACGAGGTCCGGGGGCGAGGTGAGCCTCGACGGTCCGTATGAGGTCGAGGCCAGGCTCGCCACCAGCGACGTCGACATCCCGGGCGGCACCCCGATCCGCGTCGTCGCGGCGAACGGTGCGCGCGTCCGCGTCGAACCACTCGACTCCTCCCTCCACCGAAAGGACTGATCGTGGACTCCTCCCTCCTCGGGATCATCGCGGGCGGTGCGATCCTCATCGCCGCGCTCGCCGTCTTCCTGTTCATCGCGGGCCGCATCCGGCGCGTCGCGCCCAACGAGGCCCTCGTCATCGTCGGCCGAGGCGCCGGCAGCCGCGCCGCCGCCGGCGAGCCGGACGGCGGCCAGCGCGTCGTGATCGGCGGCCGGGTGTTCATCTGGCCGATCCTGCAGCAGGGCTTCCCCATCTCGCTGGAGCAGCGGCAGATCGGGATCGTCGTGGAGGGCGTCGACGCCAACTTCATCAAGCTGGCGATCCAGGCCAGCGTCAACTTCAAGGTCTCCGGCACGCCGGAGGGCGTCCGCCGCGCCGCCCAGCGGTTCCTCTCCCAGCAGAACTCGCTGACGGAGATCATCCAGCAGTCCCTCGAGGGCTCGCTGCGCTCGATCATCGGCAACATGCCGGTCACCGAGATCATCTCGAATCGCAACGCGCTGTCCGAGGCGGTCGTCGAGGCGACGAAGGTGGACCTCGCCGAGCAGGGCCTCCAGGTCGACCTGCTCAACATCTCCGACATCTCCACGCCCGGCACGAACTACCTCGCCGACCTCGGGCGTGCGGAGGCGGCGCTCGCCAAGCAGAACGCCGAGATCAAGGAGGCCGAGACCGCCCGCGCCAGCGAGTTCGCGCGGATCGACGCGGCCGAGCAGATCGCCGAGCGGCAGAAGGCGCTCAGCCTCAAGCAGGCGTCGATCAAGGCCGAGACGGACCGCGCGAACGCCGAAGCGGACGCCGCCGGCCAGCTCGCGACCGCGGAACAGGATCGCATCGTCGCGGCGCAGGAGCGCGACGCCCTCGCGGAGAAGGCCAAAGTCGAGCAGGAGCGCCTCGATATCGAGGTGCGCAAGCCCGCGGAGGCGGACGCCTACGCGACCGTTCAGCGCGCCCAGGCCGAGCGCGACGCCGCGAACGCCGCGACCGAGGCGGACGCGTTCAAGCGCAGCACCATCGCCGAGGCGAACAAGGTCGCCGCCGTGCAGGACGCCCAGGCCGCGGCGGAGGCCGTCCGACTCGCCGGCGACGCCGAACGCGACCGGCAGATCGCCCTCGCCGACGGTGTGCGCGCCGACGGGGAGGCCCGTGCGGCCGCGATCGAGGCGGAGGGCCTGGCCGAGGCGCGGGCGACAGACGCCAAGGCCGAGGCGCTGCGCAAGTTCGGCGAGGCGGGCCTCGCCTCCGAGATCATCCAGCGCCTCCCGGAGATCACGCGTGCCGTCGCGGAGCCGCTCGGCAACATCGACTCGCTGACCGTGATCAGCACGGAGGGCGCCTCCGCGGTGACGAAGACCATCGGGCAGGTGGCGAGCGAAGTGCCCAAGGTCGTCAAGGATCTGACCGGACTCGACCTCGGCGCCGTGCTCGGGTCGCTCACCGGCAGCGCGCTGGCCGGCGCGGCCGGTCCGGCCGGCCCGGCCCCCGCCGAGCGCTGAGGGCCCCTCAGGCGCGCTCGTCGTCGTGCGGGTCGGGGTCCTCGACGGGCCTCGGCCCGTCCGTCGTCCCGTGCTCGCGCGCGCGGCGCTCCCTGGCCTGCTGGGTCTGCTCGTTCAGGTAGTTGACGATGGTGGCGCTCGCGGTGCCGACGATCGCGATGCCGCCGATCATCAGCACGATGGCGAGCAGGCGTCCGGTCACGGTGACCGGGTAGTAGTCGCCGTAGCCGACGGTCGCCATCGTCACGCACGCCCACCAGAGCGAGTCGCCGAACGAGCGGATGTTCGATCCCGGTGCGTAGCGCTCGACCTGGTAGACCGCGAGCGAGATCGTGTAGATGAACATCAGCACGAACGTGCCCGCGACGATCACGATGCGCCGGCGCAGGTGGCTCCCGCTGCCGCCACGGAGGCTCGGGATGCGGAACAGGTCCCCGATCAGCCGGAACGGCCGCGCGACAGGGATCAGCACCGACAACAGGTCGATCACGTTGCGCCGGACGAACAGGCGTTTGTCCTCCGCGAGGACGAGCCGGACGACGTAATCGACCAGGAAGGCCACCCAGATCAGCGCGAGCAGCGCGATGAGGGTCCCGTAGAGCAGCCGCCCCATGCCCGGCTGGAGCACGGTCCACGAGTAGGCGACGAGGAAGGCGACGCTCGCGACGACGCCCGGCCACACCGTGGCCGCCTCCCAGCGCCTGCGCTTCGCGTCGTCCGCCATCGACAGTCCGCCCGTCAGTCCTTGACCGTCAGCTCGCCCTTGGCGAAGCGGTACGAGGCCGCCTGCGCCACCGGCTTGACCACGATCAGGTCGAGGTCCACGTGCCGCGGCAACTCGAGCGCGTGCACGATCGTCTCGGCCACGTCCTCGGCGGTCAGCGGCTCCGGCACGTCCTCGTAGACGGCGTCGCGCTTCTCGCGGTCGCCGCCGAAACGGACCAGCGAGAACTCCTCGGTCGCGACCATGCCGGGGGCGACCTCCACCACCCGGATGGGCTCGCCGTTCAGCTCCAGGCGCAACACCTCGGTGAGAGCGTGCTCGGCGAACTTCGCCGCGTTGTACCCGCCGCCGCCGACGTAGGCGTTGAGACCGGCGATGGAGGTCAGGTTGAGGATGTCGGCGTGGCCGGTGTCCCGGGCGCCGTCGCGCAGCAGCGGCAGCAGCGCGCTGATCACCCGCTTGGTGCCGATGACGTTGATCTCGTACATCCAGACCCAGTCGTCGACGCTGGAAGCCTCCACGGAGTCGAGCCCCCTGGCGCCCCCGGCGTTGTTGACGAGTGCGTGGATCGGGCCGGTCGAGGCGAGGTGGTCGCGCAGCGCGTCCACGTCCTCTTGGCTGGTCAGGTCGGCGGCGAAGACCTCGGCGCCGGTCTCGGCCGCGAGCTCGTCCAGGCGCTCCTGGCGGCGGGCGACGCCCACGACCGCCCAGCCCCGCTGCCGGAACAGGCGGACCGTCGCCGCCCCGATCCCCGAACTCGCTCCCGTCACGACCACACGTCTGCTGCTCATGCTGCCTATTCTCACGGGTTACGGCATGTTTCGGGCACGTTGCCCACGCGCGGCCGCGAGTCTAGCGTGTGAGCGACCACCCAACGGTGCCATCCACCCGCAGGCCATCACCCGAACAAGGAGCTCAAGCCATGACCGACGCCGCCGACTGGCAGTTCGAGACCAAGCAGATCCACAGCGGCGCCGCGCCGGACCCCGTGACCAACGCACGCGCGACCCCGATCTACCAGACGACCTCCTACGTCTTCAACAACGCCCAGCACGCCAAGAACCTGTTCGCGCTCGCCGAGTTCGGCAACATCTACACCCGCATCCAGAACCCGACCCAGGCGGTCGTCGAGGAGCGCGTCGCCGCGCTCGAAGGGGGCACCGGCGCCCTTCTCGTCGCCTCGGGCCAGGCTGCGGAGACCTTCGCGGTGCTGAACATCGCGCAGGCCGGCGACCACATCGTGTCCTCCAGCTCGATCTACGGCGGCACCTACAACCTGTTCAAGTACACGCTCGCGAAGCTCGGCATCGAGACCACGTTCGTGGAGAACCAGGACGACGCCGAGGAGTGGCGCCGCGCGGTCCGGCCGAACACCAAGCTGTTCTTCGCGGAGACCATCGGCAACCCGAAGATCAACATCCTCGACATCGCGCTCGTCGCCGACGTGGCGCACGAGTCCGGCGTCCCGCTGATCGTGGACAACACCATCGCGACCCCGTACCTGATCCGCCCGTTCGAGCACGGCGCCGACATCATCGTGCACTCGGCCACCAAGTTCCTCGGCGGCCACGGCACCGTCATCGGCGGCGTCATCGTGGACGGCGGGAAGTTCGAGTGGTCGAAGAACGCCGACAAGTTCCCTGGCCTGACCCAGCCGGACCCGTCGTACCACGGCGCCGTCTACACGGCAGCGGTCGGCGACGGCCTCGCCTACATCATCAAGGCCCGCGTCCAGCTCCTCCGCGACCTCGGCGCGGCGATCGCGCCGGCCAGCGCCTGGCAGCTCATCCAGGGCATCGAGACCCTCTCGCTGCGCGTCGAGCGGCACACCCAGAATGCGCAGGAGATCGCGGAGTTCCTGGAGGCCCACTCGGACGTGGCGACGGTCAACTACTCCGGCCTGCCCACCAGCCCGTGGTACGCCGCCGCGAACCGGTACGCCCCGAAGGGCGTCGGCGCTGTGCTCTCGTTCGAGCTCAAGGGCGGCGTGGACGCCGGCGCCGCCCTGGTGGACAACCTGTCGTTGTTCAGCCACCTCGCCAACATCGGCGACGTGCGCAGCCTGGTCATCCACCCGGCCTCGACCACGCACTCCCAGCTCACCCCGGAGCAGCAGCTCACCGCCGGCGTCACGCCCGGCCTGGTGCGCCTCTCGGTCGGCCTGGAGAACATCGACGACCTGAAGGCCGACCTGACGGCCGGTCTCGCCGCGGCGCGCGCCGTCGTGGAGGCCGCGCGGGTCTGACCCGTTCCGCACGCAGAACCGCCGCGATCCGCACTGGTCGCGGCGCTTCTGCGCGTTCGGGCCGACGCCTCAGCCCCGCGCCACCTCCACGCACTTCCGCAGCAGCGCGATGGCCTCCCGTGCGTCGGCCGTGACGAAGGTCTGGCGCTCGCCCGCGCGGTCGCGCACGGCGCGGTCGAGCAGCTCGGCGTGCTCCGGCCAGCGGGCCGCGGCCGCCCGGGCCGCGGCGGTCTTGGAGACGATGCGGCCGGACTCCATCGTCTCCACCAGGCGGATCGGGCTGAGGGCGAGCCAGCGGACGGTCTCCGGGCGCACCGGGTCGCCGGGCTCGCGGTCGGCGAGTTCGGCCTCCGCGCTGTCGCCGACCGGCGCCCAGAAGTCGACGAGGTCGGTGCGGGCGCGCGTCCCCACGTGCGTCGCGGTGTCCGGGTGCCGGTCCGCGGTCGGCGTCCAGATCACATCGCCGCCGTCCACCACGCCCTGCACGCCGTCCTCCAGCTCCAGCCAGGTCGCCCAGCTCAGGCTGCCGCCGGCGAGGGCACTCAGCAGCACGCCCTCCACCACCTGCGGTGCGGTCTCCACCAGGTCGGGGCCGCGCGCGATCTCCGACTCGGTGAGGTAGACGCCGTCGATGTGCGGCGACGACTCCGCGTGGAGGGGCGCGAGTGCCGGGAGGTCGTCCACCGGGTCTCGCGTGACGACGAACACCACGTCGATGTCGCTGACGCCGTCGTGCCAGTCGCCGGTCGCGGCGGATCCGGTGACGACCGCGCGGCTGACCAGGCCGGGCGCGCGGCGCCGTTGCTCGAGAAGGAACCGGGTGAGTGCCTCGCCGACCTGCGGCGGTAGTTGAGCGTCCATGATTCCCCCTTGATCGAGTCCTGTCAGACGATCGTCGCCCCTGCGTCCGAGAAGGCCAGGCGCGGCACGAAGAACAGCAGCACAGCGGCCACCAGGGCGCCGAGTCCGCAGATGGTCCAGACCAGCATGTAGCCGAACAGGCTCGCGGCCGTGGCGGTGACGGTCGCGGCGCCGGTGAGCAGCACGACGCCGAAGACGGCGGAGGCGAACGAGCCGCCGATCGTCTTGGTCGTGTTCGTCATGGCCGTGGCGACTCCGGTCTGTCCGCGCGGGGCGGCGGCGGCCGCGGCGGCGGGGAGCGCCCCGACCAGCGCGCCGGAGCCGAGGCCCGCGATGGCCATGTTGGTGAACACCTGCCACGTCTCCTGGTGGAACGGCAGGAACAGCAGGTACCCGACGGCCACCAGGAACGACGCGCCGATGAGAGTCACGCGCGGGTTCAGCCACGACGACACCACGGGGAACAGCACCGCGCCGGCGATCATCGAGATCAGGTAGGCGCCGATCAGGATGCTGCGCTGGCCCGCGCTGAGGCCCAGGCCGTACCCATTGACCGGGTCGGTGCCCGCGAACGTGCTGAGCGGGGCCTGCGCGCCGAGGAGGCTGATCCCGATGAGCCCGGCGGTGAGCTGAACCGGCCACATGTTCGGCTGCCGCAGCACCCGCAGGTCGATCGCCGGGTCCTGCTGCTTCAGCTCCCAGCGGCCGAACGGGATGAACGCGAGCACGCCCAGGACGATGAGCGCCCAGACCCACCAGGTGCCGACGCCGTCGATCCGCAGGAACGTCAGACCGGAGGTGATGAGGAGGAGCGCGAGCGTCAGGAGGGTGAACCCGACGCCGTCCAGCGTCCGGCCGCGCACCGGCTCCGACTCCGGGACGCCGAACAGGATGGCGAAGAAGACGAGCGTGACGGCCGCCGCCGGGACCATGAGGGTGGTCGTCACGTTCTGGCCGAGGGCCTCGAAGAGCAGCCCGGCGCCGATCGCGCCGACGATGGCGCCGGACTCCAAGGCCACCACCAGCAGCCCGGCGGCTCGGCGGGTGCGCGACGCCGCGGTGTTCGTGCGGCGGCCGCGGTCGAAGATCAGCGCGATCTCCAGCGGCAGCCAGACCACGTAGAAGCCCTGCAGCGCGAACGCGATCAGGTAGGTCGTGAAGTCGTGAGAGAAGGCGAGCGCCCAGCTCGACAGCGCGGTGAGGACGGTCGCGACCAGCAGGATCCGCTTGTGCCCGAACATGTCGCCCAGCTTCGCGAGCACCGGGACGACGAGCGCGGAGAGCAGGAGCTGCGCGGCCTCGAACCAGTTGTAGTCCGCGTCGTGGATGCCCAGGTGCTTGACGATGTCGGAGATCAGCGGCACGTAGTATCCCTGCAGGATCCCGCTGGTCAGCTCGACCAGCGCGAGCCAGCCGATGAGGGCGGCGGTCGCGCCGATCGCGGTGGACGCCCGACGCTGGGCGACCGTCTTCTCCGAGGTCATGCGCGGATGCTAACACCTGCCACGCCCTTGTACGGTAGATGCGTGGCCAGCGAACTCGACGATTCAGGTGCAGACGTTCTCGAAGAGACGGAACGGGAGGTCCTGGGCTGGCTCGAGTTCGGCGATGCGGCCCGTCACCTGGCCGGCGAGGTGGTCGAATCCGGCTTCGAGCCCGACATGGTCGTGGCCATCGCCCGGGGCGGCCTCCTGCTCGCCGGCGCCATCTCCTACGCCCTCGGCATCAAGGCCTGCGGCGCCCTGAACGTCGAGTTCTACACCGGTGTCGACACCCGTCTTCCCGAGCCGGTGGTGCTGCCGCCGATGCTCGACTCCGCGGCCCTGGAGGCCAAGCGCGTGCTGCTCGTGGACGACGTCTCCGACTCCGGCCGCACCCTCGCGATGGTCGTCGACCTGATCGCGGCCTCCGGCGCCGACGTGCGCACCGTGTGCCTGTACTCCAAGCCGCGAACGGTGCTGGAGCCGGACTTCGTCTGGCGCCGCACCGACCGGTGGATCACGTTCCCGTGGTCGGCGCTGCCGCCGGTCACGGCCTCCACGCACTGAGCGGATGGCGCGGAAACTCTGATGGCGAAGGCCCTGTCCGAGCTCGCCGCCGAGGGGTCGATGGACCCGGGCTGGGCGCAGGCTCTCGCGCCCGTCGCCGACCGCATCGCCGGGATGGGCGACTTCCTGCGCGCGGAGGTCGCGGCCGGGAGGCCGTACCTGCCGTCCGGGGACAATGTGCTGCGCGCGTTCCGGGCGCCGTACGCCGACGTTCGCGTGCTCATCGTCGGGCAGGATCCGTACCCGACGCCCGGCCACCCGATCGGTCTGTCGTTCGCTGTCGAGCGTCACGTGCGCCCGATCCCGCGCAGCCTCCAGAACATCTACCGAGAGCTCCGCGACGACCTCGGCGTCGTCCCGCCTCCGCACGGCGACCTGAGCGCCTGGGCGGGGCACGGCGTGATGCTGCTCAACAGGGTGCTGACTGTGCGTCCTGGCGCGCCGGCGTCCCACCGAGGCAAAGGCTGGGAGGCGGTGACCGAGCACGCGATCCGCGCGCTGGTGGAGCGCGGTCGCCCGTTCGTGAGCATCCTCTGGGGTCGCGATGCCGCCACACTCAAGCCGCTGCTCGGCGGCAACCCGGTCATCGAGTCCCCGCACCCGAGCCCGCTGTCCGCCTCCCGCGGGTTCTTCGGGTCGCGGCCGTTCTCCCGGGCGAACGCCCTGCTCAAGCAGGCGGGTCAGGAGCCGGTGGACTGGTCGCTGGAGCCGTAACCCCGACGAAACGCGCGACGACGTACCCTGGAACGGTGCTGGAAGAGGAATACGAGACGCGCCGGGTGCTGCCGCGACACCTCCGCAAGCCGGAGCCCGCGGAGTCGCCGTTCGACTACCGCATCCGCGAGGCGCGGGCGGAGGACCTGCCCGACGTGCGCGAGATCTACAACCACTACGTCGCCAACAGCACCGTCACGTTCGACGAGGACGCCATGACGCTGAAGGAGTGGAAGAGCAAGTTCGCCTACCTTCGCAAGCTCGGGATGCCGTTCATCGTCGCCGAGTCGCCGACGGGCCAGATCCTCGGCTACGCGCTGGTGTCGCCGTGGAAGCAGAAGCGCGCGTACCGCTTCACGGTCGAGAACTCCATCTACCTCGGCGCGGCCTCCACAGGCAAAGGCCTCGGCCCGGTCCTCATGCAGGAGCTCATCGACCGCTCCAAAGCCGCGGGCCTGAAGGAGATGATCGCGGTCATCGCCGACAAGGGCGCCGAGGCCTCGATCAAGATGCACGAGAACTTCGGCTTCACGGAGATCGGCCGGATGGGGCGCGTCGGCTACAAGTTCGAGCGCTGGCTGGGCACGGTGCTGATGCAGAAATCGCTCAAGTAGGGCGAACGGCAGCCTCGTGCGGAGACGGTGGGAGTGAACGACTGATCGAAGTACGCGAGGCAGTCGATCTCGAGGATCGGGTCGTGGGTGACTGCCTGGGTGATGGCGATCGCTGCCGCGGCTCGTGCCCGCGACTCAGGTGGACCGCCTACGGTCGTCGACGCGAGCACGGCCGGGCCGTCTTCTCGGGTGGTCTGCGGTGCGTCGCTGAGTTTCAGCGGGAGTGTCGCGGTCGCATGCGCCGGACGGGAGAGTACGGCCCCGTGGCATTAATGACGTTTAGCATTAAACGTCTTGCCTGGGCCACCGAGAATGTAGAATATGCACACCAAGTCATCGACTCCGATTCCGCGTGACGTGCTCCGTTTCCGCCGGCAGTTCCTGGTCACACCGCGCTCCGCCGATCTGCCCGGCTGGAGCCATCGCACCGCCGGCACTCATAACGTCTACGCTCACCCCCATCTCCCCGTCACCGTGACGGAGGACGCAGGCCTCACTCTCGTCCTGCTCGGTTTCGCCATCGACCCTGACCATCCGGATTACGACGACGCATCCGTAGTGGCGGGTCTCGCCGAGGACTGGCGTCGAGGGACCGAGTTGGACGCGCTCGATCGGCTGTCCGGGCGCTTCGCGCTGTTCGCCTTCTCGGGAGGCGACATCGTCGTCCACAACGACGCGACAGGGACCCGCACGGTCGAGTACCTGTGGACGGGTGACGAATTCCACGCCGCGTCGCAATCGTTCCTGCTCGCCGAGATCGTGCCGCTCGACGGCGGCGATCGTGCCGATCGGTTCCGCGACTCGTCGTATGCGCGCTCGGATCGCGAGGCGTTCCTGCCCGGCGACACTACGCTGTTCGCCGGCGTCGAGCGCCTGCTTCCGAACCACAGGCTCGACGTGGGCGCCAGGAGGCAGGAGCGTGTCTGGCCGCGAGGCCCGCTGCCGTCGCGGAGGAGGCGGGAGGCCGCAGTGGAGGCCGCGGTTCAGCTGTCGGCCTCGGTGGAGGCCGCGATCCTGCGCTACCCGGTCAGCCTGCCGCTCACTGCCGGCTACGACTCCCGGACTGTTCTCGCAGTGACGCCCCACCACCTCCGACGCGGTCTCCACGTCTACACGCTGCTGTACCGTCACCTGACCGCGCGCTCGGCGGACGCGAGCATCCCTGCCCGTCTCGCCCGGCGCCTCGGGCTTCCGCACCACCTGATCGACTGCCGGGGGACCCCGGACGACGGCTGGCGCGAGGCCTACACCGCCAACACGCCCCTCGCCCACTACGACGACTGGGGGATCATCGCCAAGGGCATCCTGGACGGGCACCCTTCCGGCGCGGTCGCCCTCAAGGGCAACGCCAGCGAGATCGCGCGTAACTACTACTGGAAGGGCAGTGAACGACCGCCCACTGCGACCTCTGCGGACATCCTCGCCTTGCAGCCCGGCTGGTCGGAGATCCCGTTCGTCGCGGCGGCGGTCGAGCGCTGGTTCGCCGAAACCGCGCCCGTCGCGGAGCGAACGGGCGTCGGCTTGGACGTGCTGTTCTACTGGGAGCACCGCTGCGGGTCCTGGCAGGCGCAGAGCCAGCTCGAATGGGACATCGCCCAGGAGGTGTTCACCCCGTTCGGCAACCGCCGCGTGCTGGAGCTGCTCCTCGGCGTGCCGGCCCACGAGATCGGCGAGGAGGGCACCGCGCTCCTCCGTGAGATCATGTCTGTCGCCGACCCGTCGGTGCTTGGTGTGCCGTTCAACCCTCGTACCCTCCGCTACCGCGTACTCGACAGGTTTCAGCGCGGCCGCAACCGGCTGAGACGGGAGGCGCGTCGCCTCCTGCGCTAGCCGGCGCTGCGGCGCTAGGCTCGCCGCGTGACCACCGCCACCCCGCACCCCGGCGAGGTCGCCTCCGCCGCCACGGAGACGCCCGCGAACCTCCCGCTCCGCAAGCGTCCGTTCGACATCTTCTTCGTCGTCATGTTCTCGCTGTTCAGCCTGACCTGCGTCATCAGCGACGCCATCCCCACGCTCGGGATCCCGCAGACGGCGACGACGACGAACATCCTCGCGCAGTGGAATTACACCTACTCGTCACAGTACGACCCGCTGTACCAGCATGAGGCGCTGTGGCTGCGGTTCATCACCGGGACGAGCGCGTTCGTGTACCTGCCGTTCTACATCCTGCTGATCGTGTGCCTGGTCAAGGGCTTCAACTGGATCCAGCTGTACTGCGTGATCTACGCCACCATGATCATCAGCCTGACGGCCATCCCGATCTTCGGCGTCGAGTTCTTCGGGCCGGTGGGAGAGCGCACGCCGAATCCGGTCGTCTTCCTGCTCTACAACGGGCCCTATGTGCTGGTGCCGTTGCTTCTGCTCATCCGGATGCGCAAGCCCATGCCGTTCACCAGGAGGTTCTGAGATGCCGCTGCTGGAAGACCTGTCCGTCTACGAGGACGGCGACGTGTTCACCGTCTACGACCACTCCTACGAGGACGAGGACGCCGAGCCGGATCGCGGGAGGCTGCTCGGCACGGTCAGGCGCAGCGCTGATGGCGGCTATGTCCCGGACGGGCCCGGCGCGATCTTCGTGTGGGTGTCGCCCGCGCGCACGATCGACGACGCGCTCGCGGCGTTCGTCGGCTGATGGGCGACCGGTCACCGGTGCGGCAGCTGCGCATCGTGGTGGAGGCCGAGGACTACGACGAGGCGCTGGCGTTCTTCCGCGACGTGCTCGGGCTGCCCGAGCAGGCCGCCTACTCCGGCGACGGCGGAGCCCGGGTCGCCATCCTCGACGCGGGCCAGGCGACGCTGGAGCTGGCGAACCCGGCGCAGAAGGCGATGATCGACGACGTGGAGGTCGGCCGCCCGGTGGCGCCGCGCATCCGGCTGGCCTTCGAGGTGGACGACGGGCGAACCGTCACGGCGCGGCTGGTGGAGGCCGGGGCCGAGCTGATCGCGCCGCCGACCGTGACCCCGTGGAACTCGCTGAACGCGCGGTTGGCGACCCCGGCCGACCTCCAGGTGACGGTTTTCCAGGAGCTCGGCCAGGACGGCACATGACGATTCGGGCGTGCGCGGACGCGCGGCCTCGCCCGCGGCTCTATGATTCGATCACGCAGCGCCGACGGACGGCGCGCTGCAGTGGACGAGTCGGGGGATTCGATGAAGGTGGTTCTCGGTGCGGGGGTGGCCGCGCTCGTGCTGGTCGGGCTGCTGGGGTGCTCCGCGCCCACGTCGGGTGAGCCGACCCCAACCCCGCACCCGGTGACGCCGACGCCGACCGCGACCGACGCTTCGGCGCCGGTCCTCCGGGTGGCCACCACCTGCGACGACCTGCTTCCCGCCGCCTCCGCGGCGGCGGCCGCCGGAGGGGGCCTCCAGCCACGGGAGTGGGTGCCCTCCACGCGCAACCCGGTCCAGTACGGTGACCTGCGAGCGGGTGGGTTGACCTGCGAGTACCGCGGGCAGCTCGCCTCGGGCTCGACGTGGCTCGCCCCGGATGTGTTCGTCGGCGTGCTGCCCACGCTGGGTGCGAACGACACCTTCGGGGTGTTCGCGAACATCTCGGGAGTGACGGTCGACGGCGACCACTACTTCGGGTGCCCGGAGTACTCCGGCTCGACCGGCGCGTTCTGCGAGTTCGGCAGGATCGTGGGCGACTATCAGGTGATCGGCTCGGCGATGGTCCTGGATCGGTCCTCGTTGGACGAGGCGGCCGTGCGCAAGACCTTCGACGACGCAGCCGCGGTCGTGGGCAGTCTGGGCGCCCCCGCACCGCTGTGGCAGCCGTCGGGAGGAAGCCTGCGCGGCGTCACCTCCTCGGACGGTTTCCTCCCGCTCGATCGCATCGCCGCCGCGCTGGGGGTCGCCTCGGTGTACTCGCCGAAGTCCGAGGGCGGGGAGTACACGACGACGCGGCTGGCGTCCGCGCAGCTCAGCGGGTCCTTCTGGTCGGACTTCGTCGCCGAGCAGGGCTCGCAGAGCGTGAGCGCCGCCGTGCTGCCCGGCGGCGCGTCCTACTACGACGAACTGAAGCGCACGCCGGTGTCCGGCACGAGCGATGCCCAGTCGGTGGCCGGCCTCGGCGACGACGCCTACGTGTCCACCTTCCGGCTCGATCTGCCGGGCGGTCCAGGCAGCCCGGTCCAGTACCTCGACGTGAAGGTGAAAAACAGCTGGCTGCAGCTCTCGGGCGCGTCGGCCGCCGTGCTCGAGCAGCTCGCGCGCGAGATCATCGCGAACCTGTCCTGAGCCGGCTATGAGTCTGCTGCGGATCCGGGTCCGCGTCGCGGGGACGACCTAGGCTGACGTCGACGACATCGTCGGACGGCCCGCGTGGCGGGTCGGCCGAGTGAGGCCGATGGCACAAATCGTGGCCGGGAGCAGGGCTCCCGGCCACGTCCATGTCCGGCGCTCGGCCGAGGCCGCGCTGTTCAGGTCGAAGGCCGCGAACTCGAGGGCATAGCGTGGACCCCGTGGAACTCCATGAGATGACGGCGCTGGCGTTGTGGCAGGAACTGCAGGCGGGGAGGGTGTCGCCGCGGGAGCTGGCCTCCCACTACCTCGACCGCATCGAGCGGCTGAACCCGCAGCTTGGTGCGTTCGTCACGGTCACCCGCGAGCGCGCGCTGGAGCGGGCCGACGAGGTCTCCGCGCGCGTCCCGAAGACCGCACCGCTGTGGGGACTGCCGTCCGGCGACAAAGACTTGTGGCTGCGCGCAGGCGTCCCGGCGGGCTTCGGCTCGCGGGTGATGGCGGGCTTCGTCCCCGACCGCTCCGACGAGATCGTGGAGACCCTGGACGCCGCGGGGGCCGTGAGCCTGGGCAAGACCAACGCGCCGGAGTTCGGCCTCCCCGCCTACACCGAGTCGCTCGCGGCGCCGCCCGCCCGCAACCCGTGGAACCCCGAGCTCGGGGCCGGCGGGTCGAGCGGGGGCGCGGCCGTCGCGGTGGCGAGCGGGATGCTGCCGTTCGCGCCCGGCTCCGACGGCGGCGGGTCGGTGCGCATCCCCGCCGCCGCGTGCGGGTTGGTCGGCCTGAAGCCGTCGCGCGGGCTGGTGCCCGCGGGAAGCGGCATCGACTCGCTCGCCGGACTGGTCGTGGCCGGCCCGCTGGCCCGCACCACCGCGGACGCGGCGCTCCTGCTCGACGGGATGATCGCCAAGGCCGGCGGCCGCATCGACCACCACTTCACGCTGCGCGCGCCGTACGACGACGACGGACCCTTCCTCGGCACGGCGATCCGCGGCGAGGGCCGGTTCCAGCTCGGCGTGATGACGACCTCCGCGTGGGACGACGCCTACGACATCGTGGTCTCGCCGGAGGCCCGCTCTGCGCTCGACGCGGCGGTGGAGGCGTTCGCGGCGATGGGTCACGGGATCGAGGAGACCGCGCTCGCGCCCGACCCGACCTACGCCCCGGCATTCCGGACGATCTGGCAGGCGGGCGCGGCGCGCATCCCTGCCGAGGGGAGGCGCTCGACCTGCTGGAGCCGCTCACGGCATGGCTCGTGCAGCGCGGCCGGAGCATCCTCGCCCGCGAGCTGAGCGAGGCGCTGAGCGCGCTGACCGCGTACGAGCGCTCGTTCATCCGCCAGCTCGCGTCGTTCGATGCCGTGCTGACGCCGGCGCTCGCGCTCACGCCGCGGCCGATCGGCTGGTACGACCAGGAGGACGGGGAGCGCAACTTCGCGCAGCAGGTGCTGTACACGCCGTTCACCTCGATGCTGAACGTCACCGGCCTGCCGGCGATCACGCTGCCGGTCGCGCAGACGGCTGACGGCCTGCCGATGGGTGTGCAGCTCATCGGCCGCCCGGGCGGGGAGCGCACGCTGCTGTCCTTGGCGGCGCAGCTCGAACGCCGCCTCCACTGGGAGACCCGCCGCCCGCCCACCTGGTGACCGCCGCCCGCGTCGACAGCGGCGGAGCTCCGGCCGGCTCCGCCGTCCGTCCGCTCCGCTGACTGTTCCACACCGGCCCGTCGCCTCGGCCCTCCTCCGTTGTCGCCGGCCGTGGGCGAGGGCTACCCTGCCCGTGTGGACGATGCGTTCCGTCCCGTGCTCGGCGAGGCCGCCGGGCTGGCGGGGCGATGGCTGGACGGGGTGCGCGAGGGAGGCATCCCGCCGGCCGCCGACGTCGAGGCGGTCAAGGACGAGCTGGGCCGGCGGCTCCCCGAGCGCGGGCCGGCCGCCACGGAGGTGCTGACGCAGCTCGCGTCGGCCGTCGAGCCCGGGCTGATCCGGATGCACTCCCCGCGCTTCCACGGCTGGGTGATCGGCGGCGCGCAACCCGTCGCACTCGGCGCCGACTGGCTGGTCGCCGCCTGGGACCAGAACACCGCCCTGCGCGCGGTCACCCCCGGCGTGATCGCGGCGGAGGAGCTCGCCGCGGAGTGGATGCTCGACCTGCTCGGGCTCCCCGCGCAGGCTGAGGTCGGCTACGTGACCGGAGCGACCGTCGCGAACCTCGTCGGCCTGATCTGCGGACGCGACGAGACCCTGCGCCGCGCCGGCTGGGACGCGCGAGCCGACGGCCTGGCCGGAGGCCCGCGGGTGCGCCTGCTGGTCGGAGCCGAGCGGCACGGCTCGATCGACAGCGCGGCGATGCTGGCCGGCCTCGGCGCCGGACACTCGGTCGCCGCCGACGACCAAGGGCGGATCCGAGTCGACGCCCTCCGCGAGGCGCTCGCGGAGGGAGAGGGCCCTGCGCTGGTGTGCCTCCAGGCGGGCAACGTCCACTCGGGCGCGTTCGACCCGCTGGCCGATGCGATCGAGGTCGCGCACGCCGCGGGCGCATGGGTGCACGTCGACGGCGCGTTCGGGCTCTGGGCCGCGGCGGCTCCGCGCCTGCGGTATCTCACAGCGGGGCTCGAGGCCGCCGACTCCTGGGCGACAGACGCGCACAAGACGCTCAACGTCCCGTACGACAGCGGCGTCGCGATCGTCGCGCACCCGGAGGTGCTGCACGCCTCGATGGCGCAGCACGCGGCCTACCTCGCGGCGATGTCCGGCGCGTCGGATCCCGAAGACCGCGTCCCGGAGCTCAGTCGCCGCGCGCGCGGCGTGCCGGTGTACGCGACGCTGGCCCAGCTCGGCCGCGCGGGCGTGGCCGACCCCGTCCAGGGCCTGGCCGACGCGGCCGCGACGATCGCCGAGGGACTCGCGACCATCCCCGGAGCCCGCGTGCTCAACGATGTCGTGTACACGCAGGTCTGCGCCGCGTTCGGCGACGACGACCGGACGCGCCGGGTGGGGAGGCGCTGAGGGAAGGCGGGGTCGCGCTGGCGTCGCCGTCCGAGTGGCACGGGAAAGCGGTGCTCCGGTTCTCGGTCAGCAACTGGCTCACCGACCGCGTGGAGGCCGGGCGCACCGTGGAGGCGGTGCGGGAGGCCGCAGCGGCGGCCGGGTAGAGCTCTCCTACCGTCCCGCCGCGTACCCCTGCATCCCACGCGGGTTGGCGGCCGCGGAGAGCACCCCGGTCTCGGGGTCCCGCCCCACCGACGACAGCCGGCCGAGCGTCCATCCGCCGGCCCGCGTCACGATGTGGCCGCGCGCCTCCAGTCCGGCGATGACCTCCTCGCCGAGCCGCGACTCCACGACGGCGCCTGCCGGCACCCAGGTGCGCGGCCAGAACGACTCCGCCAGCGAGGTCGTGTGCAGCGCGGGCGCGTCGATCGCCTGCTGGGGCGTGTAGCCGCCGACGAGCGTGCGCAGCAGGTAGAGGAGCTGCCACTGGTCCTGCTGGTCGCCGCCCGGCGAGCCGAGCGCGGTCACCGGCACGCCGTCGCGCAGCACGAGCGTGGGGGTGAGGGTCGTCCGCGGGCGCTTGCCGGGCTGCAGGGTGGAGGCCGAGCCCTCCTCCAGCCAGGTCATCTGCAGGCGCGTGCCGAGGCAGAAGCCGAGCGCGGGGACGGTCGGCGACGACTGCAGCCAGCCGCCGGAGGGCGTCGCGGAGACGATGTTGCCCCAGCGGTCCACGACGTCGAGGTGGCAGGTGTCGCCGCGGGTGGTCCCGTCGCGTGCCACGGTGGGCTCGCCGACGCCGGCGATGGCGTCGGCCAGCGGCGGCTCGTACACGGTGCGCAGCGGCGGGATGAACGGCTCGGCACCCGTAATGCGGCCCGGGCGGAACTCGGCCGACGCCCGGTCTCCGATCAGGGCGCGGCGCGCGGCGATGTAGTCCGGCGCCAGCAACTCCCCGAGCGGCACGCGTGCGTCGCCGAAGTAGGCGTCGCGGTCGGCGTAGGCGAGCTTCTGCGCCTCCAGGATGGTGTGCGCACCGAGCTCCGTCGACGGGTCGAGGCGCTCGTCGTCGAAGCCGTCGAGGATGGCCAGCGTCTCCAGCAGCGCGGGCCCCTGCCCCCAGGCGCCGGTCTTCGCGATCGTGTGCCCGCGGAACTCCAGCGTCGTCGCCGGCTCGTACCCGGCGCGGAACGCGGCGAAGTCCGACTCCGCGATCACGCCCGCGTGGTCGGTGCCGGGGAGTGCCGGTGCGGGATGCGCGCGAACGCGGACGCCTCCCGGGCCACCAGCCCGGTCGCCCACTCGGTGCGGGCGGCCTCCACCCGTTCCTCGCGCGTCGCGTCCGAGTCGCCCGCCGCGATCAGTCCGCGCAGCACACGTGCGTAGGCCGGGTTGCGGATCAGCTCGCCGGCCTCAGGGACTCGGTCCCCCGGCATCCAGTGCTCGGCCGAGGTGGGCCAGTGCTCGGCGAACAGCCCGGAGACGGTGCGGATCGTCGTGCACACCCGCTCCAGCACGGGATGGCCGTCCCCGGCGTACCCGATCGCGAAGGCGAGGACGTCGGCGAGCTCCCAGGTGCCGTGGTCCTTCAGCAGCAGCAGCCAGGCGTCGACCGCACCCGGCACCGCCGCCGCGAGGGCGCCGGCGCCGGGGACGAGCTCCAGCCCCTCGGCGAGGTAATGCTCGCGCGTCGCGCCCGCCGGGGCGGGACCCTGCCCGGCGAGCACGACCGGGGCCGGGTCCTCGGCCGTGGCGAACAGCGCCACCAGGTCGCCGCCCGGGCCGTTCAGGTGCGGCTCCACCACGTGCAGCACGAACGCCGCGGCGACCGCGGCGTCGAACGCGTTCCCGCCGCGCTCCAGGACGGCCTGCGCGCTCGCCGTCGCCAGCCAGTGCGTGGAGGCCGACATCCCGAAGGTGCCGGTGAGGGTGGGGCGGGAGGTGACGGCGGGGGAGGCGTGAACGTCATGCACTCCATCCTGCACCGCCGCCGGCGCGGGTCCGTCTCGAATAGGGTGGACCTCCGTGTCGCTCACTCACCGTCTGGGCCGCGCCGACGCCGATCGGCTGCACCTGGCCCTCATGCTCGCCCTCACGTTCTCGACCGGCGTCGTCGACGCCACCGGCTACCTCGGCCTCGACCGGGTCTTCACGGGCAACATGACCGGCAACGTGGTCCTGCTCGGGATGGCGCTGACCGGGACCACGAACCTCCCGATCCTCCGGCCGTTGCTGGCGCTCGGAGCGTTCTTCGGGGGCGCCGTGGTCGGCAGCAGGCTCGTGCGCCGAGACGACGGGTGGTCGGGTCGCGTGACGGCGACGCTGTGGGTGATCGCCGGGCTCCTGACCGCGATCGCCGCGCTGCTGGCGTTCGCGCTGCACCTCGACCCGCAGCTGGTCGGTACCGTCGCCACCTCAGCGCTCGGCTTCGCGATGGGCATGCAGGCGGCGCTGGCGCGCCGGGTGAAGGTGGCCGACGTCACGACCGTGGTGGTGACCTCGACGCTGACCGGCCTCGCCGCCGACAGCCGGCTGGCCGGCGGGAACGGCTCGCTCTGGGTGCGACGCGCGCTCGCCGTGCTGCTCATCACCGCGGGGGCGGCAGCGGGCGCGCTCGCGCTGCTCGTGCACGTGTCGCTCGGGGTGCTGCTCTCGGCCGCGATCACCATCGCGGTCGCCTCCCTCGGCCACACCGGGCACCGTGCGCGCGGTGCGGCATAGCGCCGACATTCGTGCCGAATGTCGCCTCTGGCGGCGCCAAACGCGACATTCGTGCGGAAATGCGGCCACGGCCGGCGGCGTCCATCAGGCGGCGTCCATCAGGCGGCGTCCATCAGTTGACCGGCCCGGTGTACTTCTCGCCCGGCCCCTTGCCGATCTCGTCCGGGAACGGGGACGCCTCGCGGAACGCGAGCTGCAGCGAGCGGAGGCCGTCGCGCAGGCTGCGCGCGTGCTGGTCGCCGAGGTGGGCGGCGCTGGCCGTCACCAGGCCGGCGAGGGCGTCGATCAGCTTGCGGGCCTCGTCCAGATCCGTCTGGTGCTCCGGGTCGTCGGCCAGGCCGACCTTCACCGCGGCGGCGCTCATCAGGTGCACGGCGGTGGTCGTGATGACCTCGACGGCGGGCACCTCGGCGATGTCGCGCGTGGCTCCCGCGATGGCCTCGTCCTCGTGCAGGTGACCGTCGGAGATGGGGGATGTGTCGCTCACTGCTTTCCTCTGTTAGAATCGTTCGGGCTCCGGGGCATCTGCCTCGGGACGAAAGTGGAGATTCCTCCCACCCGCGCTTGACCGCTTTACAGGTTACCGGGTCGTTGCACTCCGCCGACGTGCGTCAGCACGGCGGTAGTCAGGGTGCTGCACCAGCCCTGCGAACCGAATCCTTCGGGAAAATCGGGCCGTGGGGCTGCGCTGGTGCGTGGAATCCCCGCTTTCTCCGAACCGTCGAACGACGGCCCGAGCACTCGAAGCATCGCTCATCAGAGGAGACTGACATCAGCGAACCCCGTACGAATGACCGTATCCGCGTCCCCGAAGTTCGACTCGTCGGCCCCAGCGGAGAGCAGGTCGGCGTCGTCAAGATCGAGGTCGCCATCCGACTCGCGCAGGAGGCGGATCTCGACCTGGTCGAGGTCGCGCCCAATTCCAAGCCGCCGGTCGCGAAGATCATGGACTACGGCAAGTTCAAGTACGAGGCTGCGCAGAAGGCCAAGGAGGCCCGGCGCAACCAGGCGAACACCATCCTCAAAGAGGTGCGGTTCCGCCTCAAGATCGACAAGCACGACTACGAGACCAAGCGCAAGCGCGCCGAGGGCTTCCTGAAGTCCGGCGACAAGGTGAAGGCCATGATCCTGTTCCGCGGCCGCGAGCAGTCGCGTCCGGACCAGGGCGTCCGCCTCCTGCAGCGCTTCGCGGAGGACGTCGCCGAATTCGGCCAGGTCGAGTCGAACCCGACCATCGACGGCCGCAACATGGTGATGATCATCAGCCCGCTCAAGAACAAGTCCGAGGCCAAGGCCGAGGCCAACGCAGTACGTGCCGCTTCCAAGGCGCGCGCCCAGGGGCGCGACCAGGAGGCGGTTGCTGAGACAGCCGACGCTGCTCAGTCCGAAGAGAGTTCGCCCGCCCAGGCGACGAACGAGGAGAAGTAATGCCCAAGCAGAAGTCCCACTCCGGCGCCAAGAAGCGCTTCAAGATCACCGGCACCGGCAAGGTCATGAAGCAGCAGGCCGGTATGCGCCACAACCTGGAGGTCAAGTCCAGCGACCGCAAGCGTCGCCTCAACCAGGAGCAGGTCGTTCCCGAGGTGGACGCCAAGGTCATCCGCCGGATGCTCGGCAAGTAACCCTCCTCCCCGACACGCACGTAAGGAAAATCGACTAATGGCAAGAGTGAAGAGGGCTGTCAACGCCCACAAGAAGCGTCGGGTCATCCTCGAGCGCGCCGAGGGCTACCGCGGTCAGCGGTCGCGCCTCTACCGCAAGGCGAAGGAGCAGGTCACCCACTCGCTCGTCTACTCGTACCGCGACCGCCGCCAGAAGAAGGGCGACTTCCGCCGCCTCTGGATCCAGCGGATCAACGCCGCGAGCCGCGCGAACGGCCTCACCTACAACCGTCTGATCCAGGGCCTGGGCCTGGCGGGCGTCGAGGTCGACCGTCGCATCCTCGCCGAGCTGGCCGTGAACGAGCCCGCGACCTTCGCGGCCCTCGTCGAGACGGCGAAGAAGGCCCTCCCGGCCGACACCTCGGCCCCGAAGGCCGCGTAAGCAGCGCACCACGCCTCTCGAACGGCCCGGCCGACCTCGCGTCGACCGGGCCGTTCGGCGTTCCCCGCCTCGTCGCCATTTCCGGAGATCGCCGCCTCCCGCCCGGAATCTCCGGAGTTGTCGCAACTTCGGAGCGTGCCGGAGCTACGGCTACCGGAGTGGCCGCCGATAAGCTGAGCGCATGCTTGACAACCCGCGCTCACCGCGCGTCCGCGCCGTTGCGAAGCTGGCGAAACGTCCCGCCCGCGCCGAGACCGGGCTGTTCCTTCTCGAAGGGCCGCAGGCGGTCTCCGAGGCGCTCACCTACCGTCCCGAGCTCGTCGTCGAGCTGTACGCGACGCCGACCGCGCTGGAGCGCTATCAGGACATCGCGCAGACGGCGGTGGAGGCCGGCGTCGACGTCGAGTTCGTCACGGAGCACGTGCTCGACACGATGGCCGACACCGTCACCCCGCAGGGCTTCGTCGCCGTGTGCCGGCAGCTCCCGACCTCCATCCGCGACATCTTCGCCGACGAGCCGCGGCTGGTGGCGATCCTGGAGGAGGTGCGCGATCCCGGCAACGCGGGCACGATCATCCGCGCCGCCGACTCTGCGGGCGCCGACGCCGTGGTCCTCACCGGCCGAACCGTCGACCTCTACAATCCCAAGGTCGTGCGCTCCACGACGGGGTCGCTGTTCCACGTGCCGGTCGCGGTCGGCGCCGACCTCGCCGATGTCGTCGGCCGCGCGCACACCGCCGGCCTGCAGGTGCTGGCCGCCGACATCAAGGGGAGGACCTCCTCGCCGCGCGTCAGGAGGGCCAGCTCGCCCGGCCGACCGCGTGGGTGTTCGGCAACGAGGCACACGGGCTCGCCGACGACCTGCTCGGGCTGGTGGACCGGGTGGTGACGGTCCCGATCTACGGCCGCGCCGAGTCGATGAACCTCGCGACGGCGGCGTCGGTCTGCTTGTACGAATCGGCGTTCGCACAGCGCTCGGAGTGATCGATAAGCCTTGCGTTATATAACGCGGGCTTGATAGGTTGGCCGCATGGACGGTCTGGAGGCGGTGGGCGACCCCGTGCGGCGGCGCTTCGTGGAGTTGCTCGCGCGCGGCGAGCGCACGGCCGGCGAGCTCGCGACGCTCGCAGCCGACGAGTTCGGGATCACACAGCCGGCGGCGTCCCGGCACCTGCGGGTGCTGCGCGAGGCGGGCGTCGTGGCGTCCCGGGTGGAGGGCCAGCGCCGCGTCTACGCGCTGGAGCCCGCCGGGCTGGAGGAGGCAGCCGCCTGGTTCGACGGGCTCGCGGCATTCTGGGAGCAGCGGCTCGACGCGCTCGGCACCGAGCTGGTGCGCGGCCGCACTCGCAGCACGAGCATCCACCACACCGGAAAGGCCGCCTCATGACCCTGTGGGGAGAGCTCGCCCTCGACGGCCCGCGCCGCTCGGTCACGGTCGAGCGGGAGTACCCGGCGACCGCGGGCGACCTGTGGGCCGCGCTCACCGAGCCCGAGCGGTTGGCCCGCTGGATCGGCCGCTACGAGCAGACGTCCGACGGCTTCCGTCTCGCGATGGGCGGCCCCGACGCGGATGCCGTGGTCGACGGCCGCGTGCTGGCCTGCGAGCCCGAGCGGCGCCTCGTGGTGACCTGGCGCTTCCGCGGCGCCGGCCAGGTCGAGGCGCCGACCGAGCTGGAGGCCGTCATCCAGCCGGCGGGGAGGGCCGCGTCCTCCTCACGCTGACCCACCGGCGCGTGCAGGCGGTCACCGCCTCCGTGTACGGGGCCGGCTGGCAGGACGTCCTCACCCACCTGGCTCGAGAGCTCGGCGCGGAGGCGTCGCCGCAGGAGCACGACGGCTACCTCGGCGAGGCCGCCGATCCGGCCGCGTTCGACGCCGCGCTCGGCGAGTACCGCAGCGCGGAGGCGTCGCTCGTCGCCGCCACGATGACGCGGGAGGGGAGCGCTCGGCGGTGTCGCTCCAGCGCCTCCTCGATGCGCCCGTCGACGACGTCTGGGACGCCCTCACCGTGCCCGACCGCGTTGGCCGCTGGCTGTGGCCGGTCGTGGAGTGGCCCGACGATCCCGCGCGCGAGCGCCGGCTGCGGCTCGGCGACGTGATGCGGCTCGGCGACGAGAACGTGGAGGGAGCCGTCCAGGTCCTGGAGGTGTTGCAGCTCGAAGATCGCGCGCATCTCCGCTTCACCTGGGGCGACGCCGCGGTGAGCATCCGCCTCACGGAGACCGGCGACGGCACGCTGCTGTCGCTCGAGCAAGACGGAGTGAAGGATGCCAAGACTTGGGATAGGCGCAGTGGCGCCGGGCGGCTGCGCTCGGCGCCCGACTTCGCGGCGGGCTGGCACCAGCTGATCGATCAGCTCACCCTGCTCCTCGCCGGACTGACCGTCCCGGCTCCCGACCGGCTGTGGGAGGCCGCATACCTGGTGTACTCGGCGCAGTAGCCCCGTCGTCCACCGACTAAACTGGGGAACCGTGTCTGAAACCACAGAAATCACCGAGGCGACCGTCGACGCGGCCGTCGCCGCGGCGCTCGCCGCGATCGACGCCGCCGGCACCTCGGACGCGCTGAAGGCCGTCCGCCACGACCACACCGCGGAGGGGTCCCCGCTCGCGCGGCTGAACGCCGCCATCCGCTCGCTCCCCGGCGATCGGAAGGCCGCGGCCGGCAAGCTCGTCGGCGGCGCCCGCGGTCGTGTGAACCAGGCGTTCGCCGCGAAGGAGGCCGTGATCGCGGCCGAGGAGGACGCCGCCCGGCTCGCCGCCGAGGCCGTGGACGTCACCGCCCTCCCGACCCGCTGGACGCCCGGCGCCCGCCACCCGCTCAGCCTCCTGCAGGAGCGCATCGCCGACATCTTCGTCGGAATGGGCTGGGAGGTCGCGGAGGGCCCCGAGCTGGAGAGCGAGTGGTACAACTTCGACGCGCTCAACTTCGACGCCGACCACCCCGCGCGCGCGATGCAGGACACCTTCTTCGTCGAGCCGACGAACGCGCACCTCGTGCTGCGCACGCACACCTCGCCGGTGCAGCTCCGCGCCCTCCTCGGCAACGAACTGCCGGTCTACCGGATCGCACCGGGCCGGGTGTTCCGCACCGACGAGTTCGATGCGACCCACCTGCCCGTGTTCACCCAGACCGAGGGCATCGCCGTCGACAAGGGCCTGACGATGGCGCACCTGCGCGGTACGCTCGACCACTTCGCCAAGACGCTGTTCGGCGAGGGCGCCCGCGTGCGCCTGCGTCCCAACTACTTCCCGTTCACCGAGCCGAGCGCCGAGCTCGACCTCTGGCACCCCACGTTCAAGGGCGGCGCCCGCTGGATCGAGTGGGGTGGCTGCGGCATGGTGAACCCGAACGTGCTCCGCTCGGCGGGCATCGACCCCGAGGTGTATTCCGGCTTCGCGTTCGGGATGGGTGTCGAGCGGGCGCTGATGTTCCGCAACGACGTCAAAGACATGCGCGACATGGCCGAGGGCGATGTCCGGTTCTCTCAGCAGTTCGGAATGGTGGTCTGATGCGCGTCCCCCTGAGTTGGCTCGGCGAGTACGTCGACCTGGAGCCCGGCACCACGGCCGAGGAGGTCCACGCCGCGCTCGTGTCCGTCGGCCTCGAGGAGGAGGACGTCCACACCTTCGAGATCACCGGTCCGGTGGTCGTCGGCCAGGTGCTGGACTTCGTGGAGGAGCCGCAGAGCAACGGCAAGACCATCCGCTGGTGCCAGGTCCGCGTCGCGCCCGACGGCCGGAAGGCAGCCGACGGTGGCGACGCCGTCCACGGCATCGTCTGCGGCGCACGGAACTTCCTGCTCGGCGACAAGGTCGTGGTGACCCTGCCCGGCTCCGTGCTGCCCGGCCCGTTCCCGATCGCCGCCCGCAAGACCTACGGCCACGTCTCGGACGGCATGATCGCCTCCGCGCGCGAGCTCGGCCTCGGCGACGACCACGAGGGCATCCTGCGGCTGTCGACGCTCGGCCTCGACCCGGAGGTCGGCACCGACGCGATCTCGCTGCTCGGTCTGGACGACACCGCCGTGGAGGTCAACGTCACCCCCGACCGCGGCTACGCGTTCTCGATCCGCGGCATCGCGCGCGAGTACTCGCACGCGACGGGCGCGGCCTTCCGCGACCCGGCCGAGGCGGTGCGCGTGCACTCCGCGGGTGCGCACGCGCACGGCTTCAGCGTGACCATCGACGACCGTGCGCCGATCCGCGGGCGCGTCGGCGCCACGGTCTTCGTGACGCGCGTCGTCCGCGACGTCGACGGCAGCCGGCCGACCCCGCCCTGGATGGTGGCGCGGCTCAAGCTCGCCGGCATCCGCTCGATCTCGCTCATCGTGGACATCACCAACTATGTGATGCTCGAGCTCGGCCAGCCGATCCACGGCTACGACCTCGACAAGCTGTCCGGCGGCATCGTCGTGCGCCGCGCCCACCCGGGCGAGATGCTCGTGACCCTGGACGACCAGACCAGGACGCTCGACGAAGAGGACCTCCTCATCACCGACGACTCCGGCGCGATCGGCCTCGCCGGCGTGATGGGCGGCGCGTCCACCGAGATCGGCGCGGGCACGAGCAACGTCCTGGTGGAGGCCGCCAACTTCGACCCGGTGTCCATCGCTCGCACGGCTCGTCGGCACAAGCTGCCGAGCGAGGCCTCGAAGCGTTTCGAGCGCGGCGTCGACCCGCGCGTCGCCGTCGCGGCGGCGGCGCGCGTCGTGCAGCTCCTGGAGCAGCTCGCCGGCGGTCACGCGGACGAGCTCGGCTCGCTGCTCGACACGGCGGGGGAGGCCGAGCCGATCCGCCTGCCGAACGACTACATCCCGAACCTGATCGGCGTGGAGTTCACCGATGACGAGGTGCGCGGCGCGCTCGCCGAGATCGGGGGCACCGTCAGCGGAGGTGCCGACGGCCTGCTGGTCGTGCCGCCGAGCTGGCGTCCCGACCTGCGCGACAAGTCCGACCTGGCCGAGGAGGTCGCCCGCATCGTCGGGTTCGACCGCATCCCGTCCGTGCTGCCTGTCGCGCCTCCCGGACGTGGCCTGACGCGCGCGCAGAAGCTGCGCCGCGCCGTCGCCCAGATGCTCGCCGACAACGGCGCGACCGAGGTGCTCGCCTTCCCGTTCGTCTCGGAGGCGCAGAACGACCTGTTCGGCTCGCCCGAGGCCGGCCCGGTGCCCGCGGTGCGCCTGGCGAACGCGCTCGACGCGACCGCCCCGTACCTGCGCACGTCGCTGCTACCAGGCCTGATCGACGTGGCCAAGCGCAACCTGGCGCGCGGTCTGGTCGACCTGCGGATCTACGAGCTCGGAACGGTGTTCCTGCCGAGCGGCGCTCCGCTCGGCAGCGAGGAGCTGCCGCTCGGCGCCGCCCTTCCGGGCGACGACGTGCTCGCCGGCCTGAACGCGGGCATCCCCGCGCAGCCGCGCCACCTCGCCGGCCTGATCGTCGGCCACGCGGTCGAGAAGCAGCCGGGCCAGGCTCCGGTCGCCGTCGGCGTCGCCGACGCGCTCACCGCGGTCCAGCAGACCGCGACCGCCGTCGGTGTTCGGGTCGAACCGGTGCAGAGCCGCCACCAGGCGCTCCACCCGGGACGCACGGCCCAGCTCGTGGCGCACGCCGCGGACGGCACGCGCGTCACGGTCGGCTACGCCGGAGAGCTGCTGCCCGCCATCGCGGAAGACCTCGACCTCCCGCGCGTCGTGGCCGTCTACGAGCTCGACCTGGACGCCCTCATCGACGTGGCCCCCGCCGATATCGTCGCGGGCGTCATCGCCGGCTTCCCTGCGGCGACGCAGGACCTCTCGCTCGTCGTGCGCGACGAGGTCGCGGCGGGCGAGCTGCTCGACGCGGTGCGGGAGGGAGCCGGCGCGCTCCTGGAGGACATCCGCCTGGTCGACGACTACCGCGGCGCCGGCCTCCCGGCCGGCCACAAGAGCCTCACCTTCGCGCTGCGCTTCCGCGCCGACGACCGCACCCTCACCGCGGCGGAGGCCAGCGAGGCGAAGCTCGCCGGCGCCGCCCGCGCCGACGAGCTCTTCGGCGCCCACCTCCGCGAATAGGTGTGCACATTCGTCACGAATGTGGACTTTGGCGGCGCCAAACGCGACATTCGGCACGAATCGTGTTGCCGCGGGCGCTGTGTGACGGGGGCGATTTGGTGACGGGCCGGGATCGGGCGGTAGGGTTGCAGCATGCTTAACGTCGGTGCCCCCTCGATGCGCCGACGCCTGCGCGACCGCCGAATCTAGGCGGCGCTCGGGCGACCCTTCGCGGTCGGACAGGGGCGTCGCCGGATCCTCGGCCCCCTGTCGTCCACCCCATCAAGGAACAAGCATGACTTTCTCGGTTGCCGTCGCCGGTGCCTCCGGGTACGCGGGTGGCGAGCTGCTGCGCATCCTCGCCGACCATCCCGGGTTCGAGATCCGCACCGTGACCGCGCACAACAACGCCGGTCACCCGCTCGCCGCGCACCAGCCGCACCTGCGTTCGCTCGCCCACCTCACCCTCACCGAGAACACGCCGGAGAACCTCGCCGGTCACGACGTCGTGTTCCTGGCGCTGCCGCACGGCCGCTCGGGGGAGGTGGCCGCGCACCTCCCCGCCGACACGCTCGTGGTCGACGCGGGCGCCGACCACCGGCTGGAGGACCCCGCCGATTGGGCGGCGTTCTACGGCGGCGAGTACTACGGCTCGTGGGCGTACGGCGTCCCGGAGCTCATCGTCGGGGCGGACGGCGCCAGGCAGCGCGCGAACCTCGCAGGCGCCACCCGCATCGCGGCGCCCGGCTGCAACGCGAGCGCCGTGTCGCTCGCCCTCGCGCCGGGCATCCACGCCGGGGTGATCGAGGAGGAGGACATCGTGAGCGTCCTCGCGGTCGGGCCGTCCGGTGCGGGCAAGTCGCTCAAGACCATGTACTTGGCCAGCGAGATCCTCGGCTCCGCGAACCCGTACGCAGTCGGCGGCACGCACCGGCACATCCCGGAGATCCAGCAGAATCTGCGGAAGGCCGGCGCGACCGCGCCGACCCTGTCGTTCACTCCGGTGCTCGTGCCGATGTCGCGGGGCATCCTGGCGACCTCCACGGCCCGGGTGAAGCCGGGGGTGACTGCCGCGCAGGTGCAGGAAGCCTGGGAGGCCGCCTACGCGGACGAGCCGTTCGTGCACGTGCTGCCGGCCGGCAGCGTCCCGCGCACCGCGGACGTGCTCGGCTCGAACACCGTGCTGATCGGGGTCGCCCTCGACCACGCGGCCGGCCGGGTCGTGACCGTGCTCGCCATCGACAATCTGTACAAGGGAACGGCCGGCGCGGCGATCCAGTCCGCGAACCTCGCTCTCGGGCTCCCCGAGACCGCCGGTCTGAGTGTGAACGGAGTCGCGCCATGAGCGTCACCACAGCCAAAGGATTCTCGGCCGCCGGCGTCGTAGCCGGCCTCAAGTCCAGCGGCAAGCGCGACCTCGCGCTGGTCCAGAACCGTGGACCGCTCACGGCGGCCGCCGCGGTCTTCACGACGAACCGCTGCAAGGCGAACCCCGTCCTCTGGAGCGAGCAGGTCATCGCCGACGGCGTGGTCTCCGCCATCGTCCTCAACTCCGGCGGCGCCAACTGCTACACCGGCTCTCAGGGCTTCCAGACCACGCACGCGACGGCGGAGGCCGTCGGCGAGGCGCTCGGGGTCTCGGCCGGCGACGTGCTGGTCTGCTCCACCGGCCTGATCGGCGACCAGCTCGACGTCGACAAGCTGACCGCGGGCGTCGCCCAGGCAGCCACGGCGCTCGCGGGCGACTCCGGGCTCGGCGCCGCCGAGGCCATCATGACCACGGACACCCGCCCGAAGCAGGCCGAGCAGGTCTCTGTCGCCGGCTGGGCGGTCGGCGGCATGGCCAAGGGCGCGGGGATGCTCGCGCCGGGCCTCGCGACGATGCTCGTGGTCATCACCACCGATGCGGTGCTCGACTCCACCCAGCTCGACACCGCCCTCCGCGCCGCGACCCGGGTCACGTTCGACCGGCTCGACTCGGACGGCTGCATGTCGACCAACGACACCGTCGCGCTGCTCGGCTCCGGCGCCAGCGGAGTCGCAGCCGACCCGGCGGAGTTCACGCTCGCGCTCACCGAGGTGTGCCGCAGCCTGGCGAGGCAGCTCCAGGAGGACGCCGAGGGCGCCTCCCACGACGTGACGATCGAGGTCGTGAACGCCCGCACCGAGGACGACGCCGTGACGGTCGGCCGCGCGGTGTCGCGCTCCAACCTGTTCAAGGCGGCGATCTTCGGCAACGACCCCAACTGGGGCCGCGTGCTCGCCGCCGTCGGCACGACCGACGCCGAGTTCGACCCGTACGGCATCGACGTCGCCATCAACGGCGTGCAGGTGTGCACGGCGGGGGAGCCGGACCAGCCGCGCGACCTCGTCGACCTGACCCCGCGTGCCGTGCACGTGCTCATCGACCTCCACGCGGGCGACGAGACGGCGGCCATCCTCACCAACGACCTGACCCACGACTACGTCCACGAGAACAGCGCCTACTCGAGCTGAGATGACTACAGAAACCGACACCGACACCGACACCGACACCGACGACGTCGACACGGCGGAGGCCGCCGAACGCGCCGCCGCGGCGGACAAGGCAGCGACCCTCATCGAGTCGCTGCCCTGGCTGAAGACCTTCCACGACCGCATCATCGTCGTGAAGTTCGGCGGCAACGCGATGGTGAACGACGACCTCCAGCGCACTTTCGCCGAAGACATCGTCTACCTGCGCTACGCCGGCCTCCGCCCGGTGGTCGTGCACGGCGGCGGCCCGCAGATCTCGGCGATGCTCGACCGGCTCGGCATCGAGAGCGAGTTCCGCGGCGGCTACCGGGTGACCACGCCGGAGGCGATGGACGTCGTGCGCATGGTGCTGACCGGCCAGATCAACCGCGACATCGTGAGCAACATCAACCAGCACGGGCCGCTCGCCGCCGGGCTCTCCGGGGAGGATGCCGGGCTCTTCCAGGGCCGCAAGCGCGGCGCCGTGGTCGACGGCGACGAGGTCGACCTCGGCCTGGTCGGCGACGTCATCGGGGTCAACCCGGAGGGCGTGCTCGCCCAGCTCGACGCCGGCCGCATCCCTGTGGTCTCCTCGATCGCGCCCGACATCGACGACCCCGGCCAGGCGCTCAACGTCAACGCCGACGCGGCGGCTGCCGCGCTCGCCGTCGCCCTCGGCGCGGCCAAGCTGGTCATCCTGACGGATGTCGCCGGGCTCTACAGCGACTGGCCGAACCGCGACTCGCTGCTGTCCAAGATCGCGGCGCCCGAGCTGCGTGAGCTGCTCCCGTCGCTGGAGTCGGGCATGATCCCCAAGATGTCGGCGTGCCTCGACGCGGTCGACGGCGGCGTTCCCAAGGCCGCGATCATCGACGGACGCGTGGCGCACTCCATCCTGCTCGAAGTCTTCACGCAATCCGGAATCGGAACGGAGGTGGTGCCCGCATGACCGCACAGATCGTGCCTGGCACCGAGGCCAACACCCAGGGTCGCTGGAAGCCGCGCTACGGCGACGCCATGATGCGCACGTTGGCGACGCCCAAACTCATGCTCGCCCGCGGCGAGGGCTGCCGGGTCTGGGACGTCGACGGCAACGAGTACCTGGACTTCCTCGCGGGTATCGCGGTCAACTCGCTGGGCCACGCGCATCCGGCGCTGGTGGAGGCCGTGAGCCGCCAGGTCGCGACGCTCGCGCACGTGTCCAACTACTTCTCCACGCAGCCGCAGCTTGAGCTCGCGGAGCGCCTGCGCGCGATCACCGGCGCGGGTGAGCACGGCCGCATCCTGTTCGGCAACTCGGGTGCGGAGGCCAATGAGGCGGCCTTCAAGCTGGCGCGGCTCAACAAGGGACCGCACGGGCGGCGCACGCGCGTGCTCGCCCTCCACAACGCGTTCCACGGCCGCACGATGGGCTCGCTGGCGCTCACGGGCAAGCCGCCGATGCGCGAAGCGTTCGAGCCGCTGCCGGGCGGCGTCGAGCACATCGACTCCACCATCCACGCCCTGGAGGCCGCGATCGACGACCGCGTCGCCGCGCTGTTCGTGGAGCCGATCAAGGGGAGGCCGGCGTGCTCGACCTCCCCGAGGGTTTCCTCCAGCGCGCCAGGGAGCTCACCGAGCAGCACGGTGCGCTGCTGATCATCGACGAGATCCAGACCGGGATCGGCCGGACCGGCCGCTGGTTCGCGTACCAGCACGCGGACATCCTGCCGGACGCGATCACGGTCGCGAAGGGTATCGCCGGGGAGTGCCGATCGGCGCCCTCATCACCTTCGGGCGGGCGTCCGAGCTGTACAGCCAGGGCCAGCACGGCTCGACGTTCGGCGGCAACCCACTGGCGACGGCGGCGGGCAACGCGGTGATCGGCGAGATCGAGCGAGCAGACCTGGTCGGCAACGCCGCCCGGCGCGGGGAGGAGCTGCGTGCCATCCTGCGCTCGTACGACTCGCCGCTGATCGGCGACATCCGCGGCGCCGGCCTCCTGATCGGTGTGGGCCTCACCGACGGCGAGGCGCACCGGCTCTCCGACGCAGCGCTCGCGAACGGTCTCATCATCAACGCGCCGAACGAGTCGAGCATCCGGCTCGCGCCCCCGCTGATCGTCGGCGACGCCGAGCTCGCGGAGTTCCGCGAGCGGTTCGGCCGCGCGCTCGACGCCGTGCACGCCTCCTGACCTTCCGACCTCCTGACGCAGAACAAGGACTCCCGATGACACGTCATTTCCTCCGCGACGACGACCTGAGCCCGGCTGAGCAAGCCGAGGTGCTCGCCCTGGCCGCGCGCCTGAAGGCCGACCGGTTCTCCGCGAAGCCGCTCGCCGGCCCGCAGACGGTCGCCGTGATCTTCGACAAGACCTCGACCCGCACGCGCGTCTCGTTCGCCGTCGGGATCGCGGATCTGGGCGGCAGCCCCCTGATCATCCAGAGCGGCGAGAGCCAGCTCGGCGGCAAGGAGTCGCTCGCCGACACCGCGCGCGTGCTGGAGCGCATGGTCGCCGCGATCGTCTGGCGCACGTTCGCGCAGACCGGGCTGGAGGAGATGGCGGAGGGCACGACGGTCCCCGTGATCAACGCGCTCTCGGACGAGTTCCACCCCTGCCAGATCCTCGCCGACCTGCAGACCGTCCGCGAGCACAAGGGCCGCACCCAGGGCCTGACGCTCGCCTTCTTCGGCGACGGCGCCAGCAACATGTCGCACTCGTACCTGCTCGGCGGCGCGACTGCGGGCATGCACGTCCGCGTCGCGGCTCCGGCCGCCTACGCGCCGGACAGCGCCGTGGTCGCCGACGCCGCGGCCATCGCCGAGCGCACCGGCGGTTCGGTGGCCGTCTTCACCGACGCCCGGGAGGCCGCCACCGGCGCCGACGTCGTCATCACCGACACCTGGGTGTCGATGGGCAAGGAGGACGAGAAGGCCGAGCGGGTCGCCGTCTTCGGCGACTACACGGTGAACGCCGAGCTGATGGGCCTCGCGGCGGACGACGCGGTGTTCCTGCACTGCCTCCCCGCCTACCGCGGCCTGGAGGTGACGGCCGACGTGATCGACGGTCCGCAGTCGGTGATCTGGGACGAGGCCGAGAACCGCCTCCACGCCCAGAAGGCGCTGCTGGCCTGGCTGTTGGCCAAGAACGAGGAGGGGGCGGCATGACCGCGGACACCGCTGACGGCGTCGGCAAGACCGACGAGGGCAAGCTCTGGGGCGCGCGCTTCGCGGGCGGCCCCTCGCCCGAGCTGGCCGCGCTGAGCAAGTCCACCCACTTCGACTGGGCGCTCGCGTCCTACGACATCGCCGGCTCGCGCGCGCACGCCCGCGCCCTCGCGGCGGCGGGCTACCTCGACGACGTCGAGCTGGCCGGGATGATCGGCGCCCTCGACGTGCTGGAGGCCGACGTGATCTCCGGCTCCTTCGCCGCCGCCGAGAGCGACGAGGACGTCCACGGCGCCCTGGAGCGCGGCCTGATCGAGCGGGCGGGAGCCGAGCTCGGCGGCAAGCTGCGGGCCGGCCGCAGCCGCAACGACCAGATCGCGACGCTGGTGCGCCTCTACCTGCGCGACCACGCCGGCATCATCGCCGAGCGCCTGATCGCGCTCATCGACGCGATCGCGGCCCAGGCGGACGCCCATCCCACCGCGATCATGCCCGGCCGCACCCACCTGCAGCACGCCCAGCCCGTGCTGCTCGCCCACCACCTGCTCGCGCACTGCTGGCCGCTGGTGCGCGACCTGGAGCGGCTCGCGGACTGGGACCGGCGTGCGAACGTGTCGCCGTACGGCTCCGGCGCGCTCGCCGGCTCCACGCTCGGGCTCGACCCGCTGCTGGTCGCCCGGGAGCTCGGTTTCGCGGTCAGCTCGGAGAACTCCATCGACGGCACCGCCGCGCGCGACGTCGTCGCCGAGTTCGCCTTCGTCGCGGCGCAGATCGGCGTCGACCTGTCGCGCTTCGCGGAGGAGATCATCCTCTGGAACACGCGCGAGTTCGGCTTCGTGACGCTCGACGACTCCTACTCCACTGGGTCCTCGATCATGCCGCAGAAGAAGAATCCGGACATCGCCGAGCTCGCGCGCGGCAAGGCGGGGCGTCTCATCGGCAACCTGACCGGCCTGCTGACCACCCTCAAGGGCCTCCCGCTGGCGTACAACCGCGACCTCCAGGAGGACAAGGAGCCGGTCTTCGACTCGGTGCAGACGCTGGAGGTCGTCCTCCCCGCGTTCACCGGTATGGTCGCGACGCTGCGCTTCCACACCGACCGGATGGCGGAGCTCGCGCCGCAGGGCTTCTCCCTCGCGACGGATGTCGCCGAGTGGCTGGTCACCCAGCACGTCCCGTTCCGGAACGCGCACGAGATCACCGGAAGCCTGGTCAAGTTCGCGGAGGACGACGGCCTGGAGCTGAGCGACCTGACCGACGAGCAGCTCGCCGCCGTCTCGCCGCTGCTGACGCCGGAGGTGCGCTCGGTGCTCACGGTGGAGGGCTCGGTCGCGAGCCGGGCCGGGGCCGGCGGGACCGCTCCCGACCGGGTCGCCGACCAGCTCGCCGCCCTGACCGAACGCGTCCGCGCCCTGACCCGCACCCTCGTCGCGACGCGGCGGGACCTCGGCTGATGGCCGGCAAGCGGCCGGGCTGGCTCATCCCGCTGATCGTCGTCGTGGCGGTCGCCGTGATCGTGATCGGCCTGATCGTGGCCGTCGTCGCCGGCGGCCGGATCTTCTGAGCCGGCCCGCATGACGCTCTACCGGCCCGGGCGCGACGTGTTCACCGCGTCGGCGCTGGAGGTCGCTCCGAAGCTGCTCGGCGCCGTGCTCCGTCACGAGACGGCGGAGGGCGTCGTCGGCATCCGGATCAGCGAGGTGGAGGCCTACGTCGGCGACGGTGTCGACCCCGGCTCGCACTCCTTCCGGGGCCGCACCAAGAGGAACGCGGTGATGTACGGCGGCCCCGGCCACCTGTACACATACTTCACCTACGGGATGCACGTGTGCGCGAACGCGGTGTGCTCGCCCGAGGGGGAGTCGTCGGCAGTGCTGTTGCGGGCGGGTGAGGTCGTGGAGGGCGCCGAGCTGGCGGCGCGCCGGCGCGGCGGTCCGACCGGCCGGGCCGTCACCGCGCGCGACCTGGCGCGGGGCCCCGCGCGGCTCGTGGTGGCGGCGGGCATCCTGCTGTCCGAGAACGGCTCCGACCTCTTCGCGTCCCCGTTCGACCTCCTGCTGCCGACCGAGCAGCCGCCCTATGAGACCGGCCCGCGCACCGGCGTCTCCGGCGCCGGCGGCAGCCTGACCTTCCCCTGGCGTTACTGGATCCCCGGCGACCCCACCGTCAGCCCCTACAAGCGCCACCCCAAGTCCCACTGAGCAGCTATCTCTTCCTCAGTTTCTCCCGCGACACGCCGGGTGTGAGCGGGAGGAAGTGAGGAAGCGATGGCTGCTGTCAGGCGGCGGCGAAGCGGAAGAGGCCGGCGCAGACGCACGCCCAGATCAGACTCACGAGGGTTCCGATGATGAAGCGCTCGCGCGCCTCCGGGGCCTCCAGCTCGGTGAACCTGCCGACGCCCTTGATCGCGATGAGCACGCCGAGCGCCTCCGGGAAGCCGGCCATGATCGAGCCGGTGGTGGCGAACCGCTCGAGGTAGCCGATGGTCATGCCGCCGCGGAGCACTTCGCGCGTCTCCTCCACCCCGCTGACCCGGTCGTGCACGACGATGCCGCCGTGGACGCCGGGCACGGAGGTGCTCCGCGTCGCGAGCGCGAGGGTGAGCTGCGCCGCCGGTCCGCCGCCGACGACGCTCAGCGCGAGCGCGACGAGGCCGATGAGCACCCGGAAGACGACGGGGGCACCGTGCTGCGGGAGTGCGACGAGGAGGAACGCGAGCCCGAGCAGACCGGCAGCGGTGTAGACCAGCGGCCGGCGCGGTGTGCGGAGTGTGGCGATCATGCAGCACACGGCCGCGATGGCGCTGATCAGCGCGAGCGCCCACAGCACGACAGGCAGGACGGTGGCGAGAAGCTGCGGCACGGGCAGGGGCGTCATCCATCCTCCGGTCGTTCGGCCGACTGCTGGGCTGCGTCGGCGGTCCTCAACAGCCTAACCAGGGCCGGCTGGGCCGCGAGGTCGGCGCGCAGGCCGGCGGCGCGGGCACGGTCGTTCGCCGATTGCGGGGTGATGCCGAGCCGGGAGCCGGCCTCCGCCTGTGTCAGGCCGGCGGCGACGAGGTCGTAGAGCTCCCAGCCGGCCTCGCTGCGCGCCGCTCGCAGGGTCAGGAGGAGGCCGACGAGCGCCTCGACGTCGGCGGCGGACTCCGGCGCGGCGACCGCCTCCGCGGCGAACCTCAGCGGGGTGCGCTTGGCGCGGGTGACCGCGCTGCGGGCGGCGACGAACGCGGCGCCGCTGGCCTCGCGCGTCGCCTCGGGGAGGGGCGTGCGGACCTCGCCGATGCCCAGGCCGACGCTCCAGGCGTCGCCGCGCGCGAGGGTGGTGACGATGTCGAAGGCTGTGCCGGCGTCCGCGGTCAGCGCCTGGAGCTCGTCACCGGCGTTCCGGTCGGCGGGCAGCGCGAGCCGCTCGCCGTGGCGCTCGTTCAGCGCCGCGAGAGCCGGCGCGACGATGTCGGGGCGGCCGCGGCTGTCGACCTGGTCGGCGGTGACGACGAACATGGGGACCTCCTCGAGGTGCGCTCCGGAACGGGTGAGGCGGGCGATACATCAGGCCTGTGGACCTGATCCAGACACTATCAGGTCAGGAGACCTGATTCAACCCCAATCAGGCCTGTGGACCTGATCACTCGACAGGTCGGAATGACCGCCGCTGCTACTCTGTGGGAGTGCCAGAAACCGCCGCCGCAGCAGACCGCAGCAGCGCAGAGCCGAGGCTCAGCGCGCAGACCAACGACCCGTCGTTCGACGACGTCTGGGACGAGCTGACGTGGCGCGGACTCGTCCACGTCTCCACAGACGAGTCCGCGCTCAAGGAGCTCCTGGCCGGCGACCCCATCACCTTCTACTGCGGCTTCGACCCGACAGCGCCGAGCCTGCACCTCGGCAACCTGGTGCAACTCCTGACCATGCGCCGGCTCCAGCTCGCCGGGCACAAGCCGCTCGGCCTGGTCGGCGGTTCGACCGGCCTCATCGGCGACCCGCGGCCCACCGCCGAGCGCACGCTGAACACCAAGGAGACCGTCTCCGAGTGGGTCGGCTACCTCGAGCAGCAGGTCACCCGCTTCCTCTCGTCGGAGGGTGAGAACGCCGTCCGCCTGGTCAACAACCTCGACTGGACGGCGCCGCTCTCGGCGATCGACTTCCTGCGCGAGATCGGCAAGCACTTCCGCGTCGGCACGATGCTCAAGAAGGACGCCGTCGCGGCGCGTCTCAACTCCGACGAGGGCATCTCCTACACCGAGTTCAGCTACCAGATCCTGCAGGGCATGGACTTCCTGGAGCTCTACCGCCAGTACGGCTGCGTGCTGCAGACCGGCGGCAGCGACCAGTGGGGCAACCTGACCAGCGGCACCGACCTCATCCGCAAGGTGGAGGGCGTGCACGCCCACGCGATCGGCACACCGCTCATCACGAACAGCGACGGCACCAAGTTCGGCAAGAGCGAGGGCAACGCGATCTGGCTCGACCCGGGCTTCACGAGCCCCTACGCGATCTACCAGTTCTGGCTCAACGCCGACGACGCCGACGTGATCGACCGTCTCAAGGTCTTCACCTTCCTCCACCGCGCCGAGATCGAGCGCCTGGAGCGCGCGGTCGCCGAGGAGCCGTTCCGCCGCGAGGCCCAGCGTCGGCTCGCCTACGAGGTGACGGCGCTCATCCACGGCGCGGACGCGACGGAGGCCGTCATCGCGGCGTCCGAGGCCCTCTTCGGCCAGGGCGACCTGGCCGGTCAGGACCGCGGCACGCTGGAGTCGGCCCTCCGCGAGCTCCCCAACACGACGACGGCGGCGTCCACCACGATCGCCCAGGCCCTGGTCGACACCGGGCTCACCAAGAGCCTCGGCGAGGCCCGGCGCGCGGTCGCGCAGGGCGGGGTGTACGTGAACAACGCGAAGGTCGAGGACGCGGAATCTGCGGTGGGCGACCACCTGCTGCCGGGTGGGATGGTCGTGCTGCGGCGGGGGAAGAAGACGCTCAGCGGGGTGTTCGTCGAGTAGAGAGTGTCTCCTCGAGCCATTCGGTCAGCGCGCAGAATCTCTGAGTGACGAAACTCTCGAGGCGGTCGGCGATCGCGGGGTCGGCGCGAGGCGGCGCCGCTCGCAAGCGCTCGTAAGCCGCGGTGAGTTCCGCCCGATCGTCGGCGAGGACCAGAGTGTCGCCCGCGATGGGGACGAGTTCCTCGACGGCCGGCGTGCGGCGCGTGACGACGATGCGCCCGGCGGCCAGACCTTGCCAGACCTTGTTCGCGACGACGGTACGGGCCTTCGTGGAGTCTCCGAAGATGCCGAGGACCACGTCGGCGTCGAAGATGCGCTCGAGCAGTTCCCGATGGCTCATCGTGTCGTGGAAGACGCAACGATCCGCGATTCCTGCGCGTTCGATCACCTCCCGTACCAGTTCCCGCGGTCCGTAGGAGACCAGGTCCAGGGTGATCCGGGGATCCGTGCCCTCCAGCGCCTCCAGCGCGAAGGGGAGGCCGTGCAGCGGGATGTTGCCGCCGAAGTAGAGGATTCGCAGCGCGCCGTCCGGTTCCCGGGGCGGGCGCGGCCGGATCCACACCGGCGCTCCGACGGGGAGGCCGAGCACCGGCGTGGTCGTCCCGTGCGCGGCGCGGATGGACTCCGCGCGCACCTCGGTGTCGATGAGGTACAGGTCGGCCCACCGCACCGACAGCGCATCGACCATCCGGAGGAGGCGAGCACGCAGTGATCGCTCGGAGGCGTACCCCCAGTCCTCGATCGCCGTCTCGTACTTCCGCACGAAACCGTCGACGATGAGCGGGATTCCGCGCAGCCGGGTCGCCAGTCGTGCGACAGGCACGAAAGGCAGCGAGAATTCGGAGAGGATAGCGGCGTCGGCACCCCGGGTGGCGCGCCAGATCGTCACCGCGTCGGCTACCAGCCGCAGCGCTTTCGGCCCGCCGTCGCGCCGGGCGGAGACCCGCACCCTGAATCCGCTCGCTTCGAGCTGCTCCCGGACCCGGACGTTCCTCGGGTAGCCGGTGTCGTGCACCCGGAGCTGGACGACCGTCGGCTTCACGAGCTTCATCGCGCGGCGCTCGGCGCGGCAGCGGAGGATTCCGCGATCCGGCTCATCCGGTTCAGGCGCCGCAGGAGCGGGTTCCGCTCGGAGGGCCGGAGCACGCCGACGGTCGCTGCGAACCTCCGGATGTCATCGACGACGCCGCTGGGTGTCTGGTCGGGTGGGAAACCGGCGCGCCGCCATTCGAACCACCGCGGGACGAACCCGAGGCAGTGGTCGGCCAGCGCGTCGAACGACTCCCGCACGAGCGGATTCGCGGAGCGCGCCTGCCACCAGGACGGCTGGGCCGTGGTCTGCGTGGCGGTGCGACGATAGATCATCCGCGGCACACGGAGGCGTTCGATGCTGTAGCCGGCGGTGGCGGCTCGCAGATACAGGTCGAAGTCTTCGCTGGCGATGTCGCTTCGCCACCCGGCGAGCGAGCGGACCATGTCGGTCCTGGCCAGCATGGTCGGCTGCATGAACGGATTCGTCAGCAGCAGGATGAATGGCGCTGAAGCGGGTGAGATCGCGTACGGTTTCTGCGGTCGCACGATTGCCGTCCCTTCGCGCCACTCGACCCCCGTCGTGAAGCTGAAGTCGACTCCGCGCCGGAGCCGTCGCAGCTGCGCTGCGAATCGCCCCGGCAACGAGATGTCGTCGGCGTCCATCCGGGAGACGAGCGGGGTCCGCACCCGATCGAGGAGGAGATTGCACGAGCGCGCGATGCCGAGCCCGGTCTCGTCCTCGAGCACCTCGACGCGGTGATCGGCGACCGTGCGGGCGGCGGATTTCGTCCTGTCGACACTGCCGTCCGACCGGACCAGAACCCGACCGGTCCGGGGAAGCGACCACAGGATGCTGCGGATCGCGGTCGCGATCGTCCGTTCCGCGTCGCGTGCCGTGATGATCACAGTGATGGCCTCGTCGTTCATACGTCGTGCTCCTCTCGTCGCTGCGGACGGCGGACTCGGCGGCCGAGATCCAGGACTGCGAGCGCCGATCTCAGCGCGAGCGGCAGCAGCGCCGGCACGGTGCGCAGGAGCAGTACGGACCCGGCGAGACCGGGTGATCGTCGGGCGATCGACTGGATCGACAGTCCTCGTGCGCGTCTGCGCGCGAGCAGGAGAGCCTCGTCGACGGCAGCCCTGTCGGCGTTCCAGCGCACCGCGGTCTTCACGGCGGCCAGACAGAGGAACCGAGCGGTGAAGAGGTCCCGGAGCGCGGGGGTCAGGGCGTCGGCCAGCAGGGCGAGCACGTCGTCATGGGCACGTTCGAGCGCCCCGAGATCGGGTCTGCGGCGCCGGGTTATCGAACCGGGTTGGCGGATGTACGTGTAGACGGTCTCCGGGATGAGCCGGGCACGCTGAGCGCGGGCGATCGCTCCTGCGACGCCCACGATGTCGCTCTGCGACACGATCCGCGGGAACGGATCGACGCCGAGCGACGCACGGCGGAACAGCTTCGACCAGAGGAAGCCGTGGATCGTGCCGTCGAGCAGGAGCGTGGCCGCCGCGCGCGCGTCGACTTCGCGGGGAGCAGCGACCTCGGCGCCGTCGATGCGACGACGATCGAGGGCGTCCGGCCCCCATCGGAAGTCGGCACGGCCGACGACGACGTCGACACCCGCCGCGTGTGCACGCAGCGCGGCGAGCCCGCTCTCGCTCCAGTCGTCGTCATGGTCGACGAACCAGACGTACTCCCCGGACGCGCGCGCCAGCGCCTCATTGCGACGTGCGGCGACTCCCGCATTGTCGGTGTGGCGCACGTACGCGACGCCGTTCGCAGTGCGGAGGCTCTGCTCGAGTCGTTCGGCGCTTCCGTCGGTCGATCCGTCGTCGACGACCAGGACATCGACACCCTCCACCCGGGCGAGACGGCGGATTCGCCCGGCCAGGCTCTCTGCGCCTTCGCCGACATCGCGCAGGCTCAGGATCACCGTGGCGGAGGGCAGTGGGTCAAGCGCAGGGGTGTCGCTCATCGTCAGGGTCGGCTCCAAGGATGCGGCTGGTGGTCGTGGTTCTATGATCTAACCTGTCACCATCTCACAGAACAATATCAGACCCGTATTTCAATCATCGGGCGCCTCGTCGCCGCCGAGGAAGGATCCTTCGTGAATCGCGCCATGTCGTTCGCCCGGCTCCTGTCCGGCTATCTCGCGGTGCCGCTTCTGAATGCCGTCTCGCCTCTTCTGGCACTGCCCGCTATCACAGCGGTTCACAGCGGTGCCGCATGGGCGGCCGTCGCCATCGGTCAGTCTGTAGGGGGCGCCGGGGGAGTCATCGTCGAGCTGGGCTGGGGGCTGTCGGGCACACAGCGCGCGGCACGGCAGTCGGAGCGCAATCGGGCGCGGGCTTTTGCACTGTCCATCGTGACGAAGGCGATGGTCTCAGTGCCGGTCCTCCTCGTCGCGTGCGCGCTGACGGTCCTCCTCTCGCCCGGCTTCGGAGCGGAATCCGCGCTGGTGGCCATCGGCGCGGTCCTGGGGATGTTCGCCGGTGGGTGGATCTTCATCGGGATCATGAGACCCCGTCTCTTCCTGCTCACCGAGGTGCTGCCCCGTGCTCTGCTCATCCTCGGCGCTGCGCTGGCGATCTCGCTGGGCGGCTCCCTGCTCTGGTATTCCTGCGCACTGGTGGTCGCGTCGCTGTTCGCGAGTGTCTCGGGCGCCGCCGTGCTCGGCGTGCGGGCGGGGGACTTCGTCGCCGTCGGATTCCGACGGTGCATCCGGATCATCGGGATGCAGGGGCACGCGCTCGCCGCCAACGTGTTCTCCAGCGTGTACATCTCGTTGGGAGTCACGGTGGCGACGCTCGGCTCGCCGCACTCGACACTGCTGTTCGCGACCGTGGACCGTCTGCAGCGGATGACCCAACAGGTGCTCTTCGCTCAGAACAGTCTCATGAAGGGCTGGGTGGGCACGGTCGTCGATCCTGCCGCCCGGCTGGAGCGCGCCCGCCGAATGGCGTTCCTCGCCTCGGTGCTCGGCGTCGTCTTCGGTGCAGCCTTCGCGCTCGGCAGTCCGCTCGCCGCGGACGTCGTGTTCTCCGGAACCGTGCACATCCCGGCCGCCGCCGCGGTGATCGGCGGTGCGTCGATCTGGGTGATCTGCACCTCGATGGCATCCGGAGGTGTACTGCTCGTCACGCTCGGCCGGGTGGACGCCATCGCGCGGTCGGCGTTGGGCGGGGCGGTGGTCGGCGTCCCGCTCATCTTCCTCGGGAGCATGTTCGGCGGCGGGACGGGAGCCCTCGGCGGACAGCTCGCAGCGGAGACGACCGTCCTCGTGATCCAGGTCGTGACCATTGCGGCCGTGCTGCGACGCCGCCGGGCGGCCCTCGTCGAGTCGGCGCCCGCGTCGTCCTGAAACTGTGTAGTGTGACCGCATGCCCGACTTCCCAGCAGACGACGGCGACGCCCTCGTCGCACGCCTCGAGGTGATCGAGGGGCAGCCGCTCGCCGAGCGCGCCGGGGCCTACGCTCAGCTGCACGAGTCGTTGCAGGCCCGGCTGGAGGGCAGCGATCGGCGTGGCGGGAACTGAGCGTCTCGACGTCGCCCTGGTCACCCGTGGTCTCGCCTCGTCGCGCACGCGCGCGGCGTCCCTGATCGCCGACGGCCTGGTGACCGTCGACGGCAGACCTGTGCTGCGCGCTTCTGCCAAGGTGGCCGACGGTCAGGAGCTCGTCGTCGCCGGAGCCGACCACTACGTGAGCCGCGGGGCCCACAAGCTGATCGCGGCGCTCGACGCCTTCGAGGTCCCCGTCGCCGGGCGCGTCGCTCTGGACGCCGGCGCCTCGACGGGCGGTTTCAGCCAGGTGCTGCTGGAGCGCGGCGCGAAGCTGGTCGTCGCGGTGGACGTCGGGCATGGCCAGCTCGACGCACGGCTCGCCGGCGCTGAACGGCTGCGCTCGTTCGAGCGCGTGAATGTGCGGTCGCTGGACGCCACCGGGTTCGCCGCGCTGGTGGGCGACGGGATCGCGCCGGAGTTGGTCGTCGCCGACCTGTCGTTCATCTCGCTGACCCACGTCCTCCCGGCGCTGCGGTCGGTCGCGACCGACGACGCCGACTTCGTCCTGCTGATCAAGCCGCAGTTCGAGGTGGGCAGGCAGGGGGTCCGCGAAGGGATCGTGACCGACCCGGGGCTGCGGCTGGACGCGGTCGAGCGCGTGCTCTGGGCTGCACACGACGTCGGGCTCGGCACGGCCGGCGTGATCGCCTCACCGATCGCCGGCACCCACGGCAACCATGAGTTCCTCGCCTGGTTCCGCGGCGACGCGCCCGATCCGTCGGCGTCGCGCGAGCTTCTCCTCCACCTCTCGCCCTGACTGAACGTTCTCCACAATCTCCGCTTCCCGGGCGCATCCCCGACCGAAAACCGACAGAATGGTGGGACGGCCCGGAACCGGGCGGACGCAGAACGGGCGAGAAGGCACAGGGAGGCGACGTGGCGGCATCGGGTGACGCGCAGCGATACATTCTCGTCGTCGCGCACACCGGCCGTCAGGACTCGCTCGATGCCGGCGTGCAGGTGTGCCGTCAGCTCCTCTCCGCGGGCGTCGTGCCGGTGCTCAGCGAGGACGAGCGCCGCGATCTGCTCGCCGCCGCGCCCGACCTCGACGCGGTCGCGGTGCTCGGCGACGAGGTGCAGGCGAGCGACCTCGAGCTGGTGATCGTGCTCGGCGGGGACGGAACCATCCTGCGTGCGGCCGAGCTGGTCCGGGGTGCACGGCGCCGCTGCTCGGCGTCAACCTCGGGCACGTGGGCTTCCTCGCCGAGAGCGAGCGCGACGACCTGGAGATCGCCGTAGCCCGCGGGCTCGCGAAGGACTACGAGGTGGAGGAGCGCATGACGCTCTCCGCCCGGGTCAAGGTCGGCAAGGAGGTCGTCTACGAGAGCTGGGCGCTCAACGAGGCGACAGTGGAGAAGGCGAGCCGGGAGCGCATGCTCGAGGTCGTCATCGAGGTCGACGGGCGGCCGATGTCGAGCTTCGGCTGCGACGGCGTCGTGATGTCGACCCCGACCGGGTCCACCGCCTACTCGTTCTCGGCCGGCGGACCCGTGGTCTGGCCCGGCGTCGCCGCACTGCTGCTCGTGCCGCTCAGTGCGCACGCCCTGTTCTCGCGGCCGCTCGTGGTCGACGCCGACTCGTCGCTCGCGATCGAGCTCCTCGACCGCGCGGGCGGGGAGGGCATCCTCTGGTGCGACGGCCGGCGGCAGTTCGACCTGCCGCGCGGCTCCCGCGTCGTGGTGCGCCGCTCGCCCATTCCGGTGCGGCTCGCGCGCCTGCACCTCGGGCCGTTCACCGACCGGCTCGTGCACAAGTTCGACCTCCCGGTGACGGGATGGCGGGGGCCGGCCGGACGTGACTGAGCGCTCCACCGCCCGCGCCGCGGCGGGCCGCACGCAGGCGGCCGCACCACGCGGCGGCATCGACGAGATCTCCATCCGCGACCTCGGCGTCATCGCCGAGGCCGCGCTGCCGCTCGGTCCCGGATTCACCGCGATCACCGGCGAGACCGGCGCGGGCAAGACGATGGTCGTCTCCGCGCTCGGCCTCCTCCTGGGCGAGCGCGCCGACACCGGCGCTGTCCGGCTCGGCAGCGCGCAGGCCTGGGTCGAGGGCCGCTGGCGCGTCGAGGAGCCGGGGAGGTCGTGGAGCGCGTCCGCGACGCCGGCGGCGACGTCGACCCGATCGGCGACGGAGCGGCGGAGCTCGTGCTGAGCCGCTCGGTGTCGGCCGAGGGCCGGTCGCGCGCCGTCGTCGGCGGTCGCAGCGCGCCGGTGAGTGTTCTGACCGAGCTCGGCGAGCAGCTCGTCGTCGTGCACGGCCAGTCCGACCAGCTCCGGCTGCGGTCGGCCGTGGCCCAGCGCGAGGCGCTCGACCGCTTCGCCGGGCCCGAGCTCGCGAGCGCGCTGGACGGCTACGTGCAGGTGTTCCACCGGTGGCGCGACAACGCGACCGACCTGGACGAGCTCCTCGCCGACCGCGACCGTCGCGCGCGGGAGGCCGACGACCTCCGTGTCGCGATGGCCGAGATCGAGGCCGTGGCGCCGCAGCCGGGGGAGGACGCCGAGCTGGGCGAACGCGCCGAGCGGCTGACGAACCTGGAGGAGCTGCGGCTCGCCGCCGCCGGCGCCCGCGAGCTGCTGTCCGCCGAGGAGTCCGAGGAGCCCGACGTCGTCGGCCTGCTGGAGGCCGCGCGCCGACAGATCGAGCGCGTCGCGCCGCACGACGCCGAGCTCGCGCCGACCGTGGAAGCCGTCGCCAACCTCAGCTACCTGGCCTCCGACATCGCCGGGCAGCTCTCCACCTACCTCGCCGCGCTCGACACCGACGGCTCCCGCGAGCTGGAGGCCGTGCAGGAGCGCAGGGCGGAGCTGTCCACGCTCGTCCGCAAGTACGGCCCCACCCTGGACGACGTGATCAGCACCCTGGAGACCGGGAGCCTGCGGCTGCTGGAGCTCGACGGCGACGCCGACCGCATCCAGGAGCTCACGGATGAGGTGGCGGCCGACAGAGCGCTGGTGAGGGAACTCGCCGCCGACCTGAGCGAGCGCCGCCGGGCCGCAGCCGAACGGCTCGCCGCCGCGGTCTCCGACGAGCTGTCCGCCCTCGCGATGCCGGATGCCCGCGTGGTCGTCGAGGTGACCCAGCGCGACGAGGACGACCCGCAGAGCTACACGGCCAGCGGCCGCGACCAGGTCGCGATCCTGCTGCGCCCGCACCCGGGCGCCGAGCCGCGGCCGCTGGGCAAGGGCGCGTCGGGCGGCGAGCTCTCGCGCGTCATGCTCGCGATCGAGGTCGTCATCGCGGCGACGGACCCGGTGCCGACGTTCATCTTCGACGAGGTGGACGCCGGCGTCGGCGGCGCCTCGGCCATCGAGATCGGCCGCCGCCTCGCGCGCCTGGCCGAGAGTGCGCAGGTGATCGTCGTGACGCACCTCGCCCAGGTGGCGGCGTTCGCGAACAACCACCTCACGGTCGTCAAGGGCAACGACGGCGCGGTGACGGCCTCCAGCGTCCGCCGGCTCGACGGGGACGAGCGGATCGCGGAAATGGCGCGGCTGCTCTCGGGCCTGCCCGACTCCGAGAGCGGGCTCGCTCACGCCCGCGAGCTCGTGGACATGGCGGCGGCCGCACGCTGAGCGCGACACGCGCGGGACACCCCGCAGCAGGTGATAAGCTGAGAGCCCGTGGTGGATAATTCAGACGCGGCGCAGACCAACAGCAAAAACGGCACTACCAAGCACATCTTCGTGACAGGTGGTGTCGTTTCTTCGTTGGGGAAGGGCCTCACAGCGGCCTCCCTCGGCAACCTCCTGACGGCCCGCGGCCTCCGCGTGGTCATGCAGAAGCTCGACCCGTACCTCAACGTGGACCCGGGGACGATGAACCCGTTCCAGCACGGCGAGGTGTTCGTCACCGACGACGGCGCCGAGACCGACCTCGACATCGGCCACTACGAGCGGTTCCTCGACATCAATCTCTCGCAGTCGGCGAACGTCACCACCGGCCAGATCTACTCGAACGTGATCGCCAAGGAGCGCCGCGGCGAGTACCTGGGCGACACCGTCCAGGTCATCCCGCACATCACCGACGAGATCAAGCGCCGGATGCGCCTCCAAGCCCAGCCGGGCCCGGACGGCGAGCCCGCGCCGGACGTCATCATCACCGAGATCGGCGGCACGGTCGGCGACATCGAGTCGCAGCCGTTCATCGAGTCGGCGCGCCAGGTGCGCCACGAGCTCGGCCGCAAGAACTGCTTCTTCGTGCACGTCTCGCTCGTGCCGTTCATGAACGCCTCCGGCGAGCAGAAGACCAAGCCGACGCAGCACTCGGTCGCGGCCCTCCGCTCCATCGGCATCCAGCCGGACGCGCTCGTGCTGCGCAGCGACCGGCCGGTCTCCGAGTCGAACAAGCGCAAGATCGCGCTGATGTGCGACGTGGACGAGCAGGCCGTCGTCAACGCGGTCGACGTCCCGAGCATCTACGACATCCCGACCATGCTGCACGAGCAGGGCCTGGACGCCTACATCATCGACCAGCTCGGCCTCGACAAGGCCGCCGACGTCGACTGGAACGGCTGGGCGCGCCTCCTGGAGGCCGTGCATGACCCCAAGCACGAGGTCACCATCGGCCTGGTCGGCAAGTACATCGACCTCCCCGACGCCTACCTGTCGGTCACCGAGGCGCTGCGTGCGGGCGGCTTCGCCCACCGCACCAAGGTGAAGCTCAAGTGGATTCCTTCGGACGAGTGCCAGACCCCGGAGGGCGCCGCCGCGCAGCTCGGCGAGGTGGACGGCATCTGCGTGCCCGGCGGCTTCGGCGTCCGCGGCATCGAGGGCAAGGTGGGCGCGCTGAAGTTCGCCCGCGAGAACGGCATCCCGGCCCTCGGCCTGTGCCTCGGCCTGCAGTGCATGGTCATCGAGTACGCGCGGAACGAAGCCGGCCTCGCCGGCGCCTCGTCGTCGGAGTTCGACCCGGAGACCGAGTTCCCGGTGATCGCCACGATGGCCGAGCAGGTGGAGATCATCGCAGGCGGCGACCTCGGCGGCACGATGCGCCTGGGCCTGTACCCTGCGCTGCTGGCGGAGGGGTCGCTCGCGGCCGAGCTGTACGGCGCCGCGGAGGCCAGCGAGCGCCACCGTCACCGCTACGAGGTGAACAACAACTACCGTGAGCAGATCGCCGACGCCGGCCTCTGGTTCTCCGGCACCTCGCCGGACGGCCACCTGGTCGAATATGTCGAGCTGCCGCGCGACGTGCACCCGTTCTACATCGGCACCCAGGCCCACCCGGAGCTGCGGTCGCGCCCGAACCACGCCCACCCGCTGTTCGCCGGACTCGTCGGCGCGGCGCTGGACCGGCAGAAGGCCAGCCTGCTGTTCGAGGTCGGCGGCGACGACGAGGTCGGCGCCGCCGTCGACGGTGCGCTCGAAGTGGGCGCGGACGCCTGATGGCGCCGGAGACCGGCGGCGCGCCCGAAGCCGGCGCGCTCCGTGATGAGCGGTTCCATCCCGAGATCGTTTCCTCCGAGGTCGTCTTCGACGGGAAGATCTGGGATGTCCGGCGGGACACCTTCCGCTACAACGGCGAGGAGATCACCCGCGAGTACGTCGACCACACCGGAGCCGTCGCGGTGCTCGCGCTGGACGACGAGGGCCGCGTGCTGCTCATCCGGCAGTACCGCCACCCCGTGCGTCACCGCGACTGGGAGATCCCGGCCGGGCTGCTCGACATCCACGGCGAGGACCCCTGACCGCGGCGCAGCGCGAACTGGCCGAGGAAGCCGACCTCCAGGCAGAGCACTGGAACGTGCTGACCGACGTCTTCACGAGCCCCGGCGGCAACGACGAGGCCATCCGCGTCTACCTGGCGCGCGGGGTGCGGTCTACCGCCGAAGCGTTCGAGCGTGAGGCCGAGGAGGCGGACATCGAGGTGGCGTGGGTGCCGCTGGAGGAGGCGGTCGACGCGGTGCTCGAGCGGCGTGTCCACAACGCGGTGCTGATCATCGCGGTGCTCGCCGCGCGAGTCGCCCGGGAGAAGGGCTGGGCGGCCCTCGACGCAGCCGAAGCGTCCTGGCCGAGCCACCCGAAGCTGTCAGACCACGCTGCGCCCGAGCTGAGCGAGCAGAGCGCCGCGGGATGACGGTCGCGGCGGACGCGGACGCCTTCCTGAGGCACGTCGCCATCGAGCGCGGCCTCTCGGCGAACACGGTCGCCGCGTACCGGCGCGATCTCACGGTCTACACGGTCTGGCTGGCCGAGGAGGGCGTCGGCGACGTCCGCGAGGTCCTGCCGGCGACCGTCTCGACCTACCTCGCCCACCTCGCCTCGCGTGAGGAGTCGCCGCTGACGGCGACCTCCCTCGCCCGGATGCTGTCGACGGTGCGCGGTTTCCACCGGTTCCTGCTGGAGGAGGGCCGCGTGCAGGTCGACGCGGCCCGCGACATCCGGCCGCCCAAGCAGCCGAGCACCCTCCCGAAGGCGATCAGCGTCGACCAGGTCGCCGCGCTGCTGGCGGCCACCGACGGGGATGAGCTGGACCACCTCCGCGACAAGGCCCTGCTGGAACTCATGTACGCGACCGGCGCGCGCGTCAGCGAGGCGGTCGGACTCAACGTGGACGACGTGATCGACACGGACGTGGTGCGCCTCACCGGCAAGGGCGCCAAGCAGCGGATCGTGCCGCTGGGCAGCTACGCCCAGGCCGCGGTCGCCGCCTACCTGGTGCGGGCGCGCCCGGTGCTGTCGGCACGGGGAGGGCGACGCCCGCGCTGTTCCTGGGGATGCGCGGCGCACGCCTGTCCCGGCAGAACGTCTGGCTGATCATCCGGGCCGCCGCCGAACGCGCCCAGCTCGGCGTCGAGATCTCGCCGCACACCCTCCGGCACTCGTTCGCGACCCACCTGCTGGCGGGCGGCGCGGACGTGCGCGTGGTGCAGGAGCTGCTCGGCCACTCGTCAGTGGCGACGACGCAGATCTACACACTGGTGACCGCGGACGCGCTGCGGGATGTGTACGTGACGGCTCACCCGCGGGCGCGGTGACGCCCCCGCGGCCTCCGTGGCGTAGCCGCTGCCCACGTGCCGCCGCAGCAGCGCGAGGCTCCACTCGGCGTCGCGCCCGTCGCGGAGTCGGAGGCGCAGGCGCTCGGTGGTGAGCTCGGCTGGCATCGTCGGCATCCGCACAGCGTACGCCCTGGGACGCGCCCGGTGATCTGCCGAGGACTGCGCAGTGACCCGCCGCCGTCGCGGCCCGCGTCGAGGGGTGCGCGCGGATAGGATGGAGCCCGTGAACAGGCCGTGAAACGGCCGTCGGTCGAAAGGGACGAGGATCAGCCAGGTGACGCGCAACGACGAGGTCAGGACGGAGCTTCCCGGCATGGACACCGCAGCCCTCGCCGCGCCGCACGGGCCCACCGGGCGACCGCTGCGCACGTTCCCGGCCCCTGCCGAGCTGCGACAGCACGGCCCCGCGAAGATCGTGGCGCTGTGCAACCAGAAGGGCGGCGTCGGCAAGACGACGACCTCCATCAACCTGGGTGCCGCGCTGGCCGAGTACGGCCGCAAGGTGCTCGCGGTCGACTTCGACCCGCAGGGCGCGCTCTCGGCCGGTCTCGGCGCACAGACGCACGACGTCACCACGATCTACGACCTCCTCCTGAACCGCAACGCGGACATCCAGGAGGCCATCCAGTCCACCGGCGTGCCCGGCCTCGACATCATCCCGGCGAACATCGACCTCTCGGCGGCCGAGGTGCACCTGGTCAACGAAGTGGCGCGCGAGCAGATCCTCGCCGGCGTGCTGCGCAAGGTGTCGGCCGACTACGACGTCATCCTGATCGACTGCCAGCCGTCGCTCGGAATCCTCACCGTCAACGCGCTGACCGCGAGCCACGGCGTGCTCATCCCGCTCGAGTGCGAGTACTTCGCCCTCCGCGGCGTCGCGCTGCTGATCGAGACCATCGACAAGGTGCGCGAGCGCCTCAACCCGGCGATCGAGCTCGACGGCATCCTCGCCACGATGTACGACTCCCGCACGCTGCATTCGCGCGAAGTGCTGGAACGCGTCGTCGACGCGTTCGGCGACCGCGTTCTCGAGACGGTGATCTCCCGCACGGTGAAGTTCCCGGACGCCTCCGTCGCGGCGACGCCGATCACGCAGTTCGCGCCCGAGCACCCGGCGGCGGAGGCCTACCGCCAGCTCGCGAGGGAACTGATCTTCCGTGGCGCCGTCGCCTGAGGCGCCGCAGGATCAGGACACCGCCGACGAGGGCGGCTTCCGCGTCGCCGTCGGCCAGTTCGAGGGGCCGTTCGACCTCCTGCTGTCGCTCATCTCCAAGCACGAGCTGGACATCACCGAGATCTCGCTGAGCCGGGTCACCGACGAATTCATCGCCTACCTGCGCCGCCTCGACGCCGACGAGAGTCTGGACGAGGCGAGCGAGTTCCTGCTCGTCGCCGCGACCCTGCTCGACCTCAAGATCGCCGGCCTCCTGCCGCAGGGCGAGCTGGTCGACGCGGAGGACGTCGCTCTGCTGGAGGCGCGCGATCTGCTGTTCGCGCGGCTTCTGCAGTACCGGGCGTTCAAGGAGGCCTCGACCTGGTTCGCGGTGCACCTCGATGCCGAGAGCTCGCGGCACGCCCGCACGGTGCGGCTGGAGGACAAGTACCGGCAGCGCACGCCCGAACTCGTCTGGACGCTGACCGCGGAGGACTTCGCGGCGCTCGCGACGTTGGCGATGACGCCGCGCGAGATCCCCGTCGTCGGCCTCGACCACCTGCACGCGCCGCTGGTCAGCATCCGCGAGCAGGCCGCAGTGGTGGTCGGGATGCTGCGTGCGGGGGAGCCGCTGTCGTTCCGGCAGCTCGTGGCCGGGGCGGAGCAGAAGGGCGTCGTGATCGCGCGGTTCCTCGCCGTGCTGGAGCTGTACCGGCACGCGGCGATCGCGTTCGAGCAGCTCGAGCCGCTGGGCGAGCTGACGCTGCGCTGGACGGCCGAGCACTGGTCGGAGGAGAACCTGTCGAACCTGGGAGCGGATTATGACGGTTGACGGAACCGAGCTGGAGACCGAGCCGGCCGGCGTGGAGGACGCTCGGATCGAGCGCGCGCTGGAGGCGATCCTCATGGTGGCCGACGAGCCGATGAGCCTTGTGACCCTCGCCACCGCGGTGGGTGCGCCGGTCAAGCGCGTCCGCTCGGCTGTCGACGCGCTGGTGGCCGACTACGACGGCGCAGCCGGACCGGACGGCGCTCCCGGCGTGCGCCGCGGCTTCGAGCTGCGGGAGGTCGGCGGCGGCTGGCGCGTCTACGTGCGGCCGGAGTTCGACGCCGTCGTCTCGGGCTACGTCCTCCAGCAGAACCCCACCCGGCTGTCGCAGGCGGCGCTGGAGACGCTCGCCGTGATCGCCTACAAGCAGCCGATCAGCCGCGGTGCGATCGCCTCCATCCGCGCCGTCAACGTGGACTCCGTGGTGCGCACGCTGCTCGGCCGCGGCCTGATCACCGAGCTGTTCACCGACAGCGAGACCGGGGCGATCAACTACGGCACCACCGACCTGCTGCTCACCCAGCTCGGCATCAACTCCATCGAGGAGCTGCCGAAGATCTCGCCGTTGCTGGCGGACGGCGCGGAAGGATTCGACGATGTCCGCTGACGGAGTGAACGGCGGCTCGCCCGCGCAGGGCGAACGCCTCCAGAAGGTCATGGCGGCCGCCGGTGTGGCCTCCCGCCGCGTCTCGGAGGACATGATCGTCGCCGGCCGCGTCACGGTGAACGGCCAGGTCGTCACCGAACTCGGCCGCCGCGTCGACCCGGCCACCGACCGTGTGGCCGTGGACGGCACCGCGGTCCAGCTCGACACCTCCCGGCGCTACGTGATGCTCAACAAGCCGGTCGGCGTCGTCAGCTCGATGCGGGATGAACAGGGGCGTCCCGACCTGTCGCGCTTCACCGCCGGCTACGCGGAACGGCTGTTCAACGTCGGGCGCCTCGACGCCGAGACCTCCGGCCTCCTCATCCTCACCAACGACGGCGAGCTCGCCCATGTGCTCGCCCACCCGAGCTTCGGCGTCACCAAGACCTACATCGCCCGCGTGCGCGGCACGGTCACCCCGCAGACGATCGCCCGCCTGACCAAGGGCGTGGAACTGGAGGACGGCCCGATCGCCGCCGACAAGGCGCGGCTGCTCCAGTCGCGCTCCGCCGGAGGCGACAGCCTGGTCGAGATCACCCTGCACTCCGGCCGTAACCGCATCGTCCGCCGGATGATGGCGGAGGTCGGCCATCCGGTGATCGAGCTCGTCCGCCGCCAGTTCGGGCCGCTGCACCTCGGCACCCTGAAGGTCGGCGCGATGCGCGACCTGACCAGGGACGAGCTGGGCGCGCTGCTGACGATCTCGCGCCAATAGCAGGAGACTCGGCCGCATTCTCCGTCTGGAGCGCATCCGGAAGGAGGTCGGGCGGCGCGTCGGCGCGAATCTCCTTCGGGAGGAAGGCAGGCGGGCGGCGGTTTCCGGCCCGACTAAGGTGGATGCGTGACTGAATCCGCCTCTCGGGTCGCCGGACCCGTCCGCGTGGTCGGTGCGGGCCTGCTCGGGGCGTCCGTCGGGCTGGGGCTGCGCGCCCGCGGTGTGGACGTACTGCTCGCCGACGCCTCTCCGGCCCACCTGCGCCTCGCCGCCGACTACGGCGCGGGACGGCCGGACGACGGGGCCGCGGAGCCCGCGCTCATCGTCGTGGCGGTGCCGCCGGACCTGGTGTCGCGCGTCGTCGCAGAGGAGCTGGCGGCGCATCCCGCCGCCGTCGTCACCGACGTCGCCAGCGTCAAGGGTCAGCCGCTCGCCGAGCTGGTGGAGTCCGGCGCCGACTTGTCCCGGTACGTGGGGTCGCATCCCCTCGCCGGGCGGGAGCGCGGCGGTCCCAGCGCCGCCCGGGCCGACCTGTTCATCGGGCGCCCCTGGGTGGTCGCCGCCCGGCCCGAGAACGCGCGCGCGTCGGTCAACCTGGTGGAGGCCCTCATCCTCGACCTCGGCGCGACGCCCGTCGAGATGGCCGCCGCCGACCACGACGCCGCCGTCGCGCTCGTCTCGCACACGCCACAGATCGTCGCGTCGCTGATGGCGAAGCGGCTCGCGGCCTCCACCGACGCCGCGCTCGGGCTCGCCGGACAGGGCCTCCGCGACGTGACCCGCATCGCCGGCAGCGAGCCGGAGCTGTGGGTGCAGATCCTCGGCGCCAACGCGCCCGCGATCGTGGCGATCCTGCGCGCGTACCGTGAGGACCTCGACCGGGTGCTCGCGGCGCTGGACGATGTCGACGCCGCCGGCGCGCGCCGCACCCTCGCCGAGGAGATCGCGGGCGGCAACCTCGGCGTCTCGCGCCTGCCGGGCAAGCACGGCCAGGACAAGCGGTTCTCCAGCCTCGTCGTCATGGTGGACGACCGGCCGGGCGAGCTCGCACGCCTCCTCGCCGAGCTGGGCGAGCTGGACGTGAACCTGGAGGACCTGCGCCTGGAGCACTCGCCGGGCGCCGCTTTCGGCCTGGCGGAGATCGCCGTGCTCCCCGAGGTGTGGCAGCGCACCGTGGATGACTTGACCGACCGCGGCTGGAGGATAGCCGGATGACCGACCCCACCGACCCCACCGACACCACCGACCGACCCGAGGGCGCCCTCCCGATCGTCGTGGCCGTCGACGGCCCTGCCGGGAGCGGCAAGTCGTCCGTCTCCAAGGCGACCGCTCGCAAGCTCGGCTGGTCGTACCTCGACACCGGCGCCGCCTACCGCGCGCTGAGCTGGTTCGTCGTGCAGCGCCGGCTCGACCCCACCGACTCCGCCACCGTGATCGACGTGCTGCCCGACTTCGACTACCGGATCGGCACCGACCCCGACACCTACCACGTGTTCGTCGGCGACCACGACGTCACCGAGGTCATCCGCGAGCCCGAGGTCACCGCCGTGGTCAGCGCGATCGCACGCGTGCCGGAGGTGCGGGAGTTCCTCACCGGACTGTTCCGGTCGATCATCGCCCACGGTGAGAAGCGCGGCATCGTCGTGGAGGGCCGCGACATCACGACCGTGGTCTGCCCGGATGCCCCGGTGCGCATCCTGCTCACCGCCGACGAAGAGGTTAGAATGGCCAGGCGTTCTGCCGAGTTGATCGGCCATTCCGCCGACCACGTCGGTGAGGCCCTCCGCAGACGCGACGCGGCCGACTCCCGGGTCGTGGACTTCATGAACGCCGCAGACGGCGTGACCACCGTCGACTCCACCGACCTCGACTTCGACCAGACCGTCGACGCGGTCATCGCGGTCGTACAGAAAGAGACCCATGTCTGACATCGAGAACGAGCCCACCGGCGCCGACGACCTGGTCGAGCGCCTCGCCGGCCTGGACGAGAACCTGGCGGTGCAACGCGCCGCCGCCCTCCGCAGCGGTCTGGAGGAGTACGAGCTCGACGACACCGACCTCGACCTCCTCGGAGCCGTCACCGAGGACCCGGACGCGATCACCTATCTCCCCGCGTTGCCCGTGCTGGCCATCGTCGGACGCCCGAACGTCGGCAAGTCGGCGCTCGTCAACCGCATCCTCGGCCGCCGCGAGGCCGTCGTGGAGGACACCCCCGGTGTCACGCGCGACCGCGTCTCCTACCACGCGGAGTGGAACGGCCGCCGGTTCACGATCGTCGACACCGGCGGCTGGGAGCCCGACGCCCGCGGCATCGACGCGTCCGTCGCCGCGCAGGCCGAGGTCGCGATCGACCTCGCCGACGCGGTTCTGTTCGTGGTGGACGCGACCGTGGGAGCGACCTCCACGGACGAGCACGTCGTCCGGCTGCTCCGCAAGACCAAGAAACCCGTCTTCCTCGCCGCCAACAAAGTGGACGACGCCCGCCAGGAGCCGTACGCGACCGAGCTGTGGTCGCTCGGCCTCGGCGAGCCGTGGCCGGTCTCGGCACTGCACGGCCGCGGCGTGGCGGACCTGCTGGACGAGATCCTGAAGGCGCTGCCGGAGGTCTCCAAGGTCGCCAAGCGGGAGGTCGGCGGGCCGCGCCGCGTGGCCATCGTCGGCCGCCCGAACGTCGGCAAGTCGTCCCTGCTCAACAAGGCGGCGGGGAGGAGCGCGTCGTCGTCAACGAGCTCGCCGGCACCACCCGCGACCCGGTCGACGAGCAGGTCGAGCTGGGCGGAAAGGTGTGGCGGTTCGTGGACACCGCCGGCATCCGCCGCCGCGTGCACCTGCAGCAGGGCGCCGACTTCTACGCGTCGCTGCGCACCTCTACCGCGCTGGAGAAGGCGGAGGTCGCCGTCGTCGTGCTCGACGTGTCCGAGCCGATCAGCGAGCAGGACGTCCGCATCATCGACCTCGTGCTGGAGTCCGGCCGCGCGCTCGTGCTGGCCTTCAACAAGTGGGACCTGCTGGACGACGACCGCCGCCGTTACCTGGAGCGGGAGATCGAGCAGGACCTCGCGCACGTCTCCTGGGCGCCGCGCGTCAACATCTCGGCGCGCACCGGCCGCCACCTGGAGAAACTGGTGCCGGCCCTGGAGCTGGCGCTGGAGTCGTGGGACACCCGCATCCCGACCGGCAAGTTCAACGCCTTCCTCGCGGAGCTCACCGCCGCGCACCCGCACCCGGTCCGCGGCGGCAAGCAGCCGCGCATCCTCTTCGGCACGCAGGCGACCAGCCGCCCGCCGACATTCGTGGCGTTCACCACCGGCTTCCTCGACCCCGGCTACCGGCGCTACATCATCCGTCGCCTCCGCGAGGTGTACGGCTTCGAGGGCACCCCCATCGTCCTCAACATGCGCGTCCGCGAAAAACGTCAGCGCTGAACTCCCGGGTACGCCCCTAATCGGTCGGAGACCGCCGAGTACGCAGACTGTTCGCGTACTCGGCGGTTTCGCGTCAAGGGGGCGCGCCGGGGAGGGAGGGTGAACGGACGGGGATGCGGCACCCCCAATGAGGGGGCGACTCGGTTGGGGGTATTTGTACCCCGGTCTGTCCTCACTATTGTGGACCTCTGAGAGAGCTACCCGACTGCGCTACCCGAAGGCGCAGGCTCTCGTCATCGAGGACGCATACCCGAAAATGAGTTCTACAAGTTCATACACGCCTGCCCGGAAACGGCAGTGGGGCGCCGAGCGCCGCACAGAACCGCTTCCCACGGTCCACCCGAAGCCCTCGGACCGGAAGATCACCTGGAGCCGGGTCGCCATCGTCGCGACCATCGTCTTCTGGGCGATCTACGTCGTCACCACGATCATCCGCCAGTTCCTCGTGCTCGGCACGCAGGACTTCCGCTTCACGATGGAGGCGATCGGCTACACCGTCGTCGTCACCTTCCTCACCTTCTCGGCGCTGATGTACCTGGTCGCCCGCCAGGGTGCGCTGCAGAGATTCCAGAAGCATGTGCGCGTCCCGCGCGCCGAGCTCGACCGGCACTTCGCCCAGCACCAGCCGTCCATCACGGTGCTCGTGCCCTCCTACGCGGAGGAGCCCGAGGTCGTGCGGATGACGTTGCTCTCGGCCGCGCTGCAGGAGTTCCCCTCCATGCGTGTCGTGCTGCTGGTCGACGACAACCCCGACCCGACCGACCCGGCCGTCGCCGAGCGGTTGAACGCCACCCGCGCCCTCGCCGACAGCATCACCGGCCAGCTCGCCGAGCCGCGGTTCCGTTTCTCGGACGCGCTGCTGCGCTTCGAGCTGGGCGACGAGCGCGCCTTCGCCGACGACGCGGCCGCGCTGGAGTTGGCGGGCCACTACCGCTGGGCCGCCGAGTGGCTGTACGCCCAGGCCGACGCGCACGGGATCGAGGACCACGTTGACGTCTTCTTCGCCGACCAGGTGCTCCGCGCCCTCGGCGACGAGTTGGCCCTGACCGCGGAGGCCGTGACGGCCGCCGTCGGCGAGGGCGCCGCGCTCACCACCGCGCGGGTGGCCCAGCTCTACCGCCGCCTGGCCTGGACCTTCGACGCCGAGCTGATGATCTTCGAGCGCAAGAAGTGGGCCTCCCTCTCGCACGAGGCCAACAAGGCGATGAACCTCAACGCCTACATCGGCCTCATGGGCGGCACCTACCGCGTCGAGGACACGCCGGACGGCCCGATCCTCAACCCGGTTCCCGCGGGCTCCCGCCGGCCCGGCGACATCGAGATCCCGGACAGCGACTTCCTGCTGACCCTCGACGCCGACTCGATCCTGCTGCGCGAGTACTGCCTGCGGCTGACCTACTTCCTGCAGCAGCCGGACAACGCGCGCGTCGCCGTCACGCAGACCCCGTACTCGTCGTTCCGCGGCGCCGGCACCCGCATCGAGCGCCTCGCCGGGGCGACGACCGACATCCAGCACATCCTCCACCAGGGCAAGAGCTTCTACGGGGCGACGTTCTGGGTGGGCGCGAACGCGGTGATCCGCAAGCGCGCGCTGGAGGACATCGTCGAGACCGAGTGGGTCGGCGGCTTCGAGGTGCGCCGGTACATCCAGGACCGCACCGTCATCGAGGACACCGAGTCGAGCATCGACCTCGGCACCCACGGCTGGACGCTCGTGAACTACCCGGAGCGGCTCAGCTACTCCGCCACCCCGCCCGACTTCGGCTCGCTGATCGTTCAGCGCCGCCGCTGGGCGAACGGCGGCCTCCTCATCCTGCCGAAGCTGTGGAAGCAGGTCCGCGAACGCAAACGCCGCGGCGAGACCGTCTCGCGCATCGAGCTGCTGCTGCGGGTCAACTACATGGCCTCCATCTGCTGGGCGAGCTTCGGCCTGGTGTTCCTGCTGGCGTACCCGTACGACGGCCGCCTGCTGAGCCCGATGGTGCTGCTGGCCGCGCTGCCGTACTTCATCAGCCAGGCGAGCGACCTCCGCTACGCCGGGTACAAGGGCACCGACATCTTCCGGATCTACGGCTTCAACCTGATCCTGCTGCCGGTGAACCTGGCCGGTGTGCTCAAGTCGATCCAGCAGTCGCTGACCGGCAAGAAGATCCCGTTCGCCCGCACGCCGAAGGTGAAGAACCGTACCGCGTCGCCGCTGCTGTACGTGATCGCTCCGCTCGCGATCATCGGGTTCTCGCTGTTCACGCTGTGGCGGGACTGGAACGCCCACAACTGGGGCAACGCCGCGTTCGCCGCGTTCAACGCGACCCTGGCGATCTGGTCGCTCGTGGCCTACATCGGCATCTGGAACACGGTCGTGGACATCTGGCTCGGCCTGACCAAGCCGCTGTACGTCGAGAAGAAGCGCAAGCGCTCCGCCCCGGCGACCGCGCCGGTCACCGAGTCGATCGACTGGCGGTCGGTGCTGTACCACGGCCACGCCGGCGGGGAGGTGCCGCACTTCGAGCACACGACGGTGCGGGAAGACGGTGCACTGGATGCTCCGCTCGACGCGCCGGTCGACGCTCCCGTCGTCGATGGCGAGAGGCAGGCCGCCTGATGTCCCGCAAGGACAAGAAGGCGGCCGCCTCGGCCACCGCCTCCGCGACCGACCGGCTGCAGGCTCCCGAGTCGGACTCCGGTCGTCGCCTCTCGCCGTGGCGGGTGATCGGCGCCGGTCTCGTCGCGGTCGTCGTCGTCTCGGCCGGCGTGGTCGGCTTCCAGTGGTGGAGCGCCCGCGCCTCGGTGGACGTCAAGCCGTGGTTCGCCTCTTTCGTGGATGTGACCGCGACTCCGAAGTACGCGTTCGAGAACCTGGGGGCGACCTCCACCAAGGACGCCGTGCTCTCGTTCATCGTCTCCGACCAGACCAACCCGTGCACGCCCTCCTGGGGCGGCGCGTACACGATGGCCGAGGCGCGCGGCTCGCTCGACCTGGACCGCCGGATCGCGCGGCTCCAGCAGCAGGGCGGCACTGTCGCGGTGTCGTTCGGCGGCCAGCGGAACCAGGAGCTCGCGGTCGGCTGCACCGACCCGAGCGAGCTGAAGAACGCCTACGCCTCCGTGGTCGACCGCTACAAGATCGGCACCGTCGACCTCGACCTCGAGGGCGACGGTCTCGTGAACACGGACGCCGCCGCGCGCCGGGCCACCGCCATCCACGACCTCCAGCAGGAGCGCCGCGCCGCCGGCAAGGGACTCGCCGTCTGGCTGACCCTCCCCGTGTCGCCGACCGGCCTGACCGTGGACGGCACGAACGCGGTCGCCGCCATGCTGAAGGCGAAGGTCGACCTCGCCGGCGTCAACCTGATGACGATGGACTACGGCACCGCCAAGGCTGCGGGAACGTCGATGGCCGCGACCTCCGAGGCCGCGCTCACCGCCGCGCAGAAACAGCTCGGCGTGCTGTACGACCGCGCCGGGACGCACCAGTCCGACCCGAGCCTGTGGGCGAAGATCGGCGCGACCCCGATGATCGGCCAGAACGACGACGAGGGCCAGGTGTTCGGCCTCGCCGACGCCAAGACACTGAACGCGTGGGCCGTCTCGACGGGCCTCGGCCGCATGTCGATGTGGTCGGCGAACCGCGACAAGACCTGCGGCTCGAATTACGTGGACACCAGCGTCGTCTCGGACGCGTGCAGCGGCGTCAACCAGGGCAAGGCGACCTTCGCCGGCCTCCTGTCGAAGGGCTTCGACGGCCGCATCGCGCTGGGGGAGGGCGCCGTCACCACGGCCGAGCCGACCTCCGCCGCCGCCACCGACGACCCCGCCCACTCGCCGTACCCGATCTGGTCCGGGAGCAGCTCGTACCTGAAGGGCACGAAGGTCACCTGGCACCACAACGTGTACCAGGCCAAGTGGTGGACCAAGGGCGACGTGCCGGACAACCCGGTGCTGAACGCGTGGGAGACCCCGTGGGAGCTGGTCGGCCCCGTGCTGCCCGGCGAGGCCCCGATCCCGCAGCCGACCCTCCCGCCTGGCACGTACGCGAACTGGAGCGGCGAGGCCGCCTACGACAAGGGCGCCCGCATCCTCTTCGACGGCGTCCCGTTCGAGGCCAAGTGGTGGACGAAGGGCGACAGCCCGGAGGCCGCCAGCGCGAACCCCGACTCGTCCCCCTGGGCCCCGCTCACCCAGGACGAGATCGACACGATCCTGGGTGGTGGCACCACCCAGAAGTGACTCGGCGGCGGGGTGCTGCCCGGTTTCGCGCACCCCGCCGCCGACCCACCTGGCCCTACCGCTGCGGGGCGGGAGGTCCGGGCGTCGCGTCGCGCCTCCCTCGTCGGGAGGAAGGCCGCGCGGCGCTGTGTCGGCGGGGCTACTGTGGCTTTCGGGTTGGTCACGACCGGCCTCGCCGACACGCTACGATAGATGAGTTGTCCCGCTTGGCGCTCTCACGGCCTGGGTGGGACAGCAACGGGCTGTGGCGCAGCTTGGTAGCGCACTTGACTGGGGGTCAAGGGGTCGCAGGTTCAAATCCTGTCAGCCCGACGTTCTGAAAAGCCGGAGGGGCACGAAGGTCGCATCGCGACCACGTGCCCCTCCGGCTTTTTCAGAACTCGCTGCTGACTAATGGGGTCCCCGCCCGCGAGGGGCCCCGGGCGCCGACCCGAGCGCAGCGAGGGCCGGCGTCTGGGGGAGCGGGTGGGGCGCAGCCTGGTGACGGGCGTGGAGAAGTGTGGCACGTCGTTTGGCCGCCTCGCCCGGTCGTTGCACAGGACGGACCGATGGGTCTACTTTTCACGCATCGGGATCACAGCACCGTTCTTGTGGGGCGCTTTTGGAGGGCACGGAACTTGCTTTGCGGTTGAGCTACGACCTCGACGGTGTCACCGACCGCGAGGTGTTCCTCGACGCCGTGACTTCATCGTTGGAAGCGATGTTCCCGTCTGAGGCCCTCGGCTGGGTGGGCCTCGATCCATCGTCGGGAGATCTTGAGATCCGCGGGACCGGGCATGCGGGCCGGCCAGACGTAGTCGATGCGGTCAGCCGGAACATGTACCGGCACCTGCAGCTTCTCAGCTACACGTCGACGAGCGCGACGATCGGTCTCGCCGCGGAGCTCGAACCGGACGGCATCGCCGCCGACACGCTGTGGCCCCGGGACGCCGGACGAAGCGCTGTTCCCCGACTTCTTCTTGGACTGACTTGAAATTCGGAGCAGTTCGCATCCTCCGCGCGCAGTTCAAGCAGAACGTTCGGCGCGGACCCTGGCTAATCCGGGTAGGCAACTCTGGCCGGATCAGTGCCGTCGGGCGGCCGTGCGTGCCTCCGCCTGATCCCAGATGAAGATACGCGCCGCAAAGAGGGTGCAGATCACCGTCACCACGCCCATCATCGCCCAGAGCGCGTAAACGCTGACGAACGGAACAGTGCCGGCGATATCTGCGCTCGTCGCTTGAATAAACCACGTCGTAGGCACCGAACGCATGAGCGCGAGGACCACGTCTGGAACGCCTTGCAGAGGGAACATCGTTCCTGATGTGAGAACGATGAGCACCGGAATGAGGCCGCTCAATTGCCCGATCAAGTCAGGGTTTCTGGAACGCGAAGCTAGGAGGAAGCCGAAAGAGAACAGCATCCCCAGTCCAATTGCCAACGTGACAGCCAACCGGCCGGAGTGGGCGAATGATGCATAGCCTTGTGTCCACGCGATGATCACGACGGTGGCCGCCTCGGCGAGACCCAGGAGGATGCGAATCGGTGATTGGGCAAGGATGAACGTGAGGCGCGGGAGCGGCGTCGTGCCGAGGAGACGCAAGGTTCCGCGCCCTCGCATGCTGACGATCGGCACGGATGTCCCGAGGAACACGATTGCCATGAATCCAGCGATGAGAGTCGTGCTCAGGTTGATGCGAAGGATGTCTGTCTCGACTGTCCCGTCTTGCCGGATGACGACGATGTCGGATGGCGCATAGCCTGCGGCCTCGATGGCGCGGGCGATGGGGATCCACGCTGGGGGAGCCGGGTACGCGAGCGTTACGAGCGCGTCGGAGTCTCGCAGGACAACCGTGGCCGTCACCCCATCTCCCAAGGTCGGTTCCGCAACCGGTCGGACTCCGATTCCCTCTACGTCCAGGCTGCGGGTGACCGCAGCCTCCTAAAATGGCGAACCGACCCGACCTCTACTCCCGGAACACCCCCAGCATCCGCTCCCGGTTGTCCCCGAGCGCCCGCTCGCAGCCCGACACGCAGTGCACATCCTGCGGGGCTGTGCGGAAACCGGCCTGGCCCGGGTTTCCGAGCATCTTCACCGTGCCGTCCATGCGCTTTCCGCAGACGGGGCAGTCCGCCGTCCGCAGTTCGATTCTGATCGCCATGCGCCCACGGTAGGCCCCCCATTCGCGGGACACGCGCGGCCACGCGGGCGGCCGCGGAACGTCCAGGAACCATGCCTTGCCGTAGACCGGGCGGTCTGCCACACTGGCGGCGCTCGGACGAGAGGAGTCATCATGCCGAATCCAGGACAGCCTACGGTGCAGGAGGGCGACACCGGCGACGCGGTCAAGCGGGCCCAGCGCGCGGTGCGGCGCACACCGAACCTCGGCATCGTCGTCGACGGGATCTTCGGGCCCGCGACGAGGGCTGCGATCGTCGACTTCCAGAGCGGCGCGGGACTCGTCCCCGACGGGATCGTGGGCCCGCTCACCTGGGCGGCCCTCCCTGACGGCGGACCGATGCCGGTGCTCAGCGAAGGCTCGGCGGGCGCGGTCGTCTCCAGCCTCCAGACCGTTCTCACCAACGGGGCCGACCAGTGGGGAGGTGTCACGCCGGGCGGGATCGACGGGATCTTCGGGCCCCACACCCGCGCGTCGGTGGAGGCCTTCCAATCCTGGGGCGGCGTCGCGGTGGACGGTGTGGTCGGCGACCAGACCTGGAGCGTGTCCCTGCACGCGGCCAGCGCCACGCTGGAGACGGCGGTGGGGTTGGAGTACGTCGTCTCCTGAAGGAAGACGCATTGGAATCTCCTGCCGGACGGCCTTCGGCAGGAGTTCGGGTGCGTGTCGCGCCTGAGTATCCTGCGGGAGCGGCTGCGGGAGCGGGAGCGGGGACGCGGCTAGCTGGCGGCCTCCTGGGCGGGGAGGGGGATGCGGGCGGGGCCGATGGCGGCCACGCCGGCGGGGGTGAACAGCTGCTCGCCGAGCGACTCGATGCACATGCGCAGGCACCCGGTCAGCACTCCGGCGTCGCCGTACTGGGAGCCGCGCAGGCGGGTCTCGATGGGGCGGTCGTTGGTGGCGAGCTTCCGCTCGAGCGCGGGGATCAGGAGGTCCTGCAGCGTGCCGAGCGAGCCGCCCAGGATGATCTCCTCCGGCGCGAGCAGCCACGCGATCAGGGTGACGCCCGTGCTGAGCGCGCTCGCGAGGCGGTCGACCTCCTCGAGTGCGTGCGGCTCACCTGCGCGTGCGGCGGTCACCAGCTCCCAGGTGGCCGCGTGGCCGGGTGCGAGCTCGTCATCGAGGTCGACCAGCAGCGGGCTGACCAGGTCGTGGAGGCCGAGGTCGCGCGCCCAGCTCACCTCACCGGCGGCGCCGTCGCGGCCGCGGTAGAGCTCGTTGCGCAGCACGAGACCGATGCCGATGCGCTCGCTGTCCGAGAAGATGTAGGCGAAGTCCTGCACCTCGCCGTCGCGCGACCACTTCTCACCGAGCGCGGCGACCTTCGCGTCGTTCTCGACACGGACCGGGCAGTCGAACAGCTCGCCGACCGCGTCGCGCAGTGAGAAGCCGGTCCATTCGGGCATGGTCATCGGCAGATCGACCATCCCGTCGTCGCGCACGATGCCCGGGGTGGAGACGGTGACGGCGACGACGGCCGAGCGGTCGACGCCGGCCTCCTCCAGGAGGCGCGTCACGCAGTCGTCCAGGAGGCTGAGGCGCTCGGCCCGGGAGGTCTTGATCGGCAGGGGCATGCGGAGGTCGCCGAGGATCGTCGTCGCCAGGTCGGCGACGGTCGCGTGGATCTGGCCGGCCTCCAACTGGAGGGCGACCACGCACGCAGCGTCGTAGCGGAACGCGAACGAGCGCGCCGGGCGGCCCACCGGCCGGGCGTCGGGGGAGGCCGCGGCCAGCTCCACCACCCAGCCGGACTCCATCAGGTCGTCGAGGATCAGCTCGATCGTCCGCCGCGACAGCCCGGACTCCTGCTGCAGCTCGGTCATCTTCGCCGGACCGCTGCGGTACAGGATGCCGAGCGTACTGGCGGCGTTGCGCTGCCGCATCTCCACGTGATCCATGAGTGGTCTACCCCTTCGTGCCAGTGCCTGATCATACGCGAGAAAAAATAGTTTTGCTATTACCGCGCATAATTGCTAACGTTCCCGTTCAACAGCGAAAAGCAAATGTGCTTCTGCCGCTGAGAGCTTCGAAGAAGAAGGGTGAGCGTTGACTGTTCAGAAAGACCGGATCGGCGTCGGCATCGTCGGCTGCGGCAACATCTCGGGCGCGTACTTCCGCGGGCTGGAGCGCTTCGACGGCCTCCGCATCGTCGGCTGCACGGACCTGAGCCAGGAGCTCGCCCAGGCGGCGGGGGAGCGCTACGGCGTCCCTGTGTTCCCGAGCGTGGCGGAGCTGGCCGCAGCGGAGGGCGTCGACATCCTCGTCAACCTCACCCCGCCGCTCGCCCACGAGAGCGTGACCCGTGCCCTGCTCGCGACGGGAAAGCACGTGTTCACGGAGAAGCCGCTCACGGCCTCCTTCGCCACCGCGGCCCCGCTCGTGGCCGAGGCCCGCGAGCGCGGTGTGCTGTTCGGCTCGGCGCCGGACACCTTCCTCGGCGCGGCCGGGCAGACGGCGCGCGCCGCCGTCGACGAGGGCCTGATCGGCGAGGTGATCGGCGCGAGCGCGTTCGTCACCCACAGCAAGGCCGAGCTCTGGCACCCGGACCCGACCTTCCTCTTCATCCCCGGCGGCGGGCCGGCCCTCGACATGGGTCCGTACTACATCGCCGCGCTGGTCAACCTGCTCGGCCCGGTCACGAGCGTCTCCGCCCGAGCGCGGATCGGCAGCACCGTCCGCCCGGTCTCCACCCCCGGTCGCCGAGTGGAGTCGATCGACGTCACCATCCCGACTCACGCCTCGGCGACGCTCGACTTCGCCTCCGGCGCGATCGGCACCGTGCTGGCCAGTTTCGACGTCTGGGACCACCAGCTCCCCTTCATCGAGCTGTACGGCTCGAAGGGCACGCTCAGCGTCCCCGACCCGAACAACTACGACGACGCGGTGCGCGTGCGCCTGCACGGAGAAGAGGAGTGGCGCGAGCTGCCTCCCGTCATCGGAGGCTTCACCGATGGTCTCCTGGAGGAACTGCTTCCGCTGCGCGGCCCCGGCGTCGCCGACCTCGCCGCCGCGCTGACCGGCGAGCCGCACCGCACCAGCGCCGACTTCGCCCTGCACGTGCTGGAGGTGCTCGACGCGATCGCGAACGGCACCGACGGCGTCCACACCCTGACCACCACCTGCGAGCGCCCCGCCCCCTCCACGGAGACCTGGCGCTCGGCATCCCTCGAGGAGACCGCGATCGCATGACCGCCACCACCACCGCACCCACCATCACCGCACCGGCCACGACCCGCGCGTTCGGCGTCGACCTGATCACCTTCTTCGACCCGGGCTTCTGGGGCCTCACCGGCCGCGAGGAACTCGAAGCGCTCGCCGCCGCCGAGCCGCGCCGTGTCTGGGACACCATCCTCGACTCCCTGCTGGAGGCCGGCGTCGCCGAGTTCGAGATGACCTTCGCACCCGCCGACCGCCTCACCGCGATCGCCGCATACGGCTCGGTGGAGGCCTTCGCCGCCGAGCTCGAGCGCCGCGGACTCTCGGTGGTCAGCGCCTACTTCGCCGACATCGAGCACGCGGAGGACGTGACCGACCCGGCCACGCGAGCCGCGATCCTCGCCGCGGCCGAGACCGAGGCCGCGTTCCTCGCCGGCATCGGAGCCTCCTTCCTGGTCGCCGGCCTCCCGATGCGGCGCAACAACGCGCAGGGCGACGGGCTGGCGCCGGTCGACCTCGCGACGGCGCTGCCGATCGCCGACATCGCCAACGAGGTCGGCGCGATCGCGAAGCGGCACGGCGTGACCCTCGCCCTCCACACCGAGAGCCACTCGGTGTTCTGGACGCCGCGCGACGTCGACCTGTTCCTGCTGCTGACCGACCCGTTCCTCGTCGCGTTCTGCCCGGACACCGGCCACATCGTGCTCGGCGGGGAGACCCGGTCCAGCTCGTCTCGCGGCACCGCGAGCGCGTCGTCATCGCGCACTGGAAGGACGCGGCCGGCGCGTTCCGCGAGCACGCGCTCGTGGACGGCGACATCTTCGACCGGCACCGCCCGTACTTCCGGGCCGCCGGCCAGGGCATCGTCGACTGGCCGGCGTTCGCGGCCACGCTCGCCGAGATCGGCTACGAGGGCGGCATCCTTCTCGAGCTCGACGCGGCCTCCGACCCGGTCGGGCAGCTCATCGCGGCACGCACCTACCTGGAGGACGCCACCGCCGGCATCCTCTGATCCACCTCCACCGCCAAGAGTGGAATCATGCACCAACACAACAAGGAGAGAATGACGTGAACATCTCACGCAGCACCAAAGGGCAACGGCGCCGCTCCATCGCACGACGGGCCGCCATCGCCGTCGGAGCGACGGTCGCGGCCGCCGTCGCCCTGACCTCGTGCTCGCTGTCGCCCAGCGCCTCGGGCAGCGGCAGCGACACGCTGACCGTCGCCATCTGGAAGGGCTACGGCGCCGATCTGCCCTGGGTCGCCACCGACTTCAAGAAGCAGACCGGCGCCACCCTCAAGTTCCAGTACATCGACTCGGAGTCGAACGAACTCCAGCTCGTGAACAAGGCGAACGGCGCCATCGACGTCGCCCTCCCGAACATCCAGTACATCGGGCAGGGCATCGACCAGGGCATCTTCCACACGCTCGACACGTCCAAGCTGACCAACTACAACGACTTCTACCCGGACTTCTCCGGCCGCAAGGAGATCCGCAAGGACGGCAAGCTCTACGGCGTCCCGTGGACCTGGGGCAGCACCGGCCTGTTCTTCGACAAGAGCAAGGTGACGCCGACCCCCGACTCGCTCAGCGTGCTGTGGGACCCGAAGTACAAGGGGCAGATCGCGCTCATCGACGACGCGACCGTGCTCGTCCCGATCACCGCCCTCTACCTCGGTGAGGACCCGCAGAGCCCCGACATGGCGAAGGTGACGCCGGCGCTGCAGAAGCTGAAGGACAACGCCAAGCTGCTCTACTCGTCGACCGACGACCTGGCCAAAGGCATCGCCAGCGGATCGATCGTCGCGGGCATCGCGAACTCCGACGGCATCGGCGGGCTGGTCGCCGGCAAGGCGCCGGGGACGACGAACTTCACGTACGAGATCACCAAGGAGGGCGCGGTCGGCTGGATCGACAACTGGGCGATCGCTGCGAAGACGCAGCACCTCGACCTCGCCTACAAGTGGCTCAACTACATGACCGGCAAAGAGTTCCTCAGCAAGTGGGCGAACACTCCCGCCGACTCCTCGCCGGCCCCGGCGAACAAGTCGGTCGTCGCGTCGCTCGAGCCCGCCACCCTGGACCGCCTGCAGGCGAACCCCGACAAGATCTCGAGCCTCGCGCTGCAGCTTCCGCAGCCCGCGGACCGGCTCCAGTCGTGGGTCGACGCCTGGACGCAGGTGAAAGCCGGCTCCTGATGACCACCGCCCCGCTGTCCCTGGCCCGCCGTCCCCGGCGGCGGGCCAGGGGGCCCTGGGCACGGGTTTCCTGCTCACGCCCGGCGGCCTCCTGCTGCTGCTGTTCGCCCTGCTGCCGCTGGTCGCGCTGCTGATCATCGGGTTCACCAACGGGTCCGGCGGTTTCACCGTCGAGAACTTCACGGAGATGTTCTCCAGCGCGGTGTACATGTCGTTGCTGGGTCGCACGCTGCTGATCGCGTTCTCCGTCGCCGTGGTCAGCATCGCGCTGGCCTGGCCGGCGGCGTGGGCGCTGGCCCGCTACACCAGCCCGAAGGCGAAGCCGCTGATCCTCGGGTTCGTGATCATTCCCTACATCACCTCGCAGCTTCTGCTGATCTACGGGTTCGTCAGCCTCATCCAGGCCGGCGGTCCGGTGATGTCATTCCTCTCGGCCATCGGCGTCGCCGACCCGCAGGCGTCGATCATGTACACCCCGGCGGCGAACGTGCTCATGCTGGTGCAGGAGTCCATCCCGACCGCCATCCTGGTGATGTACTCCGCGTCGGAGCAGATCAGCGGGTCGGTGCTGGAGGCCTCCCGCACCCTCGGCGCCTCCAAGGGCTTCGTGTTCACCCGGGTGATCTGGCCGTTGTCGACCGCGATGATCGGCGTGAACTTCGCCCTCACCTTCGTGCAGACGGTCGGCGCGTTCGCCGAACCCACCATCCTCGGCGGCCCGAACGGGCAGATGCTCGGCAACGCCATCTCGGCGCAGCTCTCGGCGGGAGTCCACCAGCAGTTCGCCGTGGCGATGTCGCTGGTGCTGCTGGTGACGTCGCTGGCGATCGTCGGCGGCGTGACCGGGCTGCTCACCTGGTCCCGCAACGCGTTGTCGGGCGTCTCCAAGGCGGGACGGCCCAAGGCCGAGCGGGCGACCGCGCAGGCGCGGCTGGCGGAGGACGCCCTCACGACCGAGGACGCGCTCGCGAACCACGAGGTCGTCTCGCGCGTCGTGCAGCCGTCCGCACCCACCGAAGGAGTGCTCCGATGAAGCTCGCAGTGCTGCCCCGGCTGATGAAGGTCTGGCTCTACGTGGTGCTGGTGATCTTGGCACTGCCGCTGCTGGCGATGACCGCGCTCAGCCTCAACCAGTCCCGGTACGGCACGTTCCCGTTCCACTTCACCTTCGACTGGTACGCGAACCTCTCGCACGACCAGGCCCTCGTGGACGCGCTGCTCACCAGCCTCAACCTGGCGACCCAGGCGACCATCTTCGCCGTGATCGTCGGTACGCTGCTGGCGCTCGGGATGGCGCGCAGCCGCATCTTCGTCACCGCGCCGATCAACAGCCTCCTGCTCGCGCTCCTGACGGTCCCCGCGCTGATCCTCGCCGCCGGGTTCGTCGTGGTGTTCGGCTGGCTGGGCCTCGGGTCGAGCACGCTCGGGCTGATCCTGGCGTCGATCGTGACCTCCCTGCCGTTCGTGGTGCTGATCGTCTCCGGCCGTCTGCGCGACCTGAACCCGCACTACGCGGAGGCCGCCCACTCGCTCGGCGCCGGTCCCCTGCGGACCTTCCTCACCATCACCATCCCGCTGATCGGACCCTCGATCATCGCGGGCGGTCTGCTGGCGTTCGTGATCACGTTCAACAACTTCGCGATCCAGCTCTTCCTGGCCCCGATCGGGGTCTCGACCCTGCCGGTGCAGATCTACTCGATGGTGCGCCTCGGCGTGACCCCGGATGTGGATGCGCTGGCGACGATCATCATCCTCTCCACGGTGCTGCTGGTGGTCATCCTCAACTGGTTGTCCGGCAACGCCGCCAAGCTCTTCACGACCTCAACGAACAAAGGAAACTGATGGCCGAGCTGACTGTCTCTCGCGTCTCCAAGACCTTCAACGGCACGCGCGTGCTCGAACCGCTGGACCTGACCGTCGGCGACGGCCGGTTCTGCTGCATGCTGGGCTCCTCCGGGTCCGGCAAGTCCACCCTGCTGCGCATCGTCGCGGGGCTGGAAGACCCCGACGAGGGCGCCATCCGGGTCGGGAACCGGGATGTCACCCGGCTCTCGGTGGAGAAGCGCAACATCGGGTTCGTCTTCCAGAACTACGCCCTGTTCCCGCACCTCTCCGTGCTGTCGAACGTCATGTACGGGCTCCGCGCCCGCCGCACCCCGCGGTCGGCGGCGAAGAAGAAGGCTGAGGAGATGCTCGGTCTGGTCGGCCTGGGCGACTTCGGCGGCCGTTCGCCCGCCCAGCTCTCCGGCGGTCAGCAGCAGCGGGTCGCGCTGGCGCGTGCGCTGGTGACGTCCCCGGACCTGCTGCTGCTGGACGAGCCGCTGTCGGCGTTGGACAAGAAGATTCGCGGCGAGATGCAGCGCGAGCTCAAGCGCATCCACCGCGAGACCGGGCTGACCACGATCATGGTCACGCACGACCAGGAGGAGGCCATGGACCTGGGCGACCAGGTGATGATGCTGGACCACGGCGTCGTGCAGCAGAACGACACCCCCGAGAGCATGTACCGCACGCCGGGGAACCGGTTCGTGGCGCAGTTCCTCGGTGGGCAGTCCCTCGGCATCGGCGTCGTGCACGGCTCGGGGCCGTCGGCCACGGTGGAGATCGGAGGGCTGTCGCTGACAACGTCGCAGGACGACCTCCGCGAGGGCGACCGGGTCGACGTACTGGTCATGGCCGAGCGCGTGCGCATCCTGCCGGACGACGCGGCCTCCACCGCACGGTCCGCCTCCGGGACGCTGCGCGCGGTCGACTTCTTCGGGCCGTTCGCTCGTGCGGAGATCGTCGCGGGCGACCTCCGCATCCCGGTCACGATGCTGTCCCAGGCCGCGGACGCGCTCACCCCTGGCCAGCAGGTCCGCTTCGCCATCGCCCCCGAAGGCCTCCACGCCTTCCCAGGAGAGCGCGCGGCCTGAGCACCACGCTCCAGCCGGAGGCGGCATTCGTACCGAATGTCGCCTCCGGCAGCGCCTTACGCAACATTCGTCACGAATGTGGCGTCCCGCGTGGCTGCGCATTCGGCACGAATGTCGCCTTTGGCGGCGTGATTCGCGACATTCGTCACGAATGTGGCGTCCCGCGTGGCTGCGCATTCGGCACGAATGTCGCGGCTCGGTGGGGCGCCTACGCGCGGAATACGGTGACGCCGGCAGAGACGGTCTCCAGCACGCGGGCGGTGTCGAGGCCGCGGCCGTCGGAGATGTCGCGGTCGAGGAGGACGAGGTCGGCGGCGTAGCCGGGCGCGAGCCGTCCGGTCGTCCCCTCCATCCGCCCGATCCACGCCGCGGTGCCCGTGTACGCGTCGAGCGCGGTCGCGAGCGGCAGCGCCTCGGAGGCCAGCAGCGGTTCGGTCAGCGCCGGCCCGGTCGCGTGCGGGTCGGTGGAGGGCGCCAGCCGGGTGGTGCCGGTGTGCATCGCCCACAGCGGGTTCGGGTCGGAGACCGGCCAGTCGCTGCCTCCGACGATGCGGGCTCCGTGCCGGCGGAGCGACTCGAACGGGAAGTGCCGGCCCGCGCGGTCGTGGCCCATCATCGGCAGCTTGCGCTCGACGATCTCGGTGTCGGTGCGCGCCCAGAGCAGCTGCGCGTTGGCGGTGACGTCCAGCGCCGCGAAGCGGTCGAAGTCGGCCGGGTCGACCACGTCGAGGTGCGCGAGCTGGTGGCGGCCTCCACCGGGGCCGTTGACGGTTCGGGCGTGCTCGACCGCGTCCAGGCACTCCCGCACGGCGCGGTCGCCGACGGCGTGCAGGTGCACGTCGAAGCCGCGCGCGTCGAGTTCGGCGACGATCGCCTTCAGTCGCTCGGGTGGGATGAAGGAGTCGCCACGCTCGCCCGAGCCGTCGGCGTACTCCTCCAGGAGGGCGCCGGTGTGGTTCTCGATGACGCCGTCCTGCATGATCTTCACGACGCCGGCGGTCACGCCTGCGGCCTCCGCCGCCCGTGAACGCCGGGCGACCAGCTCGTCCACCTGCTCCAAGCCGCGGTCGCGATCCCACCACTGGCAGAGCACCACCCGCGCGGTGAGTGCGCCACGGGAGGCCAGGGCCAGGTAGCTGTCGAAGGAGTCCGGCCCGAGCTCGCTCTTGCCCACGGCCGCGTCGTGCCAGGTCGTGATGCCGACCGAGTGGAGGCGCTGCTGCGCGGCGAGGATCGCCTCCTCCAGGAACCCGGGCGGAGGCGGCGGCGTGATCGCCTCCAGCGCTTGCACCGCGGTGTCGAGCAGCACGCCGGTCAGTCGTCCGGTGTCGTCGCGCACGAACCGGCCGCCGAGCGGGTCGGCGACGTCGTCGCGGACGCCCGCGGCCTCCAGGGCCCGGGAGTTGACCCAGACGCCGTGGCCGTCGTGGCTGGTGAGGATGACCGGGCGGTCCTGGACCACGGCGTCGAGCAGCTCTCGGGTGGGGAGGCCGCCGGGGAAGACGTCGCCGTACCAGCCGACGCCGACGATCGTCTCGAGCTCGGGATGCGCGGCCGCGTACGCGCCGATGACCCGGCTGTACGCGTCGGCGTCGTGCACCGGCATCAGGTCGATGCCGAGCAGGGAGCTTCCCGCCATCGGCGGGTGCACGTGCGTGTCGTGGAAGCCCGGGAGGAGGGAAGCGCCGCCCGCATCCCGCACAACCGTGCCGGGGTCGCGGAGCGCGGCGAGCTCGTCGTCCGCGCCCACCGCCGCGATGCGGCCGTCGCGCACGAGCACTCCGCCGTCCCGCCAGACGCCGTCGCCGAGGTACAGGCGGCCGTTCGTGAAGTGCAGGGTGGTGGGGTGCAAGGTCGTGGTGTGCAGACTCGTCATCGGCGTCCCTTTCGCGTATCCGACCAGTCTCGGCGGACACCGTTGATCACGCAAATAGTTTCGCCTGGATCAGTTCATCATCCATGCAGATGCGTGATGCGCCCGAAACGTCCCCGTCATCTCACGCGCGCAGCGGCTCCGGATTCAGCGCATCGGCCACCACCTGCGCTGCGATGTCGCTCACCGCGCGCGCCCGGGCCGTCGCGCGCACCGAGCGCATCGCCGCGAGCACCACCGGGAGGGCGGGCACGCTGTCCGCGATCGGCAGGGCGACCACCCGCTCGCCGTCGTAGCTGAGGTCGTGCTTCGGCCGCTGGTTGAGGATCGAGAAGCCGTGGCCGTGCGCGACGAACGCCCGCACCGTCTCGTAGTTGAGCGACCGGTGCCGGATCTCCGGCTGCAGCCCCGCGCCGGCGAGGATGCCGAGGAAGTACTCCCGGCTGTGCGGCAGGTCGAGCAGGATCATCGGCTCCCGCGACAACTCGCGCAGAAAGACCTGCGGCGAGGCGGCGAGCGGATGGTCGGCCGGCAGGAGGACGTGCGGGGAGCGTCGGAGAGTACGGCGGTGCGGATGTCGTTGCCGAAGCCGAAGTCGTAGCCGATCAGCAGCTCCACCCGGCCGCTGCGCAGCGCCGCCCTGGCGCCGTCGGTGTCCAGTTCGTCCACCTCGATGTCGAGGTAGGGATGCTCGGCCCGCACCCGGCTGACGATCGCCGGGAGGATGAACGGCGCGAGTGTGACGAAGCAGCCGATGCGGATGGTGCCGCGCACCTGGTTGTCGATGCCGCGCGCGGTGTCGAGCGCCTCCTCCAGGTTGAGGAGCAGCGCCCGGGCGTCGCCGAGGAACTGCTGCCCGGCCGGCGTCAGTGTCAGCCCGCGCGAGCGCTGCCGGATGAAGAGCTGCGCGCCGACCTGCTGCTCGAGCTGCGCGATGGCCGACGAGACGGCGGACTGGGCGACGAACAACTCCTCCGCTGCGCGTGTCATCGACAGGTGCGTCGCCGCCTCGATGAAGTAGCGGAGCTGCGCGAGCGTGACGTCCGGCTTCTTGGTCATGGGAGGCCTCCCGTCGGTCCGGCCGATGACGGCGATGTTTCGGTTCCGTTTCCTACGGCCCGGCATCTCGCGAAGTGATGCAGTGCTTCAGGCAACCTTACTTGATAGATGCGCCGGAACAGCAGAGGCTTCTATGCCAAGCGACGGACAATCCGAAGCACCAGGGCGAGGAGCACACCATGACCACAGAGGTCCGCAGCGACGCTCTCGGCGTCGAGACCCGCACCATCGACTACATCCCCGAGGATGAACGGCACGGGAAAGCCCGCAACCTGTTCACTATCTGGTTCGGCGGCAACATCATGATGCTGTCGATCGCCACCGGACTGCTCGCGACCGCCGTCTACGGCCTCCCGATCTGGGCGGCGATCGTCGCGCTCGTGGTCGGCAACCTGATCGGCGGCGTCGTGATGGCGCTGCACGCTGCGCAGGGCCCGCAGATGGGCGTGCCGCAGATGCTGCAGACACGGGCGCAGTTCGGGTCGTACGGCAGCCTCCTGGTCGTCGTGATCGTGGTCGGGATGTACGTGGCGTTCTTCGCCTCGAACGTGATCCTGGGAGGCCAGGCGCTCGACTCGCTGACTCACCTCGGCGCGTTCTGGTCCACCGTGATCGTCGGACTGATCAGCGTCTTCGGCGCGGTGTTCGGCTACCGGCTGCTGCACGTCTTCGGCACCGTGATGAGCGTCGTCGCCGGCCTGACCATCACGATCGTCTTCGTCTACATCTTCGCCGCCGGCACCCTCCCCGCGAGCGCCCTCAGCTACGGCTCGGTCACTGCCACCGGCATCATGGGAACGATCTCCGTCGCCGCGCTCTGGCAGATCGCCTACGCGCCGTACGTGTCGGACTACACCCGGTACATGCCGAAGGACACCGGCGTGCGCGCCGCGTTCTGGGCGACGTTCGCCGGCTGCGTCGCCGGCTCCGTCATCCCGATGGTGCTCGGCTCCATCGTCGGCGCGGCCTTCCCGAAGGACGACGTCGCCACCGGGCTGAGCGCCCTCATCCCCGGGATCGCCGGGCTCGCGATGCTCGTGTTCGGCGTCGGCATCAGCGTCAGCAACGGCATGAACCTGTACTGCGGCAGCCTCGCCATCATCACCATCGGGCAGACGCTGTTCCCGAAGTGGATCCCGCGGGCCGTCACGCGCGGAGCCATCGCGGTCATCCTCTTCCTGGTGGCTCTCGTGCTCGGCTTCGCCTTCTCGGCGAACTTCCTGGTCAACCTGTCGAACCTGATGATCCTGCTGCTGTGCGTGCTCATCCCTTGGACGGCCGTCAACCTCGTCGACTACTACGTGGTGAAGCACGGCAAGTACGACATCCCGTCGCTCTTCCGCCAGGACGGCGGCGTCTACGGCCGGGTCAACCGCAACGCGGTGATCTGCTACGTGCTGGGCGTCCTCATCCAGCTCCCCTTCATCAACACCGCGTTCTACACCGGCCCGATCGCCACCGCGCTCGGGGGCGTCGACATCTCGTGGATCGTCGGCCTGGCCGTGATCTGCCCGCTCTACTACGCCCTGATGAAGTGGGCGCCGTCGAAGCAGCCGGTGCTCGCCGCCGCCTCCCTCCCCACCACCGTCGCAGGAGCAGAATGACCCTCGATCCAGCAGCACAGGCCGCCGCCGAGTACGACTACGTCGTGGTCGGCGGCGGCACTGCGGGCGGCATCGTCGCCGCGCGCCTCTCCGAGAACCCGGACGTGACGGTGGCTCTCCTGGAGTGGGGCCCGAGCGACCGCGACGAGGGCCGTGCCCGCGAGCTGAGACGCTGGGAGGAGATGATCGAGAGCGAGTACGACCTCGACTACCGCAGCGTGCCGCAGGAGCGCGGCAACTCGTCCATCCGGCAGACGCGGATGCGCATCCTCGGCGGCTGCTCGACCGCGAACACGATGATCGCGTGGCGCCCGCTCGCCTCCGACCTGGCCGAATGGGTGGAGGCCGGGGCCGCCGGGTGGGACGCGGCGAGCTTCCAGCCCTACTTCGACCGGCTCGACGTCCCGGTGCACCCGGTCGCCCCGGCCGACCGGAACCCGTTCGTCGCCGACGTGGTCGCCTCCGCTGTGAGCGCCCTCGGCCTCCCGCTCCAGGAGCGCTGGAACGACGGCCGGACCGATACGCTCGCGCGCGGCGCAGGCTTCTTCGAGGTCGGCTACGAACCGGCGACGAACGTGCGCGGGTCGAGTTCGATCCACTACCTGCACGACGTGATGGATGCGCGTCCGTCGCTGGATGTGGTCACGGGTGCGCGGGCGGAGCGGGTCGTCGTCGCGGACGGCCGTGCCGTCGCGGTGCTGTTCCGCGACGCGTCCGGCGTGCTGCGCGAGGTGCGCGCGCGGCGGGAGATCGTGCTCGCCTGCGGCGCCATCGACACGCCGCGCCTGCTCCTGCTGTCCGGGATCGGCCCGGCGCAGGTGCTCGAGGCCGCCGGCGTCGACACGCTGCTCGACCTGCCCGGCGTGGGGGAGAACCTGCAGGACCACGCCGAAGGGCTCGTGGTCTGGGAGGCCGTGTCCGCTCCGCCCGCCGTCTCGGCCTCCGGCTGGGACGCCGGCGCAATGGTCGGTGTGGACGGCGACCCGCTCCGGCCGGATGTGCTGATGCACTTCCCGGTGGAGCCCGTGGTCGACCACCCGCGCGCCCGCGGAGTCGTCTTCCCGGAGACCATCGTCGCCATTGCGCCGAACGTCGCCAAGCCGCACAGCCGGGGCCGCGTCACCATCGCCTCCGCCGATCCGGACGAGGCGCCGGTGATCGACTACCGCTACTTCACGGACGCGTCCGGCCACGACGAGCGGATGCTGGTCGCCGGGGTGCGGCTGGCGCGTGAGATCGCCGCAGCCGAGCCGATGCGCAGCCACCTGGTCCGGGAGGTCTTCCCCGGCTCCGACGTCCAGACCGACGAGGAGCTGTCGGCCGCGCAGCGCGCCATCCACCAGACCGTCTACCACGTGTCCGGCACCTGCCGGATGGGCGCGGTCGACGACGACCTGGCCGTGGTCGACCCCGAGCTGCGCGTGCGCGGCATCGACGGGCTGCGGATCGCGGACGCGTCGGTGTTCCCGACGCTCACGTCGGTGAACCCGGTCATCACGGTGATGATGGTGGCGGAGCGCGCGGCGGAGCTGGTCGCGGCAACCCGGGCCCGGTCCACCAACCCGGCCTGACCCGACGCCCTCCGCCCCACCCTCCACCCACAACGGAGGAGATCCCGCCCCGACCCCCGCGGATCTCCTCCCTTCGCTGCTGCCCACCGGCGTGTCGGCCCGGATGTCCTCCGTTGTCCGCGCGCGTCGGCAACGGAGGACATCCGGTCGCGACACACCCCGAGACGCAGTGAACGGAGGAGACCCCGGCCGCCTGGGCCGGGGTCTCCTCCGTTGTTTGCGCGAGCCAGCGCGCCTCAGTCGCGCACCGGCTCCAGCAGCACCTCCGGCCCCGGGTCGACCCGGCGGTCGCGCGCCCGCTGCCAGAAGTAGCCGACGAGCGCCAGCACCGTGATGACGATCAGCGTCCCCACCGTGAACCCCTCGAACGTCGGCCGGTCGACGCCCCAGGTGTCGACGAAGTCGTACTTGACCCCGAGGACCGACTCGAGCGTGCCGGGGAAGACCGCGACCCAGGAGCCGAGGAGCACCCAGGCGTAGATGATGACGACGGCGATCCACAGCCCGGCACGGCCTCCCGGCACCCGGAACGGGCGCTCGACGTCCGGGTACTTCTTCCGCAGGCGCACGATCGACGGGAAGATCACCAGGTACGACAGCAGCAGCGTCGAGATCGCGACCGTCAGCACCACGGTGAACACGGCCGCGGTGCTGCCCTTGAGCAGCAGCGTCGCCGCGACGCAGAACACAGTGGCCACGATTCCGGACAGCAGGTTCATCCGCACCGGGGTGCCGAACCGCTTCGAGAAGACGCCGAAGTAGCGGAAGAACGCGCCGTCGGCGCCCGCGGCGGCCTGCACACGGTCGGACGCGATCATCCACGCGCTCGCCTGGGTCAGCACCACGAACACGAAGAGCAGCGCCGCGATGAACATCACTGGGCCGGTCGCGATGCCGTATACCGAGAAGACCTCCTTGAAGGCGTCCAGGAGGCCGCTGGCGCCCTGCACCTTGCTCGCGGGGAGGACGGCCAGGATGGCGAAGATCGGCACCAGGTAGCAGAGGATCGAGATGATGCCCGAGGAGGTGATCGCCCGCGGGACGTCGCGCTGCGGGTTGCGCATCTCCTCGGCCGCGCCGTTCGGAGCCTCGAAGCCGACGACCGCGAACAGGATGACCGGCGTCACGGCGAGGAACCCGCCGAGGGTCGGCGAGAACGCGCCGGCCGCGTAGCCGTGCACACCGTTCTTGACGGCGTAGACGGCCACGGTGACGACGAAGACCACGAGCAGCGCGATCTTGACGATCGCCCCGGCGGCGACGATGTGTTTGCCGTACTGGAGACCGATGATCGCCGTCCCGATCGCCAGCCAGATGAAGATCAGCTTGAACGCGATGTCCCCCGCGCTGCCCTCCGGGAGCGGAGCGATGTAGGCGCCCCAGGTCGCGGCGGAGATGAACACCAGCGAGCCGCCCATCCAGAGCGGGTTGGTGATCCAGTAGAACAGCGTCGCGATCGCCGCGGTGAGCTTGCCGAACGCCAGCCGCACCCAGACGAACGGGCCGCCCTCGTCGTGGAACGTGCTGCCGAGCTCGGAGATCACGAGCGCGTACGGGAAAAGGAAGGTGATGCCGATCACCGCGGTCCAGGTGAACGCCTCGGCGCCGCCTCCTGCCGCGATCTGGGCGATGGTGTCGATGGAGATGACCGCGCTGATCGACAGGAACACGATGTCGAGCCGGCCGAGCGTCTTCCGGAAATGCTGGGTGCGGATGTTCGAGGTCTGGAGCTTGGTGTCGGTCATCGGGGACTCCTTCGTCCTTGCATTCTCTTCGGGTGGGGCTGGGTGGGGGAAATCCGCGCCGAGCGGGGGACGCCCGGCCGGAGGGGAGGCGCTATCCGGCCGCGCTGAACGCGCGATCCAGGCGGAGGATCTTCTCGGCGCGGCCGAGCCGAGGGAGGTCGCTGCCGTCGCGGACGACGCGGCCGCCCTCCTCGAACTCTTCGAGGAAGCCGCAGGCCCAGGACACGTCCTCGGCGGACGGGGCCATGACCTCGTTGACGATCCCGACCTGCGTCTCGCGCAGGCAGAGCCGTCCGGTGAGGCCGAGCGCTGCGGCCGACTGCGACTGCTCGGTCACGACCGGCGCGCCGTCGACCACCGAGGGTCCATCGATCGGGCCGGGGAGGCCGCCGACCCGGCTGGCGACCACGAGCCGCGAGCGCGGGTAGGCCAGCGCGACCTCCTTGTTGGCGACGCCGGTGTCGCGGCGGTAGTCGCCGCTGCCGAATGCGAGCCGGAAGGCGCCGCGCGCGCGGGCGATCAGCGCCGCGTTCTCGATGCCGAGGGCCGACTCGACCAGGGCGACGACCGGGGTGGCTCCGCCCAACCGCTCGGCGGTCTCGCTGACCTGGGCGGCCTCCTCGGTCTTCGCGAGGACGACGCCGAGCAGGCCGGGGAGGCCGCGCAGCCGGTCCACGTCGCCGGCCCAGAACGCCGAGGTGCGGTCGTTCACGCGCACCCACGCCTCGCCGCCGGCCGACAGGAAGCGCGCGACGCGCTCCCGTTCGACCTCCTTGCGGGACACGTCGATCGCATCCTCCAGGTCGATGACGACGGCATCCGCCTGCGATCCGGCGACCGCGACGGCGTCGAGCCGGGAGGCCGGGATCAGCAGCCAGGAGCGCGCGACCTCCGCAGGCACGCGGGCGTCGGTGCGGTGCCGGACGTCGAGCTGCGTCGTCATCTCCGGCCGCCTACGCGTGCTGGAACCACGTGGTCTTGAGGCCCACGTAGTTGTCGATGGCGTGCCGGGAGAGGTCGCGCCCGAAGCCGGACTGCTTGAAGCCGCCGAACGGGGTCGTGGAACCGAGCGCGTCCACGGTGTTCACGGAGACGGTGCCGGCGACCAGTCGCTCGGACACCCGATGGGCGCGCGACAGGCTGGAGGTCCACAGCGATGCGGCGAGGCCGTAGTCGGTGGCGTTCGCGGCGCGCACAGCGTCGTCCTCGTGGTCGAACGCCTGGACCACGACCAGTGGGCCGAACACCTCGTCGCGGTGCAGCGCGTGCGACAGCGGGAGGCCGGCGACGATCGCGGGGTCGATGAACGCGGTCGAGCCCTGCCGCCGGACGCGCTCGCCGCCGATCAACTCGCCGTCGCGGGCCGCGGCCTCGATTGCAGCGGCGACGCCGTCGGCGTGCGACTCGGACACGAGTGCGCCGTTGCCGCTGCCCGGGTCGAGCGGGTCGCCCGACCGGTACGCCTCCGCGGCCGTCGTGAGCAGCCCGAGGAACTCGTCGTAGACGGGGCGCTCGACGAAGATGCGCGAGTTGGCCGAGCAGACCTCGCCCTGGTTGTAGAACGCCCCGAAGGCGGCCTTCTCGGCGGCCGGCGCGAGGTCTTCGACGTCGGCGAAGATCAGGTTCGAGCTCTTGCCGCCGGCCTCCAGGCTGAGCCGCTTCATGTTCGACTCGCCCGCGTAGGTCAGCAGCTTCTTGGCGACTGCGGTCGAGCCGGTGAAGGTGAGCGCGTCCACGTCCGGGTGCAGCCCGAGTGCGCGGCCGATCACCGAGCCGGGGCCGGGCACGACGTTGAGGACGCCGGCGGGGATGCCGGCCTCCAGCGCCAGCTCCCCGAGCCGGAGCGCGGTCAGGCTGGTGGTCTCTGCGGGCTTCAGGACGACGCTGTTGCCGGCGACCAGGGCGGGCGCGAGCTTCCAGGCGGCGATGTCGAGCGGATAGTTCCACGGGACGATCGCCGCGACGACGCCGAGGGCGACCCGGTTGACGATGGCGGTGGAGCCCGGGGGAGTGGAGGGGACCTCGTCGGTGAGCTTGTCGGCCAGTTCGCCGTACCACCGGAAGGTCGCCGCGGTCCCGGGGACGTCGACGGCGCTGGTCTGCGAGAGCGGCTTGCCCATGTCGAGGGACTCGAGGAGGGCGAGCTCCTCGGCGTGATGCTCGATGAGGTCGGCGAGGCGGCGCAGGACGGCGCCGCGGTCGGCGGCGTCGCGGCGGCTCCAGGCGCCGGACTCGAAGGCGGCGCGTGCCGCGGCGACGGCGCGGTCGACGTCGGAGGCGCCGCCTTTGGCGACCTCCGCCAGCGCCTCGCCGGTCGCCGGGTTGATCGTGACGAACGTCTCGCCCGACGCGGAGGCGACGCGTTCGCCGCCGATGACGGCGCGGCCGTCGATGCGGGTCGCGAGGGGGGTCGTGGTCTCGAGCGTCATGCGGGGCTCTCCTCCGTTCGCCGCAACCGGGAACCTCCCGCTGCGGTAATCGCAGAGTACGCACCAGGTGTGCATCGAAACGAGCGTTGAAAAGCGTTGCACTGCATCACTTGAAGTGATTCAGTCGGAGCCGCCGGCGGCGGCAGCGCATCACAGCAGGATGGTTCGCGCGCGTGGGACGCACGTGAAGCATCACTTCTACTGATCCAGTAGGGCGATTCTCATTGTTTTACAGATTCGCTCTGGGCTGCTGACAATGGCCAGACCACCTCGGACGAGCGAAGGAGATCACATGTCGAGCCAGGAAATCGAGGTCCTCGTCGTCGGCGCGGGACAGGCCGGTGTGGCGATGAGCGCCCACCTGACCGAGCGCGGCATCCCGCATCTCGTGCTGGAGCGCGGCCGCATCGCCGAACGCTGGCGCTCGGGCCGCTGGGACTCGCTCGTCGCCAACGGCCCGGCCTGGCACGACCGCTTCCCCGGCCTGGAGTTCGACGACGTCGACCCGGACGGCTTCGCCCCCAAGGAGCGAGTCGCCGACTACTTCGTGGCGTACGCCGCTATGACGAACGCTCCCATCCGCAGCGGCGTGGAGGTCCTGTCGGTCCGCCGCAACGTCGGCGCCCCCGGCTTCCGGGTCGAGACCACCGACGGCAGCTACACGGCCCGCCACGTCGTCGCCGCGACGGGCCCGTTCCAGAAGCCCGTCATCCCGACCGTCATCCCGGCCGCGGCGGGGATCGAGCAACTGCACTCGAGCGACTATCGCAACCCGGACCAGCTCCCCGCCGGCGGCGTGCTCGTGGTCGGCGCCGGCTCCTCCGGCGTGCAGATCGCCGACGAGCTGCGCCGCGCCGGACGCCAGGTGCACCTCTCGGTCGGCCCGCACGACCGGCCGCCGCGCCGCTACCGGGGGCGCGACAACGTGTGGTGGCTGGGCGTCCTCGGCAAGTGGGAGGCCTCCGCCCCCGCCGCCGGCGCCGAGCACGTGACCATCGCGGTCAGCGGCGCGCGCGGCGGCCGCACCGTCGACTTCCGGGAGCTGGCGGAGAGCGGCATCACGCTCGTCGGCCGCACGCAGGCCTACTCCGACGGCGTCATCACATTCGGCAGCGACCTCGCCGCCAACATCCACGCCGGCGACGCCAACTACCTGTCGGTGCTCGACGAGGCCGACGCCTACATCGAACGCAACGGCCTCGACCTCCCCGAGGAGCCGGAGGCGCGCGTCCTCGGCCCCGACCCCGCGTGCGTCACCGACCCGGTCACCGAACTCGACCTCGCTGCGGCCGGCATCACCTCCATCGTCTGGGCGACCGGCTTCGGCGTCGACTACGGCTGGCTGCAGGTGGACGCGCTGGATGCTGCGGGCCGGCCGGTGCACCAGCGCGGCGTCTCCGCCGAGCGCGGCGTGTACTTCCTGGGCCTGCCGTGGCAGTCGCGCCGCGGCTCCAGCTTCATCTGGGGCGTCTGGCACGACGCCGGCTACATCGCCGACCAGATCCAGATCCAGCGCACCTACCAGTCGTACGAGAACGCCGCGGTCGCGGCGGAAGGAGCAGCCGTCTGATGCCGACCCACACCCGGATCCGCCCGTTCAACACCAAGGACACCTACCCCGAGCAGAACCTCGACAACGACCTCTGCCAGGCCGTCGTGGCGGGCGGCGTCGTCTACCTGCGCGGCCAGATCGGCCAAGACCTCGACACCCGCGAATCGGTCGGCGTCGGCGACGTGGAGGCCCAGGCCGAGAAGGCCATGGCGAACATCGCGATGCTGCTGGAGGAGGCAGGATCGAGCCTCGAGGACATCGTCAAGGTCGTCATCTACATCATCGACCCGCGGTACCGGGAGGCCGTGTACCGGGTGGTCGGGCGCTGGCTGAAGGGCGTGTTCCCGGTGTCGACCGGCATCGTCGTCTCGGCGCTGGCCCGGCCGGAATGGTTGGTGGAGATCGACGCCACGGCGGTGCTGAGCTCTTCTGCGGGAGGTGCCAAGTGACGTTCTCCATCCTCGCCGTCGACGGCACCGGGGCGATCGGCTCGGCCATCTGCTCCTCCTCGCCCGCTGTCGCAGCGCGCTGCGTGAACCTCGCCGACGGCGTCGGCGGCGCGCACTCCCAGAACATCACCGACCCCCGGCTCGGCCCGCAGCTCATCGACGGGCTGCGCGACGGCCGGCCGGTGGAGGAGGTGCTGGCGTGGGTCGTGGCCTCCACGCCCGACATCGACTACCGGCAGCTGCTCGTGATCGACCGCGACGGCCGCTCCGCGATCCACTCGGGCTCGCACGTGCTCGGCCACCACGGCCAGGCGCACTCCGCTCACGCGGTCGCGGCGGGCAACATGCTGGCTCGGCCCGACATCCCACAGCTCATGGTGGACGCGTTCGAGGCGGCGACCGGCGAGCTGGAGGTGCGGCTGCTGGCCGCGTTGCAGGCCGCCGTCGCCGCGGGCGGCGAGGAGGGGCCGGTGCGTTCGGCCGGCGTCGCGGTCGTGCGCGACGCCGGCTGGCGCGTCACCGACCTCCGCGTCGACTGGGCGGACGACCCCGTCGAGCTGCTGGGCGAGATCCTCGTGGAGACGTGGCTCCCGCAGCGGGACGCGTACGTGACGCGCGGGCTGATGCCGGCCGGGGCGCCGAGCTACGGGGTGCCGGGGGATGAGTGAGGGCGCCGGTACCGCCGTGCTCGCGGATGCGCCGCTGAAGGAGCGCGTCCGCGCGCTCGTGGACGCCGGCCTCCCGCAGCTCGTCGCCCTCTCGGAGGCGCTGCACGCCGACCCGGAGACCGCCTGGAACGAGCACCGCGCAGCCGCCCGGTTGCAGGAAGCGCTGGCCTCCCGCGGCTTCGTCGTGACGCCCGCCTACCTGGGACTGGAGACCGCCTTCCTCGCGACCGCCGGCTCGGGCCCCGTGCGGATCGGCGTCTGCGCCGAGTACGACGCGCTGCCCGGCCTCGGCCACGCGTGCGGCCACAATCTGATCGCCGCGATTGCCGTCGGTGTCGCGAGCGCTCTGGCTGCTCTGGCCGATGAGCTCGGGATCACCGTGGAGGTCTACGGCACCCCGGCCGAGGAGGGCGGCGGCGGGAAGATCGAGTTGCTCGACCGTGGCGCGTTCTCCGGCCTGGACCTCGCCGTCATGGCGCATCCCGGTCCGGTGGATGTCGCGGAGGCGCGCCCGTTCGCCGTCGCGCACTCGCACGTCCGCTACGACGGCAAGGCCGCGCACGCCGGCGCCTACCCGGAGGAGGGCGTGAACGCCAACGACGCCTTCGTGGTCGCGCAGGTCGCGATCGGCCTGCTGCGCCAGCAGCTTCCGCATTCGGCGCGCGTGCACGGAATCCAGACCGTCGGCGGCCAGGCGCCCAACGCCATCCCGGACCGCACGGAGGGCCGCTGGTACGTGCGCGCCGAGAGCCTGGCCGAGCTGGAACGCGTCGAGGAGAAGGTGAACCGCTGCTTCGAGGCGGGCGCGCTCGCCTCCGGGACGACGCTCACCGTCACGCCGGAGAGCAAGCCGTACTCGGAGTTCCGCAACGACGAGCGGGCGCTCGGGTACTACCGGGCGAACGCGGTGGCGCTCGGTCGGGTGTTCGACGGCTCGTCCACCGCGGGCCGGATGAACCGCGCCTCCACCGACATGGGCAACGTGTCGCAGGTCGTCCCGGCCATCCACCCGTACATCGGCGTCGGCAGCCTCCCGGCGACCAACCATCAGCCCGAGTTCGCCGCCGCGTGCGTCGGACCGCTGGCCGAGAAGGCGCTGCGGGATGCCGCCGTCGCCCTCGCACAGACCGTCGTGGATGTCGTCTCGTGACCGGGATCCGCACCGAGCACGACTCGCTCGGGTCCGTCGAGGTGCCGGCCGACGCCTACTGGGGCGCGCACACGCAGCGCGCCGTCGAGAACTTCCCGATCTCCGGGCGGGGGATCGGCACGTATCCCGAGCTCGTGACCGCCCTGGCGCTCGTCAAGCAGGCGGCCGCACGGGCGAACGCGGAGATCGGGGTGCTGGAGTCGTCGGTCGCGGACGTGATCGACGCCGCCTGTCAGGACATCGTGGAGGGCGCCTTCCACGACCAGTTCGTCGTCGACCTGATCCAGGGCGGCGCCGGCACCTCCAGCAACATGAACGCCAACGAGGTCATCGCCAACCGCGCGCTCGAACGCCTCGGGCATCCACGCGGGAGGTACGACGTCGTCCACCCGTTGGAGCACGTCAACCGCAGCCAGAGCACGAACGACGTGTACCCGACCGCGGTGAAGATCGCGCTCACCATCGGGCTGCGGCGGCTGATCGCCGAGCACGCGCGGCTGGCGGGCGCGTTCCGTTCCAAGGGGTGGAGTTCCGCGACCACGTCAAGATCGGGCGCACGCAGCTGCAGGACGCGGTGCCGATGACGCTCGGCCAGGAGTTCACGGCGTTCGCGGTGACGATGGACGAGGACAACCTGCGCCTGACCGAGACCATCCCGCTGCTCGCCGAGATCAACCTCGGCGCGACCGCGATCGGCACCGGCATCACCGCCTCGCCCGGTTACGCCGCCGCGGTGGTGCGGCACCTGGCCGGACTGACCGACCTGCCGTTGGTGACGGCCGGCGACCTCATCGAGGCGACCTCCGACACCGGCGTCTTCATGCTCGTCTCGGCCGCCCTGAAACGCGCAGCGATCAAGCTGTCCAAGATCTCCTCCGACCTGAGACTGCTGTCGAGCGGCCCGCAGTTCGGCTTCGGCGAGCTGCACCTGCCGCCGCGGCAGGCCGGGTCGTCGATCATGCCGGGCAAGGTCAACCCGGTGATCCCGGAGGTCGTCAACCAGGTGGCGTTCGCGATCGCCGGCGCAGACGTCTCGATCACGATGGCGGCCGACAACGGCCAACTCCAGCTCAACGCGTTCGAGCCCGTGATCGCGAACGCGCTGCTGCAGGGACTCACCTGGCTGACCAACGCGTGCCGCACGCTGCGGGTGAACTGCGTCGACGGCATCCAGGCCGACGCCGAGCTGCTGCGGACACGGGTCGCCTCGTCGGTCGGGCTCGTGACCGCGTTGACGCCGCGGATCGGCTACGCGACCGCCGCGCAGATCGCGCACGAAGCGCTGGAGACCGGGGGAGACGTGCGCACCGCGATCGTCGGCCGCGGCCTGCTGACCGCCGCAGAGTACGACGCGATCACGGACCCCCGCACCCTCACCGGCGCGCGTTGAGCCCGCCTCCATCCGCTCCGGAGTTGTGCACGCCTGCGCACGGATCGTTGCGTGCACAACTCCGGAACGGATGGCGTGGATCAGACGGCGGGGATCACCCGCACGACGCGTTCGAGGCCGGCGAAGTCGGCGACGTTGTGGGTGACGATCGCGGCGGCGTTCGCCCGGGCGACCGCTGCGATCATCAGATCGGCGATCCGGCCGCGCGGTGACCTCCCGGACGCGTGCACGGCCTCGACGATCCGTCCGTAGTACATCGCAGCGACATCGTCGAAGGGGACGCCCCGGCCGAACGCCTGCCGGATCTCGAGAACCTGGAGCTTGCGATCGGCCAGCGCCGCCGCATCCAGGCCGGGTGCGACGAGCCCCTGCTCGAGCTCGGCGTAGCTGATGGAGCAGATCGACACTTCGGTGATCTCCTCCGGCAGGACATACCCGCCGGTGATGACGACGTTGGTGTCCAGCAGCGCTCTCACTGCCAGGGATCCCGCAGGTCCTGCTCGGACCGCTGCGCCTGCAATTCGCCCGCCCAGTCCTCGTCGCCGCTCGTCGCCAGAAGCTGGGCCACCCGCTCGACCGGTACCCAGGCCGAATCCACGTGCGGCACGACGTCTGCGATGGCCCGACCGTGGCTGGTCACCACATAGCGCTCGCCGCTCTGAACATCGGCGAGCATCTTCGTCGGGTTCTGCCGAAGCTGCCCGACGGTGATGCTGCGGTCATCGAGCGTCGAAATCATCTCCCAACCCTACCTTCCCCGTAGACAATTGTCTACACTGACGTCAGCTCGCCCAGGCGCGGAGGGTTGTGGCGGCGGCGGAGGGCATGTCGCTCAGCCACGGCGCGACGGCGGTCGCGAACGTGCGGCGGATCTGAGTGGTGTCGTCCTCGGCGGACTCCGCCGCCCAGATCACCTGCTCGCCGGCGTAGACCGAGTCGAGCAGGCGCACCAGCGGCTCGATGGGTGTGGCCGCCGCGAGCTCGCCGTCGGTGACCGCGTCCGTGAGCGCCGTGCGAGTCAGTTCAGTGAACTCGCGCGGGCGGCCGAACGCCGACCGCGGGTCGGAGCCTGCGTGCACCTGTCCCCAGAACGCCACCACCACCCGCGCCTCCTCGCGGGTCACCGCGGACGTCGGCAGGATCTCCTCCGCGATCGCGAGCAGCGCCGCCAGCCCGCGCGCGTCGCTCGTGCGCGCGGCGATCCGCTCCAGTGTGCGCTCGACTCCCCGCTGGGCCGCTGCCTCCGCGATCTGCTCCACCGAGTCGAAGTAGTGCCAGAGCGTGCCGGGAACCACGCCGAGGTCGGCCGCGACCGAGCGCCCGTGCGTCCCCGCCACGCCGGAGCGAGCGAGGACGCGCAGGTAGGCATCCACGATGTCGCGGCGACGCTGGTCGTGATCGACGATCTTCGGCACGCCCCCATCTTGCACGACCGGATGTCGACAACGGAGGAGGTCCGCCTCTGGAGCCTCGAAATCGCAGCGAGCGGAGGAGATGTGGCTGCCGGGAGGCCGGGTATCCTCCGTTGTCGCCCCCGGTGCCCGTAGCCCCGGCCTCTTCCCACAGCAGGTTTTTGACGCTAAAGTCAATAATAATCGGGATCCACCGACGAAGGAGTTCTGGAATGTCCCTGACGATCGCCACCGCGACCTCCCACCCGCTCGCCGCACTCACCGCAGCCGAGATCGCCCGCGCCCGCGACGTGTTCGCCGCCGCCGGCCTCGTGACCGAGCACACCCGCTTCACCTACGTGATGCTGCGCGAGCCGCACAAGCGCGATGTCCTCGACGCCGGCCGCGCCGCCGCGCTGCACCGTGAGGTGGAGGCGCTGCTGCTCGACTTCTCCACCGGCGCCGTCACGCAGGCGGTCGCCGACATCACCACCGGAGCCGTCGTCCACACCCGCGAGCTCGATCGCCTGACCGAGGGCACCGCGCCCGTGCTGGACGAGGAGTTCGGCCTCGTGGACGAGATCGTGAAGGCCGACGCCGGCTGGGTCGCCGCGCTCGCCAAGCGCGGCATCCACGACATCTCCCAGGTCCGCACCTGCCCGCTCACCGCCGGCCACTTCGACTACGACGACGAGGAGGGCCGCCGGATGTTCCGCGTTCTCGCCTTCCTCCAGCAGAGCGAGTCCGACCTCCCCTGGGCGCACCCGATCGACGGCATCGTCGCCCACGTCGACACCCTCTCGCGCTCGGTCATCCGCCTGGTCGAGACCCCCATCGACACCGTGCCCCTGGAGTCCGGCGACTACCTCGACCCGGAGATCACCGGGCCGCTGCGCACCTCGCTGAAGCCCATCGAGATCACCCAGCCGGAGGGCGTCGGCTTCGAGTACCGCGACGGTGTGCTGAGCTGGGAGAACTGGGACCTCCGCGTCGGCTTCAACGGCCGCGAGGGCCTCACCCTCCACGACGTCGCGTTCACCTACCAGCAGGAGCGCCGCCCGATCCTGTACCGGGCCTCCATCTCGGAGATGGTCGTCAACTACGCCGACCCCACGCCCATCCACGGCTGGCAGAACTACTACGACGCCGGCGAGTACCAGTTCGGCCGCCTCGCGAACTCCCTGGAGCTCGGCTGCGACTGCCTCGGCGAGATCCTGTACCTGGACGCCGTGGTCGCCGACGACTTCTGCAACCCGCGGGTGATCACGAACGCGATCTGCATCCACGAGGAGGACTACGGCATCCTCTGGAAGCACACCGACGAGTTCACCCACACGTCTGAGGCCCGCCGCCAGCGCCGCCTCGTCGTCTCCTTCTTCACAACCGTCGGCAACTACGACTACGGCTTCTACTTCTACTTCTACCTGGACGGCACGTTCGAGGTGGAGGCCAAGGCGACGGGCATCGTCTTCACCGGCGCCCACGACGGCGGCGACGACCCGTACTCCACCCCGCTCGCGCCCGGACTCGGCGCGCCCGTGCACCAGCACATGTTCTGCGCGCGGCTCGACATGACAGTGGACGGGGTCGCGAACGCGGTGGACGAGATCGACGTCGCGCGCGTGCCGGTATCGGAGAGCAACCCATGGGGGAGTGCGATCGGCCGGACCACCACCCGCCTGTCGTCGGAGGCTTCCGCTGTTCGGGATGCGGACGGTTCGGTGGGGCGCGTCTGGTCGATCAGCAGCGCCTCCCGCCGCAACCGCGTCGGCCGCCCGACGAGCTACGTGCTGCACCCGTCGTCGGAGCCCGCGCTGTTCTCGGCGGACGAGGCGCACCAGCGTCGCCGCGCCGGCTTCGCCGCGCACCACCTGTGGGTGACGCAGTACGAGCCGTCCGAGCTGTGGGCGGCCGGGTACGCGGTGAACCTGCACCCGGGCGGCGCCGGCCTCCCGGCGTACGTCGCCCAGGACCGCCCTCTGGACGGCGAGGACATCGTCGTCTGGCACACGTTCGGGCTGACCCATTTCCCGCGGCTGGAGGACTGGCCGATCATGCCGGTGGACTACGCCGGGTTCACGCTGAAGCCGTACGGGTTCTTCGACCGGAACCCGACGCTGGACGTGCCGCGGTCGGCGACCGGGTCGTGCCACACCGCGTCTTCTGCCGCTGTCTCCTGCGGTGCCGATTGCACTTGCGGGCACTGATGCTCCTCGACCTGGGAGCGTTCGGGGCCTCCACGGTCTCCGCGTGCTGCCTGCTCGGCACGGCGCGCCCGGCGCGGGTGTGGGTGTCGGCCGGGCTGATGGTGCTGGCGATGGCCGGATGCGTGCTCGGGTCATCCGTGCCCGGCGTCGGTCTGGCCTCCATCGTGCTGGCACTGGCCTCGGCGGGGTTCGCGTTGCAGCGGCGGTCGCGGAGGGTGCCGCCGATGAGCCTGCACCGGGCGCTCGGCGGAGTGACGATGGCGGCGCTGGTGGCGATGTCGCCGGGGATGGCTCGGGGCAGTGGCGCGCCCGTTCCGGCGCACGCGCACGGGGTGTCGCTCGGCGCGATCGTGGTCGCGTTCGTCGCGGGGTATCTCGCGTACAGCACATGGCTGCTCGTCACGATGGCGCGGGCTCGCGGGCTGGAGCGTCGTCGCGGTGGACGCGGCCTCCTGGAGCTCGGCGAGGTCACCGGGATGGCGGTCGGCGTCCTGCTGATGTCGGTGATGTAGGCGGGGTCAGCCGTCGACGCCCTGGCCGGCCTCCGCGATCGCGACCCGGAGTTCGCGGGCGACATCCTCGAGCGTCCGCCCCGAGGCCACCGCCATCCCGGCGATGTAGGCCGTGAGCGGCGCGGCCGGACGGGTCACCCCGTGGGCGGCGTCCCTCGCGAGGTCGAGCAGGGCGGACACGTCGCCCGGCTCCAGACTCACCCCGAGCCGCCGGGCGGCAGCACCGGCCCATGCGTCGAGTTCCTGCGGTTCCATCAGTGTCGCTCCTTCGCTCGTTCGAGGTCGTGCTGTTCGTCGATGTCCGCAACGGCGTCGGGGTGGGCGCGGACGATCGGGAGGCCGAGGTGCCCGATCAGTGCGCGGACGGGTCGGCCGGCCGTGCCGCCGCCGGCGTCGAGCTGTTCGAGCTGCGCCCGGAGGGCCGCGACCGGGGCGCGCGCGAGCAGCCACTGCACGTTCCCGTCGCCGTCGGCGAGCACGCCCGTCTCGATGGCGTGCAGCGCGGCGACGGCGCGGGCCGGTCGTGCAAGATCGGCCGAGACGATGAGCGTCTCGGTGACCGTCTCCGGCAATGCGGCGACGCCCGCAGCGATGCCTGCGCACGGCCCGCCCCACCGCGGAAACTCGGACACGACCACGACTCCGCGCGGCACCGTCTGATTGGTCGCCGAGACGAGAACGACCGTCGCGCACCCGCTCACGGCCTCCATCGTCCGCTGGAGCAGCGTGCGCCCGTCGACCTCCGCGAGCAGCTTGTCGCTGCCGAAACGCGTCGATCGGCCGCCGGCGATGACGATGGCGGCGGGCGGCGGGGGAGGAAGGGCCACGGGGTCCAGAGTGCCACGGTTGGGGTGGGGGTGCGAGCACTCCGGCGGTCGAGCGATTGCTTACCGGTTCGCGATCGGGCGACGGTCGCTCGCCGGGAGCCGCTCGGAAGGCGGAGCGGCTGGCTAGCCGGCCTGCGCGGGCCCGTGCCAGTTGAGCTGGCTGATGTAGAACACCATCCAGACCACGAAGAAGGCCGCACCGATACAGCCGAGGACGAGCCCGGCGGTGGCACGTCCCCGGCCGGAGTCGACAAGCCCGGCGCGCTCCATCTGATCGGCCGTGGTGCGCGACTGGGCGCCGAAGACGATCGCGAGGACGGACGGCAGCGCGAACGGATTGATGAAGAGGCTGACGATTCCCCAGACGAGCGCTCGCGTCGCCTTGCCGTTCTTCGGCGGCACGGCGACGACGTACTGCGGGCCAGGGTATGGCGAATGCGACTGCAGGGGTGCGTAGGCGGCGGGATCGCGGTACGAGGTCTCCGTGCCGGCCGGCTGGGCGTACGGCGCGGAGCCGAACCCAGCAGGTTGGGCGGTGGCGCTCGCGACCGGTGACACCGGGGATGGCACGGGGTTGTGCGGCGCCGTGTGCTCCGTCCAGGCGGTTCCATTCCAGTACCGGACGCTGCCGGACGCGGCGGGGTCGGCGTACCAGCCGGCGGGAGGGTAAGAGGCGTCGCTCACGATGAAGTCCTTCTCGGGTCGTGTGAGCAGACTAGCGAGAAGCTGACCGCTCGGTAGGGAATTGCCCCTGGATTGGGGTGGGGTCTGGATGGGGGTGCTGGGGAGGCCCGACACTGCCCCGCCCGGTATCATCAGCAGACCTCCCGAATCGCTGGGAGCCCTCCCGATCCACCCCCGAACGATATATCGTTGACTATCGTTACCGACTCACCCGATCAGTCACTCTGGAGGCACATCATGAGCGGAACATTCACCGGCGGCGGAGGCTGGGGCAACATGAACGCGGACGGCCTGTTCCAGGCCTTCGATCAGCTCCGGTCGCAGTTCGAGAAGAAGGTCGGCACCCGGATGGGCCGCGGCGACGTGCGCGCCGCCGTGCTGGCGCTGCTCTCCGAGAAGCCCATGCACGGGTATCAGATCATCCGCGAGATCGAGGAGCGCACCGGCGGGAGTTGGAAGCCGTCGGCCGGGTCCGTCTACCCGACGCTGCAGCTGCTGGCCGACGAGGGACTCATCATGGCCGACGAGTCGAATGGGCGCAAGACCTACTCGCTCACCGAGGAGGGCCGCGCGGCCGCCGAGGAGGCCGGGCCCGCGCCGTGGGCTCCCGAGGAGAAGAAGGAAGACGCCAAGAGCGGCTGGGGCCCGGGCAACTGGACCGGCGGCCACAACCCGTTCGACTCCGAGCTGCCGAAGGCGGGCATGGCGCTCGCGCAGGCCGCCGCCCAGGTGCGGCGCACGGGGACGCCCGAGCAGATCAAGGAGGCCGTCGCGGTCCTCGACGAGGCGCGGCGGAAGCTGTACTCGATCCTCGCCCAGGACGCCCAGGACTGAGCGGGTGACGGCGCCCGACGCGGCCGGATCAGGCGCGACGACGACACCAGGCACGAACAACAGGACAGCAGCAGTAGCGGGCTCCGGCAACACCCGGGCCCGCTACCGCCGCATCCTGCGGTTCGCCGCGGCCAACCTCATCCACATCTGGTGGTACGACCTCTTCCTGCCGCGCATCGGGCTCGGCCGCTTCAGCGAGCGCGGACGCACCAAGCGCCTCACCGCCTTCGCCCGGCGCTTCCACGACCTCGCCGTCGAGCTCGGCGGGTTGATGATCAAGGTCGGCCAGTTCATGTCGTCGCGGCTCGACATCCTCCCTCCCGAGATCACCAAGGAGCTCGAGGGGCTGCAGGACGAGGTCCCGGCCGTCCCGTTCGACGCCATCAGGAGGCTCGCCGAGGACGAGCTCGGGATGCCGCTGGAACGCGTCTTCGACAGCATCGACCCCGTCCCGGTGGCGGCGGCCTCCCTCGGGCAGGCGCACCGGGCGCGGCTCGCCGCACAGGACCGGGAGGACACCGGGCTCGACACGGTCGTCGTGAAGGTGCAGCGGCCGGGGATCGACGCGATCGTCGACGTCGACCTCGCCGCGCTGCGGCGGGTGGGCGGCTGGCTCAAGCGGGTCCGTGTGGTCGCCGACCGGGTGGACATGCCGGCCCTCGTCGAAGAGTTCGCGGCGACCAGCCTGGAGGAGATCGACTACCTCCATGAGGCCAGGAGTGCGGCGCGGTTCGCGGAGGACTTCACCCACGACCCGCGCGTGGCCGTGCCGGAAGTGGTCTGGGAGCGCACCACGAGGCGCGTGCTCACGCTCGAAGACGTGACGGCGATCAAGATCACCGACGTGCTCACGCTGCGCGCTGCCGGGATCGACCCGGCGCACGTGGCACCGGTGTTCGCCTCCGTCATGTTCGACCAGCTCTTCACGAACGGGTTCTTCCACGCAGATCCGCACCCGGGCAACATCTTCGTCACGCCCGACGTCGCGCAGGCCGGCGACGGGATGGACGCGACGACCGCGCACCCGTGGAAGCTGACGTTCATCGACTTCGGGATGATGGGGGAGGTCCCCGACGGCACGCGCCGCGGCCTCCGCAAGCTCCTCATCGCCGCGGCGGGGCGCGACGGCAAAGGGCTCGTGGACGCGATGCGCGACGTCGGGGTGCTGCTGCCGACCTCCGACACCAGCGAGCTCGAACGGGCGATGACGCAGCTGTTCGCGCGGTTCGGCGGGATGGGGTTCGCGCAACTGCGGGAGGTCGACCAGCGGGAGTTCCGCGACTTCGCCACCCAGTTCGGCGACGTGATCCGGTCGCTGCCGTTCCAGCTCCCGGAGCACTTCCTCCTCATCGTCCGGGCGATGTCGCTGACGTCCGGGGTGAGCAGTGCGCTGGACCCGGACTTCAACATGTGGAACTCGATCGAGCCCTACGCGACGCAGCTGCTGCGCGACGAGAGCGGCAACATGGTGCAGGACGCGCTGAAGGAGGCCGCCGCCATCGCAGGCGTCGCGGCGCGGCTGCCGAAGCGGCTCGACGGGATGGTCAACCGGATCGAGGAGGGCAACTTCTCGGTGAAGACGCCCGGGCTCGACCAGCGGATCGGGCGGCTCGAACGCGTCACCCGGCGGCTGATCGCGGCGGTGCTGTTCGGTGGCTTCCTGGTCGCCGGAGCGGTGCTGCTGCCCACGGTCCAGGCATTCGGGATCGTGCTGATGAGCGTGTCGGCGCTGCCGCTGATCTACGTGCTGGTCGGCGGCCGCAGGCGCTGACCAGCGACGCCCCGCGGCAGGGCGGATGGGGAGCGGGCGCGTCAGGCTCCGCCGTGGTCAGTGTCTCCAGGATCGCCGCCGCCACGCCTTCCGGCGTCTGCGCCGCGGCCGGGTCGAACGCGGCGGCGGTGCGCGCCAGGTAGGCGTTCAGCGCGCCCTCATACGGCGTCCCGGCCACTGCCGGCGTCTCCTGCGCCTGCACGTTCGCGACGAACTCGGTCGTCACCGCTCCCGGCTCGATCACGCTCACACGGACGCCGACGGTCGCGGCGACCGGGGTCAGCGACTCCATGAAGCCCTCGACGGCGAACTTCGCAGCGCAGTACGCCTCGTTGAACGGCTGACCCACCACGCCGCCGACGCTCGACACCGTGACGACGCGGCCGCCGCTCTCGCGCAGCAGCGGAAGCGCGGCCTTGGTGACGGCGACGACGCCGAAGAAGTTGACCTCCATGACGGCGCGCACGTCGTCGACGGACTCCAGCTCAACCGTCCCGAGGTGCCCGGCGCCCGCGTTGTTGAGGACGGCGTCGAGGCGGCCGTACGTCGACCGGATGTGGTCGAAGCAGGCCTCGATGGAGGCCGGCGAGGTGACATCCAGGGGCTGGAGGTCGAGTGTGACGCCGGCGGCGTCGACTGCGGCCTGCAGCGCGCCCGCCCTGCCGAGGTCGCGCATGGTGGCCACGACGGTGAAGCCGTGGCGGGCGGCGGCGACCGCGGTCGCGAGGCCGATACCGGAGGACGTTCCGGTGACGAGGAGGATGGATTCGGTCACGGTGTCATCCTGCCATCGCAGCTCACTGCTCCGGCAGGCTCACCCGCGCCCCATCACGGGTGAACCCGCGCGTGGCCTCGTCGTAGGTGGTGTGCGACCGTTTCGGCGACGAGTCGGCCGGCGGGGGCACCTCGGCGTGTTCGAGGGCTCGCAGGACGAGCGTCTCGACCAGGTGGGATGCCGTGGTGTGGCGGTGCAGGGCGATCCGGACGAGCGCGGCGTACTCCGGCTCGCTCAGGTGCAGCTTGAGTGGGATGCCCCCGGGCACGGTGCCGGGGCCGAGGGCGGTGGGGCCGGTGGCGTTGGCTTCGCTCATGTCCGGATTGTGCCTCCTGCGGCACCGCCTTGGCTATTCCCGAGATTTTGTCCCCCGGATGGCGCCGAACGACGTATTGCCGAGCTCGCGACCACGGGGGCATCATGCGGCCACAGGGGAGCCGGAGGGCCGTCCCCGAGAGTGCCGCCGCTCCGGACGGGACGGCGGCGGCGAGAGGGGTGCGGGAAATGACCGAGGCGAGGGCGGCGACCGGCTGGGTCGGCTGGGCGTATTTCGCGTCGACCATGCTCTTCATCGGAGCGGCGATCGACATCTTCTACGGGATCATGGCGATCGTCGGACCGAACACGGCGTACTTCGTCAGCACGAAGGGCGTCGCCTCGTTCAACGTGGCACTCTGGGGGTGGTGGTCGCTGATCATCGGCGTGCTCCTGCTGCTCGCCGGGCTGTTCCTGTTGCGCGGGGCGATGTGGGCGCGCGTGTTCGCCGTCGTGATCGCGGGAGTCAACGCCGTGACGCAGCTCATGTCGCTGCCGGCACAACCGTGGTGGTCGATCGTGATGGTGACCGTCGACATCCTCGTGATCTACGCGGTGACGGTGCACGGACGGGAACTGAAGAGCTAGCGCGCGCGGAGGCGGCACGGACGGCTTTCGGGGGTCGGTCATGGAGGACACGCGCGGCAGTTTCGTCGCGGTCTTCCTGTACCCCGGCGAGTCGCGCGAGAGCACGAGCAGGCGGCTCCCGATCGTCGGCGCCGGGCCTCCCGCGGTGATCCGGGCGGCCTCGATGTTCGAGGGCGCCGCCGCGGTCGACGTGTTCCGCCTGGTGGACGCCAGCGCGTGGCCGGAGGCCGCGGCCTACCTCTACGAGGGGACGGTGCCGGGAACGCTGGAGGACGGCGACGGCGTCGAGCAGGTGACCACGCCCGACGACTGAGCGAGCGCTACCGCGGTGTGTACTCGTACACGACCGCCGACCAGTGATTCTCCAGCTCGTCCCATGCCGCGTCGTCCATGTACGCCAGCCGGAACTGCAGGTTGAGTACCGGCCCGAGCACCTCCAGCACGTCGGGACGGAACGGCATCTCGGGCGGCAGCCCGATCCCGAAGCTGTGGATGACACTGTCGTCGGCCGCGCGCAGCCACACGCCCCAGCCGCGGTCGAGCGGCATCGCGACCACGCGGAAGACGTGCGCGGGCTCGTAGTCGGCGGGGAGCGCGTCCGGGAGGTCGGTCATGGGACCAACCTACACAGCAGGCCGCTCCCGTCTTCTGACCACCCCGTCACCGCGCCGCCCCGTCACCGCGCCACCCCGTCGCGGGGGCGCTCAGACCGAGCTGGTCGTCAGCCGCCGCCTCCGCCGCCTGCACGCGCCGCACTTCCGCCACCCCCGCGCAGAACGAGCTCACCACCGCCGCGATCAGCACGACCAGCGCGTCCACCAGCCGGGTCGTGCTCAGGTCGGCGCCCGGTGTCGTCGCCAGGGCCACGAGGGCGACCAGAGCCACCGCCCCCGCGAACCTGACGAACTCCCGCATCGACCGTCCCCGCCTTCCCGTGCCGGCCTACATCGCGGCCGGGATGGACGGCTCGTCGGCGTTCGGGGGGTCCATCCCGGGCACCGAGACTGGAGGCTTCATCCAGATCCGGTCGGCCGGGGAGCCGGTGCCCAGGAGGTCGACCCCGGGGAGGATGGCCGAACCCTCCCGGTGCACCGGCTCGTCCATCGCAGCCCCGTCCCAGCCTCCCGAGTCGAGACCCGGAATCACCGTGTCGCCGTCCTCGTCGTGCAGGGTGTCGAGGGTGCGGATCGTGGCCGTCATGAGGCCGGCGTCGTCGGGAACGAGCCCGGCCTCGACCAACGCGATGTCCATATCGACCTCCCCGCTCGGTCTGGCGCGTTCGGCCACAGGATGCATCACCGCCACGGCGTTGGGGAGAGGGCAATGGAGAGAATTCTCTTGCCGTCCGAGCATTTCGGAACGCGCAGAACGGGTGTAGCCACGGGCCGTTCCGCGGGGTTACATTCCGGGCGCCGGCACTGGGCCGGCACTCGAGGGGAGGAACGAAATGAGCAGCTTCTGGAGTACGGTCTGGCTCTTCTTCTGGTGCTTCGCGTTCGTCGCCTACCTGTTCGCGCTGTTCGCGATCATCGGGGACCTCTTCCGCGACCGCGCGCTCAACGGCTGGTGGAAGGCGGTGTGGATCATCTTCCTGATCTTCGTGCCGTTCCTGACGGCGCTGGTCTACCTCGTCGCGCGCGGCCGCGGAATGGCGGAGCGCAACATGAAGGAGGCGTCGGAGACGCGAGCCGCGGTGGACGCGCACATCCGCGAGGTCACCTCGAGCGCGAGCCCGGCGGATGAGATCGCGAAGGCGCAGGCACTGCTGGACACCGGCGCGATCTCGCAGGACGAGTTCGCGCACCTGAAGGCTCGGGCGCTGGGCTAGCGCCGACCACCCGCGCCAGCGCGTCGCCTGAGCGGCCGTACCCGGAGAAAGGAAGACGCGCCTGGATCTCCTTCCGAACGGCGTTCGGTAGGAGAGTCGGCGGCGTGGCGTGCGCAGGCTCCTGGCGGAGGGGGTGGGGGCACGGGCAGCAGGCTCCGCCGGAGGGCCGGCTTCGACTCGTAGCGCGAGCCGACACCGGACCCGTAGTGTCTTCTTGAGGGCTTCCCTGCCCCGATCACCCAGGGCCACGACCCCGTCACTGTAGGAATAAGGAGCAACATGAGCTACGCCGTGACCAATCCCGCCACGGGCGAGACGGTCAAGACCTTCGACACCATCACCGACGCGGGCCTCCAGGCCGCCATCGCGTCGGCCGACAACGCATACCGCACCTGGTCGAAGACGACCACGGTCGAGGAGCGTGCGGCCCTGGTGCGCCGTGTCGGAGAGCTGCACGTGGAGCGCCGCCAGGAGCTGGCCGACATCATCGTGCGCGAGATGGGCAAGCCGGTCGAGCAGGCGCTCGGCGAGGTCGACTTCGCCGGGGCGATCTACGAGTACTACGCCGACCACGCGTCGGAGTTCCTGAAGGACGAGCCGATCCAGCTTCTGGACGGCACCGGCTCCGCGGTCGTCCGCCGCTCGGCGCTGGGCGTGCTGCTCGGTGTCATGCCGTGGAACTTCCCGTACTACCAGGTGGCCCGCTTCGCCGGCCCGAACCTGATCATCGGCAACACCATCCTGCTCAAGCACGCCGAGCAGTGCCCGGAGTCGGCCGCCGCGATCGAGCGGATGTTCCTGGACGCTGGCTTCCCGGAGGGCGCGTACGTCAACATCTACGCGTCGCACGACCAGATCGAGACGGTCATCGCCGACCCGCGCGTGCAGGGCGTCTCGCTGACCGGCTCGGAGCGCGCGGGCGCCGCGGTCGCCGAGATCGCCGGCCGCAACCTCAAGAAGGTCGTGCTGGAGCTGGGCGGGTCCGACCCCTTCATCCTGCTGTCGACGGACGACCTGGACGCCACCGTGCAGAACGCCGTCGACGCCCGCCTCGACAACAGCGGCCAGTCCTGCAACGCCGCGAAGCGCTTCGTGGTCGCGGACGAGCTGTACGACTCGTTCCTCGCCAAGTTCACCGCCAAGCTCGCCGAGGTGGAGGCCACCGACCCCACCAGCGAGAGCTCGGCACTCGGCCCCCTCTCGTCGCTGAAGGCGGCCGAGGGCCTGGACGAGCAGGTCAAGCGCGCCGTCGCCAACGGCGCGACCCTGGTGCGCGGCGGCGGCCGCAACGGAGCGTTCTTCGAGACGACCGTGCTCACCGACGTGACGCCGGACAACCCGGCCTCCAAGGAGGAGTTCTTCGGTCCGGTCGCGCAGGTCTTCCGCGCGAAGGACGAGGCGGACGCGGTGCGCATCGCGAACGACACGCCGTTCGGCCTCGGCTCCTACCTCTACACGACCGACGAGGAGCAGGCCCTCCGGGTCGCCGACCAGATCGAGGCCGGCATGGTCTTCGTCAACGTCGTCCTCGCCGACGGCGCGGAGCTGCCCTTCGGCGGCGTGAAGCGCTCGGGCTCGGGCCGCGAGCTCGGCCGCTTCGGCGCCGACGAGTTCGTGAACAAGAAGCTCATCCGAATCGGGGGCTGACGCTTTCGCTTTCTGGACGGCCGGTCACCTTCGGGTGGCCGGCCGTTCGTCCTCTCCGGACAGTAGACCATCCGGTCTTGACACATCCTCACCATCGGCGGGACCCTGTCCCCGTGCAAGAGCTGCCGATCGTCTACTGCCGCGGGTATGCCGGCCCGACCAGTCAGATCGACTCCACGGTCAACGATCCTTTCTACGGCTTCAACGAGGGCGCCACCCACACCCGGGTCAACGGGGACGGCGACCCGCTGTTCTACCAGTTCGAGGGCCCGCTGCTTCGGCTGCTGGGGGAGCGCGCCTACCAGCTCCTTGTGCGCGGCAGCCAGAAGGAACTGCTGGCGACGGCCGACGCCGGCACGCTGCCGCAGAAGTCCATCTGGATCCACCGCTTCTACGACGAGGCCGCCACCACGTACGCCGCGCCGACGCCGCGCACGGGCAACCTCTTCGACCGGGCGATCACCTGGACGGAGGACCTGGTCCGCGAGCACACCCAGGCGCAGGGCTTCGACATCGAGCAGGCCGCGCGGGAGTTGTACGACCTCGTGCTGACGGTCCGCGAGAAGACCGGCGCGCCGAAGGTGTTCCTGGTCGCGCACTCGATGGGCGGGCTGGTCGCGCGCTGCATGATGCAGAAGGTGTGCGAGGAGGACGGCCGCATCCCCGCGAAGGAGCTCGTCGCAAAGTTCTGCACCTACGCGACACCGCACGGCGGGATCGTCTTCACCGGCGGCCTCCTCAACTGGCTGATGGAGACGTTCGGACCTGCCGGGTCGGACATCTTCTCGCCGCCGAAGATGTACGGCTACCTGACGCCAGGGAAGAAGTTCGGCGACAAGCCGATCGGGGAGGCGTGGGATCCGCGCGTCATGCCGCCCTCGGTGTTCGACGTGGACGACGTGTTCTGCATCATCGGCACCGACCAGAACGACTACAACCTGGCGAAGCTCGGCGTCGGGCCACGCAGCGACGGGCTGGTCCTGATCGAGAACGCCTACGTGAAGGGTGCGCACCGGGCGTTCGTCTACAAGTCGCACTCCGGCCCGTACGGCGAGGTGAACTCCGAGGAGGGCTACCAGAACCTGTCGCGCTTCCTGTTCGGCCACTGGTCGGTGCAGGTGGAGCTGAGCAAGCTGCCGCCCGCGTCCGTCGTCGCGGCGCGGCCGGACGTCGCGTGGCAGGCCGACCTCCAGCTCGCCATCCGCGGGCTGTCGGTGCTGATCACCGAGCAGAAGGCCGCGCACTACAACCCGGTGCAGCTCAACGCCGAGATCGCGCAGCACGCGGCCGGCGCGGCCGGCGACGACTCGGTGGACGCGCCGATCCCGCTGGTCGGGACCTTCCTGTTCTCGAAGGAGCCTCCGTCCGACCTCCCGCCGACGCACGTCACGCCGGGGGTGGGGGACGACCCGGGACCCGGGGTGGCGGCTGTCGGGGCATCCGAGGTGGAGGTCGCCGCCGCACCCCTCGAGGCGCGGCACCGGACCTGGTGGCACCGGCTCCTGGACTCGTTCGACGTCGGCCAGGAGGAGCCGGCGCGGGGGGCGCCGTCGAGCGCACAGGCGAACGTCGCGCTGGAAAATCCGCTCGATCCCACACTTCCCGCGGTGGCGGCTGCGGCGGTGGCCTCGTACGCGCAGCTCAGCCAGGACCTCTCCCGCTACGCCCTCACCCTGCGCGTGTATCAGGTCATCACGCGCAACGGCGTCTTCGACTTCTCCAGCAACCTGGAGCAGGTCGGCGACTGGCAGGACGTGCTGATCGTCGACATCGGCCGGGCGGCCGACGGGCGGTTCGGCGCCTGGACAGGCTGGAACAGCGCCGTGCCGGGAGCGATCAACCAGCTGGGTCAGATGGCGGAGGAACTGACGCTCACCCCCGACCCGCAGGACCGCAACGTCATCCACGCCCTGCTCGACCTCCCGCCGGCCGCGCGCGCGCTGCCGATCTTCGGGCCGGCCGCGCAGCTCGCCTTCACGATCGTCAACCGGGACGGGGACGGGTAGGCCCGGAGCACGGCCACCGCCCTCGACATTCCTCACGAATCGCGCGATTGACGTCGCGATTCGCGACATTCGGCACGAATCGTGCCGGGCGGTCAGCGCGCGATCGGTCCCGGCCGGTCCGCGTAGGTGCGGCCGGTCACCACGAGCCGAAGGATCGCGGGCGTGACGTCGTAGCGCTCCGCCAGCTCCGCGAGCGGCGTGCCCTCCGCGTACGCCTCCCGGATGCCGCGGACCTCGTCGTCGCCCAGCCGCCTCCGGTGCGCGTCGGCGATCGGGCCGCCGTGCCCGGCGTGGGAGCTGCCCCGCACGATGAGGCTCACCCGCTGCTGGCTGGTGCCGAACCGGCGGGCGATCTCGGTCTGCGAGACCCCTGCGCTGTGCAGCCGGCGCATCTGGACGACCTCGTCGTCGTCGCCGGTCGCCTCCTCCACTCCCGTCGTCGCGCCGCGGACGACCGACGCGATCGTCCAGTGCGAGACGCCGAAGCTGTCCGCGATCGCCTGGCGGTCCTCGCCGGCGCGGACTCGCTCGCGGATCCGCTCCACCTGCTCGACTGTCAGCGGCCGCGCCCGCGTCGCCGCGGTGCTGGTGAGTGGTCCGCCGACGTCCGCGAACGCGCGGCCGGAGGCGATGTTGGAGACCATCGGGTGCGAGATCCCGTAGCGCTCGGAGACCTCCGCGCGCGGTGCGCCCGCCGCGACGGCCTCCCGGATCGCGACGACCTCCTCGCTCGTCACCTTGCGCGCCTTGCCCGGCAGGATCGGGCCGCCGGCCTCCTGGCGCGACCTCCCTGTCACCAGGCTCGACACAGTGTTCTGGCGGACACCGTACTCCGCGGCCAACTGCACCTGGCGGGCGCCCGCGGCGTACTTCTCGCGCAGCTCGCGCACCTGCGCGTCGGTGAGCGGGACGGATGCCATGAGCCGAGAGTATCGGTGCGGGCGGGCGCGGAAAAGGCTCTGGGGGCGGCGCCGCTCAGTCGGACCGGACGCGCTTGACGCACCCGTCCCACCTGCCACGAAGACCCGCATCAGCTCCACCGTCCTTGTGCTGTCTCCGCGCACACCCCTGCAGACGGGCGTGCGGGCGCGCGTGTGAGATCCGGGCTCCCCGACGCTGCGTCCACTCGCTACGCTGACGGCCATGAGCGAGAACGGGCGGGGCCGGGTGGTCGTCCAGTCGGCGCAGTGGGGGTTCTTCTTCTTCATCGCCTACATCGGCGCTGCGGTCTACTTCGTCTCGGTCTCCGACGGCTCGTTCTGGGGCGTCGTGCTCGGGCTGCTGCAGGCGATCGTCTGGCCGGCGTACGTCGTCTACCACGTGCTGGTGCTGCTGCACGCGTGAGGCGGCCGGTGTCGGCGGTGCGCTCTAGGGTGGCGGGATGACACCGCCTGCCACCGCCGAGCTGATCGTCGCCGACGCCGCCGCGTGGCGTGCGTGGCTCGACGCCAACGAGAGCGCCTCGGACGGCGTGTGGTTGGTGCTCGCCAAGAAGGGGACGACCGACCCGACCTCCCTCAGCTACGCGCAAGCGGTGGACGAGGCGTTGTGCAGCGGATGGATCGACGGGCGGAAGCGCAGCCGCGACACGTCGACATTCGTCGAGCGGTTCACGCCGCGGCGCGCCGCGTCGCTGTGGTCGCAGCGCAACATCGGGCTCGTGGAGGCGCTGATCGCGGAGGGCCGGATGAGGGAGCGCGGTCACGCCGAGATCGAGCGCGCCAAGGCGGACGGCCGCTGGGAGCGCGCGTACGCGCCGTCGAGCACCGCGGAGGTCCCCGAAGACCTCGCGGCTGCGCTCGAGGTCTCTGCGGTGGCCGCCGCGACCTTCGCGACGCTCAACGCGGCGAACCGCTACGCGGTCATCCACCGCATCGTCACGGCCCCAAGCGCGCCCAGCCGCGGCAACCGCCTCGCCAAGCTGATCGGGATGCTGGAGGCGGGGGAGACACCGCATCCGCAGTGACTCCTGAGCGCCGGCCTCCCCGTTGTCGGCGGCCGCCGTTACAGTGCCGGTATGAACGGACGCACCGCCCGCGCGGCCGACGTGGACGCGGTCGCCACGACCATCGCGCTCGCGTTCCGAGACGACCCGGTGTGGGGTCCCGCGCTCGTCTCCGCGGACGGCGGCACCGGCCACCTCCTCCCGTTCTGGCGGTTCTTCGTGGAGGGCGCGGTCGGCCACGGGAACGTCTCGGTCCTCGACGGACCGGGCGGGGAGATCGCCACCGTCGCCGTGTGGCTGCCGCCGGACGTGGAGGAGCTCACCCCTGAGCAGGAGCGCGACCTCGATGCGCTCCTGGTCGCGACGCTGTCGCCGGAGCGGTACGCCGCGTACGAACAGCTCTATGCGCTGTTCGACGACGCCCACCCGCACGGGACCGCCCACATGTACCTGAGCCTTCTGGCGACGCATCCCGCCCATCGCGGGCAGGGGATCGGGCAGCGACTGCTCGCGGAGGACCTCGCCCGGTTCGACGCGGACTGGCTCCCCGCCTACCTCGAGTCGACCAACCCGGCGAACGACCACCGTTACGTGCGCGCCGGCTTCCGGCCGGTGGGCCGCTTCCGCGCGGTGATCGACGACGCTCCCGTCACGACGATGTGGCGCGATCCGGCGGAGAGGGGCTAGACGCCTCGGGCGTCCCTGAGGAAACCTCGGCGGTAACGGTGCGCACCGTGTGCCGCACGGCCCCGAGGGAGAGACCCCATGAAGCAGAACGATCCGACCGCCTCGATCGCCGACGCCAACCGGGTGCTCCACGACACGCTGCCGTTCGACGACACGGACGACTTCGCCGACGCCGACCGCGGTTTCCTCGGCACCCTCGAGGAACCCGTGATCCGCGACGCCGACGGCACCGCGGTCTGGGACGCCGCGGCGTACGACTTCGTCGACGGGGACGCACCCGCCACGGTCAACCCGAGCCTGTGGCGGCAGTCGAGACTGGTCGCCAAGCACGGTCTCTACGAGGTGGTCGAGGGCGTGTATCAGGCGCGCGGGTTCGACCTGTCGGTCATGTCGTTCATCGAGTCGGACACCGGCGTGATCGTCGTGGACCCGCTCATCTCGAAGGAGACCGCCGAGGCCGCGCTCGGTCTGTACCGCGCCCACCGCGGCGACCGCCCCCTGGTGGCGGTGATCTTCACGCACAGCCACATCGACCACTTCGGCGGTGTGCTCGGCGTGGTGGAGGCCGCCGACCTGGAGGGCAGGAAGGTCCAGATCGTGGCCCCGGAGGGCTTCCTGGGCCACGCCATCTCCGAGAACGTCTACGCCGGCACCGCGATGGGCCGCCGCGCAGGCTACATGTACGGCGCGGCGCTCGACAAGGGACCCGCGGGGCAGGTGGGCGCCGGCCTCGGGCAGACGACCTCCACCGGCGTGCCCGGCGTCCTCGTCCCGACCGTCGACATCCGGGAGACCGGCCAGACACTCACCGTCGACGGCGTCGACATCGAATTCCAGCTTGCGCCGGGCACCGAGGCCCCGGCGGAGATGCACTTCTACCTGCCGCGCTACCGCGCCCTGTGCATGGCCGAGAACGCGACCCACACCCTCCACAACCTCCTCACGCTGCGCGGGGCACTCGTGCGCGACCCGCACATCTGGTCGGCCTACCTGACCGAGGCGATCGAGCGCTTCGCCGACCGGTCGGACGTGCTGTTCGCCTCCCACCACTGGCCGACGTGGGGAAGCGGCCGCATCCGGCACTTCCTCGGCGTGCAGCGCGACCTCTACGGCTACCTGCACGACCAGACGCTGCGCGGCATCAACCGGGGCTTCACGGGAGCGGAGATCGCGGAGGACTTCGCGCTGCCGCCGGCGCTCGTCGCCGAGTGGAGCACGCACGGCTACTACGGGTCGGTGTCGCACAACGTGAAGGCGGTCTACCAGCGTTACATGGGCTGGTTCGACGGCAACCCCGCACGGCTCTGGCCGCACCCGCCGCAGGCGCTCGCTGAGCGGTACGTCGCGGCGATCGGCGGCGTGGATCGGGTGGTGGAACTCGCGCAGCAGGCGTACGACGCGGGCGACTTCCGCTGGGCCGCGACACTGCTCGACCACGCGGTGTTCGCCTCGCCGGCGCACGAGACGGCCACGGCGCTCTACGCCGACACCCTGGAACAGCTCGCGTACGGTTCGGAGAACGGCACGTGGCGCAATTTCTTCCTCTCCGGGGCGAGGGAGCTGCGCGAAGGCAACTTCGGCACCCCGACCGCGACGGCGTCGCCGGCCATCCTCATCCAGCTCTCGCCGGAACAGCTCTTCGACTCGGTCGCGATCCGCGTCGACGGTCCGCGCGCGTGGGAACTCGACCTGGTGTTCGACATCACGCTGACCGACCTGGGCCGCAGTTTCCACCTCACCCTGCGCAACGGGGTCTTCGTGTACGTGGAGCGCGAGCCGTCGGGTGAGGCGCCGCTGCACCTCACGCTGACGAAGCCGCGACTGCTGCGGCTGGTGGGCGGCGACACCGAGTCGGACGGGCTGACGGTGGAGGGCGACCTCGGGGTGCTGACGCAGTTGGTCGGCGTTCTGGATCAGGGGGATCCCGATTTCGACATCGTGCTGCCGTAGACGCAGCGACCCCGCGTCGGTGGTGCGGGGCACCAGCGGCCGAGTCGCACTGATCCGAGTCGCTCCGCGCGCTCGGTTCTGCGACCCGATGGCGAGCGTTCCGGCGCGTCGTCCTCGGTCCTGCGCCGCCCGACGTCAGTGCTCGATCGCTCCGTCCTCTCGATCCTCCTCCGCGAACTCGCCGCGTCCCTGCGCCAGCGCCTCCGAGACCGCCTGCTCCACAGTGAGCTCGCGGCCGGCCGCGATGGCGGCGGCGACCTCGTCGCCATGCGGCCCGGAGAGCAGGTCGTCCAGGTAGCGCTGGTGGAACGTGAACGTCGGGCCGTTGAGGAGTCCGCTCCGCTCGCGAAGGGCCTGCGCCGCGCCGGCCAGTTCGCCCGCCCGCTCGTCGTCGTGCGAAAGCGCCGCGACCGCGACCATGCCCTCCAGGCCGTACGCGATGCCCTCCGGGTGCCCCACCGCCGCGGAGATCGTGACGCTCAGCGCGAAGTCCGACCGGGCCGCCGCCACGTCGCCGAGCATGAGCTCGGTCCAGCCGAGGTGGTACGACGCGATCCGCTGGCCCACGCGGTCGCCGGACCGGTTCGTGAGCGCGAGGCTCGTGGTGAAGTGGTCTTGCGCCTCCGCCGGGTCGCCCTCCCGCAGCGCGACGCGTCCGAGGAGCACCAGCGCCATCGACTCGCCCCACACGCTGCCGGTCGACCGGTAGAGGGCGAGCGCGGCCTCCATCACCCTCCGGGCGCGCACCGTGTCGGGCGTGTCGCCGGCGAGCAGGGCGAGGGCGAGCGAGATGGAGGCGATACCCTCGCCGTTCGGGTCGCCGGTCCGCCGGAAGAGCTCGATACTCTCGGCGAGGTCGGCGGCGACGCTGCCGTCCGGGTCCTTCCAGAACATGATGGTGCGGCTGAAGTAGAGCGCGACGGCGCGGGTGTGCGGTTCGAGTTCGTCGCCGGACGCCAGCGCCTCCTCCATCCAGGTGCGCACCTCGCCGAGGAGGCCGGTGACCCACCAGTACAGGTAGAGGCTGAAGGCGAGGCGCGCGGCGCGATCCCAGTCGTGGCCGTCGAGCAGGAACCGCTCGGCCGCCCTCAGGTTGTCGCGCTCGTCGCCGAGCCGCCGCATCCACCGACGCTGCCCGGCTCCACGGAGGTCGTCCTCGGCGTCGTCGCCGAGCGCGAGGAAGTAGCGCGCGTGGGCGTCGCGGGTCGCCGGCTGTTCGCCGTTCCGTGCGAGCTGCTCCCGTGCGTACTCGCGGACGATCGCCTGCATGGAGAACCGCGGCCGGTCGTCGCTGTCGTGCTGCCCCACCAGGCTGCTGTCGACGAGCGCGGCGAGGTTCTCGAGGACGTCGGCGGCGGAGCCGGAACCGGAGTCGCCGAAGCCGCTTGTCTCGGCGCTGGTGCGGTCGCTCGTGCCGGGGCCGGCGCGGCCGCTCGCGGGACTGCCGGGGTCGGTGCTGGGGTGGTTGTCGGGGACGACGCCGTTGCCTCCGCCGCGCCATTCCGCGCTCGCCGCCCCCACGAACTCCGCGGCCTCCAGGGTGAAGCCGCCCTCGAAGACCCCCAGCCGGGCGAGCAGTTTCCGCTGATCGCTGTCGAGGAGCTGCGTGCTCCACTCGATCGTCCGCCGGATGGTCTGCTGCCGGGCCGGGAGGTCCCGCGGGCCACCGACCAGCACGGACAGTCGCCGGTCGAGCCGGTCCAGCAGTTCGGAGGGGAGAGCACCCGCACGCGTGCCGCTGCCAGCTCGATCGCGAGAGGCACCCCGTCGAGTGCCTCGCAGACCCGCTCGACGTCCTCCTCGTTGTCGGCCGTGATCTCGAAGTCCGGCTTCACGGCGTGGGCGCGCTGGACGAAGAGGTCGACCGCCTGCTCGTCGGCGAGCGGCTCGACGTCGTAGCTCTGCTCGCTGCTGATCCGCAGCAGCACACGGCTGGTGACCAGGATCGCGAGCTCGGGCGCCTCCGCGAGCAGGGTGGTGAGGACGGGAGCGGCCTCCACCACCTGCTCGAAGTTGTCGAGCACGAGCAGGAGACTGCGCTCGCGCAGCGCGGTCGCCAGGTTCTCGGTGATGGGCGCGTCTCCGGTGTCGCGGACGCCCAGGGACTGCGCGATGCGGCTGGGCACGCGTTCTGGGTCGTGGACGGCGGACAGATCGACGAACACGGAGCCGTCCTCGAAGTCCGGCGCCGACGAGCGGGCTGCTGCGATCGCCAGCCGGCTCTTCCCGATCCCGCCCGGACCGACCAGCGTCACGAACCGGGTCCCGGCGGCGAGCATCCCGCGGATGGCGGCGATGTCGCGTTGACGCCCGACCAGCCCCGTGAGCGGGACCGGCAAGCGAACGGGATCCGCCACGGCCGGATCCGGCCCCGACCGCACGATGGCCGCGCGCGACGACTCCTGCTCGTCGAAGGTCAGGGGCCTGCTCTGATCGAACCGCTCGGCGAGGAGGATGGCGAGATCCGCCTCGATCAGCCGGGCCAACTCCTTGGAGGTCTCGAAGTACTTGTAGGCGGCCCGATCGTCGTCGCGGATCCGGTTGAGCAAACCGCTGAGCCGCTCATCGCGGTGGTCGGACGCCTTCACGTACAGCAACCGCGGCACGTCGTCGGGGCAGAGGTTGTACTCGTCTTCGAGCCCCGAGACCTGCTCGTCGGGCGCCACCCAGCCGTAGCGTTCCCAGTACAGCCCGAGGAAGACGTCGGACTGCTGGAGGTACGAACGATAGAGCTCCCGAGGCGGATGCGGCCGCGCGCCGAGCTCGAACATGACGGGAGCGAGGTGCAGCCGCTCGATGGCCGTCCGGGCGGCACGGCGCTCCGCCGCAAGCTCCTGCAGAGTGGACGAGACGAAGATGCGTAATCGCTGATCGGGAGTCCGGATTACATGAGGGTGGCTCATGTTATGTCATTGTGTTGCGTTCGTATGGAAATGTACAGGGAGTCGAGCGAACGAATTCTGGGCCGCCTCACACCTCCTGACCCCCTTCCTCGTTACGAGTCCCGACTGGCCTACCCCTTTCGCACCGTGACCTTCCCGCCCTGCGGTGTCGCGTCCGTACCCTTCACCGGACCACATCGCACCTGCGCCGTGTCGCAGGCGGCCACGTCGGCGTCCATCCTGCTCTGCTGCCAGCCGCTCACGAAGTCGGCGTGACCGGTGACCGGCGCCCCCTGCGTCTGCGGCCCGGTCGAGAGAGTGATCCCTGCACCGCTCGAGCTGGGATATGTGACGTGCAGCACGATCTGCGGGATGTGCACGGGATGCGATGCCGGGCACCCTGTGCTCGTGGCATAGACCGCGCCGGAGCGATCGCGGCCGTCCATCGTGTGGCCGTCCCAGCAGTTCGGGAAGGTGATGACGAGCCGGAGCTGCGAGCCGGACGGGCAGTCGTGCGGCAGCGACCCCCTCCCCGGTCGAGGGTTCGAGGCCGTCGTGGTGCAGGTCCAGTCGATGATCGAGGTGCTCTGCGGGGTCGTCGCCGTCTCGTCGCCGGCGATCAGGCTGATGCCCTCCGGCATGGTGCGCGTGGATGACGCGATGCCGGCCGGGGTGCGCCAGTAGAGCAGCGTGCGCTGCGGCACGAGTGCTGTGCCGTTCTGGTAGACGACGGGCGTCCAGTACGCCGACGCGTCGGCAGACGTCGAACACGTCGTCGAGCCGGCTCGGAGCGTCGCCGCGGTGGAAGAGGCGTTCACCGCGGGGTTGCCGTAGAAGTCGTGCTGCATCGACCTCCCCATCATGCCCGGCATCATGATCGGATCGTTCGGCGCGGTCGTGGACCGCGTGCACGTGTCGGTGAAGATGCCCGGATTGGAGCCGCCGGAGGGGAAGCCGGTCGTGTCGACGCGGGGAGGCGGGGCCGAGGACGCGACAGCCGCAGCCGTCGCCGCCGCGGTGCCGGCTGCGAGCACGAGCGCTGCGACGAACGCGATCAGCAGCGCGATCGGGCTGCGGAGGCGGGTGGAAGTGGACATGGACAGAGTCAACGCGCGGAGTGTTCAGGCTGTGAGAGAGGAATGTAAGGAAACGGTAAGGGCGCGGAGAAACAGCCGTGTGGAGTCGCGCGACCAGGGAAGATGGTCAGGTGAGTGAGGACAGAGGGCTGGTGCTCGTCGTGGAGGACGAGGCCTCCATCGTCGAGCTGGAACGGCTGTACCTGTCCGGCGCGGGGTTCGGGGTGCACGTCGAGTCCAACGGGCGGGAGGCCCTGGCCGCGGTCGAGCGGCTGCGGCCGGCGGCCATCGTGCTCGACGTGGGGATCCCGGGCCTCGACGGCATCGAGGTCTGCCGCGCCCTGCGAGCGCGCGACGACTGGACCCCCGTCATCTTCGTGACCGCGCGCGACGACGAGGTCGATCGCGTGGTGGGCCTCGAGTTGGGCGCCGACGACTATCTCACCAAGCCCTTCTCGCCGCGCGAGCTCGTGGCGCGCGTCAAGGGGATGGTGCGGCGTGCGGCGGGGCCGATCGCGGCCCCCACCCGCACGGTGGGCGGCGTGCACATCGACGGCGCGCGACGGCGGGTGGAGACCGCGGCAGGCAGAGTGGAGCTGACGGCTACCGAGTTCGACCTCCTCGACCGGCTGATGAGCCAGCCCGGACGCGTGTTCACCCGTGAACAACTGCTGTCGTCGGTGTGGGGAGTCGCGAACTACAGCAGCAGTCGCACCGTCGACGTGCACATCGCGCAGCTGCGCCTCAAGCTCGGCGACGCCGCGCGGATCGTCCGCACGGTCCGCGGAGTCGGTTACAGCGTGGCGGACGAGGGCTGAGCGGCGTGGCGAAACGCAGGCGGCTGCTCGGTTCGCTGAGCGCCCGATTCGTTCTGGTCACCTTCGCCGTGGCCCTCATCGCCGTGCTGGTGACGGCGTTGGTCGCAGTCCAGGTGGTGCAGACGGTGGAGCAGAACCAGGCGCGTCAGCAGCTCAAGGCGCAGGCGACGGCGCTGGTCGCCTCCGGACGTGCGGCTGAAGGTCGGGTCGGCGTGGTCGGCGATCGATTCGCCGTCATCTCACCGGACGGCACGGTCACCGGATCGGCACGCGGCTCCATCAGCGAGGAGGTGGTGCGGAAACTGCAGGACGGCAAGGCGGTCTCGGCGAACACGACGCTGAACGGCAAGGACGCGGTGCTCGTGGGCATCCCCGGTCCGAACGGCGGCGGGATCGTCGGCGTGCGCAAGGTGGCGGACATCGCGGCGGGCGACGCGGATCTGCTGCGCGGCATCCTGCTCGCGCTCGCGATCGGCCTCGCGGCCGCCACCGTGGCGGGTGTGCTCCTCGCGCGCCTCCTCGCCCGTCCGCTCCGTCGGCTGGCCGACGTCGCGCGGGCTCTCGCCGGGGGTTGGCGCGACGTTCGGATCGAGCCCCAGTCGGTCGCCGAGATCGACGACATCGCTCAGGCGCTGGGCACGCTCGACTCCGCGCTCGCGACCAGCGAGGACCGCCAGCGAGAGTTCCTGCTCTCCGTCTCGCACGAGATCCGCACACCGCTCACGGCGATCCGTGGCTACGCCGAGGCGCTGGCGGACGGCGTCATCCCGCCGGCGGATGTGGCGGAGGCCGGGCGGACGCTCTCCGCGGAATCCGAGCGGCTGCGGAGGTTCCTCGACGATCTCCTGGAGCTCGCCCGGCTGGAGGCCGACGAGTTCACGATCACGAAGACGCATTTCGATGCCCGTGACACGGTCGGCGCTGTTGTGCGGGCGTGGGCGGGTGCCGCCGGAGGAGCGGAGGTGGCGTTGCGCGCAGCGCTGCCGGACGACCCGATCCCGGTCCACACCGACGAGATGCGGCTGCGACAGGTCCTGGACGGACTCGTGGAGAACGCTCTGCGGGTTGCGCCGGCCGGCACGGAGATCGTCATCGTGGGAGGCCTGTCCCCGCAGCGGGTGGTCGAGCTCGCGGTCCGTGACCGCGGGCCCGGGCTGAGCGCGGAGGACACCGCTGTCGCGTTCGACCGCGGAGCGCTCCATGCCCGCTATCGGGGTGCCCGGCCGGTCGGAACGGGCCTCGGCCTGTCGATCGCGCGGGCGCTCGTCGGCCGGCTGGGCGGCTGGATCAACGTGTCCGCAGTGGAGGGCGGCGGCACCGAATTCCGGGTGGCTTTACCTTCCTCTGACATTCCGTGAGCATCGCCCTGATCTACGCCTGTCAGCGTTGAGGCATGAACACGAATGACGCCGAGAACGACGCCGAAAGCGTCACGGGGAATGATGCTGACGACGCTGCGAGGGGAGTCGGGAGCGAGCCGGACAGCGGCCGGGAGCTTCCGACAGAACCGCTGCCTTGGTGGGTGGAGGCGCACGGCGGCGTTGTGGGAGACACCGTGCCGTTGGGGTCGGTGGACGCGCGTCAGGCTGCGATGCCGGGCGCTGTTCCGGCAGGCGCTGCGAGCGTGACCACCGCCGGCCGGGCGGTCACGGATTCGATGAAGTCGGGTGAACCGGATCGCACGTCGTTCCTGCGTCGGCACGCGGTCGCGCTTTCGATCGCTGCGGCAGCGCTCGCGATCGTGGTGGTCGCAGGCGGGACGGCCTGGGGCGTCTCTGCGGCCGTCGCGGGGGAGGCTCCGCCGCGCCCGCGGCGATGAACACGGCGGTGCACGCCGAGAAGGGCGGCGCCGGCAGCGCGAAGCAGAAGCGCTCTCACGGCACAGTCGGAACCCTGACGGCCATCTCCGGCGGCACGTGGACGATCCAGTCCGCCGCCGGCGCGACGGTCACGGTCACCGTCGGGTCCAGGACCACGTTCGGCACAGCGAAGAAGCCGGCCACCGCGTCGTCGTTCGCGGTCGGCGACCGCATCGGCGTGATCGGTGCTCGCAGTGGCGACTCCGTCTCGGCGACGCGCATCGTCCACCTCGCGGCGGCGGCGAAGAAAGGCACGACGGCGACCGCGGCTCCGACACCGAGCACCTGACGGGATCGTGCCTGGTTCGCGCCTCGCGATGGACTCGCTCCGTGGCCGTCGGGACGGCGAGGAGCGGCGCGGGTGTCAGCCCGCGTCGACTGAGCCAGCCTCGGCGGGGAAAGGCGGTGGAGGAGGTGGTGGGGAAAGGCGGGGGGAAGGCGGCGGGGAAAGGCGGTGGGGAATATTCGTGGGGGATGTTAGTGAGGGGAGCCAGTGAGTCGGCCGCTCAGCCGCACAGCGACACACCGGGGGAGGTGAGGATGACGGAGCGGTTCTGTTCGGCGACGGCGTCGGAGTAGGAGCCGGATGCGTCCGTCTCGCTCTGCCAGCCGCACCACTGGAAGCCGACGCCGGCCGTCGTGAGCTTCGCCTCCGGCACGCCGAGCGACACCAGGGCGGCCTTCACGGCGTTCGCCCGGTGCAGCGACAGCGCGGTGTCGGCGGTGTTGCTCGTGGCCTGGTCCTTGGACGCGGTGCCGGTGACAGTGATCACGCCGCTGCTCTGTTCGATCGACGGCGCGAGTGCCGACAGGAGCTGCTGGGCTGCCGAGGGGTCGGAGAACGTCGCGGTGTCCTTGACGAAGTGGAGGTCGCTGTTGCGGATGACCACGGGGTGCGACCAGTCCGTTTTCGTCGCGACGGCCGCCACCGGGACCGGAGTCACGGCCGGCAGCCCGGTCGCGGCCGCGCCGGACGCGGGTTCGGGCAGCAGCGAGAGGGTCCCGCCCGCGGCCTTGATCACGGCGGTCCAGAGAGCGGTCAGGTTGCTGCGCGCAGGGACCGTGAGCGGCTGTTGTGCTCCAGCCGTGTCGCCCATGCCGGACCAGTAGACAGTGACGCCGGTGAGGTCGGTGGGAAGGAGGTTCCGTGAGCGCAGGTCGGAGACCACCTGCGCCGGGTCGGCATAGAGCAGGCCGCTACCGGCGAAGTTCAGAGGGTCTGCGGTCTGGATGCCGCTGCCGATCACGAGCACGCCGAGCGGATGGTCGCCGAGGTCACGGGCGGCCTGGCCGATCGCGCCGAGGAAGTCCACCTCCGGCGAGGCGGCTTTGAGGCCTGCAAGGTACGTGCCGATCTGGGTGAGCTTCGTGCGCTGGTCGTTCTGGCAGACGATCGCGTCCTGGGCGGTGGAACCCAGGGACGTGGTTCCCATCGTCTGCGGGGTCCCCGAGGGGATGACCACCGTCACGCTGCCGTTGGTGGTCCCGGCCGCCTTGAGCTGAGCGGTGGCGCTCGCGGGAACGACGACGGCGGGCGCGTTCGCGGTGCTCCCCGCGACGACGCCGAGGTTGCGCTTGTGCGACTGGTCGCAGGCCTGCCCGGCAGCGGTCGCCGACGTGCACGCGGCGAGACCTGCGCCCACGGCGAGCACTCCGGCGACGGCGACGAACGCGCGGATGGACCGGGCGCGCATCATCGCTCCAGCCCGGTGGTCGACGACGGCCACGTGGCCGCCGCCTCCTGCCCCGCCGCAGGCGCCGGTCCCGTGGCCTCGACCACGCGGCGGGCGCGGAGCTCACGGATGAGCTGGCTCGTGCTCTCCGGGTCCCGCTCGCGCTGGGCGAGGCTGGTGGCGAGGCGGGCGCGGATGACGTCCACCCGCGAGTGGAAGGTGACGCGGGCTCCCGTGTAACGGACGGCGTCGTGCGCGTCGAGCTGGGCCGCGTGGCGGGCGGCCTCCTCCGCCTTCACCGCTTCGGCGAGCAGCCGGTCGCGGTGGGTGCGGAGCTTCGCGACGTGCGCGTGCGCCTTCTCCGCGGCCGCCAGCAGCGGCCGGGTCGTCAGCCAGGCGACGACGAAGCTGATCGTCCCCGAGGTGGTGAGCACCCCGAGCATGAGGAAGGCCATCAGCGTGTCGGGTGCAGTCCACGAGAACCCGGGCGCGGTCGTCGTGCCGCCGCCGACCAGGCCGGTGAGGCCCCCGAGCTCGCCGCGTCCATGCCCGCCTTGATCCGCGCGACCGTGATCGCCGTCAGCAGCGCCGCCCAGACCAGCAGCAGAGCGACCGAAACCACGATCCAGCCCCGGGACATCACGCGCGCCTGCACCCGTCGCAGCAGGATCGCCGCCACGTGCGGCAACGAGACGACCGCGAGCGAGATCCCGAGCGTGATCACGTACATCTGCAGCCCGATCGAGCCGTACTGGCTGTCGTTCCGCAGCAGCAGCGTCAGAGCCTGCGCGAGCAGGAGGTAGTCGACGGCGAGCATGGCCAGCAGCAGCACGTAGACCAGGACGTGCGCGGCCGGCGACAGATGCCCGACGCTGGGGCGGACCCTCGGGGGCTTGGTGACGATGTCTCTCGGCATGCGGTCCTCCTAGGCGTAACTGTGCAGCTCGGGGTCGCCGCCGGCGAGCTTGGCGTCGAGGCGGGCGGCGTCCTGCTCGGCGCGGCGGATGTCGGCCTCGGTGCGCTCCAGCGCGTGCCGGATCAGCTCGACCCGGGACTGCGCCTCGGCCAGGCGGGCGGAGCACTCCGAGACATTGCGGGTGCGCTGACGTTCCAGGTCGGCGACCCCGACGCGCTCGAACGCGGCCAGCTCGTGCTCGAAGACCTCCAGCGTCTCGACGTCGACGGCGCCGCGCATCCGGCGCAGTCGCCAGAGCAGTCGCCGCCGCAGTCCCGCGGTGGAAGGGACCCGGTACTCGGTGGTCCGGTCACGTTGACGCATCGATGCTCCCCGGTTCGGTGGATGGTGGTGTGGCTGATGCGAACGGCTGCACCGAGCCCGCAGGATGCCAGCGCTCGACGGAGGTCTCCCGTCCGGCGAGCGAATCCGCGCGGCGCAACGCCGGCGCCCGGACGGGCGCAGGTCGCGGCGGCATCGCCCGCAGGTACGCGCCCCAGTAGACGGCGATCTTCTCGTCAGAACGATCGAAGTGACGCGTCGCGCGCAGCCGCGCGGCGGTGAAGCGGGCGTGGATCCGGGCGCCGAGCTCCTCCGTCCGGGCGTTGCGTGCGGCGATCCGGCGGCGCAGCCGGCGGAGCTCCTCGAAAGGGACCCCCTCGCCCTCCGCGATGCCGGCCGAGCCGCGGTCGGCCGGCGGCAGGGCGTCCAGCCGCTCGTCGTAGGCGTCGAGGTCGGCGGCGAGTGCGTGGGACAGCTCGTGCTGCTCGGCGAGATCGCGTCGGGAGCGGGCGAGGAAGCGCTGCTCCTCGCGGTGGGCGTACGCGTTCGCGCGGGCCTGGAGGGCGGCGACCGTGGGCGTCGGCTCGTCTCCGAGCGGTGCCCCCTCGGTCGTGTCCGGCACTCCGCGCCCAGCGGTCGCCTCTGCGCTGCGCGATCGCACAGCCTCCGCATCCCGGCGCGCCAGACGCTCCAGCCGGCGTCGGGCGAACGGTCCGACTCGGAGCAGTTGGGTCCCCATAGCGGGGGAGCGTACGAAGCGAGGCTGAGCGCTTCCTACGTTTCCGGTGACGAAGTGCCGTACGAGACCGAACCGTGACCTGTGGCCGGCCGGCGCGGGCCGACACGGCGGACAGGGCAGGATGGAGGGATGGAGACGGTGCTCGAACTTCGCGACGTGACCTTCCGCCGTGACGGCCGTCACATCCTGGAGGACATCGGGTTCGCCGTGCGCGCGGGGGAGCACTGGGCGCTGCTCGGCCCGAACGGCGCCGGGAAGAGCACGGTGCTCGGCTTCTGCGGTGCCGTCGCGTTCCCCACCTCGGGCACCGTCGACGTGCTCGGCCGACGGCTCGGACGGGTCGAGCTGCAGGAGCTACGCCGCCACATCGGCCACGTGAACCCGCGCCATCCGGTGCGCTCGCCGCTCACCGTGACGGAGGTCGTCCTCACCGGGATCACCGGGACGCTGGAGCCGCCGATGCGGTGGGAGCCGACCGCCGGGGAGGTCGCCCGCGCCCGCGACCTGATCCGCACGATCGGCCTCCACGACCGGCGCGACGCCCGCTGGCCCACCCTGTCGCAGGGTGAGCGCGGCCGTGCGCTGATCGCCCGGGCGCTCGTGTCCGAGCCGCGCCTCCTGCTGCTCGACGAGCCGACCACCGGGCTCGACGTCGCCGCGCGCGAGCAGCTCCTGGAGACGATCGACGGCCTGTCCGTCGCGGTCCCCGACCTCGCCAGCGTGCTGGTCACCCATCACCTGGAAGAGTTGCCGGAGACGACGTCGCACGCCCTTCTGCTGTCGCACGGGCGCATCGTCGCGGCCGGGCCGATCGCGCAGGCCGTCACGACCGCGACGGTGAGCGCGGCGTTCGAGCACCCGATCCGGGTGGAGCGTGAGCAGGGGCGCTGGAGTGCGCGGGCGGTGCGCGGCGAGCGCGTGGAGGTCGGGGAGTAGCCGGGCACGTGGAGTAGCCGGGCACGGGGAGGCCGGGCACGGGGTGGCCGGGCACGGGGTGGCCGGGCACGGGGTGGCCGGACACGGGTGGCTGGGCGCGGGCTGGCCGGGCACGGAGCGGCCGCGCAGAGGGCGACTGAGACCACCCCTCCGGTCACCGGAGCTCGAGCACCAACTCCTCCACCGGCCTCCCGGCGCCCGCCGCGTACGATGTCTCCCGCGCCGTCTCCACGAACCCGGCGCGCGCCAGCACCCGCTGCGAGCCGATGTTGGCTGCGGCGACGCGCGCGTGCAGCGGACGGGCCGGCTCGAGCGTCACGAGGAGCAGGAGCGCCGCGGTCGCGATGCCGTGACCCCAGAGCGGGCGGCGGATCCAGTAGGTGACCTCCCGGTCGCCGTCGAGGGTGAAGGCCGCGGCCGTTCCCGCGAAGCCGCCGTCGGCCTCCACGGCGCGAATCGTGATCGTCGGATCGCTGAGGTGGTGTCGCCACCGGGCGTCGAAGTCGGCGGTCGTCGGGGTCGGCGGCGGTGAACGCCGCCATCCGCACGGCCTCCGGGTCGCGCATCATCTCGAACGCGGCGTCGGCGTCGGCGTCGGACACCCGGCGCAGTCGCACATGCATGCCGCGATGCTAGCGGGTGGCGGCCGGTAGACTCACACGCCGTGCCCCCTCTCGCGACCGCCGACGACGGTGAGCCGATCGCGTTCGAGGAGCGCGGGAGCGGCGTCCCGCTGCTGCTCATCGCGGGACAGGCGACCGGGATGCACGGCTGGGGGCCGTTCGCGGACGCCCTCGCCGACGACTTCCGCGTGATCGTGTTCGACCACCGCGGCATCGGCGACAGCGGCGCGGGCGACCCGGCCGGGTACAGCACGCGGCAGTTCGCCGATGACGCGCTCGCCGTGCTCGACGAGGCGGGCGTGTCGGCCGCGCACGTGCTCGGGCACTCGATGGGCGGCCGCGTGGCGCAGTGGCTCGCGGCCGAGCATCCGTCCCGGGTCCGCCGGCTGGTGCTCATCGGCACGACGGCCAGCGACCGGGCCGGAGGCGCGCGCGACCGGCGCGACCCGGCCGTCGTCGGCGACCTGCTGAGCGGCGACCGGGAGCGGATGCTGCCGCTGTTCTTCGACGCGGACTGGGCGCGGGCGCACCCGGCGGAAGTGGACGGATTCTTCGATCGGGTCGCCTCGCGTGCCGCGCTGCGCGGGCACTTCGCCGCGAGCCGCGACCACGACGCCCGGGAGGCGCTCGGCCGCATCCGCGCGGAGACCCTGGTGATCCACGGCAGTGAGGACGCGCTCACCCCGGTGGCCCACGCGCGGCTGCTGGCCGAGGATATTCCGGACGCGCGGATGCTGGAGCTGGATGCGCGCCACGGGCTGCACCTGGACACCCCGGCGGTCCTGGACGCGGTCCGCGCTTTCCTCGCCCCCCGCTGATCCCCCGCCGTGCCCCTCGGCTGAGGACGGGGGCCTGCGTGCTCAGATGAGCAATTGTCACTTCGAGGGTGGTGCGGGGGTGCGCCGGGGGAGCATCCTTGCTCCCGTCGCCGTGCGTGCCCGGCCGCCGGCGGCCTCACCAGAACACTCAGAACCCGAACAGGAGCACCGCTATGTCTCTCACCGAGACCGCCGTCTCGGATCGTTTCCGAGACCTCGCCGACCGGCTGACCGGCCGCGTCGTCACACCCGCCGATCCCGACTGGGACGCCGAACGGCTGGGCTGGAACCTCGCCGCGGACCAGCGTCCGGAGGCCGTCGTGGTGCCGGCCGACGCCTCCGACATCGCGGTCGTGGTCGGGTTCGCCCGCGACCGCGGCCTGCGCGTCGTTCCGCAGGGCACCGGGCACCTCGCAGCGCCGCTCGGCGACCTCGCCGGGGCCGTGCTGCTGCGCACCACCCGGCTGCGCGGGGTGGAGGTCGACGTCGCGGCCTCGCGCGTCCGCGCCGGCGCCGGCGTGCTGTGGGGCGAGGTCACCTCGGCCCTCGCACCGCACGGGCTCGCCGCCCTCGCCGGGTCGTCGCCGGACGTCGGCGTGGCCGGCTACCTGCTCGGCGGCGGATACAGCTGGATGGCCCGCGAACGCGGCCTGGGCTGCTCGGCGGTGACCGGTATCGACGTGGTCACGGCGGACGGCCGCCAGCGGCACGTCACGGCGGAGTCCGAGCCGGCCCTGTTCTGGGCGCTGCGCGGCGGCGGTGGCAACGCAGCCATCGTGACGGCCCTCACCTTCGACGTCTTCCCCGTCCCGACCGTGTACGCGGGGATGCTGCTCTACCCGATCGCCCGCGCCGGCGAGGTGCTGAACGCCTACGAGGAGTGGACGCGCGACCTGACGGAGGCCGCGACGACCTGCGTGCGGCTGCTGCGCGTCCCGCCGCTGCCCGACCTTCCGGACTTCCTGCGCGGTCAGGCGTTCGTCGGGGTGGACGGGGCGATCGACCTGCCCGAACAGGAGGCTGCGGCCGTCCTGGAACCGTTGCGGGCGCTCGGCCCGGCGATCGACACCTTCGGCGACCTCCCGGCCGCCGAGCTCGGGCTCTTGCACATGGACCCGCCGCAGCCGGTCCCTGCCATCGGGGACGGGCTGATCCTCGACGACCTCCCGGAAGCCGCGATCGAGGCGCTGCTGGCTGCGGCCGGTCCGAAGGCCCGGACGGCGTTGCTGGCCGTCGACCTGCGCCACCTCGGCGGTGCGGCCGGCCGACCCTCGGAGGGCGGTGGAGCGGTCGACCACTTCCCGGGGCGCTTCCTCCTCTACGCCGTCGGGATGCTCCCCGACCCGGCGCTCGCGCCGCTGCTGCGGGCGCAGGTGGCCGGGCTGCGCGCCGCCCTGGAGCCGTGGACAGCCGGACGCGACTACTCCAACTTCCGGGAGACCGCGGTCCCGCCGTCCCGGTTCTACGACGCCGCGACGCTGGAGCGGCTGCGCGCGGTCAAGCAGGCGTACGACCCGGAGCGCGTCATCCGCACGGCCCACGAGCTCGACAGCTGAGTCACCCGAACTGGCCGGAGCGGACCGCGTCGACGAAGGTCGCGTAGTCCGCTTCGGACTGGTTCGCGTAGGAGTGCGCCCACTCGGACACCGCCCGCACGAACGTGCCTCCGGTCCCCATGTAGCCGGCCGCGAACTGCGCCTTCGGCGAGCGCGCGTGGGCTCGGCCGAGGACGATCGCGCACGACTGCGCGTACTCGCCGAACTGGACGCGGTTCATGTCGGCGATCTCGAACGACGCGTTCCGGTTGCGGAAGATGCGCATGTAGAAGCTGAAGTCCTCCACGTTCAGGTAGCCGAGGAACGGGTCGGACACCGCCTGCAGGATGCGCTGGCAGCCGACGACCCGGTAGCCCTCGTGCTGCGCCTCCAACTCCGGGTCGAGGTAGCCGGGCACGGGCACCACCCCGCCGAACTGTTGGACGACGGAGCGGCTTGCCTCCTTGAGCTGCAGGATGAGCACGTCGCCGGTCGGGTCGCCGAGCGCGAGGATGAAGCAGCGCGTCCCGACACTGCCGACCCCGACCACGCGACGCGCGGCGTCCAGCACCGCGTACTGCGAGAGCATCAGCGCGAGGTTCGTGGGGACCGTCTTGCGGTAGGCCGCGAAGACCGAGTCGATGAGCGCCCGGACCTCCGGTTCCAGCCGGGTGAGCACCGGCGGGTTCTCGACGAACTGGAGGCTGCCGTCGCCGCCCTCCTCGAGGGAGCGCGCGGCGACGCGCTCGCTCGTCCGCTTCTCCGACTCCTTCAGGGTGCGCTTGATCATACGCTCGCTGTCCGGGCTGAGGATCTGCCGGTCGACCAGGCTGGTGGGCCGGAAGTAGCGGTTGTACAGCGTCTGCTGGAGCGCGTTCCGCAACGAGTTGCGGTACATCGCGGCCGCCGAGAGCACGATGGCGCGCAGGTCGGAGCCGCCCATGCCGAGCGAACGTCCGCCCAGGACAACGCTGGCCAGGAGCCGTTTCACGTCCCACTCCCACGGTCCGACGGACGCCTCATCGAAGTCGTTGATGTCGAACACCATCGCGCGCTCCGGCGACCGGTAGATACCGAAGTTGCTCACGTGCGCGTCCCCGCAGATCACGACCTCGGCGCCGGAGGTCGGAGCGTCGCGCATGTCGGCGGCCTGGAGGGCCGCGGTGCCGCGGTAGAAGGCGAACGGGTCGGTGCTCATCCGCTGCATGCGAAGCTGCACCAGATTCGGGAGCCGCGACGTGTTCTGCTCGTGCAGGATGCCGAGGGGGTCGCGCCCGGGCGGCGGCGTGTACTCCGCCTGCGCGGACCGCGGCACCTGCGCTCGGGCCGCACGGCCGGCGTCGTAGAGCTCGGTTTCGGTGAGCGGGGTCGCGATCGTCGTCATGACGCACCTCCTGGGGTGGCGCTCATGCTAGCTCGGTGCGTGGCGGGCGGGTAGAGGTGGGCGCGACCGCCTCGAACTGCGCGACTATCGGCGGCGACTTCACTCACGGCGAGGCAGGAAATCACTCCCTACCAGCCTCTGGATACCTATCCTCAGAAGCCACCCAGCGCCTGCGGACAGGACAACGCCGCTGAATGTTCCCACGCCCCCCGACAGTCCGAGCACGATGAGCGCGGAGGGATAGAGCGCCACCTGGCTCTCGGTGACGACACGGTGGGCGACCCTCTTGGCCACCGACGCAGTGGCGAGGGCGATATCGGGAATCACGAAAGAAACGAAGAGGATCCACAGGTGTTCGGTCCCGGCGGTCGCAGATGCAATCGATGCCAGCAACACAATGCCCAAGGCATCGCGGCGTGTTCGAGCGGCTCGCGAGGCCGCTTCCCATTGTCGTTGAGAGATTTTCATGCTTGACGCTCATTGTCACTCGATCAATATTCCAATAGATCTGTCCTGGAATCTTACAACGGGCGTTCTGTGCGAATTGCCGTCTGGTGCGCCGCGTCGGCCGCGGGCTACCATCGGGCAGATTTCCCGGGAGGGCTGTCATGGCGAATCGGTTGGGTGCGGTCACGGTGCTGGCGTCGGCGCAGTTCGTGATGACGCTCGACAGCACGGTCATGAACGTCTCCATCTCGACCGTCGTCAAGGACCTGCACACGACCATCTCGGCCATGCAGGCGTGCATCACCTTCTACACGCTGACGATGGCGGCGTTCATGCTGCTGGGCGCCAAGCTCGGCGACGTCTGGGGTCGCAGGCGGGCGCTGGTCATCGGCTCGATCGTGTACGCGATCGGCTCGGGCACGACGGCGCTCGCGCCGAACATCGCCGTGCTGTTCCTCGGCTGGTCGGTGGTCGAAGGGCTGGGCGCTGTGCTGGTCATCCCGGCGATCGCGGCGCTCATCGCGAACAACTACTCAGGGCACGCGCGGGTGACGGCGTTCGCCACGATCGGGGCCGCGTCCGGCGTGGCCGTCGCGGTGGGGCCGCTGATCGGCGGCTTCCTCACCACCTACGCGAGCTGGCGGTACGTGTTCGCGGGCGAGGTCGTCATCATGGCGGTCGTGCTGCTGTTCCGCAAGGTCGTGTCCGACACCGGCGAGCGCGCGCACATCCGGATCGACATCCTGTCGGTGCTCCTGTCGGCCGCGGCGCTCGTGTTCATCGTCTACGGCCTCCTGCAGACGAAGACGTGGGGCTGGATCCTGCCGACCCAGCAGGACATCACGGTCCTCGGGCTGTCTCCCGTCCCGTTCATCGTCGGGATCGGCGCGGTGCTGCTCTGGCTGTTCTTCCTCCGCCAGCGCCGGCTGATCCGGCTCGGGAGGCCGCCGCTGCTGAACACCGCCATCCTCCGGCTCCGTCAGCTCCGGGCGGGGGTCGGCAGCCTCGGCATCCAGTACACGGTGACCGCCGGCCTGTTCTTCGTCGTGCCGATCTTCCTGCAGCTCTCGCTGGGGCTGGACGCGCTGTCGACCGGGCTGAGGATCTTCCCGCTGTCGGTCGCACTCGTGCTGTTCTCGATCCTGGGCACAGCGCTCGCCCGGAGGCTGTCGCCGAAGCTCATCGCCCGGATCGGCCAGTTCGGGCTGGTGCTGTCGAGCCTCGTGCTGCTCGGCTCGGTGGACTCCACGCTCGACAATTGGATCTTCGGCGCGGGGATGTTCCTGGCGGGCGCCGCCCTCGGCCTGCTCGCCTCCCAGCTCGGCAACATCACCATGTCGGCGGTCGGCGAAGACGAGCTCAGCGAGGCCGGGGGAGTGCAGGGGGTCTACCAGAACCTGGGATCGTCGCTCGGGACCGCCCTGATCGGCTCGGTGATGATCGCCTCGCTCACCACGCTGTTCAGCGGCGGAGTGGCGGCGAGCACCCTGCCGGACTCGGTGCAGCAGCAGATCGCGGCGGAGACGCAGGCCGGGGTCGCGGTGGTGCCGGTCGCAGACGTGCCGAAGATCGCCACGAACGCCGGCCTCAGTCAGGATCAGGCGAACGAGCTCTCCTCCATCTACAGCGCGTCCCAGCTCGACGCCCTGCGGCTGTCGTTCGCGGCGCTGGCGATCGTCTCGCTCGGCGCGGTGTTCTTCTCCCGCAACCTGCCGTCGAGTGTGCTGGGGAAGCCGAAGGGCGGGGACGAGGAGGACGGCGGGGCGGAGGACGTCGAGGATGCGCCTCCCAGGTCGGCGTCCTCCCGCTGACAGGGCCGCCCCCTCCGCTGACAGGTCTGGTGCCGCGCTCGCTCGCGGAGCTAGCATGCGGCCGTCCAGGCACGGAACCGGGGCAGGGAGGAGACCGGCATGGCGGCGTTCCCCGACATCGCAGACCACGGCCTGATCGGCGACCTGCAGACCGTGGCGCTGGTCTCGACCGGCGGCTCCATCGACTGGTTCTGCGCGCCCCGCTTCGACTCGCCGACCCTGTTCGCGTCGCTGCTCGACCGGGAGAAGGGCGGATACTTCCGCATCCACGCCCTAGCCGACGACGTGCGGATCCGGCAGATGTACTTCCCGCAGACGGCTGTCCTGATCACCCGGTTCATGTCGTCGAAGGGCGTCGGGGAGGTCATCGACTTCATGCCCGTCGCCGACGAGCCGCACATCGCAACGGCCCGGCGGGTCATCGTCCGGGCCGTCCGGGTGGTGCGCGGCGAACTGACCTTCCGGCTGGAGTGCCGGCCCCGGTTCGACTACGGCCGCAGCGCGCACACGGCGACGGCTTCCGCGAACGGCGTGCTGTTCGCCGACGACACGACCAGCGCGGCCCTGCACGGCGTCCCGGAGGAGTCGCTGGTGGACGGCGACGCCGACCTGGAGTTCGCGCTCGGCGCCGGGGACTTGCGCATCTTCGCGTTCGAGACCGAGCCGCGCGGCGAGCCGCGGGAGATCGGCCGCGCCCGCGGCAACCGGCTGTTCCGCGAGACGGTCGCCTTCTGGCGGGACTGGATCGGCCGCAGCGCCTACACCGGCCGCTGGCGGGAGGCCGTCGAGCGCTCGGCGATGGTGCTGAAGCTCCTCCAGTACGCGCCGAGTGGAGCCCTCGTCGCCGCGCCGACGGCGGCGCTGCCCGAGCAGCTCGGCGGCGTGCGCAACTGGGACTACCGCTACACGTGGATCCGCGACGCCTCCTTCTCGGTCTACTCGCTGCTCGCCCTCGGCTACGAGGAGGAGGCGATCACCTTCTCGCTCTGGACCGCCGACCGCGTGACCGAGCAGGTGGGCGAGAGCTCCGGGCCGCTGAAGATCATGTACCGCATCGACGGATCGTCCGACCTGGAGGAGCTCACCCTCGACCACTTCGAGGGCTATGCGGGCTCGACACCGGTGCACATCGGCAACGGCGCGGCCGACCAGCTCCAGCTCGATATCTACGGCGAGGCGCTGGACGCGCTGTCCATCGCCCAGGACCACCGCCCGATCGGGCACCCCGGATGGATGAAGCTCGTCGGCATCCTCGACTGGCTGGCCGACAACTGGGACCAGCCCGACGAGGGGGTCTGGGAGACGAGGGGAGGCCGCAAGGACTTCACCTACGGCCGGATCATGTGCTGGGTCGCTTTCGACCGCGCCATCACCATCGCGCGGGAGCGCAGCCGGCCCGCGCCCCTGGAGCGCTGGATCACGACCCGTGACGCGATCTACGAGCAGGTCTTCACCACATGCTGGAACCCGGAGCGGAAAGCGTTCACGCAGTATCCGGGAACCGACGTCGTCGACGCGATCACCCTGCTGATGCCGCTGGTCGGGATGATCTCGCCGCAGGACCCGATGTGGCTCTCCACCCTCGACGCGATCGGGGAGGAGCTTGTCACCGACAGCCTCGTCTACCGCTACAACCCGACGGCATCGCCGGACGGGCTCCCGGGCGAGGAGGGCACCTTCTCGCTGTGCTCGTTCTTCTACGTGTGCGCGCTGACCGACGCCGGACGGCTGGACGAGGCGCAGTACGCGTTCGAGAAGATGCTCACCTACGGCAACCACGTCGGCCTGTTCGCCGAGGAGATCGACCCCGCCGGCCTCCAGCTCGGCAACTTCCCGCAGGCGTTCACCCACCTCGCACTCATCCGGGCGGCGATCGCACTGGACGCCGCGCTCACCGCTCGGAGCTCCACGAACCGGAAGGCCGCACGATGATCCCGCTCACCATAGGCACCACCGTCGACGCCCCGGAGCGCCCCGCCGTCATCGACGGCTCGCGCTTCAACCGGCACACCTTCTGGTGCGGGCAGAGCGGGTCGGGCAAGACGTACGCGCTCGGGGTCGTGCTGGAGCAGCTGCTGCTGCAGACCGAGCTGCCGATGGCGGTGCTCGACCCGAACGCCGACTTCGTGCGGGTGTCGCGGACCCGTGAGGACGCGTCGGCCGAGGATCGCGAGCGGTTCGCGGCCTTCGACATCCGGGTCTTCCACTCCAGCACCCGCACCGAGCCGCAACTCCACGCCCGCTATGTCGACCTCAGCGTGCGCTCGCAAGCGGCGGTGGGGAGGCTGGACCCGATCGCCGACGAGGAGGAGTACAACGCCCTCCTGCACCTGGACAAGTCGCCGGGCCGGCACTTCGACAAGCAGCACTTCCTGGAGGCGCTGGCCTCCTCGGACGACCCGGCGCAGCGCCGGCTCGGCATGCGGATCGACAACCTGGAGATCCTGGACTGGCCGCTGTGGTCGTTCGGGCGCTCCTCGGTCGTGGACGCGATCGACGAACGCCCGCGCGTCACCGTGCTCGACGTGGGCGGCTTCGCCCACCAGGCCGAGCCCCAGGCCGCGGCGCTGTGCGTGCTGGAGCACCTCTGGGAGAAGCGGATGGAGCGCGACCCGCTGCTGATCGTCCTGGACGAGGCGCACAACTTCTGCCCGCCCGTGCCGCGGAACAGCGTGGAGGCCCAGCTCACCGAGCAGCTCATCCAGATCGCCGCCGAGGGCCGCAAGTTCGGGCTCTGGCTGTTCCTCTCCACGCAGCGGCCCACCAAGGTCCACCCGAACGTGCTCTCGCAGTGCGACAACCTCGGCCTGATGCGGATGAACTCGCCCCGCGACATCGACGAGATCGGCGACGTGTTCGGGTTCGTGCCCCAGCATCTGCTGGAGCAGTCGCCGAGCTTCCGCAAGGGCGAGGCGCTGTTCGCGGGAGCGTTCTCGGACGAGCCGCAGCTCGTCCGGGTCGGCCGGCGCATCACCGTCGAGGGCGGCAGCGACCTCTCGGTGGAGCCGAGCGCGGTGCGAGTCGGATGACAGAGGAGGCAGCATGAGCCAGGAGCAGACCCGCCGGGACGCCGCAGAGGCGCGCGGGATCATGAACGACGTCGTCCACGGCAGGCTCATGCACGTGCCCGCGTCGATCGAGCAGTCCATCGACGACTTCCACGACACGTCCCAGGAGTGGCGGAGGCTGTTCTCCGAGCTGCTGGGCACCTTCTTCCTGGTGCTGGTGGCCGCGGGCGGCGGGATGATGGGCCAGGCCTTCCCGAACACGATCTCCCGCACCGCGGCCGTGACCGCGCCGGCGCTGATGGTGTTCGCGATCATCCTGTTCATGGGAAAGGTGTCCGGCGCGCACCTCAACCCGGCGGTCAGCGTGGCGTTCGCGCTGCGGGGCGACTTCCCGTGGTCGCGCGTGCCCGGCTACATCGTCGTGCAGCTCGGCGGAGCCTCCCTGGCGGCGTGGTTCCTGGAGGGCGTCACGCACGTCTCCGCGCGCTACGGGTCGAACTACCCGGCGTCCGGGTTCTCGTCGTGGGACGCGCTGCTGATGGAGACGGTGCTCACGTTCGGCCTGGTGAGCGTCACCCTGGGCACGGCCTCCGGAGCCCAGAACCTCGGCATCATCGGCGCGTTCGGCGTCGGCGCCTACATCGCCCTGGCGGGGCTGTGGGGGAGCCCGATCTCCGGCGCCTCGATGAACCCAGCGCGCACCTTCGGACCCGACCTGGTGAGCGGGCACTGGGACGCCTACTGGGTGTACATCGTCGGCCCGGTCGCCGGCGCGGTGATCGCAGTCGGCGCGGCGTTCCTGCTGCGCGGCCGCGGGGGAGGCCTCGCGGGCTCGGCGGCGGCCCAGGGCGGCCTGCAGACGGAGGCGCGCTTCCCCGAACAGGGCTGACGGCGCGGTCACCCGCGGACCATGATGTCCTCATGGACCCGATGGACCTCAACTCGTCCAGGGCGCAGCCCGATGGCAGCGGCATCCGTGTGCAGCGTGCGCTCTGGCGGCACTGGGGAACGCCGGCGGGGATCTACGGCACCATCGTCTACGCGAGCGTGGTCGCGGCGAGCTCCGGCGGCGCGTCCGGCCGCTCCGACGCGTTTCACGTCCTGGTCTTCAGCCTGGTGAGCATCGTGGTCTTCTGGCTGGCCCACGTCTACTCGACGGCCCTCGGCTTCCACGCCGACGACGAGAGCGCCCGCGTCCGCATCGTCGACTCCCTCCGCCACGCGCTGTTCGAGTCCAGCGGGATGCTGGAGGCGGCGGTGGTGCCGAGCATCCCGCTGCTGCTGGCGGCGCTGGGGATCCTGCCGGCGGCGGTCGGAGTGACGGTGTCGCTGTGGCTGACGGTGCTGCTGCTGGGATTGCTGGGGTATCTGGTGTTCCTGATCCGCGGGCGAGCGGTGTGGGGGTGCTTGACGGGGGCGGTGGTGACGGGGTTGTTCGGGGTCGTGGTGATCGTGTTGAAGACGACCCTGCAGCACTGAGCGCGATCACTGCGAGTTGCAACCCCTGCCGTTGCGCCTCCGGCGCTCGTTCGCCGATCACTCCTCACATCGTGCCGGCCGGTCCGCCCGTACCGCCCGGGTCCGACGGCGGCCGCGCACCCGACCGCGCGACCGCTTTGGCCGAGCGCCGCTCCGCTTTGGCCGCCACGGACTCCTCCTTCATGAGGTCCTTCGTCTCCCGGAGGTCGCCGATCGCCGCGCGCCAGATCCGGGCGCGGGGGTCGGAGTCGACCAGGATCGCCCGGGCGAGCAGGGTCAGCGGGATGGCGAGGATGGCGCCGATCGCGCCGAGCACGACCGCCCAGAGCAGCACGGAGAAGAAGGTGAGCGTCTGGCTGAGCGCCACGGCGTTGCCGACCACCTTCGGCTGCACCACCGACTGGACGACGGCGTTGACGATCCCGTAGATGACGATGATCGCGATGACCGTGCCCCAGCCGCCGATGAGATAGCCGAACACCAGCGGCGGCACCAGTGCCAGGAAGTAGCCGACGTTCGGGATGAAGCTGCACAGGAACGACAGGATCGCCCAGAGCAGCGCGGCCGGCACGCCGAGGATGAACAGCGCAATGCCGTTGATGACGCCCTGGACGATGCCGAGCAGGGTCGTGACGACCATGTACCGCCGGACACTGTGCGCGAAGCCGGTCATCGCGTACACCAGGTTCGGCTTGGTCGGCTCCAGCTGGCGCAGCAGGGTCGGAGTGTAGGCGGCGTCCGCCGGCATCAGGATCAGCATGGTGAGCACGATCACGCCGAATGCAATGAGGCCGAACGCACCGCCGAGCAGGCCGCTGAAGAAGTTGACCAGCTTCGTCGGGTCGAACCCCTGGGTCACGGCCTTGACGTCCTGCGTGCTGATGCCGATGGTCGACAGCCAGCTCGCGAACTGCTGGCCGATCTGCTGGAACTGCTCCTTGTACTGCGGCAGCATCGACACGAACTGGCCCATCGCGATGATGAGGAGGGCGACGAAGCCGGCCAGCAGCGCGAACGTCGTGAGCGCGACGGCTCCGGTCGCGACTCCGCTCGGCGTGCCGTGCCGTTCCAGCCAGACGCGCACGGGCTGTGCGCAGATGACGAGCACCAGCGCGAGCAAGGTCGGGGCGAGGATGCCGGCGATGGCATGCAGCCCGATGAGGATGACGGTTCCGCCCGCGAGGCCCAGGAGGATGCGGACGCTGCGGCCGTTCGAGGCCGTGGCCTCCTGTTCGGGGTCGGGCCCGTCCGGTGGGGGCGGTTCGGCCCGGCGGCCGCGGCGGCGGAACGGCCAGACCCCTTAGCGGCGGCCATGATCGGTTCCTGCGATCGGTGTCTGGAGCGCCATGATGGCCTCCCGGTTGGTGTCGAAGCGCCCGGCGAGCGGCCGGGTGCGGGCGTGAGGCGGCGCCGGAGCCCTGGAGGACTCCGGCGCCGTCGCGGTCGGGTCGGTCACGTCGGTCACCGATCCCGTTCGATCACGCCGTGGGCGCTGCCGGCGGCGGGGTCGGCGCGGACGGGGCGGCGGGCGCGGCCGCCGCGGGAGCTGCGTGAGCCCCGGCCGCGGCCTGGTGGCCGAGCGCGACGCTCTTCAGGTGTGCGAACTCTTCCGGCGTGATGGTGCCGGCGTCGAGGAGGGCCTTCGCCTTCGCGATCTCGTCGGCCGGGCTGGAGGTCGCCACTTCGCGGATGTAGGCGTCGGTGCTCTGCTGCACCTGGCGGGCTTCCTTCTGGCTGCGCTCGGCCATCCCCGGCCCGCGGGCGATGAGGTAGACGAGCGCGGTGAGGAACGGCACGAAGATCAGGAAGATGATCCACAGCGCTTTCCACCAGCCGTTGAGCTTGTGGTCCCGGAACAGGTCGCTGATGATCGCGAAGAGCGCGAACAGGTACGCGATGAAAGCGAAGCTCCAGAAGAACAGCCAGATGATGTTCCAGAAGTTGTTCCAGAAATCCATGTCGTTTTACCTTTCCCCTGGGCTCGGGTCCGAGCCTGGATGTGGGCTGACAGTAACGCCGCGGGGGTTCGGGCGTCTAGAGGGCGATGGGGGTGGGGTGGAGGTGAAAATAGGGAGGAGAGTTATTTACACTTAGGTCGCTAAGTGTAAATAATCCGTAGTGTTGTTCTCATGTCCGGAATCGGCGCCTGGCCGGCCCTCACGCACGAGCAGTGCGCGTGGCGCTCACGCTACGGCCGTGCGCATCTCACCCAACGCCAATGGGCGTCGAGCCGTGGACCGTACGACGCCGCGATCGTGCCGCGGATCGGTGAGCTCGAGGTCCCCGTGACCGCCGTCGTCGCGACCGAAGCCGTGGAGGCGAGCGCCCTGCTCACGCGCTTCGACGCCGAGCTCGGGCTCTCCGTCCTCCCGTTCGCGTCCATCCTCCTGCGGAGTGAGTCGGCGTCGTCCTCCCAGATCGAGAACCTGACCAGCGGCGCCCGCGCGATCGCGGAGACGGAGCTCGGAGAGCGCGACACCGGAAACGCGCCGCTGATCGTGCGCAACGTCCGCGCCATGCAGGCGGCGCTGGAACTCTCCGACGGGCTCGACGGGGGAGGAATCATCGCGATGCACGCCGCACTGCTTGAAGATCACGCCCCTGAGCTGACCGGAGGCTACCGCCGCGAGCAGGTGTGGATCGGCGGATCGGGCTGAGTCCGCACGGCGCCGCGTTCGTCCCTCCCCACCACGAGCGCGTGCCCTCGGCGATGGCCGACCTCGTCGCATTCACGGGCCGGTGGGATGTCCCCGCGCTCGTCCACGCGGCGATCGCCCACGCGCAGTTCGAGACCATCCACCCGTTCCCGGACGGCAACGGCCGCACCGGGCGCGCGATCGTCCACGCGATGCTGCGGCGTTCGCGCACGACCGCGACGGTGGTCGTTCCGGTCTCGGCCGGCCTCCTGCGCGAGGTGGACGACTACTACGACGCGCTCACCGCCTACCGCCAGGGCGAGGTCGACCCGATCGTCCGCGTGTTCACCGAGGCGGCGGCCTTCGCGGTGCGCGCCGGTCGGGACCTCGCATCGGCGATCGACGGGCTCCGCTCTCGGTGGGAGGAGGCCCTGACCGGCTTGCGGTCCGACAGCTCCGCTCGACGCGTGGCCACGCTCGCCCTCGAACAGCCGGTGCTCAACGCCGCGGTCGTGGAGGCCCGGCTCGGGCTGTCCGCGCCCGGTACGTACCGCGCATTCGAAGCCCTGGTGGATCGTGGTGTCCTCCGCCCCGCGAACTCGCGCAAGCGCAACCGGCTCTGGATCGCGGAGGACATGATCCGGGCGCTCGACGCCTTCGCCGACCGTGCCGCACGTCGCTCCGCGGTGTAGCGGCTCGGTCCGGACGCTCCCGACCCCTACTCGTCGACGTGCGCCCGCGCCCACTCCAGCACGCGCAGCGCCCGCAACGTGTTCCAGCGGCTCGGCTCGCCGACCGTCTCCAGGTCCAGCAGCGCCCGCCCGGAGTGCTCGTGGTCGAGCAGCCACCGGCCGTCGGGTTGCCGCCGCGATGACACGACTGAGACCGCCTCCGCGACGCGTTCGTCCGCCGGGACACCCGCAGCCCGCAGCTGGTCGAGGCCGCGCAGGACGTCGAACGACCAGTAGTACGGGAACGAGAACCGGAGCCAGCTCTCGCTGATGATCGAGCCGTCGCTCCGGCGGCGCATCAGGCCGCGCGCCAGCAGGTACTCGTGGCCGCGCTCGATCGCCGCGGACACGTCGGTGGGGCCACCCGCGTCGCGGTAGGCGGTCAGTCCCTCCAGTGCGCAGATCGTGCTGTGGAACGAGCCGGGGTCCTGCCGGGTCTCCGCGTAGCAGTTCCAGCCGCCGTCGTCCTGCTGCTCGTTCAGCAGCCGCTCGACGATCAGCTCGCTGGGATGCCCGAACCGCGCGCCGGCGACGAGCACTCGGCCGTTGATGCATGGCTCCACTTCGCCGTCGAAGAAGGGATGGTTCCACCACTCCTCGCCCCAGTCCACCTGGCGCACGACCCGGTCCACCGCGACGCGTGTCCGCTCGCCGTCCGCGGGCGCTCCGAGGACCGCCAGCAGGAGCATCGCGTCGTCCACCCCGACCCGGTCGCGCTGGGTCCAGACGCCGTCGCCCCAGGTGCCGTCCTCGCGCTGAAGGTCCAGCAGGCGGGCACCCCAGCCCTCGGTCTCCACCTTCGCGCGTTCGGAGGCGACCGCGTCGTCCGGCTCGTGCAGGAGGTCGCGGCGCACCTGCCAGCGGATCGCGGGATCGCCGTCGAGAAGCCAGCCGATGACATCCACGGCCCACACGCTACCCGGCGAACGACTGCGTGCCCAGTACCGCCAGCAGCGCCAGCTTCTCCGCGGCCTCGGTGCGCGGCGCGGCCGTCAGGACGAGGAGGCACTGCGACAGGTCCTCGGTGAACAGCGCCTGGCAGTCCAGCTCGATCGCACCGAGCTCCGGGTGGAGGAGCGTCTTGTGGTCCTCGAACCGGCGGGCGACCTCGTGCCGCTCCCACAGCTCGGCGAACTCGGGACTCCGCTCCAGCAGGGCCCGCACCAGTTCGCCGGCGCGCGACTGCGCTCCCAGTGCGCCATAGGCGTCCCGGAGCGACGCCACCTGTGCGCGGCTCTGCCGGTCGCGGTCGGCCTCCGGGTACATCGCCCGCGCATTCTCCGGGTCGGTGAACCAGCGGTAGTACTCGCTGCGCTGGAGGCCCGTGTAATGCGAGCGGTCGCCCAGCAGCGCGACCGCAAGCCGGTTCTGCAGGAGGGTCTCGCCGAGGTTCGACAGCACCAGCGCGGGGGTGTCGTCCAGCCGGTCGAGCACGCGCTGCAACGCGGGAGGCACGTGCGCGCCGGCGAGCCGGTCGGGGGTGTTGTGGCCCGCGATGCGGTAGAGGTAGTCGCGCTCGTCGGCTGAGAGCCGCAGCGCGCGGGCGAGGGAGGCGAGCATCTGATCGCTCGGCTGCGGGCCGCGACGCTGCTCCAACCGCGTGTAGTAATCGTTCGACATCGCGGCGAGCATGGCGACCTCCTCGCGGCGGAGTCCGGGGGCGCGGCGGCGGGCGCCGGACGGGAGGCCGACGTCCTCCGGGCGCAGCGCCTCGCGTCGGCGGCGGAGGAAGTCGGCAAGGGCGGTGCGGTCCATCACACCATCATCCGACGCCCGGGCGCGGCCGAGCCAGGGATCGCGGATCCCCCGATGAGCGCTCCGCTCCCGCCCGCGGGGAGCGCACGCAGAGTGGAGGGCATGGACATCACAAGGAACACCGTCTTCATCCCCGGCGCCACCAGCGGCATCGGGCTGGCCCTCGCCGTCGCCCTCCACGAGCGCGGCAACAGCGTGGTCGTCGGCGGCCGCCGCACCGCGCTGCTCGAGCGGATCGCCGCCGAGCACCCCGGGATCGACACCGTCCGTATCGACACCGCCGACGCCGAGAGCATCCGGGAGGCCGCGGACGCCGTGGTCGCCGCCCACCCCGACCTGAACGTGCTGATCACGATGGCCGGCATCATGCAGGCGGAGGACTGGCGACGCCCCGAGGCGTTCCTCGCCTCCGCGGAGTCGACCGTCACCACCAACGTGCTCGGCCCGATCCGGCTCATCGCGGCATTCGTGGAGCACCTGCAGAGCCGCCCGGACGCCACGATCATGACGGTCTCGTCCGGTCTGGCGTTCACACCGCTGAAGGTGACGCCGAGCTACAACGCCAGCAAGGCGGCCATCCACATGCTCAGCGAGAGCATCCGCCTCCAGCTCGCCGACACCTCGGTGCGGGTCCTGGAACTGGAGCCGCCGGCGGTGCGCACTGCGCTCATGCCTGGCCAGGAGGAGAGCGACTTCGCCATGCCCCTGGACGAGTTCGTGGCGGAGGTCATGGAGCTGATCGAGACGCAGCCCGACGCGACCGAGCTCCAGGTGGAGCGGGTGAAGTTCCTCCGCTACGGCGAGGCCCGCGGCGACTACGACCGCGTGGTCGAGGTGCTGAACAACTCCGACCCGCATGCGCGCGAGTCGGCCGCCTGACCGTCGAAGGGCGTCGACGCCCCTGCGGTAGCGGCGGCCGTCGACGGCTGCGCGACCCGAGGACGCGCCCCGCGGTCACGACTCGACGCGCGACTTCCTCCGCCGGCGCAGTGCGATGGCGCGCACCAGCACCGGACCGACCGAGAGGACGACGATCCCGATGAGCACGAAGTCCAGGTACTTCGACACGAAGTCCGCGACGCCCGGGATGTGGCCGAGCCCGTAGCCGATCAGCGTGACCCCGGCGGCCCACACGGCGGCGCCGATCGCGTTGAAGACGCTGAACACGCCGTGGCGCATCCGGCCGACGCCCGCCGCGACGGGAGCGAAGGTGCGCACGACCGGCACGAACCGCGCGACGACGACGGCGCCGCTGCCGTACTTGTCGAAGAACTTCTGCGTCCGCAGGACGCTCGCCCGGCTGAACACGCCGGACTCGCGCCGGTCGAACACGGCGGGCCCGGTCTTCCATCCGATCAGGTAGCCGACCTCCCCACCCACGATGGCGGCGATGGCGACGGCGACGATCACCAGCCAGAGCGGCTGCGGGATGTGCCCGGTGAGCGTGAGCACGCCCGCGAAGAACAGCAGGGTGTCTCCGGGCAGGAAGAAGCCCAGCAGAAGTCCGGTCTCGGCGAAGACGATCGCGCAGATGCCCAGCAGCGCCCACGGGCCTGCGGCCTGGATGAGGCCCTGCGGGTCGAGCAGGCCGGTGTGGACGAGGGCGCCGGTGGCGGCCAGTGCGTGGGGGATCATGGGGTCCTTTCGTACAGCGAGATCAGCTCGCGATGGGTCGCGATCCGCGTGGTGGTCTCGTGGAAGCCGAGAGCGGTGAGGTCGGTGACGCCGTAGTCGTCGACGGAGCCGGGGGTGGGTGCGTACTCGATCAGCCAGACCCGGTCGATGTCGTCGAAACGGCCGAGGGCCCCGGCCTGGCGCACAGTGTACGCGCTGTCCCGCCATGACGAGGTCTGGGCGTACGGGCGGTGGAGGGCGACGTCCGTCGTGTTCGCGAAACCGGCGGGATAGGTGTGCTCGGCGAGGCGGGGGAGTTTGGACGGCTTGGTCGACTCGTCGAACACGACCGCGTCACCGGGGCGGGCGTGCGCTCCGATCGCGGCCGAGACCTCCGCCCAGTCGCTCTGGTTCTTCGCGTAGGGCGTGCGCTCGGCCACATAGACGGGGACGCACAGCGCGAGCACGAGCACGCCCGCGACGACGCCCGCCCAGCGCCGCCGGCGGAAGAGATCGTCGACGCCGCACGCGATCAGGAGGGCGGCCGCCGGCGCGCAGAACGATACGTACCGGGCGGTGAAGTCGGGCACGACCGATTGCACGGCGATCAGGATGACGGGCGGCAGCAGCAACCAGAGCAGGGCGACGCCGACGAGCGACGGGACGCGCGACTGCGGGAACGCGAGGAACCGCTCCCCGCGGGCCCGCGCCACGAGCGCCCGGCGCCGGACGGCGACCGCCACGGCGAGGACGACGAGCGCCCAGGCCGCGATCCCGAGCGGCCAGGAGTCGCCGAACCAGAGGCCGCTGAACAGGGTCTGCGGCACGAGCTGCGGGACAGCGCCGAGGTAGGAGATCTGGTGGTGCTGGCCGATCGCGGCCACGAGCAGGGGAGCGCTGGCCAGCACAGCCACTCCGACTGCGATCAGCAGACCGCGTACGGTGCGGCGCGGCGGCCGGCACACGGCGACGATCGCGACGTGGACCACCACGAACAGGATCGTGTAGAGGAAGACGTACGTTCCGACCGCGAGCAGCGCGCCGTAGCCGACGAACCACGCGGCCCGCGGTCGCTCCCGGTCGAGCGCGGCCACGAGCAGCACAGTGAGCCATGCGGCGATCGCCGCGGAGAACGCGAACGAGCGTGCCTCCTCGCCCATGTAGGCGACGCGGGGGAGGACCGCGCAGATCAGGCCGGCGATGACCGCGGTGCGGGCACCCCGGAGGCGCGCCGCCAGCAGCACGACGGCCGCGGTGGCGAGGCCGACCGCGATCGCGCTCGGCAGCCGCACGGCGAACGGCGAGAACCCGACCAGGTCGCCCCAGAAGTGCAGGCCGAGATAGTAGGTGCCGTGCACGGCGTCCACGTCACGGAGCATCGCGAACAGCGACGGCAGCGGGCGCTGCGCGGACATGATGCTGGTGGCCTCGTCGCCCCAGAGCGACGGGATGCCGGAGCCGATGGCGGAGAGCGCGGTCGCGAGCACGCCGAAGAGCGCGGCGAGCGCCGCGGGTCGGGCGAAGGGCGCGGCCTTCTGCGTCGGGGCCGGCCGCAGCATCGTGACAGACAGGTCGGCACCGTCCTTTCGAATCAGCGTCCGTTCCCAGTCAATCCCAGCCCTCCCAAGAAAGGTCCAAGAAGGAGGTGAACGCCGGAAGGATACTCGGTGACTCCTGGCGCAGACCAGGGCGGCGGATCCCGGAATAATCCTTCCCCGCGAACGTTGAAGTTGAGTGCAACGAACTCAACTTTTAGAAACAGGAGATCAGGTGCCCGAGAACTTCACCCCCGAGAACGGCAGCGAGAACTCGTTCGACGAGTTCCTCTCGCGCTACCTCGCGGGCGAGCGCGCCCGCGCCGCGCGCTCCATCGACATCAGCCGGTTCCTCAGCCGGCGCACGCAGGAACTCCTCGCCGAGGCGGGCCGGTACGCCCTCGAGCACGGCCACCGCGAGCTGGACGCCCTGCACATCCTCCGCGTGATGGCCGCCCAGGAGCCCGCGTCCGAGGCCATGCGCCGCATCGGCGTCGACCCGTCCGCGGTCGCCGCCGCCGCCGAGCAGCGGCTCCCCGCCCCCGGCGAGCCGATCGACGCCGACGGCGCCTCGATCACGGCGTCCGCCCAGCGGGTGCTGTTCCACGCCTACCAGGTGGCCCGCGCCTCCGGTGCGACCTACATCGACCCCGAGCACCTCTTCTTCGCGCTCGTGATCGGTCAGGACGCCCCCGCCGGGCAGGTCCTCCAGGCCGCCGGTGTCACGCCCGACTCCCTCACCAACGCCATGCGGCAGTCCGCCACGGTCGGTGCGGGAGGACAGGACGCCCCCAGACGGCCGGCGACTCCGAGACCCCGATGCTCGACCAGTTCGGCACCGACCTGACCGCGCTCGCGCGCGACGGCAGGCTGGACCCGGTCATCGGCCGGCTCGACGAGATCGAGCAGACCGTCGAGATCCTCTCCCGCCGGACCAAGAACAACCCCGTCCTGGTCGGCGAGGCCGGCGTCGGCAAGACAGCGATCGTGGAGGGCCTGGCCCGCGCGATCGTCGCAGGCGACGTCCCCGAGCAGCTGCGCGACAAGAAGGTCGTCGCGCTCGACCTCGCCGGGATGGTCGCCGGCACCCGGTACCGCGGCGACTTCGAGGAGCGGCTCACCAAGCTCATGGACGAGATCAGCGCAGGCAAGGACGAGCTGATCGTGTTCGTGGACGAGCTGCACACCGTGGTCGGCGCCGGAGGGTCCGGCGAGTCCGGCGGCATGGACGCGGGCAACATCCTCAAGCCCCGGCTGTCGCGCGGCGACCTCCACCTGGTGGGGGCCACCACGCTCAAGGAGTACCGCCGCATCGAGAAGGACCCGGCGCTGGAGCGCCGCTTCCAGCCTGTGACGGTCGGCGAGCCGAGCGTCGAGGACGCCGTGCTCATCCTGGACGGCCTGCGCGGCGCGTACGAGGAGCACCACGCCGTCACATACACGCCGGAGGCCATTCGCGCCGCCGTGGAGCTGTCGAACCGCTACATCTCCGACCGGTTCCTGCCCGACAAGGCGATCGACCTGATCGACCAGGCCGGCGCCCGGCTGCGCCTGTCGCTCGGCAAGCGGGTCGGCGCGTCCGAGTTGATGCAGCGACTGGCGACCCTGGAGTCCGAGAAGAACGCCGCCGTCGCCGGTGAGCACTACGAGGAAGCGTCCCGCCTGCGCGACGAGATCGAGGCCGTGCAGCACGGAATCGACGAGCTCGGGAAGGCCCCGCGCCACGCCGCCGAGGCGGTCGTTGACGAGGCCGAGATCGCGGCGATCGTGTCCCGCGCGACCGGCATCCCGGTGTCCCGCATCGGCGACGCCGACCGCGAGCGCCTCGCCGCGCTCGAGTCGGAGCTGCACGCGCGTGTCATCGGCCAGGACGACGCGGTGACGGCCGTCGCGAAGGCGGTGCGCCGCAGCCGCACCGGCCTCGGCGACGAGCGCCGTCCTGTCGGCTCGTTCCTGTTCCTCGGCCCGACCGGCGTCGGAAAGACCGAGCTGGCCAAGTCGCTGGCGGAGTCGCTGTTCGGCGACGACAAGGCGATGATCCGGTTCGACATGAGCGAGTTCGGCGAGCGCCACACGGTCGCCCGCCTGGTCGGCGCCCCTCCCGGGTACGTCGGCTACGACGAGGCCGGCCAGCTCACCGAGCGCGTGCGCCGCAACCCGTACTCGGTGGTGCTGTTCGACGAGATCGAGAAGGCGCACCCGGACGTGTTCAACCTGCTGCTGCAGGTGCTCGACGACGGGCGCCTGACCGACGGTCAGGGCCGCACGGTCGACTTCCGCAACACGGTCGTCATCATGACCTCCAACCTGGGCTCGGAGTTCCTGGCTTCCCGCAGCGGCGCCCTGGGCTTCGTGGCGGCGGGCTCCGACGGGTTCGCGCCCGACAAGGACATCCGCGACCGGGTGATGGGCAAGCTCCGCGAGGCCATGCGTCCCGAGTTCCTGAACCGCATCGACGAGATCGTGCTGTTCCGGAAGCTCGACGCCGAGCAGCTCCGCGACATCGTCCGCCTGCTGCTGCAGGCGACGGCGGCCCGGCTGGCGCACCGCGTCATCGGGTTCGAGGTCACCGACGCGGCCGTGGAGTGGATCGCCGACGCCGGCTACGAGCCGGAGTACGGCGCACGCCCGCTCCGCCGCGTCATCCAGCGCGAGGTGGACGACCGCATCGCCGAACTGATGGTGGCGGGCAGTGTCGCGGACGGCGGCGGCGTCGTGGTCGACGCCGTCGACGGGGTGCTCCAGGTGCGGCCGCGGACGGTGTTCGCCGCGGCGGCGTAACCGCAAGAGATCCATTCGGCACGACATGCCGTCTCGGAGAGCCGGGACGGCATGTCGTGCCATTTCGTTTTCAGACGCTCTTCCTGAAAATCCACATAGGGGTACAGTGCTTGTCTCAACCCCTCCCACAGCAGACCCTGGAAGCGTGGATACGTGCCCAACCCGGACAGATTCCAGAATTCCCCGCGCCTTCAGGCGATAGACGAGCGTCTCGAGCCTCTCAAGCGGTTCGAACTGGCTGCTCCGCGCTCGCGAAACGCCGCGATCGTGCAGTGGGTGGCGCTCGCGCTCGTCGCCGCGGTGCTCTCCGCCTTGTTCTTTCTTCCGGGTTTCCTGGGAGCCGGCGTAGCGGCCGCTGCGGGGATCAGCGACTTCAACAAGCTGCCCGCCGACCTCAACATCGGCCAGTTCGCGCAGAACTCCACGGTGTACGCCAAGCAGGGCGGCAACGATGTCCCGATCGCTCAGTTCTACGCGCAGAACCGGCGAGACGTGGGCTGGAACGACATCTCCCAGGTCGCCAAGGACGCCGCCACCTCCGCCGAGGATCCGCGCTTCTACTCCGAGGGCGCCGTCGACCTCTTCGGCACCGTGCGCGGTGCCCTCTCCACCGTCATCGGCGGCAATGTGCAGGGCGGCTCGTCCATCACCCAGCAGTACGTCAAGAACGTCGAGGTCGAGCACTGCGAGGGGCTCACCGACCAGAAGAAGGTGCAGGCCTGCTACAACGACGCCGCCGGGGTGACCCTGCAGCGCAAGATCCAGGAGATGCGCTACGCGGTGGGCCTGGAGAAGAAGTACAGCAAGCAGGACATCCTGCTCGGCTACCTGAACGTCGTCGGATTCGGCGGCCAGATCTACGGCATCCAGGCCGCATCCCAGTACTACTTCAACAACACCGCGTCGAACCTCACCCTCCCGCAGGCGGCGACGCTGATCGCGATCGTCAACAACCCCTCCAACCTCCGGATCGACGAGCCCAACAACAAGGACAACGGCGCGGCCAACGGCTACAAGCTCACCAAGGCGCGGCGCGACTACGTCCTCGACCGGATGTACGTCAACCACAAGATCTCGCTCGCCGAGCGGGACGCTGCCAAGAAGACGCCGATCAAGCCGGCCATCACGGCGTCGACCTCCGGCTGCGCCGCCGCGCAGCAGGTCAACGCGGCGTTCTTCTGCGACTACGTCCGCGACGTCATCCTCAACGACCCGGCGTACGGCAAGACCAGCGCGGACCGCTGGGCGACGCTCAACCGCGGCGGGCTCAAGATCTACACGACCCTGAACCTCGACCTCCAGGCCACGGCCCAGCAGTCGATCTCGAAGTACATCCCGTCCTCGCGGCCCGACATCGACGTCGGCGCGACGAACGTGTCCGTTGAAGTCGGCACCGGGCGCATCGTCACGATGGTGCAGAACAAGACCTTCAACAACACCGACCAGCCCCAACCCGGCACGACGGCGGTGAACTACAACACCGACGAGGCGTACGGAGGCTCGCAAGGCTTCCAGACCGGTTCGACGTTCAAGGCGTTCGACCTCGCCGGCTGGCTGGAGGGCGGCCACAGCCTCTACGAGACGATCGACGCCTCCCAGCACACTTTCCCGATGTCCGACTTCTCCAGCAGCTGCGGGACCGTCTCCGGGCCGCCCTGGCCCGTGTCCAACGACGAAGGCTCGGCGAGCCGGCTGTCGGTGATGTCGGCGACCGCACAGTCCGTGAACACAGCGTTCGCCATGATGGCCACCAAGACCGACCTCTGCTCCATCCTCAAGGCGGCTCAGAGCCTCGGCGTTCACCCCGCCAAGACCGGCGCGCAGCTCAACTCCTACCCCTCGATGATCCTCGGCACGAACAACATCGCGCCGCTCACGATGGCGACCGCGTACGCGGGCATCGCCAACGGGGGCACGGTCTGCACCCCGATCGCCATCGACAAGGTCATCAACGCCGACGGCACCCCGCACAAGGTGAGCCCGTCGACCTGCACGCAAGGCCTCCAGAAGAACATCGCGTCCGGCATCACCTACGCCCTGCAGGGCGTCATGCGCGGCGGCGGCACCGCGGCCAGCGCGAACCCGTACGACGGCACCCCGATCATGGGCAAGACCGGCACGACGGACGACTCGCTGCAGAACTGGATGATCACCTCCACCACGAAGGTCGCCCAGGCCACCTGGGTGGGCAACGTGTCGGGCACCGTCCCGCTGCGGAGCCTCGACTTCGACGGCATCGGCGGCGGCAACGTCAAGTTCTCGATCGCCAAGCCGATCCTGAAGGCGCTCGACGACGTCTACGGCGGCGACTCGTTCCCGAAGCCGGACAACTCGGTGCTGTACGGCAGCCAGGTGACCGTGCCCGACGTGAGCGGCAAGACGCCCGACCAGGCGACGTCGCTGCTTCAGGGGCTCGGGCTGACGGTGACCGTCGACCAGACTCCGGTCCCCAGCGGTCAGCCGGCCGGGACCGTCGCGGGCACGAACCCGCCGTCGGGCTCCTCCGTGGACGGCGGATCGAGCATCACCATCCAGGTCAGCTCCGGGCAGAACACCGCGACGCCGGGACCGACCACCGCGCCGACACCGCAGCCGACAAACACCCCCGGCACCGGGAAGGGCGGCGGCGGTAGTAACGGCGGCTAAGCCGGGACCCGGTCCCGGGCGGCCGTGACCGGACGGCCGCCCGGCCACGCGTCGAGCACCCGTTCGCGCAGTGCGTTCGACCGCTCGGCGAACGCGCGCTGGCGGCGCACGTACTCGGCCTTGCCCTCGACGGTCTCGATGCGCACGGGCTGCGCGCCCCACGGCCGCATGTCGTAGGGGAGGCCTGCATGTCGAGCATCCGGATGTCGAGGGCGAGTTCGAACGCGTCGAGCAGGAGTTCGCCCGGGACGAGCGGGCCGAGCTTCATCGCCCACTTGTAGACGTCCATCCCGGCGTGGAGGCAGCCGGGCTGCTCCAGCTCCGGCTGCGTCTCGCGCGTGGGCGCGAAGCGGTTCCGCGGGACGGCGTCCGGCGTGAAGAAGCGGTACGCGTCGATGTGGGTGCAGCGCAACTCGGCGGCCTCCACCACGGCGTCGGTGCCGCCCGGACCGAGCCGGAGCGGGACATCGTGGCGGTGCTCGTCCTGCCGGTAGACCATCGCCCACTCGTGCAGGCCGAAACAGCCGAACCGTCCGGGACGCGCGGCGGTCGATCGGAGGATGCGCTCGATGGTCGCCAGCAGCGGCGCCTTCTCCCGCTCCATCGCGGCGCGGTCGACGACGAGGCCGCCGGGCGTCGGGCCGGGGGAGTACCAGCGCCAGGCTGCGCGCGGCTCGCCCTCGGCCTCCAGCAGTTCCACCCCGGCGCCGGGATGCCAACGGCGCAGCACGGACGGCGAGTACGCGTAGTAGGTGAAGAGGAAGTCCTCGATCGGGTGCTTCTCGCCGCGGGCGGCGCGGGCACGGTGACCGGCCGTGAGCGCGTCGGCGCGCTCGGCGTGCGCGGCTTCGCGGGCGCGCCAGTCGGCGGCGGGGAGCGGGAGGGTCACCAGACGAGGATACGTGCCCGTGTCAGCCGAGGGACTCCAGCGGGTTGCGCCGCAGTTTCTCCGCGACCCCGCGATCGACGATCCGCCTCGCCGCGGTGTCCGGTTTGCGCTCGGCCTGGTCGGTCACGCAGGCCGTGAACTGGGCGGCCAGGCCGAGGCGCGGGAACGAGGTGACCACCTCCCGCCGGAACTCCTCCGGCAGCACGTCGGGCCGCACACCGGAGATGTCGAGCGCGGTCGCGACCTCCAGCAGGTGGCCCTCGGGGTCGAAGGCCGGGTCGACCTCCGGCCAGTTGTGCCGCACGACCACCTCGTGGGCGCGGGTCCGGCGCGCCGGCGGCCAGCCCGCGCCCGCCGTGAGCGCCTTCGCGACGTGCCCGCCGGCGTCCTCGTAGGCGAGGGTGTGGTTGTCGAAGGCGGGCACGATCCCGATGTCGTGGAGGACGGCGGAGACGTAGAGCAGCTCGCGGTCGATGCCGTGCAGCCCTTCCACGGTCGCGAAGCCCTCCGCCCACAGCCACGACCGCAGCACATGGTTGAGCAGGGCCGGCGTGTGGTACTCGGTGGCGAGCTCCAGTGCGGCACGTGCCGCGGCGGTGTCGGGGGCGGCGATGTCGGCGAGGCGCATGCCTCCATCCTGCCGTGGCGTCTCGTACAAATCCTGCCGCGCGTCACCCATTTCCCGCCGACCTCGCCACCGCCGCCACCGCCGCCGCCGCGCCGCGATTCGGCACGAATGTCGCGAATCCCGCGGCGTAAGCCGAGATTCGTCACGAATCGCGTTCACGACATTCGTCACGAATGTCGCGAATGCGGCGGGTGGTTTCAACTCGTGAGTGCAACACCTTTTAGATGCTCGTCGAGTTTCTCGGCTGGGGTGTGGAAGTTCAAGGTCTGACGTGGGCGGATGTTGAGCAGTCGTTGGGTTTCGGCGAGGTCGGTGTCGGTGATGGTGTTGAAGTTGGTGCCTTTGGGATAGAAGTCCCGGATCAGCCCGTTGAGGTTCTCGTTGCTGCCGCGTTGCCAGGGTGAGTGCGGGTCGGCGAAGAATACCGGGCAGCCGGAAGCGACGGTGAATCGGGCGTGTTCGGCCATTTCGGTGCCTTGGTCCCAGGTCAGGGTGTTGAAGAGAGCGGCGGGCAGCTGTTGGATCATTTCGGTGAGCCGGTCGATCACGGTGGCGGAGTCTCGCGTTCCGGGCAGCCGGCCTAGGAGGGCGAATCGGGTGGAGCGTTCGACCAGGGTGATGATCCCGGAGTTGCCGGGGCCGACGACGAGGTCGCCTTCCCAGTGCCCGGGAACGGCGCGGTCGGCGACCGTCGCTGGTCGCTCACTGATCCGGGCTCCCTCCAGCCAGGGCCGGTTGCTGCGCCGCGGCAGCTTGGACTGCGGGATGCGCCCCTTCCGCCCGGAGCGCAACGCTTTGACCACGGTCAGCTCGTGCCGCAACGCGCCTTTGCCCTGAACATAGAGGGCCTGATAGATCGTCTCGGAGGACACCCGCATATCCTCTCGCCCCGGAAACAAGTGCGGCAGCCGACCCGCGACCTGTCGCGGGGAGAACCGGTCGTTCAACTGCTCCACCACCGCAGCCCGCAACACCGGATGCCGGTCCAGTTTGCGCCGCTTGGGCCTGGCCCGCCGTTGCGCGGCGACCTGATGCGACACTCCCGCCTCATACTGCCACTGCCCCCGATGCAACCACCTCGACCGGGCGACCTCCCGCGACACCGTCGAGGCAGACACCCCGACCAGGGCGGCGATCCTGCGCATCGAGAACCCCTGCGCCAGCCCCGTCTGGATCAGAGTCCGATCCGCCAACGACAATCGACGCCCGTGACCAGTGGCCGCGCCCACCACCCCCGGCGGCCCGACACGCAACAAACCCGAACGACTCCCCGGCTCAAACTTCATGCCAGCAAGCCTCGCCCACCGCTCCACCCGACCCGGCGGCAACCCCAACCAGCCGCCCACGCCCGCAGCGGAAATGCCCTCCACCAACAACCCAAGCGCCGCAACGCGAGTCTCTAACGACGAATGCGAACCCATCCCAACCCCTCACCAAAACGAAGGGTGTTGCACTCACCGCCGGAACTCACCGCGGCGAAACGCGACATTCGTCACGAATCGTGTGCGCGCCGCTGCTAGGGCAGAGTCGGGTCGAGCACCGTGATACCGGTGGAGGGCACCGTCTCGGCGAGCGGGAGCAGGCGTGCGGCCTCCGCCAGGCCGACCGTGCGGCCCACCAGCAATTCCGGCTGGAGGGCGCCGGACGCCACGAGCGCGAGCATCGCCGGGTAGTCGGCGGCCGCCATCCCGTGGCTGCCGAGGATGTCCAGCTCCCAGGCGATCGCCCGGTCGAGCGGCAGCACAGGCATTCCGCCGGCCAGGAGGCCGATCTGCACGTGCCGTCCGCGCCGCCGCAGCGACAGGACGCTCGCGGTCGCGGTCTCCGCGGAACCGACCGCGTCGACCGAGACGTGCGCGCCGCCCCCGGTGAACTCGGCGACGGCCGCCGGCGCGTCGGGTCCGGCCGGGACGGTGTGCTCGGCGCCGAGCCGTGCCGCGGTCTCGAGCGCGGCCGCCGACCGGTCGACCGCGATCGGCCGGGCGCCGAGGGCACGGGCGATGACGATCGCGCTGAGCCCGACGCCGCCCGCACCGTAAACAGCGGTCCACTCGCCCGACCGGACGCCGGCGCGCGCGGTCAGCGCACGGTACGCGGTCGCGAACCGGCAGCCGAGCGCGGCCGCCGCGGCGTCGGGGAGCCCGTCCGGGATCGCGACCAGGTTGAGGTCGGCCGCCCGCACCGCCACCAGTTCGGCGTGCGAGCCCCAGTGCGTGAACCCCGGCTGGGTCTGGTCCGGACAGACCTGCGCCTGACCTGACCGGCACCACTGGCATCGGCCGCAGCCGTTCACGAACGGCGCCGTGACCCGGTCGCCCGGCCGCCACTTCTCGACGCCGGCGCCGACCGCCTCCACGACCCCGGCGAACTCGTGGCCGGGGACGTGCGGCAGCCGCACGGAGTCGTCGTGGCCGGCCCAGGCGTGCCAGTCGCTGCGGCACAGTCCGGAGGCCCCCACGCGGATCAGCGCACCGCCGTCCGGCAATTCGGGTGCGGGGAGGTCGCCGACGGCGACCGGGCCGGTGAACGTCTCGTAGTGCAGCGCCTTCATCGGGTCTCCTCCTCACGCGCCGCGACCGCCGCGGCCAGCCCCTCCGCACCGAGCCCGGAGAGCAGCGCGACGAGCGGCCGGTCGGCCTCGGCCCAGTCGAGCCCGGCGAGGTCGTCCGTGCCCCGCCACTCCAGCGCGTCGTGGTCGGTGGAGGCGATGGGCGCCGCACCGACCAGGGCGGTCGCGTAGCCGGCGAGGTCGACGGCGCCGGTCGTGGAGCGGTCGAGCAGCGTCCCCACCCTGACGTCGACGCCGAGCTCCTCGCGCAGCTCCCGCGCAAGCGCCGCCTCCGGCGTCTCGCCCGGCTCCACCTTGCCGCCGGGGAACTCCCACCGCCCCGCGGAGTCCTTGTGCGCGGCCCGCCGGCAGGCGAGCACCGCGCCGTCGCACACGATCACAGCGGCGACGACCTGCAGGGTCCGGCTCGAAGAGGTCACTGTCCCATCCTGCCGCGTCCGTGATGCCAGGATGGTCACGTGACCGACTCGTACCCCACCGTCCTGCTCGTGATCGACCTGCAGAAGGGGTGCTCCCCGGCTGCCTCGACGCCGACGGCGTGGTCGCCCGCACCGCTGCGCTGGTCGACCGGGCGCGCGCCGCCGGCACACCGGTCGTCTGGGTGCAGCACGAAGCGGAGGACCTCCCGTGGGAGAGCGCCCCGTGGCGGCTCGCCGACGGCCTGGTTCCGGCGAAGGGCGAGACGCTCGTCCGCAAGGAGTACCGGGACGCGTTCGCGGGCACCGACCTGGACGAGGTGCTGGAATCCTTCGACGCCACTCGCCTGGTCGTCGCCGGCGCGCAGACGGACTTCTGCATCCGCACCACGACCCAGAGCGCGGCGGTCCGCGGCTACGACGTCGTGCTCGTCGGCGACGCGCACACGACGACCGACGCGGAGTGGGAGGGCGTGACGATCAGCGCCGAGCAGATCGTCGCGCACACCAACCGCTATTTCTCGGGGCTGCGGTATCCGGGGCAGGAGTTCGTAGTGGCTCCGGCGGCGGACGTGGAGTTCTGAATCCTCACGGCGTCCAGCGCAGCTCGATGATCTCGTGGGCGTCGCTCAGGTAGAACACGTTCTGCGTCCCCTCGTCCACCTCCACGAACGCGACCGGGTCGCCGACGATCGCCGGGGCGCCGACGAGCGGGCCGATGTCGTTCGTGTGCCAGACGCCCTCCCGCCACCAGAGCTCGTGCACGAAGTTGTCGTGGCCCGTGAAGATCACGTGCTGCGTCGCGACCGGCTGGAACAGTCCCGCCTCGAACGCGTAGCCTGCCGGGCTGGAGGTCGGGTACGGCGTCACCGCGCCCGCCGCGGCCGAGAGATCGACGTGGTGCCAGCCGGTCGTGTCCCACCACAGCTCCTGCAGGTGGCCGTTGCCGCCGACGTAGTCGATGTGCTGCGTGCCCTGGCCGCGGAACACGTACCCGGTGACGGTCTCGGCGTCGCTCACGACCGGGGCGCCGGTGGCGGCCGTGAGGTCGCCCCAGTGCCAGGCGGTGGCGTCCCTCCAGAACTCCAGGAGGTGACCCAGTTCGGTGCGCACCAGCACGTGTGCGGTCTGCTGGTCCTCGAACGAGTACCCGGTCGGCGCGGCGTCGGGGGCGCAGGGCGGGGCCCCGGTCGCCGCGGTCAGGTCGAGGTCGTGCCAGCCGTCCCCGGAGTTGCTCAGTTCGTGGATGTGACCGCCGCCGCGGGCCTGGTAGACGACCCGCTGCGTGCCGTCGTAGTACGTCTCGTATCCGTACGGCTGCGAGAGGGCGAGCGGGGCCCCGGCGGCGTTCGTCAGGTCGTTCGCGTTCCAGCCGTCGTCCTCCGTGTACCAGAGCTCGTGGACATGGCCGTCGAACCGCTGGCCCTGGTACACGACGTGCTGCGAGCCCTGGTACGCCCAGATGTAGCCGTTGGAGTTGGTCGCGGCGGCCGCGCCTCCCGCCTCGGAGACGAGGTTCTTGACGTTCCAGTCGTCGCTCGCGCTGCAGTACAGCTCGTAGAGCTGGCCGTCGCCACCCGTGAGGGGGTTGTAGCCCTGGAACACGACGTGCCGCGTGAACTGCGCGAACAGCCACGCGGTCGGCTGGTACACCGCGTTCGGCGCCCCCGAGGTCGCCGTCGTCAGGTTCTTGAATCTCCATCCCATGGTTCCGCTCCGATCATCCGGGCGTCGGCGTCGGGAATCGGCGTTGACAGCACCCAGCGTAAACGTGAGCGGGCCGCTGGGGACTGGTGGATTCGTGGTAGGACGAGTTCCACCGGTTCAACGACGCGATCGCGACCGCGCGGGCCGCTACAGCTGCGCCCCCAGCTTGAACCCGTGCTCGGTGTCGTCCTTGCGCGTGTACGAGAACCCGTCCGCGCCGATCGTCACCGCCATCTCCGAGTCGTCGGTGCGCGCGGTGAGCGGCTGCACGTTGCCGTCCAGGTCGAGCACCGGGGAAGCGTCGGTGTACCAGGACGGCACGACCGGGTTGCCCCACCAGTCGCGGCGCTGGTTGTCGTGGACATCCCAAGTCACGACCGGGTTGTCCGGGTCGCCGGTGTAGTAGTCCTGCGTGTAGATCTCGACGCGGTGGCCGTCGGGGTCGCGCAGGTACAGGTAGAACGCGTTGGAGACGCCGTGCCGGCCCGGGCCGCGTTCGATGGCGTCGCTGCGGCGGAGGGCGCCGAGCTTGTCGCAGATCGCGATGATGTTGTGCTTCTCGTGGGTGGCGAACGCGACGTGGTGCATGCGCGGGCCGTCGCCTCCGGTCATCGCGGTGTCGTGCACGGTCGGCTTGCGGCGCATCCAGGCGGCATAGGTGGTGCCGGCCTCGTCCTGGATGTCCTCGGTCACCCGGAAGCCCAGGTCCTCCATGTACTTCACCGCGCGCGGCACGTCCGGAGTCACCTGGTTGAAGTGGTCGATGCGCACGAGCTCGCCCGGGGAGTGGACGTCGTAGCTCCAGGTCAGCCGCTCGACGTGCTGGACCTCGTAGAAGAACTCGTACGGGAAGCCGAGCGGGTCCTCCACGCGGACGCTGTCGCCGACGCCCTTCGTGAAGCCCTCGGCCCGGCGCTCGACCCGGCAGCCGAGCTCGGTGTAGAACGCGACGGCACGGTCGAGGTCCTCCGGGGTCCGGACCCGGTACGCGAACGCGGCGACGGCGGCGACCGGGCCCTTCCGCAGCACGAGGTTGTGGTGGATGAACTCCTCCAGGCTGCGCAGGTAGACGGCGTCCCCGTCCTCCTCGGTGACGTGGAGGCCGAGGACGTCGACGTAGAAGTCGCGGCTGGCCTGCAGGTCGGTGACGACGAGCTCCATGTACGCGGCGCGGACGACGTCCGGCGGCGCGGAGGCGGGGGTGGGGATGGGAGTGCTCATGCTGACTCCTTCGTCATTCGGCGCCGAAGCGCGGCGTGTGCACCGGGCCCAGCGTGATGTGGACCGCTTGCTGGTCGGTGTAGAAGTCGATGGAGCGGTAGCCGCCCTCGTGCCCGAGACCGGAGGCCTTCACCCCGCCGAACGGGGTGCGGAGGTCGCGGACGTTGTGCGAGTTGAGCCACACCATCCCGGCCTCCACGTTCTGGGCGAAGGTGTGGGCGCGAGCCAGGTCGTTGGTCCAGAGGTACGCGGCGAGGCCGTACTTCACCCCGTTGGCGAGCTCCAGCGCCTCGGCCTCGGAATCGAACGGCGTGATCGCGACGACCGGGCCGAAGATCTCCTCCTGGAAGATGCGCGCGTCGGGTGCGACGTCGGCGAACACGGTCGGTGCGATGTAGTTGCCGTGGTCGATCCCGTCGGGACGGCCGCCGCCGGCGAGAAGGCGGCCCTCCTGCTTGCCGAGCTCGACGTAGCTCATCACCTTGTCGTAGTGCTCGGGGTGCACCAGCGCGCCGACCTCGGTCTTCGGGTCGTGCGGGTCGCCGACCACGATGCGCTTCGCTCGCTCGGCGTACCGCGCGCAGAACTCGTCGTTGATCGCGCGCTCGACCAGGATGCGGGAGCCCGCGGTGCAACGCTCGCCGTTCAGCGAGAACACGCCGAACAGGGTGGAGTCGATCGCGGCGTCCAGGTCGGCGTCGGCGAAGACGATGGCGGGGGACTTGCCGCCGAGCTCCATCGACAGCCCCTTCAGGAAGGGCGCGGCGTTGGCGAAGATGAGCTGCCCGGTGCTGCTCTCGCCGGTGAAGGAGATGAGCGGGACGTCGGGATGCTTCACCAGCGCATCACCCGCCTCCTCACCGAGTCCGTTGACCAGGTTGAAGACACCGTCCGGAACGCCGGCCTCGCGGAAGATCTCCGCCCACAGCGACGCCGAAAGCGGGGTGAACTCGGCGGGCTTGAGCACGACGGTGTTGCCGGTCGCCAGCGCGGGGGCGAGCTTCCAGCTCTCCAGCATGAACGGCGTGTTCCAGGGCGTGATGAGCCCGGCGACGCCGATCGGCTTGCGGTTGACGTAGTTGAGCTGGCTGCCCGGCACAGTGAAGGCGTCGTCGACCTGGGCCACGATCAGGTCGGCGAAGAACCGGAAGTTCTCGGCCGCGCGCTGCGCCTGGCCGAGCGCCTGCGTGATCGGGAGGCCGGTGTCGAAGGTCTCCAGCTCGGCGAGCCGGGCGTCCTGCGCGGCGACGGCGTCGGCGATCCGGTTCAGGACGCGGGCGCGCTCGCGCGGCTTCATCCGGGGCCACGGGCCCTCGCGGAATGCGCGCTTGGCGGCGGCGACGGCGAGGTCGATGTCCTCCTTCTGACCGGCCGCGGCGTGGACATAGGTCTCGTTGGACACCGGGTCGAGCACCTCGAACGTCTTCCCGGAGACGCTGTCGACGAACGTGCCGTCGATGAAGTGCTGGATCTTCGCCGGAAGATCAGTGGGGATGTGGTGCTGCGGCATGCGCTGCCTCCTCGGTGGTTCGGTCGGTGCTGGGTCTCGGTCAGCACGGGGTGTGTCGGTCAGCACGGGCTGTGTCGGTCAGTGCTGGCGTTCGGCCTGATAGCGCTGGAGCGCGTCCAGGGTCGCGAGGCGGTGGTCCCGGGCGGCGAGCTCGATGTCGATGGGGTCCGCGCCGGTCTCGATCAGCCGGAGGATCTGCTCGTGCTCGGCCACCGACTCGCGCGCGCGGCCGGGCACGAAGCTGAAGGTGGAGTCGCGCAGCACGGTCAGGCGGTTCCAGCCGCGGTGCACGAGGTCGAGGATGTGCGGGTTCGGGCACTCCTCGAACAGCACGGAGTGGAACCGCTGGTTGAGCTCGGTGAAGCGGTGCGGGATGAAGTCGTCCAGGCACGCGATCAGCTCGCGGTTGATCGTCCGGGCGCGGTGGAGACGGTCGCCGTTCAGCAGTGGGGCGGAGAGCCGGGTGGCCGCGCCCTCCACGAGCGCCAGGGTCTCCATCGTGTAGGCGTACTCGGCGTCGTGGAGCAGGGCGACCTGGGCGCCGACGTTCTTCTCGAACGTGACCAGCCCCTCCGCCTCCAGCCGCCGGATCGCCTCCCGCACCGGCACGACGCTGACGTTCAACTCCCCGGCGATCTGGCCGAGGACGAGGCGGAACCCGGACACGAAGCGACCGTCGTCAATGCGCGCGCGGATGAAGTCGTAGGCGAGCTGCGATTTGCTCGGCGTCGCGGACGTGCCCGGGGTCGTGGATGTGCCCGGCGCCGCGGCCTTCGCCGGCGCCGCTGCCTTCACTGCTGCGTCAGCCATGCCCGGTACCTCTCCTTCCAGGCGGCGTTCATCGGGAACAGCCCGTCGACCTTCTCGCCGGCCCGCACCATCTCGGCGATGAACTGCTCCTCGCGCTCCTGCTCGACCGCATCCGCGACGACCTCGGCCACGAGAGCCGGCGGGATGACGAGGAGGCCGTCCGCGTCGCCCACGATGACGTCGCCGGGCAGCACGGTCGCGCCGCCGCAGGCGATCGCCACGTCCGCGTCCCACGGCACGTGCTTGCGGCCGAGCACCGCCGGGTGCGGGCCGGCGTGGTAGGTCGGGATGTCGAGGGCGGCCACCTCCGCGAAGTCGCGGACGCCGCCGTCGGTCACGATCCCGGCGGCCCCCTTCACCTGCGCCCGGAGCGCCAGGACGTCGCCGACGGTGCCGCTGCCGCGCTCGCCGCGGGCCTCGATCACGAGCACCTCGCCGGCGCCGACCGCGTCGAACGCGCGCTTCTGGGCGTTGTAGCCGCCGCCGTGCGACGCGAAGAGGTCTTCGCGGCCGGGGAGGTAGCGGAGCGTCCGCGCGGTGCCGACAACGCGGGTGCCGGGCCGGGTGGAGGTCAGGCCGTCGATGGAGACCGCGTTCAGCCCGCGCTTGCGGAGCTGGGAGCTGAGAGTGGCGGTCGAGACGGAGGCGAGTCGGGCGCGCAGGTCGTCGGTCAATTCGAACGACGGTGTCGGCTGAGTGCCGAAAGCCTCCGCGCGCTGCAGGTCGTCCACGCTCGGTCTCGACCCGAAGTCGCCGAACGGCACCGTGCCCTCCGTGATCCGCGTGACCAGCCTTCCGGAGGTCGGAGCACCGGGCGCGGTCGGCGCGTCGACCTCGACCTCCACCGTGTCGCCCGGCTGCGTGACCGACGAGCCGGCCGGCGTGCCGGTGAGGATGACATCGCCGGGCTCCAGCGTCATGAGCTGCGAGAGGTCGGCGACCAGCCGGCCGAACGGGAAGAGCAGGTCGTCGCTCGTGCCCTCCTGCACCAGTTCGTCGTTCAGCCAGGTGCGCACCCGCACGGCGGCGGGGTCGACGGCTCCGGCCGGGATGATCGCGGGGCCGAGCGGGGTGAAGCCGTCGCCGCCCTTCGAGCGCACGTTCGAGCCCTTGTCGGCCGCGCGCAGGTCGTAGAGGCCGAAGTCGTTCGCGGCGGTGATCCCGGAGACGGCGGACCAGCCCTCGTCGGGGGAGACCCGGCGGGTGGGCCGGCCGATGATCAGCGCGACCTCGCCCTCGAACGCGAGGAGCTCGGTGCCCGCCGGGCGCTCGAGTGCGTCGCCGGAGGAGGCGACCGAGGAGGCCGGCTTGAAGAAGTAGGAGGGCTGCGCCGGGGTGCGGCCGCGTTGCGCGGCGCGGGAGCGGTAGTTGAGGTGCACCGCGATGATCTTGCCGGGCCGACCGATGTCGCTCACAGCTCGGTTCTCCTCGCCGTCGGGGATGAATGGAACGTATTCGAGATTGTATACGATCTGGAAACCGTGCGGAAGGGTGTCAGGAGGACGCCGGGGCCCTGCCGCCCTCCGCACCTCCGAGGAATCGCGCCGCGAGCCCCTCGGAGGCCCGCGCCAGCAGGGTCACGTCGCTGCCGACCAGCACGTACGCCGCCCCGGCCTCCGTGTAGCGTGCGGCCATCGCCGGGTCGAACGCGTTGACGCCGACCGGCGTGCCGGCCTCCCGCCCCGCGCGGATGACGCTCTCGACCGCGGCGACCACCTCCGGGTGGTCCTGCTGCCCGAGCAGCCCCATCGACGCCGCGAGGTCCGCCGGGCCGACGAGCAGCGCGTCGACGCCCTCCACCGCCGCGATGGCCGCCGCCGCGTGCAACCCGTCGGTCGTCTCGATCTGCACGGTCAGCGACACCAACTCATCGGCGCGCGCCAGATAATCCGGGATGCGGCTCCAGCGCGACGACCGTGCCAGTGCGCTGCCGACGCCGCGGACGCCGCGCGGCGGATACCGCACCGCCCGCACCATCTCCTCGGCCTCCGGCACGCTGGACACCATCGGCACGAGCACGTTCTGCGCCCCCAGATCGAGGAGCTGCTTGAGGATCACCGCATCCCCGATCGGCGCGCGCACCACCGGCACGACGGGGTACGCGGCCGCGGCCTGGAGCTGCGCCAGGATCGACTCCAGCCCGACGGGGGAGTGCTCGCCGTCGATCAGGAGGATGTCGAGGCCGCTGCCCGCGCAGATCTCCGCGACCAGTGGACTGCCCGCGCAGGACCACATCCCGTACAGGGTGCGGTCGGCCGCGCGGAGGCGGTCGGCGAAGGTCGGGGTCGGCTCTAGCTGAATCGGCATGTCACGGCTCCCAGGGTCCCGTAGTCGGCGTGGATGGTGTCGCCGCGCTCCACCCAGAGCGGGCGGGTGAACGAGCCGGCGAGGACGATGTCCCCGGCCTCCAGCCGGGTGCCGTGCTGCGCGAGCTTGTTGGCGAGCCAGGCGACGCCGGCGGCGGGATGGTCGAGCACCGCGGCCGCGACCCCGGACTCCTCGATGGTCTCGTTGCGGTACAGGAGCGCGCCCACCCAGCGCAGGTCCACCGTGTCCACCGCGACCGGCCGGCCGCCGACGACCATGCCGCCCATCGCGGCGTTGTCGGAGATGGTGTCGACGATGGTGCGGCCGTCCAGTTCGATGCGGGAGCTCAGGATCTCCAGCGCGGGGACGACGTACTTCGTCGCGTCGAGCACGTCGAACAGCGTGGCGTCCGGTCCCTCCAGAGGCTGGGCGAGCACGAAGGCGAGCTCGACCTCGATCCGCACGTTCGAGTAGCGGTCGAACGGGAGGACGGCCCCGGTCTCGTGGATCATGTCCGCGAAGATCGCCCCGTAGTCCGGCTCCGTGATCCCGGTCGCCTGCTGCATCACCTTCGACGTCAGCCCGATCTTGCGCCCGACCAGCCGGCGCCCGGCGGCGAGCCCGCGCTCGACCCACACGCGCTGCACGGCGTAGGCGTCGTCCACCGTCATGCCGGGGTGGCGGGCGGACAGCAGCGGGACCGTCGTGCGCTCGCGCTCGGCGTCCGCGAGCTCGTCCGCGATCGCGTGGATGGTGGAGGTGTCGAGCATCGGCGGCTCCCTGTCATCGTCGGAGGGCGTCATCCGGGCCCGGAGGACCCGTTCAGGATCGTATATCATCCGGCGACGACTGGCTCGTGGGAATCGTGCTGCGGCGATGGCAGGACGACGTGATGATGGTCTTCGCCGAGCGCATCCTGCCGGTCGACGGGGAAGTCGCAGGCCTCGCCGGATATCGCGTGCCCGATCCGCGGCCCGAGCGGGATGCGCTGATCGCCGCGACCGCCGAGGTCGGCAATCTCACACTGGTCACGCGCAACTCGCGCGACTTCGAGCCGTTCCGGGTCCGGGTGTTCAACCCGTGGATCACCCGGCTCGCGACGGCGGCGAGCGAGTAGTCCGGTCGAGTCAGGCCTGGGCGGTGCCTCGCTGCCGCATGGCCCAGAACACCACCGGAACGAGCAGGGCCGAGAGCAGGCCGCCGGCGATCGACAGCAGGGCGTAGCCCGCGCTCGCCATGACGACCCCGGACATCGCGCTGCCGCCGGCGCCGGCGAGTGCGATCAGCACATCGATCGTGCCCTGCGTACGGGCGCGGTTCGCGGGCGTCGTCGCGTCCACGACCAGGGCCGTGCCGGAGATCAGGCCGAAATTCCAGCCGAGGCCGAGGAGGGCGAGGGCCAGCACCAGGAGCCCGAGCGAGTCAGCGGGTGCGACGGCGCCGACGATCCCGGCGGCGAGCAAGGTCACCGCGGCCGCGATGGCCATCGGGATGCGGCCGACGCGGTCCACGAGCAGGCCGGTCAGCGGGGACGGCAGGTACATCGCGGCGATGTGGATGCCGATGACGACGCCGACCTCCGACAGGTCGTGGTGGTGCGCGCGCATCTCGACGGGCGTCATGGTCATGATCGCGACCATCGCGATCTGGGTGAGGATCATCACGGCGGCGCCGACGATCGCACCGCGGCCGAGCGGGGAGGCCTGGGACGCGGGGGAGGTGGGGGAGGCGTGGGAGGTAGGGGAGGTGGGCGTCGACGTGGGCTCGTTCTGCGCGTCGGCCGTGGGAGCCGCCTCCGCGGCAGCAGCCGAGACGGCCGCCGCCTCCGCATCCGCCGCCAGCCTGCGCGCGAGCAGCAGCGGGTCGGGCCGCAGCAGCAGCGACAGCACGAGTCCCGCGGCGAGATAGGCCGCCGCCGCGAGCAGGAACGGCCCGGCCAGCGCGGGGATGCCGAGCGCGACGGCGACCGAGCCCATCGGCGCGACGAGATTCGGGCCGGCCACCGCGCCGACGGTCGTTGACACGAGGGCGACGCTCACCGCGGTTCCGCGGGCAGAAGGGGCCGCGAGATCGGATCCGGCGTAGCGCGCCTGCAGGTTCGTTGCTGTGCCGGCCCCGTAGACGAGGAGCGCGACGAAGAGCAGTGGAACGCTCCCGATCGCCGCTGCGACGACCACGCCGAGCGCGCCGAGGCCGCCCGCGAAGAAGCCGAGGCCCAGCCCGACGCGGCGTCCGCGGCGCTGGCTGATCCTGCCCACGATGAACGCCGCGCCCGCCGAGCCGAGGGTGAAGAGCGCGGCGGGGAGGCCGGCCAGCGCGTCGGCGCCGACAAGCTGCTGGGCCAGCAGCGCGCCGACCGTGACACCGGCCGCGAGCCCGGCGCCGCCGAGGACCTGGCTGGCGACCACCACGCCGAGCGTGCGGCGCTGAGCCCGGCGGCGGAGGGCCTCGTCCGCGGCGAGGATCCGCTCGGCGGGCGTCACGACTTCTCCATGGGGCTCAGCGTAGGGCCCCGGCACCCCGCTACCCTGATCCCGTGCCCGACCCTCTTCATCGCGTCGCTGTCCTCGTCCTGGAGGGCGCCAAGCCGTTGGACGTCGGCATCCCGGCGCAGGTGCTCACCACCCGGGCGAGCATGCCCTACGAGGTCCGCGTCTGCGGGGCCGCCCCCGGGCTCGTGACCGGCGGGGACGGCCTCTCGTACCACGTGGCGCACGGCCTGGAGGCGCTCGAGTGGGCGGACATCGTGTTCCTGCCCGGGTACCGGCATCCCGACCGTGAGGACCCTCCGGCCGCGGTGGTGGAGGCCCTGCTCGCGGCGCACGCGCGCGGCGCACGGCTGGCCGCGATCTCGACCGGGGCGTTCGCGCTCGCGGCGACCGGACTCCTCGACGGCAAGCGGGCCACGACGCACTGGCACTACACGCGCGCGCTCGCGCACCGCTACCCGCTGATCCGGGTGGACGAGAACGTGCTCTTCGTCGACGAGGGCGATGTGCTCACGTCCGCGGGAGCCGCCAGCGGGATCGACCTCTGCCTGCACATCCTCCGTGGCGACCTGGGCATCGCCGCCGCCAACCACGCCGCCCGCCGCCTGGTCGCCGCGCCGTACCGCAGCGGGGGACAGGCGCAGTACGTCCCGCGCAGCGTGCCGGAGCCGCTCGGCGAACGGTTCGCGGCGGTCCGCGAGTGGGCGCTCCACCGGCTCGGCGACCCGCTCACACTGGAGGTGCTCGCCCGCCGCGCCGCCGTCTCGCCGCGCACGTTCTCGCGCCGGTTCGTGGAGGACACCGGCTACACGCCCATGCAGTGGGTGATGCGGGCGCGCATCGACGTCGCGCGCGAGCTGCTGGAGCGCTCGGAACTCAGCGTCGAGCAGATCGCGGCGGACGTGGGGCTCGGCACCGGCGCCAACCTGCGCCTGCACTTCCAGCGCATCCTCGGCACGACGCCGAGCGAGTACCGGCGCACGTTCAGCGGTGACGCAGGCTGACGCGCCGCCGGCTGAGGGGCCGCGGCCGCGATTCGCGCCGAATGTCGCGTTTCGCGGCGTCACAGTCCACATTCGTGCCGAATGTGCAGGTCGTGATTCGTCACGAATGTGCGCAATGGTCGCGGGATTCGAGACATTCGAGGCGAACGTTCGCGCGGGGCTGCGCTGGCGGGATCCTTTCGAACCGTGACGATCGCGCCCCTGGCGGCGGGGCGCCACGGCGGCGAGGCTGTCAGCGAACGAAAGGATCCCCTCCGCATGACCCGCATCGCCATCAACGGCTTCGGCCGCATCGGCCGTAACGTCCTCCGCGCCCTTCTGGAGCGCGACAGCGACCTGGAGGTCGTGGCCGTCAACGACCTGACCGAGCCGGCCGCGCTCGCCAAGCTCCTGGCCTTCGACTCCACCGGGGGTCGCCTCGGCCGTCCCGTCTCCGTCGATGGGGACGTCCTCGTGGTCGACGGCCGCCGCATCCGCGTGCTCGCCGAGCGCGAGCCGGCGCAGCTCCCATGGGGCGAGCTCGGCGTGGACATCGTGCTCGAGTCCACCGGCCGGTTCACGTCCGCGACCGCCGCTCGCGCCCACCTGGAGGCCGGCGCGAAGAAGGTCCTCGTGAGCGCCCCCGCCGACGGCGCGGACGTCACCCTCGCCTACGGCGTCAACACCGACGCGTACGACCCGGCCGTCCACACGATCGTCTCGAACGCCTCCTGCACCACGAACGCGCTCGCGCCCCTCGCCGCGGTCCTGGACGACCTGGCCGGCATCGAGCACGGCTTCATGACCACGGTGCACGCGTACACGCAGGAGCAGAACCTGCAGGACGGCCCGCACCGCGACCCGCGCCGCGCCCGCGCCGCCGCCGTCAACATCGTGCCGACCACGACCGGCGCGGCGAAGGCGATCGGCCTGGTCCTCCCCAAACTGGACGGCAAGCTGTCCGGCGACTCGATCCGCGTGCCCGTGCCGGTCGGCTCGATCGTGGAGCTGAACACCGTCGTCGCCCGCGACGTCACCCGCGACGACGTGCTCGCCGCGTACCGGGCCGCCGCCGAGGGTCCCCTCGCCGGCGTCCTGGAGTACTCGGAGGACGCCCTGGTGTCCTCCGACATCACCGGCAACCCGGCGTCGTCGATCTTCGACTCGGAGCTCACCCGCGTGGACGGCCGTCACGTGAAGGTCGTCGCCTGGTACGACAACGAGTGGGGCTTCTCCAACCGCGTGGTCGACACGCTGGGACTGCTCGCGGGCTGACACCCGGAGTGCCAGAACGGACCGCGTCCCTCGCCGGGACGCGGTCCGTTCGCCTGCGGCGGGCAGGGGCCGGGCTGTCGCTCCGAACCGTTGCCGCCGGTGGGCGGTCGCGGCGGATCGTCGCCGGGCCGGCCCGCCCGCCGCGGCGTTGTCGGCTAGCGTGTGGGGATGCCCTCCACCGCCGCCGCCGAGGCGATCGCCCCGGGCGTCCGTCGCGTGCGCGTCCCCATGCCGCCCGGCACCGGCCTCCCGTTCAGCAACGCCTACCTGATCGAGGACGCGGACGGCCGCGCCCACGTGATCGACCCGGGCTCGCCGACCCCGGAGGCGCAGGAGACGCTGCGGACGGCCCTCGGCGAAACCCCGGTCGCCGCGATCGTGCTCACCCACCTGCACGCCGACCACTCCGGCGGCGCCGCGGCGCTGGCGGCCGAGACAGGCGCTTCCGTGCTCGTCCACGAGCGCGAGCGGGCGGCGCTCCGGCTGATCGCCGCCGGGCTCCCGGCGCCGGACCTGGAGGCGTGGGGCGTCCCGGCCGAGCGCCGCCCCGAACTCCTCGCCGCCGCCGCCGTGCCGGCCGGTCCGGCGGCGCAGCTCGCGGACGCCGTGATCACGGGCGTGCTGACGGACGGCGACCTGCTCGACCTCCCGGGCCGCCGCCTCCGCGTCGTCGGGACGCCCGGCCACACCGACGGCCACCTCTGCCTGCACGACGAGGAGGCCGGCCTTCTCGTCACGGGCGACCACGTGCTGCCGACGGTCAACTCCGGTCTGGGGCTCGGCGGACCCACCGCCACTAACCCGATCGCCGACTACCTCGAATCGCTCGACAGGGTCGCGCGGCTCGATCGCGGCGGACTGCGCGCCCTCCCCGGCCACGAGGACCCGTTCACCGGCCTGCGCGACCGCTGCGCCGCCCTCGCCGTTCACCACCTCCGCCGCGCGGACGAGGTCGCCGCCCACCCCGGCGGCACCGTGTGGGAGGCGGCGCGCACCCTGACCTGGACCGGCGGCTGGGACGCGCTCGCCGGATTCACCCTGCTCTCCGCGCTGCGGCAGACGGCTCAGCATCGGGAGTACGTCGCCCGACGGGCGTGAGCGACTACAGCAGCGTCTCCACGCCGAGCGTCACCCGGTCGCCGAGCCCGACGCCCTCGCGCCGACGCACGTCGCCCTTGATCGCCACGACGTACGCCCCGTCCGCGCTCTCCGGGAACACCGACGTCGACCAGCGCGATCCGCCGAGCGTCACCATCACCTTGACCGAGCCCCAGCCGGCGGGCGGGTGCGGCTGCAGGCGGATCTCCTCCGAGATGTCGTCGGGCAGGCGGGCGAACACCCAGAGGTCGCGCCGCGCCTCCCAGCGGAACAGCTCCGTCTCGAACTCGTAGCGCACGCCGGACATGACCTCCACACTGCCACCGACCCCCGACATCGCGCGCACGCGCCCGACCGAAACCGACCGGCATCGCCCCTGCCCCGTGCGGCATCCGCGGCGCTATCCTCACACCGACCGTCAGGAGGAGCCATGTCCGTCACCCGCCCCGGCACCGTCACATTCGTGGCCGTGCTCGCCTACATCAACGGCGTCCTCAACCTCGTCGGCGGCGTGATCATCCTGTTCACGCGCGACCAGATGGCGCGTGCGTCGAACTCCGGCGCGCAGGCCGGGCTCATCACCTCCGCGATCCTAGCGATCATCCTCGGGATCGTGATCCTCGTCGTCGCCCGCGGCCTCCTGAACGGCAGCCGGTTCGCGCGCGGGCTCGTCACCGTCGTCATGATCCTCAACGCTATCGGCGGCGTCCTCCTGCTGTTCAGCCTCCAGTTCTTCAGCGGGATCCTGGAGATCCTCTGGGCCATCGTCATGCTCTCGCTGCTCTACACGCAGCGTGCCAACGCGTTCTTCGCGAGCCGCGGCTGACCGATCGCGCCGAGCTGTCGGCGCGATCGGACAGAATGGGAGGTGGCGCCGACGCCCGGCGTCCCCGACCGACCCGAAAGGCTGTGGCCATGCGCTGGCCGAACTGGCTCAGGAAGAGCACGGTGAAGACCGTGCGCACGCGTCCCTTCGACGAGGACGCGCTGCCGGAGCCCGCCGCGCCGACGCTGGAGCAGACCGTCGACGAAGGTATGCTCCTGGCGGAATACGCCACCCGGATGGCGGTCAAGAACCACATCGTGGTCGATACGCTGCAGTACGGCAACGACTTCGACGCCGCCCGGCACACAGGCGAGGCGGCGCACCTGCTGCGCGAACTCGCCTCCGAGCAGGGGAGGCCGCCGGACGGATCGACGCGGACCTGGAGGCGGCGCAGGGCCTCCGCGGCGACGCCACCCACCCGCACGACTACCGCGACGTGGACGTGGCGAACCTGCGGCTGCGCCGCGACGCGGCGGTCGCGCTGGCGAGCGCGCTGCGAGCGAAGGCCGACTCGGAGGAAGAACTGCTCGCCCTGGTCGAGCGCGGCCGGGTCGACGCCTGGGACGATGTCGGCCGGGCGATCGAGGCCGGGCTGGACGCGTTCTCGGGCGTGGAAGCGCTGAAGGCCGACTACGAGCGGGAGAAGCCGGGGCGGCTGAAGCTGCTGATCTGGCGCGACCTGGCCCGGCTGCAGGAGGAGCGCACGGGGTACTGAGGGCCGCTCACCCGCCGTCGCGCAGCGCCACCGGCGGCACCAGCGTCCCCACCTCCGTGCGCACCCACCGGTCCCCGGTCGCACGCTTCTCGGCGTGCGTCGCGAACCGGTACAGGAACATCCGGGCGCGCACCGATCGCGGCGCCCGGCCGCCGAACGGGTCGAGCCGCAGCAGCCGCAGGGTCGGCCGGTCGGCCTCCAGCAGCCGCAGCAGGAACACCTCGAACCACGGCGAGTCCCGGGAGCCCAGCGCGAGGAACCACATCAGCCAGTCCAGCCGTAGATGGTACGGCGCGTACTGCCGCGGCAGCCTCCGCGGGTCGCCCGGCTTGCCCCTGAACCCGTACTCGCGCCACTCGGCGCCGGGGTCGTGCGGGTCGTCGGCCGTGCCCTCCACGACCACCTCGTAGCGCTCCTTCGTCACGCTCCCGAACGCGCCGTAGGCGTTGACCAGATGCCAGCGGTTGAAGCTCGCGTTCATCAACTGCCGCCGGCGGAACAGGTTCCGCAGCGGCCACCAGCTCAGCGCCACCAGGAAGGCGCTCACCAGGAGCGCGACGACCGCGAACCAGAGCGGCACGTCCGCCGCGCCGACCCGGACGTGGATCGCGCCGCCGCTGATCCACCGCCACGCGCCGTCGCTGACGCCCGCGAAGGCGAGCACGATCGTGATCCAGTTGAGCCAGGCGAAGTTGCCGGTCGCGACGAGCCAGAGCTGGGTCAGGATGACCAACGCGGCCGCGGCGCTCGCCACCGGCTGCGGCAGGAACAGCAGCCACGGCACGATCAGCTGCGCGAAGTGGTTGCCGAGCACCTCCACGCGGTGCCACCACTTCGGCAGCAGGTGCGCGGTGCGGCTGAGCGGGTTCGGCATCGGCTGGGTTTCGTGGTGGTAGTACAGCGCGGTCAGGTCGCGCCAGGACCGGTCGCCGCGCATCTTGATCATCCCGGCGCCGAACTCCAGCCGGAACACCAGCCAGCGCACCAGGATGACGATCGTGATCGGGGGAGCGGTGTCCCCGGACCCGAGGAAGGCGACGGTGAAGCCGGCCTCGCAGATCAGGCTCTCCCAGCCGAAGCCGTAGAAGGTCTGGCCGATGTTCGCGATCGAGAGGTACAGGAACCAGACGATCAGGAACACGGGCACGAACACGTACGACGGCGTGAGCTGAAGGACGCCGACAACGACGAGCGCCGCGAGCGCGGCCCCGGTCCAGGCGACGGCGCGCAGCAGGCGGTCCGAGTACCTCCAGCGGAACAGCGTCGGCTGCCGCCGGGCGTACGTCGACCGCAGGAAGCGCGGCGCCGGCAGCAGGCCGTGCTCGCCGAGCAGCGCGGGGAACTGCGCGACGGCCGAGAGGAACGCCACGACGTAGAGGGCCGCCACGCCGCGCTGCAGGATCTCCCGCGCGATCGTGTACTCGGTCCCGGCCAGCCAGCCCAGCGCACTCATCGGACCTCACCGTACGCTCGCCGGGGCCGCGGGCGAACGCCGGATCGGGAGGTGAGGACTAGGCCGCCAGCTCTGCGTCCAGCCGGATGGCCCGGTGGTCCGACGCGCCGGCAGGGAGCACGTCCACCCGGTCCACATCGAAGCCGGTGGAGGTCACGAAGTCGAAGTACCCGCTGAAGAACTTGTATCGGAGGTAGGTCGGTTCGTCGGTGCGCTTGAGCGTGTAGCCGGACGTGGTCAGATGCCGCTCCAGCCCGCGGATGAACCACGGGTAGTTGAAGTCGCCGACCATGATCGCCGGCGTATCCGGGGCGAGCGAGCGCATCCCTTCGTGGGCGGCGGCGATCTGCTTGCGACGCAACGAGTTGGAGGCCGTGAGCGGCGCGGCGTGGAATGAGCCGATCAGCACGCGCTCGCCGGAGTCGCGGTCGCGAAGCAGGGCGGCGAGCAGGCGCTCGTTGGCGGGGGCGAGCACGCGGTCGTGGAGGGACTTCTGCACGGCGAAGACCTGCGTGTCCAGCACCTCCCAGCGCTCGTCGCGCACGTAGACGGCGAGGCCGAGCCGGTTGGCCTTGGTGGTGTCGGCGAGCTGGAGGTCGTGCAGGCGGGGCGCGAGCGCCTCGCTGTCGCACTCCTGCAGACACAGCGCGTCGGCGTCGTACGTCTTGGCGATGTCCTCGAGTTCGTGACCGGCGGCGTGCTTGCGCAGGTTGTAGCTGATGATCCTCAGGGCCCCGCACCTCCTCGCGTCGTAGCGTTGCCGGGCGACGCCCGGTCTCCGCTCATTGTGGCCCCACCATCATGCTGCACAACGAGGACCGGTCGCATCCCACACGGAATTCACACCCTGGTCATCGCCCGTTGGGCCGGTACGGTGGTCGCATGGCAGGCGACGCAGTCATCCTCACGGTGCCCGGTCCGCACGGGGATCGGGAGATCCGCATCTCGAGTCCGGGCCGGGTGCTCTACCCGGACCTCGGGATCACGAAGCTCGACCTCGCGAACTACCTGGTGGAGGTCGGCGAGGCGTTCGTCCGGGCCAACGGCGACCGGCCGCTGTCGCTGCAGCGCTTCCCGGAAGGGATCGACGGCGAGCAGTTCTTCTCCAAGAACCCGCCGCGCGGCACCCCGGACTTCGTCCGCTCGGTGATGGTCGTCTACCCGAGCGCGCGGTCGCATCCGCAGCTCGTCATCGACGAGCCGGCCGCGGCGGTGTGGGCGGCGCAGATGAACACGATCGTGTTCCACCCGTGGCCGTCGCGAGCGGAGGACTCGGACAACCCCGACCAGTTGCGGATCGACCTCGACCCGCAGCCGGGAACGGACTTCACCGACGCGATCCCCGCCGCGATCGAGCTGCGTGCGGTGCTTTCCGAGGCCGGGCTGGAGACGTACATCAAGACCTCGGGCAACCGCGGCCTCCACGTGTTCGCGCCGATCGAGCCGGCGCGGGAGTTCCTCGACGTACGGCACGCGGTCATCGCGGCGGCGCGCGAGCTGGAGCGGCGGATGCCGGAGAAGGTGACGACCGCGTGGTGGAAGGAGGAGCGTGGCGAGCGGATCTTCGTCGACTTCAACCAGGCCAACCGCGATCGCACGATGGCGGGGGCGTACAGCCCGCGGGCGCTGGCCCACGCGCCGGTCTCCACGCCGGTGACCTGGGACGAGCTGCCGGAGGTCGACCCGCGCGACTTCACGGTGCGCACGGTCCCGGAGCGGCTGCGCAGCACCGGCGACCCGTGGCAGGACTTCGGCGAGCGCCCCGGCACGATCGACACGCTGCTGGAGTGGTGGCAGCGCGACCTCGACGACGGCCTCGGCGAGCTCCCCTTCCCGCCCGACTACCCCAAGATGCCCGGCGAGCCCCCGCGCGTCCAACCCAGCCGAGCCAAGAAGCCGTAGCCACCCGCCGAGTTCGTGCGTGGTCGCCGGTTCGGGGCGGGGCGGGGTCAGGACATGACGTCGGCGAGGTCGTAGGCGATGGGGCGGTCGAGCTGGTCGTAGGTGCAGGAGGCCGCGTCGCGGTCGGGTCGCCAGCGCTCGAACTGCGCAGTGTGCCGGAAGCGCCAGCCCTCCATCTGGTCGTAGCGCACCTCCATGACCCGCTCCGGGCGCAGGCGCACGAACGACACGTCCTTGCTCGCCGAGAACCGGCTGCGATCGGTCTCGCCGGTGACCGCGGCGCCGCTGTCGTCGCGCTCGACCAGCGGCTCCAGGTCGTCGACGAGCTGGAGGCGGACCTTGTCGCTGAACGCGGAGACGCCGCCGACGTTCCGCAGCACGCCGTCGTCGCCGTAGAGGCCGACGAGGAGCGACCCGACGCCCTGGCCGCTCTTGTGCACGCGGTAGCCGAGCACCACGACGTCGGCCGTGCGGTGGTGCTTGATCTTGAGCATGGTCCGCTTGTTCGGCGCGTACACGCCGTCCAGCGGCTTGGCGACGACGCCGTCGAGCCCCGCGCCCTCGAACTCGACGAGCCACTGCCGGGCGCGCTCGGTGTCGACGGTCGTCCTGGTGACTCGGATGGGGTCGGGCAGGTCGCCGGCGAACTCTTCCAGGGCCGCGCGCCGCTCGGAGAACGGCCGGTCGAGGTAGGACTCGGAACCGAGCGCGAGCAGGTCGAACGCGACGAAGGTGGCCGGGGTCTGCTCGGAGAGCAGCTTCACCCGGCTGGCGGCGGGATGGATGCGCTGCGAGAGCGCCTCCCAGTCGAGCCGCTGCGCGCCGGGCTCGCCGGTGGGGACGACGATCTCGCCGTCGAGGATGCACGGGCCGGGCAGCAGCTCGCGGAACGCCGCGATGAGCTCCGGGAAGTAGCGGGTCAGCATCTTGGAGCCGCGGCTGCCGATCTCGATGCGGCCGATCGTGCCGTCACCGGCGTCGTCGGCGTAGACGAGCGCGCGGAAGCCGTCCCATTTCGGCTCGAAGCTGAGGCCGCCGGGGACGCTGTCCTGGTCGGGGACGGCGGGCACCGCTTTGGCGAGCATGGGGGCGACGGGGGAGTCGGAGGTCGGACGCATGTCTCGATCATGCCGTGACGCGCAGCCATCCGGAAGGGCGCTCCGGAGGATGTCAGCCTCGCTCCGCGACTCCGGTGAGACCCTGGCTCAGCGTCCACAGGTCGCGGGCGAGCTGCGGGTCCTTCGCCTGCCGGGTCACCCTGCCGTTGGCCCTGAAGCGGTCGAAGTACGTCCCGCTCGGCGTCCCGACCGGCAGCGGGCCGGTGAGCCGTTCCAGTGGCGCGGCGCCCTCCTCCGGGGTGACACCGTACCGTCCGCCGGTCACGGCACCCCCGAACCGGATGAGCGGGGAGCTCGCTCCGAAGCGGGTCACGACGGTGCCCGGATGGAAGGAGTAGGCCGTGACGCCGGTGCCGGTGAGTCGTTCCGCGAGTTCGGCGACGAACAGGATGGTCGCGATCTTGGATGTGCCGTACGCCCGCCAGCCGCCGCGCCAGCGCCGCCGCTCCCAGTCGAGGTCGTCCAGCCGCACGTTGCCGAACAGGTTGGCCATGCTCGCGGTCGACACCACGCGCACGTCGCGCCCCGACCGCGCGGACTCCACCAGACGCGGCCGCAGCAGGTGGGTGAGCAGGAACGGCGCCAGGTGGTTGAGCTGGATGGTGCGCTCGTGCCCGTCGACGGTGATGCGCCGCTCGTGGTACAGGCCGCCCGCGTTGTTGGCGAGCACGTCGATGGTGTCGTATCGGTCGAGGAGGGCGGCGGCGAGCGCGCGCACGTCGTCCAGGCGCTCGAAGTCGGCGAGGAACGGCGTGGCCCCGATCCGCTCCGCGATCGCGCGCGTCCGCTCCGGGTCGCGGCCGACCACGGCCACGTCGTCGCCGGCTGCGGCGAGCCGTTCCGCGGCGACGGCGCCGATGCCGGAGCTGGCGCCGGTGACGACGACGGTGCGCCGCTCCTGCCCGTTCATCGGGACTCCTGGGCGTTCATCGGTAGCCGCCTTTCTCGAGGCCCGCCTCGATCTCGAACCGGTTGCGCAGCGGGTCGCGCCCCGCCAGCAGGTAGAGGAACGGGAAGAGCATGCCGTAGCGCTGCCACTGCCGCTTGTGGACGGCCTCGTGCTCGAGGACGTGATCGCTGACGTTCCGGTCGGTGAGGTAGCAGGCGCCGACGCACGACCCGCCACGGCCGAACGTCCGCCGGGGCATGTCGCGGAACACGAACAGCCCGCCACGCCGCTCGACGCGGCCCGTGCTCCACGCGAAGCCCCAGACCATTCCGACCGCGGTCGCGTACAGGTAGCCGAGCCGGCTGATCGGCGAGTCGAGGAAGACCGCTGAGAGCGACCGCACTACGTCTCCGCGAGCCCTCCCCTCCGCACGATTCATCACAGCGCGGGCCGGCCGTACGTCTCGAGCAGCCGCAGCCAGACCTCGCTGACAGTCGGGTAGGACGGCACCGCGTGCCAGAGCCGCTCCAGCGGCACCTCGCCGACGATGGCGACCGTCGCCGAGTGCAGCAGCTCGCCGACGTCCTGTCCGACGAAGGTCGCGCCGAGGACGACGCCGCGGTCCTCGTCCACGACCATGCGCGCCAGGCCGTCGTAGTCGTCGGCCAGCACGTACGCGCCGCTCACCGAGCCGATCGGGTAGTCCACCACGCGGGTGCGATAGCCGGCCTTCTCGGCCGCCGCCGCGGTCAGCCCGACGGAGGCCACCTCCGGCTCGGTGAACGTGACCTGCGGTACCGCCTGGTGGTCGGCGGTCGCGACGAACGCGCCCCACGGTGCGAGGGAGACCTCGTGGCCCTTCGCCCGGGCGGCGATCGCGTCGCCGGCCGCGCGGCCCTGGTACTTGCCCTGGTGCGTGAACAGCGCGCGGTGGTTGACGTCGCCCACGGCGTACAGCCACCCGCCGTCGACCGGCTCGCCCGCCGGGTCGAGCACGCGCATGCTGTCGTCGACGGTGAGCCAGCCGCCGTCCTCCAGCCCGAAGTCCTGCAGCCCGAGGCCCGAGGTGCGCGGCAGCCGGCCGGTCGCGACCAGGAGCTCGTCGGCCTCCACCACCGTGCCGTCGCCGAGCCGGATGCGGAACCGGTCGTCGTCGCCGCGCTCGACGGACTCGGTCGTGACGTCGAGGTGCACGTCGACCCCGAGCTCCGTCAGCGCCGCAGCGACGCGTTCGCCGGCGAAGGGCTCGGCGCCGCCGAGCAGCCCGTGGCGCGCGATGAGGTGCACCTCCGTCCCGAAGCCCGCGAAGGCGGTCGCCATCTCGGTCCCGACCGTCCCGCCGCCCAGGACCGCCAGCGACACCGGCACGCGCTGGACGCTCGTCGCGTCGCGGCTCGTCCACGGCTCGCTCTCGCGCAATCCCGGGATGTCGGGCAGCAGCGCCGCGGAGCCGGTGCAGACGGCCACCGCGTGCGTCGCGGTGAGGACGGTGGTCACGCCGTCATCGCCCGTGACGGTGACCTCGCGCGGCGCGGAGATGGTGGCCCAGCCGCGGACCAGGTCGATGCCCGCGCCCTTCAGCCACTCCACCTGCCCGTCGTCCTTCCAGTCGCTGGTCATGTAGTCGCGCCGGCGGAGCACCGCGGCGACGTCCAGCGGCCCGGTGACGGCCTCCCGTGCACCGCCGACGCGCTGCGCCGCCCGGAGCGCGGCGGCCGAGCGCAGCAGGGTCTTCGACGGGATGCAGGCCCAGTACGAGCACTCGCCCCCGACGAGCTCGGCCTCGACGATCACCGTGCGCATTCCGCCCTGGGCGGCGCGATCGGCGACGTTCTCGCCGACCGCTCCGGCTCCGATGACGATGACGTCGTACTCGGTCGTTGCGGGCATCTCTCCTCCTGGGTGGTCGCGGTCTCGGGTCGGGCTGGACGGAGTGCGAGGCGTCAGCGCCCCACGAACTCCGCCGGAGTGCGGGTCAGGAACGCCTGCATGCCGATGCGGGCGTCCTCGCTGCCGGCCAGCCGGACGAGCGCCGGCTGGAGCGCGGACTCGGCCGCCGCGTCGCCGTCGCGTACGGCGATGACCGCGTTCGCGAGCGTCGCCTGGACCGCCAGCGGCGCCTGGGCGGCGATCCGCTCGGCGATGGCCAGCGCGGCATCGAGCTGGGCGCCGTCGTCGACGACCTCCTGCACGAGCCCCATCCGGTAGGCCTCGTCCGCGTCGAAGGGGTCGCCCGTGAGGATGTACCGCATGGCGTCGCCCCAGCCCGCCGCGCGCGGGAACCGGATGGTCGCGCCGCCGAACGGCAGGATGCCGCGCGCGACCTCGATCTGCGCGAACGTGGTCGAGCGAGCCGCGACCGCGACGTCGGCCGCGAGGATGAGTTCGATGCCGAGCGTGAGGCAGGTGCCCTGCACCGCGACCACGACCGGCTTGCGGACCCGCGGCCCCGAGACGCCCCACGGGTCGACGCCCGTGTCGCCGACGAACGACAGCCCTTCCGGGCCGATGCGCGGCGCGACGTCGGCGAGGTCGAGGCCTCCGGTGAAGTGGTCGCCGATCGCGTGGACGACACCGACCCGCAGCTCGGGATCGCGGTCGAGCTCCCCGTAGGCCTCGGCCAGCGCGTTCAGCAGCTCATAGTCCGCCGCGTTGCGCTTGTCGGGACGGTTGAGACCGATCAGCAGCACGTGGCCGCGCCGCTCGGTCAGGATTTTCGGTTCGCTCATGCCTCTCAAGCTACCGGCGGGATCAGCGGACGTCATCCGGCGGGGCGGTATCCGTGGACAAGTGGCGCGGGCCGTGATCTGTGGAGGAACCTCCGCCCGCCGAGCCGGCCTCGGCCGAGCCGGCCTCGGCGCCGTTCTTCAAGGGCGCCGTCAGGCTCCCGAGCACCCGCAGGATCACGCTGAGGTCCCGCCCCGCCGCGTCCGGCGACTCGGGCGCGAACTCCGTCACTGCCGCGCCGGCCAGCTCGAACCGCGTGCGCAGCGCCCGGATGGCATCCGTGAGCTGCTCCGGCGACACCCCGAACGGTTCCGGGAACCCGATGCCCTCGATCGCGGACGGGTCGAGCACATCGAGGTCCACGTGCAGGTAGACCGCCGTCGCGCCGGTCGCCTCCACTGCGCGCACCAGCGCTTGCGGGTCCTCGAACTCGCCCGGTGCGATCACGCGGATCCCCATCCGCTCCACGAACGCCGACTCGCCGTCGTCGAGGGCGCGGGTGCCGGCGAGGACGAGCTGCTCGTGGTGCAGGCGGGCCGCACCGGTCGCCGCCAGCCCGTCCGGACCGTCGCCGAGAAGGGCGCGGACGACCATGCCGTGGAAGGCGCCGGACGGCGAGGTCGACACGTTGTTGAGGTCGCCGTGCGCGTCGAACCACACGACCGCGACCGACCCGGCCGGGTGCGACTCGACCGCGTGCTGGACGCCGGCGAGGTCGGCGCCGCAGTCGCCGCCGATCGTGACGACAGGCGCCTCCAGCACCGCCAGCTCCGACGCCGCGAGTTCGCGGACCAGGCTGAGCGACGAGTACCGCAGCACGCCCGTCCCGAGCGCCTCGCCCGCCGCCGCGGGGACCGCCACGCCGTGGGTGGCGGCCGCGGGGAGGTCGCCGCGGATGGCCTCCGCGCCGTCGATCAGCCGCATCGCCCGGGAGGAGCCGGAGCCCTGCCATTGCGGTACGACGAGGAACGATGCCGGGCTCATCCTTTTTCCTTCCGTGTCGCCGCCGCGGCCGCGTTGCGCAGGCCGGAGGCGGTCAGATGCTGCCCGTAGGCGGGCATGTCGCGCTCGAACCGCCAGCCTTCGGCGAGCGGGCCGAGGTCGACCACGTCGAAGCCGAACTCGTCCAGCAGCTCGGAGACGAGAGCCTTCGCGTCGCCGTCGTCGCCCGCGATCGCGAGGGCGCGGCGCCCGGGAGTGCCCGGCGGCGAGGCATCCGCGGTGAGGTTCGCCGCCGGGATGTGGTTGAACGCCTTGACGACGCTCGCCTCGGGCAGGATGCGCTGCAGCAGCCCGGACACCGTCTCGCGGCCGTCCTCGAGCTCGGGGATGACGCCGTCGCGTGCGGGGTAGTAGTTGCCGGTGTCGATCGCGACCTTGCCGGCGAACGCGGCGGACGGCAGCGATGCGATCGAGCGCAGCGGGATGGCGACCACGACGATGTCGCCGGCCTGGGCGGCCTCCGTCACCGTCCCGGCGCGCGCGTGCGGACCGAGCTCGCCGACCAGCGCGGATAGCGACTGCGGCGCCCGCGAGTTGCTGATGACGATCTCGTACCCGTGCGCGATCCCGAGGCGGGCGAGCTGGCTGCCGATGCGCCCCGCCCCCACCAGGCCCAGAGTGGTCATGATGCGCCCGCCGTCACGATGCGACCTCCCGGTGCTCCACGTCCTGCTGTGCGCCGCGTCTGCGCCGGAGCACCAGCCAGAGCACGACGCCGCCGACGATCAGGACGACCGCCAAGGCCACCCAGAAGATCACGGTCCCTCCGCTGTCGCCGACCGCCGCGCCGAGCGCCTGTGCCGCGGTTACGGCGGCGGGTGTCCAGTCCTGCGTGCGGAGCTTCGGCTCGACCTGCGTCTGCTCGATGGTGGTCAGCTCGCGGTCGCTGACCGGGCCGCTGCTGTCGCCGGACAGGTAGTACGACTGGCCGTCCGTCGCGACCGCGAGCAAGTAGTCGGTCGGACCGAGGTCGTTGCGGGCGGCGGTCTCGTTGGCCCAGTCCTCCGCGTCGGTCGGGTTGGTGAACTGGTCGACGTAGGCGACGTAGAGGCGGATGCCGTGGTCCTTGTAGAGGGAGGCCGAGGCCGCCTCGATCGTGTCCACGTCGGCGTCCGAGAGCACGCTCGCCTGGTCCACGACGTGGCCGGAGCCGAAGTCGACCGGGTCCGCCGTGCGCACCGCCTGCGCCGCGGGCGCGGACAGGACGAGCGGGGCGGACACCGCGCCCACCACGAGAAGCAGGGCGATGAGCGGTCGACGCCCGATCAGCGAACGGTGCACAGACATTCACCCACTCTCCCGAGCTTTCCTGTCATCGAGCCGAGTCTATGAGCGCGCTCCCGGCCGTGTCACTGTTTCGACCTGTTACGCGTCCGCGTGCGTCGCGGCTGCGGCCGCCGCAGAATTGCTGTCATGTCCCCGGCCGCCCGCACACTCGCCGTCGTCGAGGCGACGCGCTTCCGCGGCCACGATCCGGAATACCACGCGTATGTGCAGGTGCTCGTCGGGGGAGTCGTCCGTGCGGCGGAGGCCGACGGGTGGGCAGTCTCCCGGCTGGCGGCGGACCGCGGAACCGACGCCCTGCTGGCCGCGACCGAGAACGCTGACGCCGTGGTGATCGTAGGCGGCGAGGACATCGCGCCGCCGTTCTACGGCGGCTCGGCAGGCTACCCGCACGAGAGCCTGCACCGCGAGACGGCGGACGCCGCGCAGCTCGCGCTCGTGCACAGCGCGATCGCGCGCGGCCTCCCGCTCCTCGGCATCTGCCGGGGCCTGCAGATCGTCAACGTCGCGCTCGGCGGCACCCTCGTCCAGGACCTGGGGGAGTCCGACCATGTACGCCGCGGCGTGCCCATCCCGGAGGTGCTCACGACGCATCCTGTGCTGCTGGAGCCGGACAGCCGAGTGGAGGAGCTGCTCGGCGGCCCCGTGGTCTCCGTTCGCAGCGCTCACCATCAGGCGGTGGATGTCGTGGGCGCGGGCCTCCGCGTCACCGGGCGCGCGCCCGACGGGCACGTCGAGGCGATCGAGCACGAGACGGCGCCGATCCTCGCGGTGCAGTGGCACCCGGAGGACCCGGGAGCGCCCGCCGGCCAGCTCGCCGCGCTGCTGGGCGCGTTGCGCGCGACCGTGCCCGCGGCCTCCCTCGCGGCCTGACGCGGTCCCCACCGCGCACTTTCGGCACGAATGTCGCGAATGCCGGCGCGAAACGCGACATTCGTCACCAATGTGTCGGCGCCGCGGCAGGCGCTTTCGGCACGAATGTGGTGAATGGCGCCGCGAAACGCGACATTCGGCACGAATGTGCGCGTCAGGTTCGCCAGCCCTGGTCGCCGATCAGGGCGACGAATGCGACCGCGCCGAGGTTGCGCTCGTGCAGCGAGCCGTCGGCGGCGCGCTCGAACACGGCCAAGTGCTGGGCGCCTCCCGGATGTCCGACCGGCATCACGATGCGGCCGCCCGGCGCGAGCTGCTCGGGCCAGGCGCGCGGCACGGTCGGCCCGGTCGCCGCGGCCACGATCGCGTCATAGGGCGCCCCGGCCGGCCAGCCGAGCGTCCCGTCGCCCGTCACGACGTTCACCCGGTAGCCGAGCGCCTCCAGGGTCGCCGCCGCGGTGACGGCGAGCTCGGCATGCCGCTCGATGCTGATCACCCGATGGCCGAGCTCCGCGGCGACCGCGGCTGCATAGCCCGAGCCGGTGCCGACGTCGAGCACGGCGTCCTCCGGGCCGATCCGGGCGGCCTCCAGCATGAGCGCGACGATGTACGGCTGGGAGATGGTCTGGCCGTCGCCGATCGGCATCGGATGGTCCTCGTACGCGAACCGCTCCGCGCCCTCCGGGACGAACTCGTGCCTCGGCACGCGTCTCATCGCATCGAGCACCCGCTGGTCCTCGATCCCGCGGAGGCGGAGCTGCTCCTCGACCATCCGCTCGCGTTCGGCGCTGAATTCCCTGTTCGTACGGCTATTGAACCACCGCGGCCCGGTGGTCCTGAAGCCCGGTCAGGCGACAGAGCGCGCGTGCTCCACGAGCCGGTCGAACGCCGCGTCGAGATCCGGGTCGAGGCGCTGGCGGGAGGCGTCGGCGAGGTACCAGTCGACGATCTCTCCCGCGCCGTGCGCGAACGTGACGCCGGCCTGGTACTCCGGCACCAGCGCCTTCACCTTGGCGTTGTCGAAATGCATCGAGTGCGCCTTGTCGCCGAGGAGCCCTGGACCGAGGTCGGGGACGACGGCGGCGATGGTCTCGCTCGCGACGTGCACGAGCTCGGCCTCCACGCCGAGCGCCTCCGCGAGGTAGCTGTAGATCTGATCCCAGGTCGGGGCCTCGTCCGAGGTGATGTGGAATGAGTCGCCCACCGCTTCCGGCCGGCCGAGCAGCCCGACGAACGCGACGGCGAAATCGGTGTTGTGCGTGATCGTCCACCGGCTGGTGCCGTCGCCGTGCACGACCACCGGGGCGCCCCGGCGCATCCGCTCCAGGTCGGTCCAGTGCCCGCTGGTCGGGATCATCGTGCGGTCGTAGGTGTGCGACGGGCGCACGATCGTCATCGGGAAGCCGCGCTCGCGGTACGCCTCCACCAGGAGGTCCTCGCACGCGATCTTGTCGCGGGAGTACTGCCAGAACGGGTTGCGCAGCGGTGTGGACTCGGTCACCGGCATCCGCGCGGGCGGGGTCTGGTAGGCGGAGGCCGACGAAATGAACACGAACTGCCCGACCCGGCCCTCGAACAGGTCGAAGTCGGTGCGGATGTGCTCCGGCGTGAAGGCAAGGAACTCCGCGGCGACATCGAAGCTGCGCTCGCCGAGCACGCGGTGGACGCTCTCGGGGTCCCGGATGTCGGCGTGCAGCACCTCCACTCCGTCGGGGAGCGGACGCAGCTCGCTGTTCCCCCGATTGACGACCGTGACCTCGTGACCCCGATCCAGGGCCCGGGCGACGCACGCGGAACTGATGACCCCCGTGCCGCCGATGAAGAGTGTCCGTGTCGCTGTCATCCCTGCTCCTCGCATCGTCGCCGGCGGTCCCGCACGGGTTTCGCGGCCTCGCCGGCCACGCCCCCAGACGACCCAGACTAACGCTCCCGGGGGCCGCGAGGTTAAGGTCGGGGTGCGCTCCGGGTACAGTGCAGGTCGTCCACCCCGCCGACCGGGAAGGAGTCCTCCCGCCGTGCCTCTGCGAACCTGGCCCTCGCTCGTGATCGCCTGCATCATCGCCATCGTCGCCGCCGTGGTGGTGACCGCGATCGTGGGGCTCATCCTGCGCGGGGTCGGCCGCCATCGCCAATGGCCCGCTCTGCTGGTGAAGCGCGCGCGGGTGCCGTTCCGGCTGTTCCTGGCGGTCATGGTGCTGTGGATCGCCGTGGCCCTGACGCTGCCGCCGGAGGTGCCGCCGGACTGGGCGGGCGTTGTCCAGCACGCCTTCCTGATCGCCGCGATCGCCACAGGCACCTGGTTCCTCGCGGCGCTGGTGGTGTTCGCCGAGGACCTCGGGCTCGCACGTTACCGCGTCGACGTGCCGGACAACCGGTACGCCCGCCGGATGCGCACGCAGGTGCTGGTGCTGCGGAGGCTGACGGTCGTCGCGGCCGTCGTGATCGGGTTGGCCGCGATCCTGCTGACGTTCCCGGTGTTGCAGGCTGCAGGGGCCAGCCTGCTGGCGTCGGCGGGGATCATCGGTGTGATCGCCGGTGTCGCCGCCCAGTCGAGCCTCGCGAACCTGTTCGCCGGCATCCAGCTCGCCTTCTCCGACGCCATCCGGCTCGACGACGTGGTCGTGGTCGAGCAGCAGTGGGGGACCATCGAGGAGATCACCCTCACGTACGTGGTGGTGCACATCTGGGACGACCGCCGGCTGGTGCTGCCGTCGACCTACTTCACGACGAAACCGTTCGAGAACTGGACGCGCCAGCACAGCGAGCTCCTCGGTTCGGTGGAGTTCGACCTCGATTGGCGGGTGTCCCCGTCGGGGATGCGCGCGGAGCTGAACCGCATCCTGGCCGCGACGGACCTCTGGGACGGCCGCACCGGAGTCCTCCAGGTCACGGACGCGACGCTGGGCTGGGTGCGGGTGCGCGTGCTGGTCACCGGCAAGGACGCTCCGACCCTGTTCGACCTCCGCTGCCATGTGCGGGAGCGCCTGATCGACTGGATGCAGCGCTACTCCGACGCCGCGCTGCCGCGCAAGCGCGTGGAGCTGGTGGAGACCCCGGAGACCCAGGTGCCGACCTCCCGCGCGCGCAGCGCCCAGGACGGCGAGGGGCGCCTCTTCGGCGGCAGCCCCGAGAACGAGCAGCGCGCCTCCCAGTTCACCGACGCGATCCCCATCGTCCCCGATCCCACCCGCCCCGACGAAGCCCGCCCCACCCCCGCCACCGACTAGCCCCCCTTCTTCCACCCCGCCCCGCCCCCGCAAACAGGAAGATTTCCCGCGACCCACCTTGAACCTCCTTCCGAACCCCCTTCGGAAGGAGATTCCCGTCGTGTCTCCTGTTCACCCCAATCGCCCTCCTGCGTGAGTTGTCCACACATTCGCGGGACGGCCGGCGTTCCGGCCCTCCGCGCCTCAAGATCGTTCCATGACCTGGACGAATCGGCTCAGAGAGCTCGGCGGCGCGGCCACCACCCATCAGCTCCGGATGGCGGGTGCGACGCCCGAAGACCTGAAGCGCGCGGTGCGCGTGGGCGCGGTGGAACGCGCGCGGCGCGGCGTCTATGTCTCGCCGCTCCTCGACGGTGTTGCGTTGGAGGCCGTCCGCGCCGGAGCCCGCCTGTCGTGCGTCTCCGCCTGCGCGAGCTACGGACTCTGGTCCGGCTCGGATCGGCGCACACATGTGACGCTTTCGCCGCAGTCGCGTCGTGCGCCGCCCGGCCTCGTGTGCCACTGGCGCCCGGTGGAGGAGCACCCCGAACTCTGGCGCGTGTCGCTCGCCGATTGCTTACGGTCGGTGGCGCGGTGCGCGGATGAGGAGACGGCGGTGGCGGCGTTCGACACGGCGCTGACGGCGGGCCACGTCAGCCCCTCCGGTCTCCGGCGCATCCTGGAGGACCTGCCGAAGGCTGCGCGGGACCGGGCGGCGATCGCGCGCCCGGGTTCGGACTCCGGTGTCGAGTCGGTCGTCCGGCAGCGATTGGAGCGGCACGGGCGCAGGGTCGAGCAGCAGGTGCACGTACGCGGTGTCGGCCGGGTGGACATGCGGATCGACGGCGGACTGTATCTGGAGATCGACGGGTACGCCTTCCACAGCGATTCGCACTCCTTCGAGCGCGACCGGCTGAGGGACACCACTCTTGCCGAGCTCGGCCACCGGCGGCTCCGGGTGAGCGCGCGGCAGGTCGTCGAGGACTGGTCGGCGGTGGAGGCCGCGATCGACCGCATCGTCGAGCGGGCGTAGCGCCCGCAGGAAACTCACAGGAATGCCGGGACCAACCGCGCGCCCTTCGCTGTTCTCCTTACTGACGGCGCCGCAGCCAGCGCTCGCCGCACTCAGGAGGAAACGTGACACAGGACTACCGCAAGAGCCAGGACGCGGTCGCGCGGCTCACCCCCGCGCAGTACGCGGTCACTCAGGAGGCGGCCACCGAGCCCGCCTTCCGCAACGAGTTCTGGAACAATCACGAGGCGGGGCTCTACGTCGACATCGTGTCGGGCGAGCCGCTCTTCGCGTCCGTGAACAAGTACGACAGCCGCTCGGGTTGGCCGAGCTTCACCGTCCCGGTGGAGCCCGGCAACATCGTGGAGAAGAGGGACCGCACCTACGGGATGGTCCGCACCGAGGTGCGCTCCGCCCACGGCGACAGCCACCTCGGCCATCTTTTCGACGACGGGCCCGCCGAGGCCGGCGGCCTGCGATACTGCATCAACTCCGCTGCGCTCCGCTTCGTTCCGCTCACCGAGCTGGACGAGCAGGGCTACGGCGACTACCGCCACCTTTTCGAGAACGACCAGCACGAGAACACCGAGGAGAACCACTGATGACGACCGAGAAGGCCATCCTGGCCGGAGGATGTTTCTGGGGCATGCAGGACCTCATCCGCAAGCGCCCCGGCGTCGTGAGCACCCGTGTCGGCTACACCGGTGGCGACGTCCCCAACGCCACCTACCGCAACCACGGCACCCACGCCGAGGCGATCGAGATCGAGTTCGACCCGGAGAAGGTCAGCTACCGCGACCTGCTCGAGTTCTTCTTCCAGATCCACGACCCGTCGACGAAGAACCGCCAGGGCAACGACGTCGGCACCAGCTACCGCTCGGCGATCTACTACGAGACCCCCGAGCAGCGCCGCGTCGCCGAGGACACCATCGCCGACGTGGACGCCTCCGGTCTCTGGCCGGGCAAGGTCGTCACCGAGGTGGAGCCGGCCGGACCGTTCTGGGAGGCCGAGCCCGAGCACCAGGACTACCTGGAGCGCATCCCGTGGGGCTACACCTGCCACTTCGCCCGGCCGGACTGGAAGCTGCCGCGCCGCGAGGCCGCGGCGAGCTGAGGTCCGCCCGCTGAACACGAGGCCCGCGTCGCAGGACGCGGGCCTCGTGCCGTTCTCGGCGAGCCTCAGGCGCGTTCGAGCAGCACCGCGACCTCCTGGTGCCCGGTCTGCGGGAACATGTCCAGCACGCGGCCGGTGCGGATACGGTACGACGGCATCCGCGCCAGGTCATGGGCGAGACTCTTCGGGTTGCAGCTCGAATACACCACGCTCGGAACGCCGGAGCCCTCGAGCCAGCCGGACAGCTCGGCGCCGATGCCGCGCCGGGGCGGGTTGACGATGACCAGGTCCGGCGCGGTCTTCGCCTCGAGCGCGAACGCGGTCGCGTCGCCGGGCCGGAACGCCACCAGGGGCAGACCTGCGGCGGACGCGGTCGCGCGGGCGCTGCGCACGGCCTCCGTGCTGGTCTCGACGCCGACCACCCGGCGGCCGGGCGCCGCCACGTTCAGGGCGAATCCGCCGACGCCGCAGTACAGGTCCCACACGCTCACCGGCGACACGTCGTCCACCCAGGCGGCGACCTGCGCGTACAGCGCCTCGGCGACGGCGGTGTTGGTCTGGAAGAAGCTCTGCGGGCGCAGCCGCAGCGGAATGCCGCCGACCCGCATCACGAGCGACGACTCCGCGGTCAGCACGATCTCGCGTTCGCCCTCCACGACCGCCTTGTGCTCCGGCTGGAGGTTCACCGTCACGACCCGCGCGTTCGGCAGCGCGGCCAGCAGCTCGGGCAGCAACGCGCGGATGCGGCCGACCGACTCCTCCGAGCGGACGACGAACCGCACCATCAGCTCGTCGTCGGGGGAGAGGGTCACCAGCACATACTTGAGCTCGCCGCGGCGGTCGGGCACGCGGTACGGCTCGATCCGCGCGCGGGTCACGAAATCGGCGAGTACGGGCAGCGCGGCACGGACGCCCGGCGCGCAGATCCCGCACTCGCGCAGGTCCACTCCGCGCCCGGCTTCGTCCAGGATGCCGATGGTCGGCGCGCCGACGGTGCCGGAGACGACCATCTTCGCCTTGTTGCGGTAGCCGGATTCGGCGCTCGCGACCGGCGGCAGCCAGACCGCATCGCCGAACGGCGCCAGGAGTTCGCGGGAGTGCCGGTCCTTGCCGGCGAGCTGCTCGGCGTAGGGGACGCCCATCAGCGTGCACGAGCGGCACACGCCGGCGTCGAAGTACGAGCAGTCCATTCCGCGAACGATTGTACGTGGCGCGGCGACTCCTGCACGGCCGCGCGAAAACACGGAAAAAGAAGCAAAGAATTCGCACTGCGGGTCATCTCGGGCGAACCTCGCGGGCGGCGCCGTCGCCGGAGCGCGGATGGGGCGCGCCCCGAGCAAGGGCGAGGTCGTGACCCTGAAGTCGTACGCCCCGGGTTCGGAGGTCGCACGGGACGACCTCGCCGTGCTCCTGGAGACCGACCTCGACACCGAGCAGCGGCGGAGCCCCAGCCTTCTCCGGGCCGACGCGCTGCGCCGGCTCCCGGCCCTAGCGTCGAAGGACACGACCGCTCCGTAGTCGCGTCCGGAAGGGACGCAGGGGTGGGAAGGGGGAACAGGATGCGCACGCTCACTCGGGGACTGGGCGCGATCGCGCTGGCGGTCGCGCTGGCGGCGGGCGGCTACGTACCCGCCGCGGCGGCGGAGCCGGTTATCGATCCGCAGGGCTACTGGTCGGCGGAGAGGCTGCGGGCGGCGACGCCCCAGCTCCCTGCCGCCCCGGGGGAGACGGCTCGGCCCGGAGAGCGGGCGCTGGGCTGGGGTTCGACCACCCCCGTCAACCTCACGGTCGGCAGGCTGTTCTTCCGCACGCCGACCGGGGACACCTCGTGCACCGCGACCGTCGTCGACAGCGCGACGAAGAACCTGGTCATCACTGCCGCGCACTGCGTGCACCCCGGCGGCCCGGGCAAGGCGTACTACGGGAACTTCCTGTTCGCTCCGGGCTGGAAGAACGGCCCGTCCGCGCACGGCTACTGGTCCGGCACGGCGGTGGGCGCCTCCGCGGAGTGGACGCAGAGCAAGAAATGGGACCACGACTACGCGTTCGTCCGGCTCGCGCCGAGCGGTGGCCAGCAGATCGCGAACCGGCTGGGCGGCAACGCCGTCACGGCGGGGGCGGGACAGGTCCAGGCGAACGCGCAGATCTGGGGGTACCCCGTGCTCGCGCCGTACACCGGTCAGACCGCCCAGCGCTGCGTCGTCTCGACGACCCGCGTGAACAGTTACGCGCCCGACGCGCGTGCCGCGTGCGCCTTCACCCACGGCGCGAGCGGAGGCCCGTGGCTGAAGAGCGTGCATTCGTCGGGGGTCGGTTCCGTCTGGGCCGTGACCTCCCGCTGCGAGAGCGCGCCGGGCGGGGGTGGCGCGTGCGCGGGGACGGCGCTGTTCGCGGCGCCGTTGCCTCCGGCGGTCTTCGCGCTGCGGGACGCCGTCGGCGGCGCATGACAGAACCAGAAGGCCCCGAGCAAAGAAGGCCCCTCCTGCGGGAGGGGCCTTCTTTGCGGCTTTCGGTGCCCCCAGTAGGATTTGAACCTACGGCCTTCTGCTCCGGAGGCAGACGCTCTATCCCCTGAGCTATGGGGGCCAGGAGTGCCCGTCCAGGCTAGCATCCTTTCGCGCCGTGCCCGTCCAGCGCGACGCCGCCGGGCTCGGCTCAGCTCGCGGGCAGATTGCCCAGAACGCTCTGCATCAGCGGGGCGGCGTCGCCCGGCTCGAAGAACGCGGTCGACTCGGCGACCACCCAGTATTTCCCGCGGAAGATCTGCACCTGGCCGGCGTTGCCCGGCTTGAAGTAGCCCTCCACCTGCGGCGGCGTCCCGTAGGTGGGGACCGGCTGGGCCACGGTGATCGCGGTGTTCTTGAGCCCTTCGAGCCTGTCTGCGGGCGGAATCGCCACGGCGATCTGGACCACGTCGCCGCTGGTCTGGTTCTTCCAGGCGCAGGTGACGCCCTTCCAGTCCGCGATCTGCTTCTCCAGTGTCCCGGCGCCCGGGGCGTAGGCCGGGTCGGTCGAGAAGTTGGGGTTGTACGCGTAGAGCTGGTCGGCGGTCACGACCTGCTCGCAGGTCAGGGTGACCGGTGTCGGCGGCAGCGTGGGGGTCGGAGTGGGCGTCGCGCTCGCGGCCGGGTCGGCCGTCGAACCGCCGGCGTGCGCGGACGACGACGCGGCGGCGTTCGGCTTCGCGGCAGGCGTGCAGCCCACGAGCGCGACGGCGGCGGCGGCGATCGCGAGGGCGGCGAGGGTCCGTGCTGTGTGCTGCTGCATGCGGTTGTGCGTCTTCCGTGTCGTCCCGGTGCGTGTCGCATCGCACCCTATCAAGCACTGAGCAGGGCTTGGCTTGGAGGTCCTTGGTCGCAGGCTCCCTCGGCGCTGGGGTCGCGGCATCGCTCCGCGCCGCTCTCAGCTCCACCGCGCCGTTAGACTCTTTCTCTATGACTCCCGATGACCTCTCAGCCGCTCTGCTCGCCATCGTGACGACCGTGGTGAGCCGCCGGCGCGAGGCCGACGAGAGCATCCCGGAGCTCACGATCACGGCGGAGGACATCCCGCTCGAGCGCCCGAAGAACCGCGAGCACGGCGACTGGTCGTCCAACGTCGCGATGCGCCTCGCCAAGCGGCTCGGCGCCAACCCGCGCGAGCTCGCCGGCGAGATCGCCGAGGGCGCCGCCGGCATCGAGGGCGTCTCCTCCGCCGAGGTGGCCGGCCCCGGCTTCATCAACTTCCGCCTGGAGGCTGCGGCTGCGGGCAAGCTCGCGCAGACCATCGTGGAGGCCGGCGACGCGTACGGCCGCGGCGACCTCTACGACGGCCTCCTGGTCAACCTGGAGTTCGTCTCCGCCAACCCGACCGGCCCCATCCACCTGGGCGGCGCGCGGTGGGCGGCCGTCGGCGACAGCCTCGCCCGCATCCTGCAGGCCGAGGGCGCGGACGTCACCCGCGAGTACTACTTCAACGACCACGGCTCGCAGATCGACCGCTTCGCGCGCAGCCTGCTCGCCGCCTACCTCGGCGAGCCCACGCCGGAGGACGGCTACGGCGGCGCCTACATCGGCGAGATCGCGGCCGACGTCGCGGCGCGCGCCGCGGCCGACCCGGAGATCGGCGACCTGGCCGCCCTGCCGCGCGAACAGCAGCAGGAGGTCTTCCGCAGCCTCGGCACCGAGCTGATGTTCCAGGAGATCAAGGACCGGCTGCACGCGTTCGGCGTCGACTTCGACGTCTACTTCCACGAGGACTCGCTGCACGAGTCGGGCGCCGTCGAGCGCGCGATCGAGCGCCTGGACGACCTCGGCCACATCTTCGAGGCGGACGGCGCGATCTGGCTGCGCACCACGACCTTCGGCGACGACCGCGACCGCGTCATCGTGCGCTCGAACGGCGAGCCCGCCTACATCTCCGGCGACCTCGGCTACTACCTCGACAAGCGCGAGCGCGGCTTCGAGCAGAACATCATCATGCTGGGCGCCGACCACCACGGCTACATCGGGCGCCTGATGGCGATGGTGGAGGCCTTCGGCGACGAGCCGCACGTCAACCTCCAGATCCTGATCGGCCAGATGGTCAACCTGGTCAAGGACGGCGAGCCGGTCAAGATGTCCAAGCGCGCCGGCACCATCGTCACGCTCGACGACCTGGTCGACGTGGTCGGAGTGGACGCCGCGCGCTACTCGCTGGTGCGCTCCTCCACCGACTCGCAGCTCGACATCGACCTCGACCTGCTCACCAAGCGCAGCAACGAGAACCCCGTCTACTACGTGCAGTACGCGCACGCCCGCACTCAGTCGGTGGCGGCGAACGCGGCCAGGTCCGGGGTCGACCGCAGCGTCTTCAGACCGGAGCTGCTGACGCACGAGACCGAGAGTGCGCTGCTCGGCGGCCTCCAGGAGTTCCCCCGGGTCGTCGCGCAGGCGGCGGAGCTGCGCGAGCCGCACCGCGTCGCGCGCTACATCGAGGAGCTGGCCGGGCTCTACCACGCCTGGTACGCCGTGCGCGACGGCTCCACCCGTGTGCTCCCGCACGGCGACGAGCCGGTCACAGACGCACACCGCACCCGCCTGTGGCTGAACGACGCGACCGGCCAGGTCGTCCGCAACGGCCTGGCGCTGGTGGGGGTGTCCGCTCCGGAGCGGATGTGACGGCATGAGTTCTCGTAGCGAACGGCCCGCCCGCCCGCGCTGGCTGAAGACCCTCCTGCGGATCGTGATCCCGGTCGTGGTCGTCGTCCTCCTGCTGGTGGTCGCCGACGCCGTGACGCGCGCGGTCGCGGAGCAGCGGGTGGCGGCCGAGATCGAGAAGAACCTCCCCGACACGGTGAAGGCCGGCGTCACCGTGCACATCGGCGGCTTCTCGATGCTGGCGCAGTTCCTGGAGGGCAGTTTCTCCGACGTCGACCTGGTGGCGCCGCACGCGACCGTCAACGGCGCCCCCTGAGCGCGAAGATCCACGCCACGGGCGTGCCGGCGGACTTCAGCAAGCCCATCCAGTCGGCCACGGGCACGCTGAGCATCTCGCAGGACTCGCTGAACAAGCTCGTCACCATCCCCGGCGCGAAGGGCGACATCACCCTGGGCGACGGCGTGCTCGGCTACGACGGCAGCATCGACCTGCTCGGCCTCCCGGTGGACTACACGGTGAGCGCGACCGCCAAGGCGAACGGGAGCACCGTCCTGCTCACGCCGGGCAAAGCCAGCGTCTCCGCCGGGTCGGGCAACGTGAGCATCACCAAGCTGATCCAGGCGCTGACGGCCAGCGGTCCGTACCCGCTGTGCGCCGCGCAGTACCTCCCCGCGGGCGTGCAGGTCAGCGACATCCACGTCACACCGAATCGCGCCACCGTCACCCTGACCGCGTCGGACTTCGTGATGGACGAGAAGTTCCTGCACAGCAAGGGCACCTGCTCGTAACACGGCGAAGCGGCGGGCGTGCGCTCGATAGACTTCTTGCACTTCTCCACCGGCTTCAGGGGCCAATCCGGGTCCGCTCGCCAGAGAGAACCCCACTCGTCGTGCTTGATATCCGTACTCGTGAGGTTGTCCCCATGGCATTGAATCCGCTCGCGCCCCCGTGGCTGATCGAGCCCGGCGACGCGAACGCGCTGCTCCCCGGTCTCTGGTCGCGCACCGTCCACCGAGAGGACGGCGCGATCGTCGTCGGCGGCGTCCCCGTCGCCGAACTCGCCGAGCGCTTCGGCACCCCGCTCTACGTCGTCGACGAGGCCGAGGCGCGCCAGCGCGCCGTCGAGGTCCGCTCGGCGCTGCAGCGCGCGTTCGCCGAGGTCGGCTCCGCCGCCCGCGTCTACTACGCGGGCAAGGCGTTCCTCTCCATCGAGGTCGCGCGCTGGATGACCGAGTCGGGCCTGAACATCGATGTCTGCTCGGGTGGCGAGCTCGCGGTCGCTCTCGCCGCGGGCGTCCCGGCCGAGCGGCTCGGGTTCCACGGCAACAACAAGTCGCTCGCCGAGATCGACCGCGCAGTCGCGGAGGGCGTCGGCGCGATCATCATCGACAGCCTCCAGGAGATCGAGCGCGTCGCCGATGCCGCCGAGCGTCACGGCGTCGTCCAGCGAGTGCGCCTTCGCGTGAACAGCGGCGTGCACGCGCACACGCACGCCTTTCTGGCCACTGCGCACGAGGACCAGAAGTTCGGCATCGCCCTGGCCGACGCCGCGGACGCCGTCGCGCGGATCCGCTCGCACGCCGGGCTCGCCTTCCTCGGCCTGCACTGCCACATCGGCTCGCAGATCTTCGGGGCCGACGGCTTCGCCGAGTCGGCCGCGCGCCTCCTCAGCGTCCACAAGGAGCTGCTCGCCGGCGGCGACGTGCCAGAGCTCAACCTCGGCGGCGGGTTCGGGATCGCGTACACCGCGGCCGACGACCCGGCGCCGATCGAAGCGCTCGCGCGCAGCATCGCGGAGACCGTCGCCGCCGGCTGCGAAGACCTCGACATCCCCATCCCCGCCGTGGCGTTCGAGCCCGGCCGGTCGATCGTCGGCACCGCCGGCCTGACCCTCTACACGGTCGGCACGACCAAGGACGTCACGGTCGCCGCGCAGGACGACGGCGAGACCGCGGTGCGCCGCTACGTGAGCGTGGACGGCGGGATGAGCGACAATGCCCGTCCTGCGCTCTACGGCGCCGACTACTCTGCCCGGATCGCCGGCCGCGAGTCCGCCGCCGCGCCCGCGCTCGTACGCGTCGCGGGCAAGCACTGCGAGAGCGGCGACATCGTCGTGGACGCGGAGTACCTGCCCGGCGACGTCGCCCCCGGCGACCTCCTCGCCGTCCCCGCGACGGGGGCCTACTGCTGGTCGCTGGCCAGCAACTACAACTACCTCGGCCGCCCCCGGTCGTCGCCGTGAAGGACGGCGCGGCCCGCATCATCGTGCGCGGCGAGACCGAGGCGGATCTGCTGGCACGCGACGCCGCGTACGAAGACGGGAGCACCCGCCGATGATCGAATACCGCAATCTCCGGGTCGCGCTGCTGGGCGCCGGCTCCGTCGGCTCCCAGGTGGCGCGGCTGCTGCTGGAGCAGGGCGACGAGTTCGCCTCGCGCGTCGGCGCACGGCTGGAGCTGGTCGGCATCGCCGTGCGCGACGTGGACGCTCCGCGCGACGTCGACCTCCCGAAGGAGCTGTTCACCACCGACGTCACCTCGCTCATCCTCGGGGCCGACATCGTCGTGGAGCTGATGGGCGGCGTCGAGCCGGCCCGCGGCTACGTCCTCGAGGCGCTGAACTCCGGCGCCGACGTCATCACGGCCAACAAGGCGCTGCTCGCCACCCACGGTCCCGAGCTGTTCGACGCCGCAGAGCAGGTCGGCGCCCAGCTCTACTACGAGGCGGCCGTCGCGGGCGCCATCCCGATCATCCGGCCGCTGCGCGACAGCCTCGCAGGCGACACGGTCTCGCGCATCCTCGGCATCGTCAACGGCACGACCAACTTCATCCTCGACCGGATGGACGCGACGGGGAGACCCTCGCCGACGCCCTCGCGACCGCCACCGAGCGCGGCTACGCGGAGGCCGACCCGACCGCGGACATCGGCGGCTACGACGCGGCGCAGAAGGCCGCGATCCTCGCGAGCCTCGCCTTCCACACCACCGTTCCACTGGAGCAGGTCTACCGGGAGGGCATCACCTCCGTCACCCGCGAGCAGGTCGAGGCGGCCCGCGCGGGCGGCTGGGTCATCAAGCTGCTGGCGATCTGCGAGCGGCTGGTCGACCCGGAGACCGGCGAGGAGGGCGTCTCCGCCCGCGTCTACCCGGCCCTGATCAGCAGGGAGCACCCGCTCGCCGCCGTGCGCGGCGCACACAACGCGGTCTTCGTCCAGGCCGAGGCCGCCGGGGACCTCATGTTCTACGGCGCGGGCGCCGGCGGCGTGGAGACGGCTTCGGCCGTGCTCGGCGATGTCGTGTCCGCCGCGCGCCGCCACGTCGTGGGCGGCCCGGGCGTCGCGGAGTCGACCCACGCCGGTCTCCCGGTGCTGGACGTCGGCCGCGTCGTCACGCGCTACCAGATCACCCTGTCGGTGGCGGACCAGCCGGGCGTGCTCGCCACGGTCGCCCGCATCCTGAGCGACGGCGGGGTGAGCGTGGAGACGGTGCAGCAGTCCGTGCCGAGCACCACGGGCGCCGTCGTCATTTCCGGGCGGTCTCCATTGCAGAGTGTGGCTCCGATTCACGGCGCGACCGCCCCCACCGCTACCCTGGTGATCGGCACCCACGAAGCCGAGGAGGCCGCGCTGGCGGCCACCGTGGAGGCGCTCGCCGCGAGCGACGTGGTCACCGCCGTCTCTTCCGTTCTCCGAGTCGAAGGATCGTAATGCCCCAGTCGTCGAATGGGCCGAAGTCGTACAGCCGGCAGTGGCGCGGCGTTCTCCGCGAGTACGCGGACCGCCTGAACATCTCCGAGGCGACTCCGATCGTGACGCTCGGCGAGGGCGGCACGCCGCTCCTCCCCGCCCCGGCGCTCTCCGCCCGCACCGGTGCGAACGTCTTCGTGAAGTTCGAGGGCATGAACCCGACCGGGTCGTTCAAGGACCGCGGCATGACGATGGCCATCTCCAAGGCCGTCGAGCACGGTGCGAAGGCCGTCATCTGCGCCTCCACCGGCAACACCTCCGCCTCGGCCGCGGCCTACGCCACGCACGCCGGAATCCAGGCCGTCGTGCTGGTGCCGGAGGGCAAGATCGCGATGGGCAAGCTCAGCCAGGCGATCGCGCACAACGCGCAGCTCCTCCAGGTGCAGGGCAACTTCGACGACTGTCTCGACATCGCCCGCGACCTGGCCACCAACTACCCGGTGCACCTGGTCAACTCGGTGAACCCCGACCGCATCGAGGGGCAGAAGACCGCCGCGTTCGAGGTCGTCGAGGTCTTGGGCGACGCGCCCGACTTCCACATCGTCCCGGTCGGCAACGCCGGGAACTACACCGCGTACCACCGCGGCTACACCGAGGAGCTGCAGCGCGGCGAGACCACCAAGCTCCCGCGCATGTTCGGCTTCCAGGCCGCGGGCAGCGCCCCGATCGTGCTCGGCCACGCCGTCAAGGATCCCGACACCATCGCCACCGCCATCCGCATCGGCAACCCTGCGTCGTGGGAGCTCGCGCTCAACGCGCGGGACGACAGCGAGGGCTACTTCGGCGCGATCGACGACGCCGGCATCCTGGAGGCGCACCGCATCCTCTCCGCCGAGGTCGGCATCTTCGTGGAGCCCGCGAGCGCGATCAGCGTCGCCGGCCTCCTGGAGCGCTCGGCCGCCGGTGTCATCCCCGCCGGCGCCACCGTCGTGCTCACCGTCACCGGCCACGGCCTGAAGGACCCGCAGTGGGCCCTCCGCACCGCCGACGGCTCCGACGTGCAGCCCACGAGCGTGCCGGTCGACACCAACGCGATCGCCGACGTGCTCGGCCTGGTCCCGACCGCCGGGGCGTCCGCATGACCTTGCGCGCCGTCGACCTGCGCGGGCGCACGGTCGCGGTCAAGGTCCCGGCGACGAGCGCCAACCTCGGTCCCGGCTTCGACACCCTCGGGCTCTCGCTCGCCCTCTACGACGAGCTGCGGGTCAGCGTGCGCGACGAGCCGGGCGCGACCGTGGAGGTCGTCGGCGTCGGAGCAGGGGAGGTCCCGACCGACGAGAGCAACCTCGTCGTGCGGGCGATCGCCCACACGTTCGAGTCGGTCGGCGTCGCGCTGCCGGGCCTGAACCTGTTCGCGCGCAACAACATCCCGCACGGCCGTGGCCTCGGCTCGTCCGGTGCCGCGATCGTCTCCGGCATCATGGCCGCCAAGGGCCTTCTGGAGGGCGTGGTCGAGTTCGACGCGCAGGAGCTGCTGGCCCTCGCCAACGACATGGAAGGCCACCCCGACAACGTCGCCCCTGCGCTCTTCGGCGGACTCACGATCGCCTGGGTCACCCCGGAGGGCCCGCGGTTCAAGAAGCTGATCGTGCACCGCGGCGTGTCTCCGCTGGTGCTCGTTCCGGAGCACGTCATGTCGACCGCGCTCGCCCGCAGCCTCCAGCCGCAGTCGGTGCCCCACGAGGACGCCGTCTTCAACGTCTCGCGCTCGGCACTGCTGGTCGCCGCGCTGATCCAGAGCCCCGAGCTGCTGCACGCGGCGACGGAGGACAAGCTCCACCAGAGCTACCGCGCCTCCGCAATGCCGGAGACCGACCGGTTGATCACGCTGCTGCGGTCCGCCGGCTTCGCCGCCGTGGTCTCGGGAGCGGGGCCGTCCATCCTGGTCCTGTGCAGCGACCCGAGCCAGCGGCTCGCCGCCGCGGAGCTCGTCGCCCGCGAGGCGCAGACGGCCTGGCAGCCGCTGATGCTCGCGGTCGATTTCAAGGGTGCGACGGTGGCTCCGGTGGCCGCCGACGAGGCGGACACACCGGCGGCGTAGCGTCCGAGACGCGTGTCGCAAGGTGGTAAACTAACGAGTGCACCCGTGAAGAACCCGCGTCACGAGCGAATCCAGCTTCCGGGTGATCTCTTAGCAATCATGCCGTCACTCCTGCCTGCGCTTTTCGGATATCCGGAGCATCCGGGTCTCCAGAGCGCACCGTAGCGCGGATCAGAACGCAGCACGGTAAGACAGGTTCACGTGACGAGTGCTCCACAGCGGCGCGCAGAGTGCGCGCCGGGGAAAGGAATCCTCTTCAGTGACTGATGTCGAACTCCACGCCGGGGGCGTGGACACCAGCGACCTGACCTCGCTCAAGGTGGCGGAGCTCCAGGCTCTCGCCGCCGAGCTCGGCCTCCAGGGCGCGACCCGGCTCCGCAAGGGCGAGCTGGTCGAGGCGATCGCGACGGCTCGCGCCGCGGCCGCCGGAACCGAGGTGCCCGCCGAGTCGGAAGCGGCAGAGCCCGTCTCCATCGAGACGGTCCCGGCCGAGACCGAGCAACAGGCGGACCACGCGACCGCGGCCTCCCAGGTGCTCATCGAGCCGCTCATCGCCGAGCCCGTGACGGACCCGTCGATCGCCGGCGAGCCCGTCGGCGGCGACGCTCTCCTGGGCCAGGTCGCCACCGAGCCGCGTCGCCGCGGCTCGCGCCGTGTCTCCAGCCCGGACGGCACGGGCATCGCCCCGTCGACCAGTGTCGGCGCGGCCACCCACGTCAACACCGGCGAGACCGGTGTCGAGTCGCTCATCCCGGACGTCGACGCTCTGCTCGACTCCGCGCTCGCCTCCCGCGAGCAGGCGCAGCGCGACGGCCAGGCCGGCGGACGCCGTCGCCGCGGCCGCGGCCAGAACGGCCAGGGCCAGCAGAACGTCCAGGGCCAGGAGGCCGACGAGCAGTCGGCCGAGGCGCCCGCGCAGGCCGAGCAGGCCCGCGGCGAGCAGGGCGGCGACCAGCAGGGTGAGGCCGCCGAGCAGGGCGGCGAGCAGCAGCCCTCCGGCCGCAGCCGCCGCAACCGCAACCGCAACAAGGGCAACGGCCAGAACGGCGACCAGGGTCAGCAGAATCAGCAGGGCCAGAACCAGCAGGGTCAGAACCAGCAGGGTCAGCAGAACCAGCAGGGTCAGCAGAACCAGCAGGGTCAGCAGAACCAGCCGAAGGACCTCCAGGGCGACGGCCAGCAGGGCGGCCAGCAGAACCGCGGCCCGCAGCAGCAGCAGGCCGAGGGCGACCGCGCCGGCCGCTTCCGTGACCGCAACCGCAAGCGCCGTGGCGGCCCCGGCGGCGACGACCTCGAGCCGGAGATCGCCGATGACGACGTACTGATCCCCGTCGCGGGCATCCTCGACGTGCTGGACAACTACGCGTTCGTCCGCACCACGGGCTACCTCCCGGGCGCCAGCGACGTCTACGTCTCGCTCGGCCAGGTCAAGAAGTACAGCCTCCGCAAGGGCGACGCCGTCGTCGGCGCCATCCGCCAGCCGCGCGAGGGCGACAACAACAGCCGCCAGAAGTACAACGCGCTGGTGAAGGTCGACTCGATCAACGGCCAGAGCATCGAGGAGGCCGCGACCCGCGTCGAGTTCGGCAAGCTCACCCCTCTGTACCCGCAGGAGCGCCTGCGGCTCGAGACCGAGCCGGGCAAGGTCACCCAGCGGATCATCGACCTGGTGGCCCCGATCGGCAAGGGCCAGCGCGGCCTCATCGTCGCGCCGCCGAAGGCCGGCAAGACCATCGTGATGCAGCAGATCGCCAACGCGATCACCACCAACAACCCCGAGGTGCACCTCATGGTCGTCCTGGTGGACGAGCGTCCCGAGGAGGTCACCGACATGCAGCGCACGGTCAAGGGTGAGGTCATCGCCTCCACCTTCGACCGTCCGGCGGAGGACCACACCACCGTCGCGGAGCTCGCGATCGAGCGCGCCAAGCGACTGGTCGAGCTCGGCCACGACGTGGTCGTGCTGCTCGACTCGATCACCCGCCTCGGCCGCGCCTACAACCTGACGGCTCCGGCCTCCGGCCGCATCCTGTCCGGTGGTGTCGACGCCTCGGCGCTGTACCCGCCGAAGCGCTTCTTCGGCGCCGCGCGCAACATCGAGCACGGCGGCTCGCTGACCATCCTCGCCTCGGCGCTGGTCGAGACCGGCTCCAAGATGGACGAGGTGATCTTCGAGGAGTTCAAGGGCACCGGCAACATGGAGCTCCGCCTCTCCCGCCAGCTCGCCGACAAGCGCATCTTCCCGGCCGTCGACGTCAACGCCTCCGGCACCCGCCGCGAGGAGATGCTGATGGGTCAGGACGAGGTCAAGATCACCTGGAAGCTGCGTCGCGCCCTCGCCGGCCTCGACCAGCAGCAGGCCCTGGAGATCGTCCTCGGCCGCCTCAAGGAGACCTCGAGCAACGTCGAGTTCCTCATGCAGGTGCAGAAGTCGATGCCGCAGCCCACGAACGGTCACGGCACCGCCCACTCGCACGGCCACGAGAACGACCACCGCTAGCTGACGAAGCGCCCGTCCGCCGTGCCCTGTGCACGGGGGCGGGCGCTTTCTCGTTCCCAGCCGACGCCTCCAGAAAGAAGTCACGCATGTTCGAGTCGGTCAACGGCCTCATCGCCGAGCACGACGACCTCCAGCAGCAGCTCTCCGACCCCGAGCTGCACAGCGACCCGGTCCGCTCCAAGAAGGTGAACCGCCGCTACGCCGAGCTGTCGCGCATCGTCGCCTCGTACAACCAGTGGAAGCAGCTCTCGGACGATCTGGAGGCCGCCCGCGAGCTGGCCGCCGAGGACGAGGCGTTCGCCGAGGAGATCCCGGGACTGGAGCAGAGCCTGGAGGAGTCCGGCGAGAAGCTGCGCCGCCTGCTGATCCCGCGTGACCCCAACGACAGCCGCGACGTCATCATGGAGATCAAGATGGGGGAGGGCGGGGCCGAGTCCGCGCTCTTCGCGGGCGACCTTCTGCGCATGTACCTGCACTACGCGGACTCCAAGCGCTGGAAGGCCGAGATCATCGAGCAGACCTCCAGCGACCTCGGCGGCGTGAAGGACGTCCAGGTCGCCTTCAAGGGCAACTCCAGCGATCCGGCCGAGGGCGTGTGGGCGCACCTGAAGTACGAGGGCGGCGTGCACCGCGTGCAGCGCGTGCCGGCGACCGAGTCGCAGGGCCGCATCCACACCTCCGCCGCGGGTGTGCTGGTCTTCCCGGAGGTCGACGAGCCCGAAGAGGTGGACATCAACCCCAACGACCTCAAGATCGACGTCTTCCGGTCGTCCGGCCCCGGCGGTCAGTCGGTCAACACGACGGACTCCGCCGTGCGCATCACCCACGTGCCGACCGGCATCGTGGTCTCGATGCAGAACGAGAAGAGCCAGCTCCAGAACCGCGAGGCCGCGATGCGCGTGCTGCGGGCACGCCTGCTCGCCAAGCAGCAGGAGGAGGCGGACGCCGAGGCCGCCGAGTTCCGCAAGGGCCAGATCCGCACGATGGACCGCTCCGAACGCATCCGCACGTACAACTTCCCGGAGAACCGGATCGCGGATCACCGCACCGGCTACAAGGCCTACAACCTCGACTCCGTCATGAACGGCGCCCTGGACCCGGTCATCGAGTCCAACATCCTCGCCGACGAAGAGGCCCGGCTGGCCGACCTAGCCCAAGACTGACCCCAGCAGCCATCTGTTCCTCAGTTTCTTCCGCCGACACGCGGTGTTTCGCGGGAGAAAGTGAGGAACAGATGGCTGGTCAGATGTAGAGGGCGGGGTCGAGCCAGTCGTCGCCGGCGATCTGCTCGTGACCGGAGCGCGGGCGCGCGCGGGCCGGGACGCCGGTGAGTACCGAGTCCGGTGGCGCGTCGTGCACGACGACCGCGTTCGCGCCGATGACCGTGCGCGTGCCGATCTCGATCGCGCCCAGCACCTTCGCGCCCGCGCCGACCGTCACGTGATCGTGGATGGTCGGGTGGCGTTTGCCGTGCCCGCTGCCGCGGCCGCCGAGGGTGACACCGTGGTACAGCATCACGTCGTCGCCGATCCAGGTGGTCTCGCCGATGACGACGCCCATCCCGTGGTCGATGAAGAAGCGGCGGCCGATGCGGGCGCCGGGGTGGATCTCGATGCCGGTCAGGAAGCGCGTGAACTGGGAGAGCATCCGCGCGGGCATCCGGAGCCCGGCCCGCCAGAGCCGGTTGGCGACCCGGTACGACCACACGGCGTGCAGGCCGGAGTAGACCAGCGCCACCTCGGCGCCTCCGCGCGCGGCGGGGTCGTGCATGCGCGCGTTGCGGATGTCCTCGCGCGCCCGGAACAGGGCCACGCCGTCAGTCCAGCAGGTCCGCCCAGAGGGCCGTCGAGATGTACCGTTCGCCGGTGTCGCAGACGATCGCGACGATGGTCTTGCCGGCGTTCTCCGGCCGGGCCGCCACCTGAAGCGCGGCCCAGACGATCGCGCCGGAGGAGATGCCGGCGAGGATGCCCTCCTCGGAGGCGAGCTGCTTGGCCACGGCGATGGAGTCGTCGAACGAGACATCGATGACCTCGTCGTAGACACTCGTGTCCAGGATCTCCGGGACGAAGTTGGCGCCGAGGCCCTGGATCTTGTGCGGGCCGGGCTTGCCGCCGTTGAGGATGGGGGAGTCGACGGGCTCGACCGCGATGACCTGCACCTCGGGCTTGCGCTCCTTGAGCACCTGGCCGACGCCGGTGATGGTGCCGCCGGTGCCGACGCCGGAGATGAAGATGTCGACGCCGCCGTCGGTGTCCGCCCAGATCTCCTCGGCGGTGGTGGCGCGGTGGATGGCGGGGTTGGCCTCGTTGGCGAACTGCTGCGCCCAGATGGCGTTGTCGTTCTCGGCGACGATCTTCTTGGCGGCCTCCACGGCGCCGCGCATGCCTTCGGGGCCCGGGGTGAGGACGATCTCGGCGCCGAACGCGCGCAACAGCACGCGGCGCTCCTTGCTCATCGTCTCGGGCATGGTCAGGATGACCTTGTAGCCGCGGGCAGCGCCGACCATCGCGAGCGCGATGCCGGTGTTGCCGCTGGTGCCCTCCACGATGATCCCGCCCGGGCGGAGCGCACCGGACTTCTCGGCGGCATCGATGATGGCGACGCCGATCCGGTCCTTGACGCTGGCGGCGGGGTTGAAGAACTCGAGCTTCGCCAGGACGGTCGCGCCGGTGTCGGCGGCGAGCCTGTTCAGCTTGACGAGGGGAGTGCGTCCGACGGTTTCGGTGATGTTCTCGTAGACCTGTGCTGGCATGGGGTCCACTCTATTCCGCCCGGAGCCTCGGTGACGTCCTGTGACGGTAAGCTCATCGGGCCATGTCTGACGCCGCGCCCTCCACCGTCCGCTCCCTCCGCGACGAGACGGTCGCCGTCCTGGCGCAGGCGGGGGTGCCCGACCCGGAGGTGGACGCCGACCTTCTCGTCGGTTTCGTGCTCGGCGTCGGGCGCGGGCGCGTGCAGGCCCTGGTGGTCATGGACGCCACGATCGACGCGGACGACTCCCGCCGGGTCCGCGAGCTCGCCGCCCGCCGGGCCACGCGCGAGCCCCTCCAGCACATCACCGGCGCGGCGCCCTTCCGCTCGCTGGAGCTGGCGGTCGGCCCCGGCGTGTTCGTGCCGAGGCCGGAGACCGAGCAGGTGGTCCAGTTCGCGATCGACGCGCTCCGGGCGGTGCCGTCGGCCGAGCCGGTCGGCGTCGACCTCGGGACCGGCAGCGGAGCGATCGCGCTCGCGATGGCGACGGAGGTGCCGCACGCCCGCGTCTATGCGGTGGAGAAGTCCCCGGAGGCGTTCGCCTGGACCCGCCGTAACGTCGAGTCGGTCGGCGCGACCAACCTCCAGGCCGTGCTCGGAGACCTCGCCGACGCCCTCCCGGAGCTGGACGGCGCAGTGGATGTCGTCATCTCCAACCCGCCGTACGTGCCGGACGAGGCGATCCCGCGCGACCCGGAGGTTCGGCTGTTCGACCCGGCCGTGGCCCTCTACGGCGGCGCCGACGGGCTGGACGTCGTGCGCGTCATCTCGACCGTCGCACGCAGGCTGCTCCGCCCGGGCGGCACGCTCGTACTCGAGCACGGCGAGCTGCAGGGCGCCGAGATCCGCGCGCTGCTGGCGGCCGACGGCTGGCGCGCCGCCGCGACGCATCCCGACCTCACCACCCGCGACCGCGCCACCACCGCACTCAAGTAGGCGCCGCGATTCGTGCCGAAGGTGCACTCTGGCGCGGCGATTCGCGACCTTCGTGCCGAATGCGAGTCTCGCCGGGCCGACACATTCGTGACGAATGGCGGGTTTGACGCGGCGATTCGCGACATTCGTGCCGAATGCGGGGTGGCTGGGCGTCGCGCCGCGCGGCGCCTCAGCGCTCGGCGAAGGCGCGGACGGCCGCGAGCATCCCGTCGGTGTCGAACGTGCCGTCCTCCCCGCGGGTGAAGTGGTAGGCGTGCATCCCGGCCTCACGCGCGCCCTCCACGTTGGCGAGCGAGTCGTCGAACAGGATGGCGTCCTCCGGCCGCGCCCCGAACCGCCCGAGCGCCCGCGTGTAGACGCGGCGCTCGGGCTTGCGGGCGCCGAGCACCGCGGAGACCAGATCGTTGCTCCCCAGGATGTTCGCGACATCCGGCATCAGAACGGGCAGCGAGTCCTTGAACGGGATCGGGTTGTTCGACAGCAGCGACACCGTGCCCAGGCCGGCGGCGGCGCGCAGCGCCTCGACCGACCCGTCGATCCGCGTCATCGCGGCCTTCCTGGCCTCCTGCCACTGCTCCAGCGTGAGGCGGCCTCCTGTCACCTCCGCGAACGCGGCGAGGTACTCCTCGCTCGTGGCGTACTCGCCGATCTCGGCGGCGCGCTCGTGGCCGCCCGCCCACCAGCTCGACGCGAGCCGGTACTGGCTCACACCGCTCAGCTCGGCGAGGCGGGGGAGCCGTTTGTGGAAGTCGTAGTCGTACAGGGTCTTGTCGCAGTCGAAGAAGTAGACGTCCATCGTCACCAGTATCGTCCCGCGCGGGGCGCTGTCGCAGAGAACCTTGCGTCGGCTCAACTATCATGGGTGCCGTCATGGCTCCCATCTACGATTGCTCCGTCGACTCCGAACTGCTCACCGGCATGCGCCTCGCCCGTGGGGCGATCGGCCGCGGCGAACTCGTCGTGATCCCCACCGACACCGTCTACGGCGTCGCCGCCGACGCCTTCAGCCCGGCCGCGGTGCAGCGGCTCCTCGACGCCAAGGGACGCGGCCGGCAGTCGCCGCCCCCGGTGCTGGTGCCCGGCATCCCCACGCTCGCCGCGCTGGCCGAGCACGTCCCCGCCGAGGTCGACGCGCTGGTGCAGGCGTTCTGGCCGGGCGGCCTCACCATCGTCCTGCCCGCCGCGCCCTCCCTGGCCTGGGACCTCGGCGAGACCAAGGGCACCGTCGCGCTGCGCATGCCGCAGGACCGGATCGCCCTGGAGATCCTGTCCGAGACCGGTCCGCTGGCCGTCTCGTCCGCCAACCTCACCGGTCGCCCGGCCGCCCGCACCGCCGCGGAGGCGGAGGCCATGCTGGGCGAGTCCGTGTCGATCTACCTCGACGGGGGAGAGGCCGGCACCGCGTACGAGCGTGTCGAGGGCAAGGACTCCTCCTCCACCATCGTCGACGCGACCGCGCTGGCCGCCGGCGCGGGCAAGCTCCGCATCCTCCGTCACGGCGTCATCACAGCCGGGCAGCTCCGCGAGGTCGTGGGCGACGCGCTCGCCGACGACTCCGACGAGGAGGCCGCGGACTCGGCCGGCGACGCAGAGGCCGTCGCCGACACCGCCGCGGACACCTGAGCCGTGACCCTCTTCCTCGCTCTCGCGCTCATCTCGGCCGTCATCACGTTCGGGATGTCCCTGGTGGTCTACCGGGTGGCGATGCGCTTCAGGCTCTACCCGAAGATCCGGGAGCGCGACGTCCACACCCGGCCGACGCCGCGGCTCGGCGGCGTCGCGATGTTCCTCGGGATCCTGGTGGCGTTCGGCGTCTCGTGGCTGCTGTCCAGCCAGTTCGGCGTGCTCTCGCTGATCTTCTCGGACGCCGGTCCCATCCTCGCGATCCTGGGTGCCGCCCTGCTCATCGTCGTGCTCGGCGTCGCGGACGACCTCTGGGACCTCGACTGGATGACCAAGCTCGCCGGACAGTTCGTCGCGGCCGGGATCGTCGCCTGGCTAGGCGTGCAGATCTACTCGCTGCCGATCGGCGGACTCACCATCGGCTCGCCGGTGATGAGCATCGTGATCACCCTGTTCGCAATCGTGCTCGTGATGAACGCCATCAACTTCATCGACGGGCTGGACGGGCTGGTCGCCGGCGTCGCGCTCATCGCCAACGGCACGTTCCTCGTCTACACCTACCTGCTGCAGCGCGACATCAGCCCGCAGAACTACTTCAGCCTCGCCGGTGTCATCGCGGCCATCCTGGTGGGCGCGTGCGCGGGCTTCCTGCCGCTCAATTGGCACCCGGCCAAGATGTTCATGGGCGACGCCGGAGCGCTGCTGATCGGCCTGCTGATGGCCACCTCGGCGATCTCCGTCACCGGCACGATCAACCCGGAGGCGCTGCAGACGCTCGGCAAGTCGTCGCTGGTGCCCGCGTTCATCCCGGTCACCATCCCGTTCGCGGTGCTCGTCATCCCGCTGCTCGATTTCGGCCTGGCGGTGTTGCGGCGCCTGCGCGCGGGCAAGTCGCCGTTCAGCGCCGACCGCAAGCACCTGCACCACCGGCTGCTGGACATGGGCCACTCGCACCTGCACGCCGTCCTGATCTTCTACGCATGGACAGCAGTGCTCTCGATCGGCTGCCTCCTGTTCTTCTTCGACCCGTACTGGATGGCCATCGTCTTCGTCGCGATCGGCCTCGTGATCTGCACCGCGATCACCCTCGCGCCGCTCAGCCGCCGCAAGCTGAACGAAGCCGCAGCCGAGCTCGCCCCCGCGGGCAGCAAAGAGGCCGAGGAGACCGCGAAGTACGACGCCCTCGACGTCGCGAGCGAGCACATTCCCGTCACCATCCCGCCGGGCGAGCCCGGCGACCCCACCCCCAAGGAGAACCGATGACCGACCATCAGGACGGAGCCCCCGCCCCGCGGCCGGACGACACCCCGAAGGTACCGCAGCAGCCGACGTCGACGCCCGTGCTGAAGGACGTCCTCAAGTACGGATTCATCCTCGCCGCGGTCATCGCCGTCGTCGGGATGGTGCTCGGCGGCATCTTCGCCGGCTGGGTCGGCGTCACCAGCGCGCTCATCGGCACGATCATGGCCGCCGTGTTCCTCAGCATCACCGCGCTCAGCATTCTGATCGCCAATCGCTTCATCGGCTCCGACCTCTTCGTGGGGCTGTTCTTCGGCATCGTCCTCGGCGGCTGGATCGTCAAGTTCGTACTGTTCATCGTGCTCGCGCTGCTGCTGCGCGACCAGCCGTGGATCAATCCCGTGGTGCTGTTCCTGAGCCTGATCGCGGGCGTGATCGGGTCGCTCGTGGTCGACATGATCGTGGTCTTCCGGTCTCGCATGACCTACGTCAGCGACGTCACGCTGCCGGGGGACAAACGCTGAGCCGTATCCGATTCGTTACGGGTTGAAAACTCTTGTAGAGTTGTCAGAGATTCCCCACCCGACGCGCCCAGGCACCACCGGAGCGCGAATGTCGGGTGTCCACCGTTCGTCGTCGCGAGAGCTTTCAGCTCGACGCCCCGAAACAGGAGATAGCGCTGTTAGCTAACGCTGTGAACCTGCTGGTCCAGGCCGCAAGCTCCGATGGAGGAAGCTTCCAGGGGCCCTCGATCGATGAGTTCTTCCCCCCGACTCTGTTCACCATCGCAGGACTCGAGTTCAACCGCATCACCCTGGTGCGGCTCATCTCGACCGTCGCCCTCTTGCTGATCTTCTGGCTCGGCACCCGCAAGATGAAGGTCGTCCCCGGACGGTTCCAGTCGGTGGTCGAGATGGGCCTGGACTTCGTCCGCGTCAACATCTCGGAAGACCTGCTCGGCAGGAAGGACGGCCGCCGGTTCCTGCCGCTGCTGACCAGCATCTTCTTCATGGTGCTGTTCTTCAACATCACGGGCATCATCCCGTTCCTGAACATCGCGGGCACCGCGATCATCGGCACGCCGCTGGTCCTGGCCATCGTTGCGTATATCGCCTTCATCTACGCGGGCGTCAAGAAGAGCCCGAAGAACTTTTCCGCAACGCGCTCTTCCCGCCCGGCGTCCCGTGGTTCCTCTACATCCTGGTGACCCCGATCGAGTTCGTCTCGACGTTCATCCTGCGCCCGATCACGCTGACCCTCCGACTCCTGATGAACATGGTCGTCGGCCACCTGCTGCTGGTGCTGTTCTTCACCGGAACGGCCTTCTTCATCTTCAACCTGAGCGGACTGTGGTCGCTCTTCGGCGTGGTCACCTTCGCCTTCGGTTTCGCATTCTCCCTGTTCGAAATCCTGGTGGCCGTCCTCCAGGCTTACGTCTTCGCACTGCTCACGGCTGTCTACATTCAGCTCGCAGTCGCCGAGGAACACTAATAACGTTCCGCGCGCCCGCACGGAACGCCATCACGGAAGGAAACACATAACGTGGACATCGCTGCTATCTCCGGCAACATTGCCACCGTTGGATACGGCCTCGCCGCCATCGGCCCGGCCATCGGCGTCGGTTTCGTCGTCGGCAAGACCATCGAGGGCGTCGCCCGTCAGCCTGAGCTGGCCGGCCGCCTCCAGGTCCTGATGTACATCGGTATCGCGTTCACCGAGGCGCTCGCCTTCATCGGTATCGCCGTCGGCTTCATCTTCGTCTAATCCTCTTTATCCCACCCTTATAAGGAGGAAAGATGCTCAACGGTGTGGTCATTGCCGCCGCGGCGGAGCACAACCCGATCATCCCGGCGTGGCCCGACATCATCGGGTCGGTGATCTGCTTCATCGTCATCCTGGTGTTCTTCTGGAGGCTGGTCCTCCCGCGCATGCGCAAGCTCCTGGATGAGCGTGCCGAGGCGATCGAGGGCAACATCGCGAAGGCCGACGAGGCTCAGCACAAGGCCGAGGCGCTGCTCGAGGAGTACACCGCGCAGCTCGCCGACGCCCGTGCCGAGGCGGCCAAGATCCGCGAGACGGCCCGCACCGACGGTCAGAAGATCGTCGCGGAGGCCAAGGACAACGCCACGGCGGAGGCCGCGCGGGTGACCGCCGCCGCCCAGGCCCAGATCGAGGCGGAGCGCCAGGGCGCACTCGTCTCGCTCCGCGGCGAAGTCGGCTCGCTCGCGATCGACCTCGCGTCCGGCGTGGTCGGCGAGGTGCTCACCGACGACAAGAAGGCCCAGGCGATCGTCGACCGGTTCCTGGCCGACCTCGAGTCCAGCGACGCCCAGAAGGCAGGGTCGAGCAACTGATGGGAAGCGCCTCCAGAGAAGCACTGGCCCGATCCGTCCAGGCGCTCGCCGGGCTCGGGTCCAAGGCCGATCTGGCGACGGCTGAAGACCTGTTCGCCGCAGGACGAGTCGTCGCCGACTCCGCCCAGCTCCGCGCGGTCCTCAGCGACCCGTCGGCGCCCGCCGACGGCAAGGCTGCGCTGGTCCAGCGCGTCTTCGCGTCGCTCTCGGCCCCCGCGGTCGAGCTGCTGACCGTCGTCGCCGGCGAGCGCTGGTCCGGCCAGGACGACGTGCTGGCCGCGATCGAGGAGCTCGGCATCCGCGCGATCGCCGCCTCGGCGCCGCGCAACGTGGACATCCCGGGGAGCTCTTCGCGTTCGGAGGCGCCGTGACCTCCGACGCGCAGCTCGAACTCGCACTCCGCAGCAAGCTCGCCGCCCCCGAGGCGAAGGCCGCCCTCGCCGAGCGCCTGCTCGCGGGCAAGGCCTCGAAGCAGACCGTCGCGATCGCGCGCCAGCTCGTGCTGCAGTCGCGTGGCCGCAGCGTGCGCGAGTCGCTGCGGGAAGCCGCGCGCATCGTCGCCGCCCAGTACGGCCAGACGGTCGCCACCGTCATCACGGCCATGCCGCTCCCGGCCGAGCAGGCCGAGCGGCTCCGCGCGAGCCTCGCCGCGAAGTACGGCGACCTCAAGCTCAACGAGGTCGTCGACCCTTCGATCCTCGGCGGCCTGCGCGTGCAGATCGGCGACGACGTCATCGACGGAAGCGTCGCGTCGCGCCTCACCGAACTCCGACTTCAGCTCGCGGGCTGATCGCCCGACAGAGAAACCCAGATAGGGAACAACGATGGCAGACATTCAGATCAGCCCCGATGAGATCCGGGACGCGCTCAAGGACTTCGTCTCGAAGTACGAGCCCGCGAACGCCGCGACCGTCGAGGTCGGACACGTCCTCGACGCCTCCGACGGCATCGCGCACGTCGAGGGCCTCCCCGGCGTGATGGCGAACGAGCTCATCCGCTTCGCGGACGGCACCCTGGGCCTGGCGCAGAACCTCGACGAGAACGAGGTCGGCGTCGTGATCCTCGGCGAATTCGACCAGATCGTGGAGGGCATGGAGGTGACCCGCACCGGCGAGGTCCTCTCCGTCCCCGTCGGCGACGGCTACCTCGGCCGCGTGGTCGACCCGCTCGGCAACCCGATCGACGGCCTCGGCGAGATCGCGACCGAGGGCCGCCGCGCGCTCGAGCTCCAGGCGCCGGGCGTCATGCAGCGCAAGTCGGTGCATGAGCCGCTCCAGACCGGCATCAAGGCGATCGACGCCATGATCCCCGTCGGCCGCGGACAGCGCCAGCTCATCATCGGCGACCGCCAGACCGGCAAGACCGCCATCGCGATCGACACGATCATCAACCAGAAGGCCAACTGGGAGTCGGGCGACGAGAACAAGCAGGTCCGCTGCATCTACGTCGCGATCGGCCAGAAGGGCTCGACCATCGCCTCGGTGAAGGGCGCGCTCGAGGACGCCGGCGCGATGGAGTACACCACCATCGTCGCCGCACCGGCCTCCGACCCGGCCGGCTTCAAGTACCTCGCCCCCTACACCGGCTCGGCCATCGGCCAGCACTGGATGTACGGCGGCAAGCACGTCCTGATCATCTTCGACGACCTGTCGAAGCAGGCCGAGGCCTACCGCGCCGTCTCCCTCCTCCTGCGCCGTCCGCCGGGACGCGAGGCCTACCCGGGCGACGTCTTCTACCTGCACTCCCGTCTGCTGGAGCGTTGCGCCAAGCTGTCCGACGAGCTGGGCGACGGCTCGATGACCGGTCTGCCGATCATCGAGACCAAGGCGAACGACGTCTCGGCGTACATCCCGACCAACGTGATCTCGATCACCGACGGCCAGATCTTCCTGCAGTCCGACCTGTTCAACGCCAACCAGCGTCCCGCGGTCGACGTCGGCATCTCGGTCTCGCGAGTCGGCGGCGACGCACAGGTCAAGTCGATCAAGAAGGTCTCCGGCACGCTCAAGCTCGAGCTCGCCCAGTACCGCTCGCTCGAGGCGTTCGCGATGTTCGCCTCCGACCTCGACCAGGCCAGCCGCCGTCAGCTCGCCAGGGGCGCCCGCCTCACCGAGCTGCTCAAGCAGCCGCAGTACTCGCCGTTCCCGGTGGAGGAGCAGGTCGTCTCGATCTGGGCCGGCACCAACGGCAAGCTCGACGAGGTCGCGGTGGAGGACATCCTCCGCTTCGAGGCCGAACTGCTCGACCACCTGCGCCGCAACACCGACATCCTCACCACGCTGCGCGAGACGAACGTCCTCGACGACGACACGGTGAGCAAGCTCGGCGAAGAGGTCGACAAGTTCAAGCTCGAGTTCCAGACGGGCGAGGGCAAGCCGCTCGCGTCCGTCGGCCGCGAGGAGTTCCAGGCGAGCGCCACCGAGGACGTCAACCAGGAGCGCATCGTCAAGGCGAAGCGCTGAGCGCGGATAGGTACTGAGGAAGACACATGGGAGCACAGCTTCGGGTCTACCGGCAGAAGATCAAGTCTGCCCAGACGACTAAGAAGATCACCCGTGCCATGGAGCTGATCTCCGCCTCACGCATCCAGAAGGCACAGGCCAGGGTGGCCGCCTCCACGCCGTACGCCCGTGCGATCACGCGCGCGGTGTCGGCGGTGGCGACCTACTCGAACGTCGAGCACGTCCTCACCACGGAGCCGGAGAAGATCGAGCGCGCTGCGATCGTCATCTTCTCTTCCGACCGTGGACTCGCCGGCGCGTTCAACTCGAACGTGCTCAAGGAGTCGGAGAAGCTCGCCGAGCTGCTGCGCAGTCAGGGCAAAGAGGTCGTCTACTTCCTGATCGGACGCAAGGCGCAGGGCTATTTCAGCTTCCGGCGCCGCGGGTTCGAGCGGGTGTGGACGGGCAACACGGACAACCCCGAGTTCGAGCAGGCGAAGGAGATCGCCGACGCGATCCTCGAGTCGTTCCTGCGTGACGCGTCCGACGGCGGCGTGGACGAGATCCACGTCGTCTACAACCGCTTCGTCAGCATGCTGACGCAGGAGCCGCAGATCGTCCGCCTGCTTCCGCTGGAGGTCGTGGAGGGACTCGAGGAGCCGGACCACTCGCAGGTGCTCCCGCTCTACGAGTTCGAGCCCGACGTCGACACCGTGCTCGACTCGCTGCTGCCGGTCTACATCGAGAGCCGCATCTTCAACGCGATGCTGCAGTCCGCCGCCTCCAAGCACGCGGCGACGCAGAAGGCGATGAAGTCCGCGAGCGACAACGCCGACAAGCTCATCACCGACTACACGCGACTGGCCAACAACGCCCGCCAGGCGGAGATCACCCAGCAGATCTCCGAGATCGTGGGCGGCGCGGACGCGTTGAGCTCGGCAAAATAATCGTCCAAACGAGAGAGAACGAATCATGACTACCGCTACCGCCGAGGCCCAGGCTTCGACCGCGCAGCCGGCCGGCGTGGGGCGCATCGCCCGCGTGACCGGTCCGGTCGTCGACATCGAGTTCCCGCACGACTCGATCCCGGGCATCTACAACGCCCTGAAGACCACGATCACGATCGGCGATCAGTCGACCGAGATCACGCTCGAGGTCGCGCAGCACCTCGGCGACGACCTCGTGCGCGCCATCGCCCTGAAGCCGACCGACGGCCTGGTCCGCGGCGGCGAGGTGCGCGACACCGGCGCCCCGATCAGCGTCCCCGTCGGCGACGTGACCAAGGGCAAGGTCTTCAACGTCACCGGCGACATCCTGAACCTCGAGCCGGGCGAGACGGTCGAGATCACCGAGCGCTGGCCGATCCACCGCCAGCCGCCGTCGTTCGACCAGCTCGAGTCCAAGACCCAGCTCTTCGAGACCGGCATCAAGGTCATCGACCTGCTCACCCCCTACGTGCAGGGCGGCAAGATCGGCCTGTTCGGTGGCGCGGGCGTCGGCAAGACCGTCCTCATCCAGGAGATGATCCAGCGCGTCGCGCAGGACCACGGCGGTGTGTCGGTGTTCGCCGGTGTCGGCGAGCGCACCCGTGAGGGCAACGACCTCATCCACGAGATGGAGGAGGCGGGCGTCTTCGACAAGACCGCCCTCGTCTTCGGCCAGATGGACGAGCCGCCGGGAACGCGTCTGCGCGTCGCCCTGTCCGCGCTGACCATGGCGGAGTACTTCCGCGATGTGCAGAAGCAGGACGTGCTGCTCTTCATCGACAACATCTTCCGCTTCACGCAGGCCGGCTCCGAGGTCTCCACGCTGCTCGGCCGCATGCCGTCCGCGGTGGGCTACCAGCCGAACCTCGCCGACGAGATGGGCGTCCTCCAGGAGCGCATCACCTCGACGCGCGGCCACTCGATCACCTCGCTGCAGGCGATCTACGTGCCGGCCGACGACTACACCGACCCCGCGCCCGCGACCACGTTCGCGCACCTCGACGCCACGACCGAGCTCTCCCGTGAGATCGCGTCGAAGGGTCTGTACCCGGCCGTCGACCCGCTGACCTCGACGTCGCGCATCCTCGACCCCCGCTACCTGGGCGCCGACCACTACCGTGTGGCCACCACGGTCAAGCAGATCCTCCAGAAGAACAAGGAGCTGCAGGAGATCATCGCGATCCTCGGTGTCGACGAGCTGTCCGAAGAGGACAAGATCACCGTGTCGCGTGCCCGTCGTATCCAGCAGTTCCTCTCGCAGAACACCTACATGGCGAAGAAGTTCACCGGTGTCGAGGGCTCGACCGTCCCGCTGAAGGACACCATCGAGTCGTTCGACGCCATCGCCAAGGGCGAGTTCGACCACGTGGCCGAGCAGGCGTTCTTCAACGTCGGCGCGATCACCGACGTCGAGGAGAAGTGGGCGCAGATCCAGAAGGAGAACGGCTGACATGGCTGTCCTCACCGTCAGCGTCGTCGCCGCCGACCACGAAGTGTGGTCGGGCGAGGCGAGCATGGTCGTGGCGCGGACCGTGGAGGGGCAGATCGGTATCCTGCCCGGCCACGAGCCGCTGCTCGCCATCCTCGCCCAGGGCGAGGTGCGCGTGACCCTGAACGGCGGGGAGTCCGTCACGGCGCAGGCCGACGACGGCTTCCTCTCCGTCGAGAACAACACGGTCACCATCGTGGCCCGTCAGGCGGAGCTCGTCTGAGATGTCCGACCCGAAGGCCCCGCTCGAACGGCAGTTCGGCGACGTCCGCGTCCCCGTGCTGATCGTGACGGCGGGGCTTCCTGGTTCTGGCAAGTCCACCATCGCGGAGATCATCGCTGGCCGCCTCGGCGCGACGGCGATCTCGGTGGACCCGATCGAGGCCGCGATCCTGAAGGCCGGCATCGACTCCGATCAGCCGACCGGCCTCGCCGCCTACCTGGTGGCGGAGCGGATGGCCGAGCAGGTGCTCCTCAGCGGGCACTCGGTGGTCGTGGACGCTGTCAACGCCGTCGAGCCCGCACGCCTGCAGTGGCGTGATCTGGCGGAGCGCTGCGGTGTGAAGCTGCGCGTGGTCGAGACGGTGTGCTTCGACGACGAGCTGCACGAGCAGCGGCTCGCGAAGCGCTCGGGCCTGATCGCCGCGTACGCGGTGGAGCAGAGCGTCGAGGAGTACGCCGAGTGGAAGGGCGCCGCGGCGTCGCTTCCGCGGGTGACCCTGGACACCTCCCGCCCGCTGGGCGAGAACGTCGACGCGGCGCTCGCCTTCCTGGAGCGCTGAGTGCTCGTCCTGCTGCCCCCGTCGGAGACCAAGCGCGACGGGGGAGAGGGGAGCCGCTCGCCCTGAGGTCGCTCGGCTTCCCGGCGCTGAACGCGACGCGCAGGGCTGTCGTCGCCGACACGGTCGCGCTGTCGCGCACTCCGGAGGCCGCCGCCAAGGCCCTCAAGCTGGGTCCGAAGCAGGCGCACGAACTGGTGCGCAATCGTGCACTCCGCCGTGCCGCGACCATGCCCGCGCTCCTGCGGTACACCGGCGTGCTGTACGACGCGCTCGACGCGCCGTCGCTGACCCGGGAGCAGTGGCGCTTCGCTGCGCGCGCCGTCGCGGTGCAGTCCGCACTGCTGGGGCTGGTGCGCGCGGACGACCCGATCCCGGCCTACCGGCTGTCGTTCGACTCGCGGCTCTCGCCGACGCTCAAGAAACGCTGGGCGGCGGTGTGCGCGGCGGAGCTCGCGAACGTCGACGGCGTGATCCTCGACCTGCGCTCCGAAGGCTACGCCGCGCTCGGCCCGCTGCCCGAGCGTCAGGGCGTGCACTACCTGCGCGTGCTCGCGCGGGACGAGAGCGGCACCGTTCGTGCGCTGAACCACTTCAACAAGCAGGCCAAGGGTCTGTTCGTGCGCGCCCTCATCGAGCACGGCGAGGACTTCGTCTCGACGGACGCCCTTCTCGCCTGGGCCGCCGCGGAGGGCTACGAGCTGTCGCGCTCGGCGGACCGGGTCGGGGAGCTCGACCTCGTCGTCCCGGAGGTCGTCGGCGTGCCGGGGAAGCTCAGCGCGGTGCTGCGTCGGGCGAGCTGAACGGCACGACCGCGGGCGACACGTTCAGCAAGCTGAGCATCTGCTTCGGACGGTGCAGGACGGTGGTGCTCGACGCGTAAGTGAGATAAGCTCATCTCACGAGAGAAGGGACATTCCCGTCAGGTCCCGGCGCCGTGAACGCCGGAAGACCCCACATACCAGTCGGGCCGACGCGCAGATCGCGGACACATCTCATGGTGTGCCGAGTCCGGAACCGGTGTGGCGGCAGCACAGTGAGATTCCGCCTGCGGTCGGGCACGAGCGGACGCGCCGTCACCAGCGAGAACGGTTCCCACATCGACTTCGCCGGCCCGACTCCTCGTTTCCCCGCCCGTGCTCGTCAGGCCGCTGCTCCTCGTGGGCGGTGGGCGTCAGGCCGCGCGGAAGCAGCCCTCGAAGTGGTCGTCCACCATGCCGGTCGCCTGCATGAGCGCATACATCGTGGTCGGCCCGACGAAGCGGAACCCACGGCGGCGCAGCTCCGTGCTCATCGCCGTCGACTCGGGCGTGACCGCCGGGACCTCGTGCCATTCGCGCGGCCGCGGCCGGGAGCTTGCCGGGGCGAAGCCCCACATCAGCTCCTCCAGCGGCACGTCGAGCGCGAGGGTCGCGCGCGCGTTCGAGATGGTCGCCTCCACCTTCCCGCGGTGGCGGATGATGCGCTCGTCGCCCAGCAGCCGGAGCACGTCGGCCTCCGTCATCGCCGCGACGCGCGCCGGGACGAAGCCGTGGAAGACCTCGCGGAACGCCGGCCGGCGCTTGAGGATCGTGATCCAGGACAGCCCGGCCTGGAAGCCCTCCAGGCAGAGCTTCTCGTAGAGCGCACGGGGATCGTGCTGGGGCGTGCCCCACTCCTCGTCGTGGTACCGCCGGTACTCGGGGTCGTTCGCCGACCAGGAGCACCGGGCGCGGCCGTCGTCTCCGATCACGAGCGCTGCGCGCGCGGCTGCCTCGGCTGGGAGGGTGGACGTCGTCTCGGTCCGATCCGTCGTGCTCATGCCGCGAGGGTGATCCCCTCGTGCTCCAGCAGCCAGAGCTTGGTGGGGATGCCCTCGCCTCCGCTGTACCCGGTAATCTTGCCGCTGGACGAGAGGACCCGGTGGCAGCCGATGATGATCGGAACCGGGTTCGCCCCGACGGCGCCGCCGATGGCGCGGCCGTAGCCCGGGTGGCCGAGCGACAGCCCGAGCTCGCCGTAGGTGGTGAGCGTGCCGTACTCCAGCGCCGTGAGGCGTTCCCAGACAGCCGTGCGGAACGGGGTGCCGATCAGGTGGACCGGGACATCGAACTCCCGCCGCGTGCCCGCGAAGTACTCGTCGAGCTGGAGGGCCGCCTTCTCGAGCACGGCGTCGCGGTTCTCGGGGAGGTCGTCGTGGGGGAGCACGTCGTCGCGTGCGATCGAGAGGACGTGACGGCGTCGCCGTCGCCGGTCAGCTCGATGCGGCCGATGGGGCTCGGCATCCGGAGAAGGAAGATCGTGGAACTGCTCATGGGTCGACTCTATGGCGGGCCGCTGACAGCCACTCGCGGAAATCGGACATCGGGGATAAGTGGCATTCAGGCCCCTCCTGTGCAGGACCAATCGGTTCGATCGGCGCTCGGGGGCTGCCTAGACTCGAGAGCATGGCGAACATCGAATACCGCACCCTGGGCGACTCCGGCCTGATCGTCTCCACGATCGGCCTCGGCTGCAACAACTTCGGCCGCGCGGGCACGGCCACCGAGACGCAGGCGGGCACGGACGCGGTCATCGACGCCGCGATCGACGCCGGCGTGACCTTCTTCGACACCGCCGACATCTACGGCAAGGAACGGGGGCTCTCGGAGTCGCTGATGGGGGTGTCCCTCCAGGGCAAGCGCGACCGGATCGTCCTGGCGACGAAGTTCGGCATGGACATGGCGGGCGCGAACGGCCCCGATTGGGGAGTGCGCGGCTCGCGCCGGTACATCCGGCTCGCGGTCGAGTCGTCGCTGCGCCGGCTTCGCACCGACTGGATCGACCTCTACCAGCTCCACCGCCCTGACCCGGTGACGCCGATCGACGAGACGCTCGCGACGCTGGACGACCTCATCGCCGAGGGCAAGATCCGCTATGTCGGGCACTCCAACCTCGCCGGCTGGCAGATCGCAGAGGCGGAGTTCACCGCGCGCCTCGCCGGGCACCCGAAGTTCATCTCCTCGCAGAACGAGTACAGCCTGCTGGCCCGCGGGGCCGAGCGCGAGGTCCTGCCGGCCGTCAACGCCTACGGCCTCGGCTTCCTGCCGTTCTTCCCGCTCTACAACGGCCTCTTCACGGGCAAGTTCAGCCGGCAGGGCGGACCGGCCGACAGTCGCATGATGACGGCCCGCAAGCACCTGCTCGACGACGCGCCGTGGGATGCCATCGAGCAGTACCAGGCGTTCTGCGACGAGCGCGGGGTCACGATGCTGCAGGCGACGTTCGCGTGGCTCCTCGCCCAGCCGGGGCTCACCAGTGTCATCGCCGGGGCGACGCGTCCCGAGCAGATCGTGGCGAACGCCGAGGCGGCGACCGCGTGGACGCCGTCGGCGGACGACATCGCGACCATCTCGGGCTTCTTCCCACTCGACCGCTGAGCCCCACGGGGACTGTTCGCTGAGGGCGAACACCCACACTGTTGTGAGTGAGCACTCACTCCGCCTACGATTCCTCCGTGGAAACCGAGTTGGAGACGGCGCGCAACCGCGCCCAGCCGTTGCCGCCGGAGGACCGCAAGGCGATGATCATCGACGCGGTCATCCCGCTGCTGATCGAACACGGTCGCGGTGTGACGTCGCGCCAGATCGCCGACGCCGCCGGGATCGCCGAGGGGACGATCTTCCGCGCGTTCGGGGACAAGGAGTCGCTCGTCCAGGCCGCCGTCGAGAAATATCTCGACCCCGAGCCGCTCCGTGAGGCGCTTCGCGCCATCGACCCGGGCCTTCCGCTCGAGCACAAGGTGCGCGCGATCGTCTACCTGCTGCGCGACCGGTTCCAGAACGTCATGCGCATCATGTCGGTGGTCGGCCACCAGCGGCCGCCCATCCCGCAGGAGCGCACGGAGTTCGCGGCCATCATCGCCCGGATCCTCGCCCCGGAGGCCGACGACCTCAACTGGCCGCCAGAGCGCGTCGCGCACATTCTGCGGCTGATCAGCTTCTCGTCCGCGTTCCCCGCACTGAACGACGGCATCGAGTTCAGCGTCGACGACCTCGCCCGGATCGCCCTCGTCGGCGTCGCCGGCCGGCCGTTCGCCCCGTGCGCACCGATCAGACCTGCTACACCCGTCACGACGGCCGCGGACGCGGCAGACCAGGGAGAGCCCGGATGCTCCTGAAACTCCTCGGCCGGTACCTCCGGCCGCACTGGCCGCTCCTCATCGGGGTCGTGTTCTTCCAGCTCGCGCAGTCGCTGCTCTCGCTTTGGCTGCCGACGCTGAACGCCGACATCGTGGACAACGGCATCGCCAAGGGCGACACCGGCTACATCCTGTCGACCGGCGCCGAGATGCTCGGCGTGACGATCGTTCAGATCGCCTGCTCGATCACCGCCGTCTACTTCGGCGCGAAGGTGGCCATGCTGGTGGGCCGCGACCTGCGCGGCGCGATCTTCCACCGCGTCGGCGAGTTCTCGGAGCGCGAGGTGACGCACTTCGGCGCCCCGTCGCTCATCACGAGGAACACCAACGACGTCCAGCAGGTCCAGATGCTCGTGCTGATGACGTGCACGCTGCTGGTGTCGGCGCCGATCCTCGCCATCGGCGGGATCATCCTGGCGATGCGGCAGGACCTCCAGCTCTCCTGGCTGATCGCGGTGAGCGTGCCCGTGCTGCTGATCGCCGTGAGCATGATCATCGTCCGGATGGTCCCGCTGTTCCGCAAGATGCAGGAGCGGATCGACCGGGTCAACCGGGTGCTGCGCGAGCAGCTCACCGGCATCCGCGTGGTGCGCGCGTTCGTGCGGGAGGACGTCGAGACGGCGCGGTTCACCGTCGCCAACGACCTGGTCACCGACACGGCCATCCGGGCCGGACGGCTCTTCGCACTGATGTTCCCGATCGTCATGCTGGTGCTGAACGTCTCCAGCGTCGCGGTGATCTGGTTCGGCGCCTACCGGGTCGCCGACGGGTCGATGCAGATCGGCACCCTGACCGCGTTCCTGCAGTACCTCGCGCAGATCCTGATGGGCGTGATGATGTCCACGATGATGGCGGTGCTGGTGCCGCGCGCCGCGGTCTGCGCCGACCGCATCGGCGAGGTGCTGAACACCGAGCCTTCGGTGGGCGCCGTCGAGAACCCGATCACCGAGGTCGGCGCGCGCGGGACCGTCGAGTTCGTCGGTGTCGGTTTCTCGTATCCGGGAGCCGAGCAACCGGTGCTGAACGATGTCACGTTCTTCGCGGAGGCAGGCAAGACCACCGCGGTGATCGGCAGCACGGGTGCGGGTAAGACGACGCTGGTCAACCTCATCCCGCGGCTGTTCGACGCCACCGGCGGCATCGTGCTCGTCGACGGCGTGGACGTCGCCGAGCTCGACCCCGAACTGCTCTGGTCCCGGATCGGGTTGGTCCCGCAGAAGCCGTACCTGTTCTCCGGGACGGTCGCCAGCAACCTCCGCTACGGCAACCCGGACGCGACCGACGACGAGCTCTGGCGTGCGCTGGAGATCGCACAGGCCAAGGGCTTCGTGGAGGAGATGCCCGACAAGCTGGATGCGGCGATCGCCCAGGGCGGCACGAACGTCTCGGGCGGCCAGCGGCAGCGCCTGGCCATCGCCCGCGCGCTCGTGCGCCGGCCCGAGATCTACATCTTCGACGACTCCTTCTCCGCGCTCGACACCGCGACCGACGCACGCCTGCGCAGCGCGCTCGCGCGGAACGAGGCGGAGGCCACGATGATCGTCGTGGCCCAGCGGGTGTCCACCATCGTCGATGCCGACCAGATCGTCGTGCTCGAGGATGGACACGTGGTCGGCCGCGGCACGCACGCCGAGCTCGTGGAGAGCAACCCGACCTACGCCGAGATCGTCTCGTCGCAGCTCACGGCGGAGGAGGCGGCATGAGCCGAACAGACGGCGCCCGTGGCGGCGCTCCCACCCGGCAGCCCCAGCAGGTCCAGCAGCCTCCCGTCCGGACGCCCGTCCGCCGTGGCCCGGGCGGCGGCCCGTTCGGCGGGATGACGATGCCCGGCGACAAGTCGCTCAACTTCGGCCCGTCGGCCAAGCGCCTCGCTCGGCGGTTGCGGCCGGAGATGGTCGGGATCGTCTTCGTCACCGTCCTCGCGGTGGTCAGCGTCGTGTTCGCGGTTCTCGGGCCGAAGCTGCTCGGCAACGCGATCAACCTCGTCTTCGCGGGCGCCATTTCGGCCCAGCTCCCGAAGGGCATCACGCAGGCGCAGGCCATCGCCGGCCTCCGCGCGAACGGCCAGGGCCAGCTGGCCGACCTCATCTCCGGGATGACGCTGACCCCGGGCCAGGGCATCGACTTCACCGCCGTCGGCCACATCCTGATGTGGGTGCTCGCGCTCTACATCGCGTCGTCGCTGTTCGCCTACCTCCAGGGCTACGTGCTCAACGGGATCACCCAGCGCACCGTCTACCGGCTGCGCCAGGATGTCGAGGCGAAGATCCACCGTCTCCCACTGACCTACTTCGACACGATGCAGCGCGGCGAGCTGCTCAGCCGGGTCACCAACGACATCGACAACATCTCGCAGACCCTCCAGCAGACGATGAGCCAGCTCCTCACGTCGCTGCTGACGGTGATCGGTGTGACGGTGATGATGTTCGTCGTCTCTCCGCTGCTCGCGGTGATCGCGCTCGTCACCATCCCGCTGACGCTGGTCACCACGATGCTGATCGCCAAGCGCTCGCAGCGGCTCTTCGTCGCGCAGTGGCGCAACACCGGCGAGCTGAACGGTCAGATCGAGGAGGCCTTCACGGGCCACTCGCTGGTGAAGGTGTTCGGCCGGCACCGCGAGGTGGAGGAGCGCTTCCGCTCCAAGAACCAGGAGATGTACCAGGCGAGCTTCGGGGCGCAGTTCATCTCCGGCCTGATCATGCCGTCGATGATGTTCGTCGGGAACCTGATGTACGTCGCCATCGCGGTGGTCGGCGGCCTCCAGGTGGCGAACGGCGCGATGCAGCTCGGCGACGTGACGGCGTTCATCCAGTACTCGCGCCAGTTCACACAGCCGCTCACTCAGCTCGGGTCGATGGCCAACCTGCTCCAGTCGGGCGTCGCCAGCGCCGAGCGCGTCTTCGAGCTGCTGGACGCCGACGAGCAGAGCCCGGACCCGGCGGAGCCGGCCAGCCCGCACGGCACCCGCGGCCGGCTGGCCTTCGAGAACGTGTCGTTCCGGTACGTGGCGGACCAGCCGCTCATCGAGGACCTCTCGCTGGTGGCCGAGCCGGGCCAGACCGTGGCGATCGTGGGGCCGACCGGCGCGGGCAAGACCACGTTGGTCAACCTGATGATGCGCTTCTACGACCTGGACTCCGGCCGGATCACGCTCGACGGCGTCGACATCGCGACGATGACCCGGCACGATCTCCGCGACCGGATGGGGATGGTGCTGCAGGACACCTGGCTGTTCAAGGGCACGATCCGCGAGAACATCGCCTACGGCCGCCCCGGAGCGACCGAGGAGGAGATCCTCGACGCGGCGCGCGCCACGTACGTCGACCGGTTCGTTCACTCGCTGCCGGACGGCTACGACACAGTGCTGGACGACGAGGGTTCGAACGTCTCGGCGGGCGAGAAGCAGCTGCTGACGATCGCTCGGGCGTTCCTCGCCCGGCCGAGCGTGCTCATCCTGGACGAGGCGACCTCGTCGGTCGACACCCGCACCGAGCTGCTCGTGCAGAAGGCGATGAGCGCGCTGCGCGCGGACCGCACCTCGTTCGTGATCGCGCACCGGCTGTCGACCATCCGCGACGCCGGCCTCATCCTGGTGATGGAGGCCGGGCGCATCGTGGAGCAGGGCACTCACGCCGAACTGCTCGCGCGGGGCGGGGCGTATTACACCCTCTACAACGCCCAGTTCGCGGCCCCCGCCGAGGAAGACGCGTAACCCACGTCGCGCGATTCCGCACGAATGTCGACTCTCGCAGCGTCAGAGTCGACATTCGGCACGAATGAGTGGGGTCAGAGGCGCGCCTTGACGGACCGCACGCACCAGAACAGCCCGTACGCGATCAGTCCGAGTGCGATCACGATCAGTGCGACGACGCCGAACGGCACGCTCGCGAGCGTCTTGAGGCTGCCGTCGAGTCCGGTCGCCTTCGACGGGTCGTAGGTGACCGCGCCCAGAATCACCAGGCCGCCGACCAGCACCAGGGCGATGCCCTTGGCGATGTAGCCGACGCGGCCGAGGACGCTGATCGCGTCCGCCCAGCGATCCGGCGGCAGCTTCAGATCGCGCTCGAATGCGTTCGTCGCGCCGTTGCGGATGAACACGACGCCGACCGCCACGACGATCAGACCGATCAGGCCGAGGGCGAAGACACCGCCCGGCAGCGCGAGCAGGTGCGCGCTGGCCGACTTCTGCTTCGACGTGGAGTTGTGGCCGCCGCCCAGAGAGACCGAGATCGTGACGGCGGCCAGTGCGCCGTAGACGACCGCCTTGGCGACCTCCACGACCTTCGTCCCCGCTCCGTGCGCAGTGACCGCCACCAGGAGCTGCCACAGCGCGAGCACGACGAGCCCGATGACGATCAGCCAGAGGACGAGGATGCCGCCCGGCACCGAAGCGACCGCCTGGAGGGCGCCGGACTGGTCGGCGGTGCCGCCGGCGCCCGACGCCACGGCCAGCGCGATGACGCCGATGAGGATGTGCAGGAGGCCGATCGAGGCCAGTCCCACGCGGGTGAGGACCCGCACGAAGGTGCTGTGCTCCAGCCGGGAGGCTGTTCGGGAGGGCGAGCTCATGCCCTGCACGGTACCCGGGGTCCCGGACGCTGAGAATCTCGGGTACCGTAGATAGCTGGGTCCGCCGCGCCATCGCGCGGCGGCGAAGATCTGAATAGAGGAGGCCGGCATGGACATCGACCTCAGCGTCTTGCGTCTGATGGAACGCGAGAAGGAGATCCCCTTCGATGAGCTGGTCCAGATCATCGAGCAGGCGATCCTGACCGCGTACCTGAAGCACACCAACCAGGCCGACCACCGCCACGGGCACAGCGACCAGCCGCCCGCCGCGCGCGTCCACCTGGACCGCAAGACGGGGCATGTCACCGTCTACGTCCCGGAGCGCGACGACGAAGGCAACGTCGTCGGCGAGGCCGAGGACAGCCCGAGCGACTTCGGCCGCATCGCAGCGTTCGCCGCCAAGCAGGTGATCAACCAGCGGCTGCGCGACATCGCGGACGACGCGGTGCTCGGCGAGTTCCGCGGCCGCGAGGGCGACATCGTCGCCGGCGTCATCCAGCAGGGGCCGAATCCGCGCATGGTGCACATCGACCTGGGCAGCGTGGAGGCCATCCTCCCGCCCGAGGAGCAGGTGCCGGGCGAGGAGTACACGCACGGGTCGCGCATCCGCGTCTACGTCACGAGCGTGGCGAAGGGCGCCAAGGGCCCGTCGATCGTGGTCTCGCGCACGCACCCCGCGCTCGTCCGCAAGCTGTTCGCGCTGGAGGTCCCGGAGATCGCCAGCGGCATCGTCGAGATCGTCTCGCTCGCCCGCGAGGCCGGCCACCGCACCAAGATCGCCGTGCGCGCGACCGAGCCCGGCGTGAACGCCAAGGGCGCCTGCATCGGCGAGCTCGGCCAGCGCGTGCGCGCGGTGACCGCGGAGCTCAACAACGAGAAGATCGACATCGTCGACTACTCGCCCGACCTCGCGACGTTCGTCTCGAGCGCGCTCTCGCCGGCCAAAGTGACCAGTGCGTTCGTGATCGACGAGTCGCTCAAGGCCGTCCGCGCGCTCGTGCCCGACTACCAGCTCTCGCTCGCGATCGGCAAGGAAGGTCAGAACGCGCGTCTGGCGGCGAAGCTCACCGGCGCGAAGATCGACATCCAGCCCGACTCGATCCTGGACGAGAAGTAACCGCCTGCCGAGGGAATGCGGAGCGGCGACGGAGCGTTGTTCGAAGAGCGGCGCTCCGTCCTGATTCGGCGCAGAGATGCGTGAGGGGTAAGATGGAAGCCGTCAGAACGTGCGTCGGATGCCGTTCTCGCGCTCCCCGATCCTCTCTTCTGAGGGTCGTACTCCGGAATTCGGAACTCGTGGCGGACCCGTCCGCCACTCTCCCCGGACGGGGCGCGTGGCTGCATCCGGTCGACGAGTGTCTCGATCTCGCACTTCAGCGCAAGGCCTTCGGGCGGGCGCTGAGGGCGGAGGGGGCGCTCGACCCGACGGCCATCCGGGCCGCACTGCGACCCCGGGTGGCATTGAGAGAACAGGCTGAAGAAGCAGTGACTTCACATGAGTGACAACAAATGAGCGGCTCGAAATGAGTGCCGTCCGCTACTAACGCCTGCCCTGTCCGGGGTGGGCCCCAGACAGGAGAATTGTGGCTGCAAAACCACGCGTACACGAGGTCGCGAGCGAGCTCGGCGTCGACAGCAAAGTCGCGCTCGCGAAACTCAAGGAGATGGGCGAGTTCGTCAAGGGCCCGTCCTCGAGCATCGAGCCCCCGGTAGCCCGCAAGCTGCGCGCCGCCCTGGAGGCTGAAGGCTTCACCGCCGACAAGACGTCGGCTCCCAAAGCGGAGGCTCCGCGCCCCGCCGCACCGCGCCCACAGGCGTCGAGCGAGGCTGCCGCGCCCAAGCCGCAGGCGCCGCTCTCGGTCGCCGAGCGTCAGGCCGCCGCCGAGAAGGCCGCTGCTGAGAAGGCCGCCGCCGACAAGGCCGCCGCCGAGAAGGCCGCGCAGGCGGCTCCCGCCGCGTCCGCATCGACCGACACCGCCAAGCCGGCAACGCCGCGCCCTGCCGCGGGCGGCGGTTCCGCCGCGGGCAGCATCCCGCGCCCTGGCGCCCCGCGCCCGGGCAACAACCCGTTCTCGTCCAGCCAGGGCATGGGCCAGCGGCCCAGCACCCCGCGGCCGGGCAACAACCCCTTCTCCAGCTCGCAGGGCATGGGCTCGCGCCCGAGCCCGGGCAACATCCCGCGCCCGGCTCCGCCGCGTCCCGGCTCGCCGCGCATCGGCGCGCCCGGCCAGGGCGGCGGAAACCGTCCCGGCCCGCGCCAGGGCGGCGGCGGCGGACGTCCCGGCTTCCAGCAGCGCCCCGGTGGCGCCGGCGGCGCCGCGGGCGGCGGCTTCCAGCGTCCCGGTGGCGGCACGGGCGGCGGCTTCGGCGCCCCGCGTCCCGCCGGCGGCGGTGGCCGCGGTCGTGGTCCCGGCGGCGGCACGGCCGGCGCGTTCGGCCGTGGCGGCGGCAAGTCCAAGGCCCGCAAGTCGAAGCGCGCGAAGCGCCAGGAATTCGAGATGAGGGAAGCTCCGTCGCTGGGCGGCGTGAGCGTTCCCCGCGGCGACGGCGGCACGATCGTGCGCCTGCGCCGTGGCTCCTCCATCTCGGACTTCGCCGACAAGATCGACGCGAACCCCGCGTCGCTGGTCACCGTGCTCTTCCACCTGGGCGAGATGGCGACCGCGACCGAGTCGCTCGACGAGGCGACCTTCCAGATCCTCGGTGAGGAGCTGGGCTACAAGATCCAGGTCGTCTCGCCCGAGGACGAGGACCGCGAGCTCCTCGAGGGCTTCGACATCGACCTCGACGCCGAGCTGGAGGGCGAGTCCGACGAGGACCTCGAGATCCGGCCCCCGGTCGTCACCGTCATGGGTCACGTCGACCACGGTAAGACGCGCCTCCTCGACGCCATCCGCAACGCGAACGTCGTCGCGGGCGAGGCCGGCGGCATCACCCAGCACATCGGTGCGTACCAGGTGTGGACCGAGCACGACAACATCGAGCGCGCGATCACCTTCATCGACACCCCCGGTCACGAGGCGTTCACCGCCATGCGTGCCCGTGGTGCGCAGGTGACCGACATCGCGATCCTCGTGGTCGCGGCCGACGACGGCATCATGCCGCAGACGATCGAGGCCCTGAACCACGCCCAGGCGGCGAACGTGCCCGTCGTGGTCGCGGTCAACAAGATCGACAAGCCGGACGCCAACCCGGCCAAGGTGCGCCAGCAGCTCACCGAGTTCGGTCTGGTCGCCGAGGAGTACGGCGGCGACGTCATGTTCGTCGACGTGTCGGCCCGCAACAACATCGGCATCGACGCCCTGCTCGACGCGGTCCTGCTGACCGCCGACGCCGGGCTCGACCTGCGCGCCAACCCGAACAAGGACGCGCGCGGTGTCGCCATCGAGGCGAAGCTCGACAAGGGCCGCGGCGCCGTGGCGACCGTGCTCATCCAGTCCGGAACACTGCGCGTCGGCGACGCGATCGTCGCGGGCACGGCGTACGGCCGCGTCCGTGCGATGGCGGACGAGAACGGCGACGCCGTCTTCGAGGCCGCGCCGTCGCGACCGGTGCAGGTGCAGGGTCTCTCCAGCGTCCCGCGCGCCGGTGACACCTTCATCGTCACCGAGGAGGACCGCACCGCCCGGCAGATCGCCGAGAAGCGCGAGGCCGCCGAGCGCAACGCCCAGCTGGCGAAGGCCCGCAAGCGCATCTCGCTCGAGGACTTCACCCGTGCTCTGGAAGAGGGCAAGGTCGAGGCGCTCAACCTCATCATCAAGGGCGACGTGTCCGGTGCCGTGGAGGCGCTGGAGGAGTCGCTCATGAAGATCGAGGTCGACGACTCGGTCAGCCTCCGCATCCTGCACCGCGGCGTCGGCGCGATCACCGAGTCGGACATCGACCTGGCGACCATCGACAACGCGATCGTGATCGGCTTCAACGTCCGCCCGGACGTGAAGGCGCGCGAGCGTGCGGCCCGCGAGGGTGTGGACGTCCGCTTCTACTCGGTCATCTACAACGCCATCGAGGACATCGAGAACTCGCTCAAGGGCATGCTCAAGCCCGAGTTCGAAGAGGTCCAGTCGGGTGTGGCCGAGATCCGCGAGGTGTTCCGCTCCTCCAAGTTCGGCAACATCGCCGGTGTCATCGTCCGGTCCGGAACGATCACGCGCAACGCCAAGGCGCGCGTCATCCGCGACGGCGTCGTGGTGGGGGACAACCTCGCCATCGAGTCGCTGCGCCGCTTCAAGGACGACGTCACCGAGGTGCGCACCGACTACGAAGCCGGTATCGGCCTCGGCAAGTACAACGACATCCAGATCGGCGACGAGATCGAGACCACCGAGCTGCGGGAGAAGCCCCGCGCCTGAATCGGTAGCATGTGAGGCCCGGCGGGAGACCGCCGGGCCTTCGGCTTCCGCACCGAACCATCCAAGGAGGACCCCATGGCCGACCCGGCACGCGCGAGGAAACTCGCGGACAGAATCCAGGTCATCATCGCCAAGCGGCTGGATCGCGGCCTCCGCGACCCGCGGCTCGGTTTCGTGACGATCACCGACGTGCAGGTGACGGGCGACCTCCAGCACGCGACCGTGTTCTACACGGTGTACGGCACCGACCAGGAGCGCGCCGACACGGCTGCGGCCCTGCAGGCGGCGACCGGCATGCTTCGCAGCGAGGTGGGCAAGAACATCACCGCGCGGCTGACGCCGACGCTGGCGTTCCAGCTCGACGCCATCCCGGAGAACGCGGCCCACATCGAGGACCTGCTGCGTCAGGCGCACGAGCGCGACACCGAGGTGGCGGGACTTGCCGCCGGCGCCAGCTACGCCGGCGATGAAGACCCGTACGTGAAGCCGCGCGAAGACGACGAGGAGGACTGAGGCCATGTACGCCGTCTCGTTCTACGACGCCGACCCCGACAACACCCCCGAGCGCTTCCAGCGCATCGTGGAGGCCTACCCGCGCCACAAGGCCTACCTCGACGCCTTCGCGGCGGAGACCGGCGACGTGCTGATGATCGGCACGTTCGGCGACCCCGGCACGCAGGGCTCGATGGCCGTGTTCCGGTCGAGGGAGGCCGCCGAGCGGTTCCGCGACAGCGACCCGTTCTTCACCGAGGGGCTGGTCTACCGGTCGCGGATCCTGGACTGGAACCCGGTCGTGTTCGCGCAGTCCTGACCGGCTCCCACGCGGCTCACGGCAGCGTGTAACCGTCGCCCTCCGCGACCGCGAGGCCGTCGGCCACCAGGCCGCGCAGCGCACGGTCGCGCTGCTCGGCGTCCGGCCAGACGTCCGCCAGCTCGGCGACGGTGACCGGGATGTGCGACCCGCGCAGCTCGCCGAGGATGCGGCCGCGCACCTGCCGGTCGCTGCCCTCGTACTTCTTCTGGGCCGCCTTGCGCGGGCCGGCGTAAGCGGGGTAGCCCGCCGCTCGCCACGCGCAGGTCGACGCCAGTGGGCACGCGTCGCAGCGCGGGGAGCGGGCGACGCACACGATCGCGCCGAGCTCCATCATCCCGGCGTTGAAGGCGGCGGCCGCCGGGCGGTCGCCGGGGAGGAGCGCCGTCATCGCCGCGAGGTCGCGCCGGGCGCTCGGCGGGGCGGGCTCGCCCTGACCGTCGACGGCGCGCGCGACGACACGGCGCACGTTGGTGTCGACGACGGGATGGTGCTCCCCGTACGCGAACACCGCGACGGCGCGCGCGGTGTAGTCGCCGATCCCGGGGAGCGCGAGCAGCGCCTCCACATCGTCGGGCACGACCCCGCCGTGTCGCTCGGTGATCGCGACGGCCGCGGCGTGCAGCCAGAGCGCGCGGCGCGGGTAGCCGAGCGACTGCCAGGCCCGCACGGCCTCCCCGGGCGGGACGGCCGCGAGGTCGGCGGGGGTCGGCCACCGGGTCAGCCACTCCTCGAGCCGGGGGATGACGCGCGCCACCGGGGTCTGCTGCAGCATGAACTCACTGACCAGGGTGCCCCACGGGGTGAAGCCGTCGCGGCGCCAGGGCAGGTCGCGGCGGTTGGCGTGGTACCAGTCCACCACCGCCGAGGCGAACGCGTCGGGTTTGTCCGGGCCGGGCATTCTTCGAGGGTATCGGCTGCGGGTCGGGAGCCTATGCTCATGGCTATGATGTTGCCTCCCACTGCGCGGGTCCTCGCCCTCCGCGAGATCGTGGGGGAGGTGCGCGCGCTCGCGCCGGGCGGCCGGGTGATCGTCGCGGTGGACGGCGGCGGCGGCACGTCCGGTTTCGCGGACGACCTCGCGGCGGTGTTCCGCGAGTCGGGCGTCGACACCCACAGGGCGTCGGTGGGCGACTTCCACCGTCCGCGCGCCGACCGCACCCTGTTCGGCCCGGAGACGCCGGAGCGGTTCTACCGCGACGCGTTCGACTACTCGACGCTCCGGCGGGTGCTGCTCGACCCGTTCCGGATGGGGGGCAGCACCGGGTTCCAGACCGCGGCCTTCGACGAGGTGCGGGACGCGCCGGTCGGGGCCAGGTGGGAGACGGCCGGGCCGGATGCGGTGCTCGTCGTCGACGGCGAGTTCCTGCTGCGGCCGGAGCTGCGGCGGGAGTGGAACGCGTCGATCCTGCTCGTCAACGCGCCGCAGGAGGCGGTCTACGAAGAGGACGCGCGGCCGCGGGACTTCGCGACCATGCTCGTGGACGACTCGGACCCGCTCGCGCCGGTGCGGGTCGCGCGGGCGGCCTAACGGGCCAGCAGGGGAGCCATCCGGCGGGCGACGGCGGCCGGCGCGATGAACTCCTTCGTGGCCTCCACCTCGTGCACCAAGCCGGTCAGCGCCGCGTTGACCGGCGCCTCCCGTCCGGTCGCGTGGGCTTCGGCGACGACCGCGCCGTTCAGGAAGTCGATCTCGCTGAGCTGGCCCCGGCGGATGCTCTGCAGCGTCGAGCCGGGATTGGGCGTCGCGCCCATCCGGCGCCGCATCAGCAGCGGGACGACCTGCGCCAGCCAGCGCGGGGACGACGCGACGAAGCGCAGGATCCGGTCGTCCAGGCCCTGGATGCTGCCGAAGCGCACGCCGCGCGCGATGCCGACGCGGACCGCCTCCTGGAGGCTCGCGGTGATGATCGGGCGCAACAGGCGGCTGCCGAGGGTCTCCTGGGAGCTCAGGCCCGTGATGGCGGGCATGGCGTTGACCTGGTTGACCATGAGCTTGGTCCACTGGCAGCCGGTGAAGTTCTCGACCGCGAAGCTGGGCATGGCGGCGTCGAGGATTCGGGCGGCCTCGACCGCGCTCGCGGGCGGTTCGCCGTCGCCCGCGCCGAGGTAGGTGTTCGCGGTGGTGGTGACAGTGACGCGCCCGGGGGAGAGGTAGCTGGCGGCGTAGAGGGCGAGCGCGCCGACGCAGTCGGAGCCGGGCAGCAGCTCTGTCGCGACGCGGAGGCCGGCGAGGCCGTTCTGGACCACCACGACCGTGATGCCGTCGAGGAGCTCGGCGTTGTCGCGGATGGCGGCCTCGGCGTCCTGCGCCTTGGTGCAGACGAACACGAGCTCCGGCCGGGTCTGCAGCCGTTCGGCGGCGGCGACCCGTGCGGTGTGCGCGCCCCAGCCGCCGTCGAGGCGGAGGCCGTCGGCGCGGATGGCGGCGAGCTGCTCGCCGCGGGTTGTGACCTCCACGAGGTGGCCGACCCGGTCGAGCAGCGCCGCGATCGTGCCGCCGATGGCTCCTGCTCCGATCACGCCGATTCGCACGCCCTCCAGCCTACGGGCCTCGGCTCGGGCACCACCACAGGGGTCGCAACACGCCGCCACGCAGGCCGCGTAGCGGCGTGTTGCGACCCCTGTTCGTCAGCTTGCGAGGGCCACGGCGGGCTCGACGGGCGCGCTGGGCGCCTCGGCGGCGTGGGCGGCCGCCGCGAGCTCCGCGGCGCGGCGGCGGCTGGGCAGGGCGACCGAGATCACGGCGGCCAGCGCCAGCGCCCCCGCGCCGACCCAGACAGCCGGGATGGCGGCGTTCACGTACCCGGTCGGGGTCAGCGTGCCGCCCGCGCCGGTGAACACCGCGGTCAGTACCGCGACGCCGAGCGCGACGCCGATCTCCCGCAACGTGGAGTTCGCGCCGGAGGCCTTCGCGTGGTCGGCCGTGCGCATGTTCGCCAGCACGGCGGTCGAGCTGGGCGCGAACACCAGGCCCATCCCGACGCCGGCGAGCAGGAACGGCGGCCACATCTGCGAGTACGGCAGGTCGGCGGAGAGCGTCCCGGCGATCCACGCCATTGCGCCGGCGAGGAACACCAGCCCGACGACGATCGGGAGGCGGGTGCCGGTCCGCCCGGACACCAGCCCGGTCAGCGGCGCGACGACCATCGGCGCCAGCGTCCACGGCATCGTCATCACGCCGGCCTCCAGCGGGGTGTGCCCCTGGACGACCTGGAGGAACTGGATGAGGATGAAGATCGCGCCGAAGATCCCGAAACTGAACGTGACGCCGACGAGGTTCGCGACGGTGAAGCTGCGGTCGCGGAACAGCCGCAGCGGCAGCAGCGGTGCGGAGGTGCGCGACTCCCAGAACACGAACGCGACCAGCAGCGCGCCTCCGGCGAGGAGCGAGAACAGCACCTCGGCGCTGTCCCAGCCCGCGTCGTTGCCGCGGACGATGCCGTAGACCAGCCCGAGCACGCCGGGCGCGGCGAGCAGCAGGCCGACGATGTCCGCGCGCACGCGGTCGCCGAAGCTGTTCGGGAGGGCGAGGAGCACCAGCGGGACGGCGATGACGCCGAGCGGGACGTTGAGCCAGAAGATGGCCTGCCAGTTCCAGCCCTGCACGACCGCGCCGCCGATCAGCGGGCCGAGGGCGACGCCGAGGCCGGAGATCCCTCCCCAGATGCCGATGGCGGCCGGGCGGAGGCGCTGGCTGACGCTGCCGGCCAGCAGGGTGAGCGAGAGAGGGAGGAGAGCGGCCGCGCCCGCGCCCTGCACGGCGCGGGCCGCGATCAGCATCCACGGCTCGGTCGCGAGGGCGCTGGCAGCGCTGGCGAGCGTGAAGACGATGATGCCGCCGAGGAACACCGAGCGGCGGCCGAGCCGGTCGCCCATCCCCACGGCCATCAGCATGAGCGTCGCGAAGCTGAGCGTGTAGGCGTTGACCACCCACTGCAGCTGCTCGATGGACGCGCTGAGGTCGCGGGCGATGACGGGGAGTGCGCTCGTGACGACCAGGTTGTCGAGGGTCGCCATGAACATCGGGAGGGAGGCCGCGACGATCGCGAGCCAGACGGGGATGCGGCGCGCCGGGGAGCCGACGCGTTCCGTGCGTGATGTGCGGAGAGCAGTCATGGGACTTCGCTTCCTGGGATCGGATGGCGGGTTTCGCGGGTATGATTTTGTTAGTAATCGAATGATTACAACGAACGATAGTAATCGGTTGATAACATGTCAAGCATGACTTCGGCGATCAGTGAACGGATCCCCTCGGCCGAGCGGCGCGAGCAGATCCTCGGCGCGGCGAGCCTCGTGTTCGGGGAACGCGGCTACTTCGGCGCGACCACCGACCAGATCGCCAAGGCGGCCGGCATCAGCCAGCCCTACGTGGTGCGGATGTTCGGCAGCAAGGAGAACCTCTTCGTCGAGGTCCTCCAGCGCGCGCTCGACAAGCTGCTCACCGGCTTCCAGTCCACGATCGACGACTGGAAGGCCGACGGATCGCCCGCGGGCGAGGACGCCGCGGTCGGCGAGCATCACGAGATCGGCCGACGGCTCGGTCTGGCGTACGTCAACCTCATCGAGGACCGCGGAATCCTGCTCTCGCTCATGCAGGCCTTCGGGATGGGCAACGACGCCGTGATCGGCGGGCGCGCCCGCGAGGGATTCCTGGCGATCTACAAGATGGTCCGCGACCAGGTCGGCTTCTCGCCGGACGAGGCGCGCACCTTCCTGGCCGAGGGGATGCTGCTCAACACGCTGCTCGGACTCAAGCTGCCCGCCGAGTACGGCAAGGACGTCTGCGCCACCGAGATCATCGAGTCCACCTTCCGCACCAAGCTGCAGCTGGTCCTCGACATCTCGGGCGAGAACGCATGACGGGCAGCGGTCTGATCCTGGTCGACAAGCCGGGAGGCTGGACGAGTCACGACGTCGTCGCGCGCGTGCGCCGCCTGGCCGGCACACGCAAGGTGGGGCACGCGGGAACGCTCGACCCGATGGCGACGGGGCTGCTCATCCTGGGCCTCAACTCGTCCACACGGCTGCTGACCTACATCGTCGGCGCCGACAAGGAGTACCTGGCGACCATCCGGCTCGGCGCGACCACGACGACCGACGACGCCGAGGGCGATGTGGTCACGGAGGCCGACCCGCCCGCCGTCGCCGCCGTGTCGGACGAGGACATCGCGCGCGGCATCCGGGCGCTCACCGGCGAGATCGAGCAGGTCCCGAGCGCGGTGAGCGCGATCAAGGTCGACGGCAAGCGCGCCTACGCGCGGGTCCGGGCGGGCGAGGAGGTCGTCCTCCAGGCGCGCGCGGTGACCATCGCGGAGTTCGAACTGCTGGCGGCGCGACGGCTGCCCGACCCCGCGACGCCGGTCGCGATCGAGCTCGACGTGCGCGTGGTCTGCTCCTCCGGCACCTACATCCGGTCGCTCGCGCGCGACCTCGGCGCCGATCTGGGCGTCGGCGGCCACCTCACCGCGCTTCGCCGGACGCGGGTCGGACCGTTCGAGGTGCGGGAGGCCGGCGAACTCGATACGCTCGATCCCGCGGCGGCCCTCATCCCCGCCGCACGAGCCGCCTCCGACCTCTTCGAGACGCTCGAGCTGACCGAGCAGCAGGCGATCGACCTGACGCACGGCCGGCGCATCCACATCGCCGACCGGGAGGGACCGGGAGGCGGACCCGTCGCGGCCATCGCCCCCGGCGGCCACCTCGTGGGACTCATCGAGTTCCGCGGAAAGGAAGCCAGGACCCTCGTGAACTTCCCGACCGACGAGATCGCCTCCGCATGATCGAGTGGTTCGTGGCGCTGCAGGTCGGTGTCGCCGTGGTGGCCGGCGTGCTCTGCCTGGTGCTCGGGTTCGCCGGGCGGGTCCCCGGCGACCTCACGATGGGCGCCGTCGCGCTGGTCGAGCTGCTGCTCATCGTGCAGCTCGTGATGGCGATCGTGGCCCCGCTGGTGGGCAACCCGCCCACGGGAAGTCTCGCGGAGTTCTACATCTACCTGATCTCGGCGCTGCTGCTGCCGCTCGCCGGCGGCTTCTGGGCGCTGATCGAGCGCAACCGGTGGAGCACCGTCATCCTGGGCGGGGTCTGCCTCGCCATCGCGGTGATGGTGTACCGGATGGGGCAGATCTGGTTCGTGCAGGGCGCCTGACCCGGCGCGAGAAGACGTCAGCGGCGCGAATAGAATCGTTACCGATGTCCCACAACACCATGTCCGCCCGCGAGCAGAGCGGGGGCGAGGCTCCCAGGCGCCGCGTCTCCGGCGTCGGCCGCGTCCTCGTGTTCGTCTACGGCGTGCTGGCGCTCGCCGCGACCGGCCGCAGCGTCTTCCAGATCATCGACCGTTTCCACGAGGCGCCGGTCGCCTTCACGCTCTCCGGGCTCTCCGCGGTCGTCTATATCGTGGCGACTATCGCGCTCATCGCGCCGGGGCGGGTCTGGTACCGGGTGGCGTGGATCACGATCACTTTCGAGCTGGTGGGCGTCCTGGTGATCGGGACGCTCAGCCTGTTCGCCCCGGCGACGCTCGGCCTCCACGACATCGACCCGTTCGGGCGGGACGCGACCGTGTGGTCGGTCTACGGCATGGGCTACCTGTTCATCCCGCTGGTCCTGCCGATCCTCGGCCTCCTCTACCTGTCGAAGCACAAGCCGCGCGACGGGGAGGCTTCGTGAGGGTGTTCGGCTCCCTCGAGGAGATCCCCGACGGCTTCGGGCCGAGCGCGGTGACCATCGGCAAGTTCGACGGCGTGCACACCGGCCACCGCGCGGTGATCGAACGGTTGCGCGCGGTCGCGGCCGAGCGCGGGCTGACCGCGGCGGTCATCACCTTCGACCGCAACCCGCTGGAGCTGCTGGCGCCGGAGAAGTGCCCCGCCTCGCTGGTGAGCAACCGGCAGAAGCTGGAGCTCCTGGCCGAGACCGGCATCGACGCGACGCTCATGGTCGCCTTCGACCGGCCGCTCGCGGACCTCCCTCCCGCGGAATTCGTCCACCGCATCCTGGTCGAGCGTCTGCACGCCGCCGCCGTGCTGGTCGGCAGCGATTTCCGCTTCGGCGCCCGCGGGGCCGGGGACGTCGCGCTGCTGCGCGAGCTGGGGGAACGCTACGGCTACACCGTGGAGCTGATCGACGACGTGCGGCCCGAGCACGGCCGCCGGGTGTCCTCCACCTGGATCCGCGAGCTGCTGGCCGCCGGCGACGTCGGGCACGCCGCCGAACTGCTCGGCACCGTCCCGACCGTGCGCGGGGTCGTCGTCCACGGTGCGGCGCGCGGCCGCGAGCTCGGCTTCCCGACCGCGAACCTGTCGCCGGAGTCGGAGGGCCTCATCCCGGCCGACGGCGTCTACGCCGGCTGGCTGACCGACGACGACGGCAGCCGCTACCCCGCCGCGATCTCGGTCGGCAACAACCCGACGTTCGAGGGCGTGCCGCAGAAGCAGGTGGAGGCGTACGTGCTCGACCGCGAGCTCGACCTCTACGGCCACACGGTCGACGTCGCGTTCTCGGAGCGCATCCGCGGCATGGTCGCCTACGCCGGGATCGAGCCGCTGATCGCGCAGATCACCGCCGACGTGGAGCAGGCCCGGCGCATCCTGACGGCCGAGCGCGCGTGAGCGAGGCCACGCCGGACACCGCCTCCACGGCCTCGGCGCCGCGTCCGCTCTGGCAGGGCCGGGCGGTCGCGCTGCTCGGCATCCTGCTGGTCGCGGCCAACCTGAGGACCGCGGTCGCCGCGCTGTCGCCGATCTTCACGGAGATCCGTGTCGAGTTCCCGGTGTCCAGCGTCGGCGTCGGACTGCTCGGGATGCTGCCGCCGGTCTGCTTCGCGCTGTTCGGCCTCCTCGCGCCGACATTCACCCGCCGGCTCGCGTTGGAGGCCGTGCTGCTGATCGCGCTCGGCGTGATGCTGGCCGGGCACCTCCTCCGCGCCACGGCCGGGTCGTTCGTCATGCTGGCGGTCGGGTCGGCGGTCACGTTCGCCGGCATGGGCGTCGGCAACGTCCTGCTGCCTCCGCTGGTGAAGCGTTACTTCCCCGATCGGATCGGGCTGGTGACGTCGCTCTATGCGACCGTGATGTCGGTCAGCACCCTGCTGCCACCGCTCGTGGCCGTCCCGGTCGCGGACTCCGCCGGCTGGCATGTGTCGGTCGGGATGTGGGCGCTGGTCAGCGTGCTGGCGATCCTGCCGTGGCTGCGCATCCTGATCACGCACCGGCCGGCGCATCCCGCACACGATGTGGAGGTCGAGGAGGCCGACCACTCGCTGGTCCGCCGGATCTGGCGCTCGGGCCTGGCCTGGGCGATGGCGATCGTGTTCGCGGTGTCGAGCCTCAACGCCTACGCGATGTTCGCGTGGCTGCCGCAGCTCGTCCACGACGTCGCCGGAACGCCGCCCGCCAAGGCGGGCGCCCTGCTGTCGGTCTACGCCGGGATGGGCATCCCGGCCGGCCTGCTGGTGCCGCTGCTGGCCGCGCGGATGCGGAACGTCTCGGTGCTGATCTACGCGGGCGTCGCGTTCTTCGTCGCGGGCTACGCCGGGCTGGTGTTCGCGCCGGCGACGGCGACCTGGCTGTGGGTGGCGTTCGCCGGTCTCGGCCCGCTGCTGTTCCCGCTGAGCCTGGTCCTGATCAACGTGCGCACGCGCACGCACGCCGGCTCGGTCGCGCTGAGCGGCTTCACGCAGGGCCTCGGCTACACGCTCGGCGCGCTCGGCCCGCTCGTGGTCGGCATCCTCCACCAGGTCACCGGCGGCTGGACCGTGCCGCTCGTGGTCCTCACCGCGACGGCCCTCGCGGCCGCAGCCGCGGGCGCCGTCGTCGCGCGCCCCACCCCGCTCGAAGACCGCTGACCCCAGCCATCTCTTCCTCACTTTCTCCCGCGACACGCCGGTGCAGAGCGGGAGAAAGTGAGGAAGCGATGGCTGCGGGCTAGTCGCGGGGGTTGGTCGGGAGGAGGGCGCTGCGGTGGATGAGGGCGGCCGCGCCGATGAGCGGGCCCTCGGAGGAGAGGGCGCTCGGGACGATGCGCACCTTGCGCACGAACGGGAAGTAGTGGGCTTCGATCACCTCGCGCATGTGCGCGAACAGGTCGGGCGTGGAATGCGAGAAGCCTCCGCCGATGGCGACCAGTTCCAGGTCGAGCAGCGCTGTCGCCGAGGCGATCGCGTGGCCGACGGCGCGGCCGGTGCGGGTGATCGCCGCGACGGCGACCTCGTCGCCGGAGGCGTAGGCGGCGGCGAGCTCCTCGCCGGTCGTGCCGGTGAAGCCCTGGCGGCGAGCCCAGGCGACGGTGTGCGGGCCGGAGGCGATGGCCTCCAGGGCGTAGGGGCGCCGAACGTGTCCTCGCCCCTCAGCGCTTCTCCGGCGAAGGTGGCCCCGACCTCCACGTGCCCGATGTGCCCGGCGTTGCCGGTCGGGCCGGTGATGACGCGGCCGTCGACGATGAGGCCGCCGCCGATGCCCGTCGAGATCACCATCCCCATCACGTTGTCGACGCCCTGCGCCGCGCCCACCCAGTGCTCGGCCATCGTGATCGCCACGCCGTCCATCTCCAGCGTCACCGGCACGTCGAGGCCGAGGGAGGTCACCACCGAGCCGATGAAGTCACGGAGCGGGTAGTCGCGCCAGTCCGGCACGTTGAGCGGCGAGACGAGCCCGTGCTTGCGGTCGATCGGTCCGGCGCAGCCGATGCCGACGCCGACGATCGTGGCGCCCTCCGGGAGGCCGGCGAGCGCGTCGCGGACGACACCGCCGACCGAGGACTCGAGGTCGGCGACCGTCGCTGTGCGACCGGTGGGGCGACGGTGGCGGGAGCCGCCGAGGAGGACGCCGTCCGCGTCCACGAGGGCGGCTTCGACCTTGGTTCCGCCGAAGTCGACGGCGAGTGCGAGGGGAGAGGCAGACACGAGCCAACGATAAACGAAACCGGCCCCGCTCATTTGAGCAAAGAGCGCGCAACCGTTGCACCCCGTCCTAAGCTGGTCGGGTGGCCCTGAACGATACCGACGAGATCCTCGCCGTCAAAGCCGCAGAGCTGTACTACGAAGCCGGCAAGACCCAGGACGAGATCGGCGTCGCCCTCAACGTCTCCCGGTGGAAGGTCGGCCGGCTCCTGGTGGCGGCGCGCGAGCACGGCTTCGTGCGCATCGAGATCGTGCACCCGAGCGCCAGGAAGTTCTCACTGGAGCGCGAGCTGTGCGGCTTCTACGGGCTGGTGGACGCCGTCGTGGTCCCCGCCGCCGACTCCGACTCCGACTCGCAGGCCCGTGTCGCGCAGGCCGCGGCCGACTACCTCACGACCCTTCGTCCCGTCCCGCGCACGCTCGGCGTGAGCTGGGGCCGCACCCTCCACGCCGTCGCCGCGCGGCTGCGCCCGGGCTGGGCCGTGGGCGTGAACCCCGTCCAGATCAACGGCAGCGTGTCGAGCACGCGGCAGGCGACCGCCGCGGCGGACACGGCCGTGGTGATGGCCCGCAAGGCCCAGGGCACCGCCACCCTGCTCCCGAGCCCGGCGATCTTCGAGCACGCGGCCACGCGCCGCGCGATCGAGGCCGACCGGTCCGTGCAGTCGGTGCTGGAGCTCGCCCGCAGTGCGAACGCCTACCTGTTCAGCGCCGGAGTGGTCGACACGAGTTCCGTCCACGTCGACTCCGGCTACCTGTCGCCGGAGGACGTGCTCGCCCTGGCCGACAAGGGCGCCGTCGGCGACGTCGTCGGCCGGTTCATCGACGACGCCGGGCAGGTCGCCGATCCCGAGCTCGACGGCCGCACCCTCGGCCTCACCCTCGACGAGCTCCGCAACGCCGGCACCTCCATCGCGGTCATCGCCGGGGAGGCCAAGCACGGCATCGCCCACGCGGTCGTCGCCAGCGGGCTGTGCACCATTCTGATCACCGACGAGTCGACCGCCAACGACCTCCTCGGCCGTGCGCCGAACATGAGAAAGCAGACGTCATGACCATCGAAACGACACCGCCGGTGCGCACTCTCGCGCCGGCGGCCCGCGCCGTCGAGGTGCTGGGCGGCGACCTCACCGAGGGCTCGCTCCGGCGTTACCTCGGCGGCATCCCCGGTGTGGACGCGGTCGGGCTGGAGCAGCGCGCGGCCGGCCTCGGCACCCGCTCCATCAAGACCACCACCAAGGCCTGGGCGCTCGACAAGATCATCGAGCTGATCGACCTGACCACGCTGGAGGGCGCGGACACGCCCGGCAAGGTGCGCTCGCTCGTCGCCAAGGCCCTCACGCCCGACCCGAGCGACCTGACCGCCCCGCGGCCCGCCGCGGTGTGCGTGTACGGCGACATGGTGCCCTACGCCGTGGAGGCGCTGGGCGCCTCCCACGCCGGCCGCATGGCCCGCGAGACCGGGCAGACCGGCGGCATCAACGTCGCCGCCGTCGCCACCGCCTTCCCGTCCGGCCGCGCCTCGCTGCCGGTCAAGCTCGCCGACACCTCCGACGCCGTCGCGGCCGGCGCGGACGAGATCGACATGGTCATCGACCGCGGCGCGTTCCTCTCCGGCCGGTACGGGCTCGTCTTCGACGAGATCGTGGCCGTCAAGGAGGCCTGCCGCCGCGACGACGGCAGCTACGCCCACCTCAAGGTCATCCTGGAGACCGGCGAACTGAACACCTACGACAACGTGCGCCGTGCGTCCTGGCTGAGCATCCTCGCGGGCGCCGACTTCATCAAGACCTCCACCGGCAAGGTGTCGCCCGCCGCGACCCTCCCGGTGACGCTGCTGATGCTGGAGGTCGTGCGCGACTGGCACCGCCTGACAGGCGAGGAGATCGGCGTGAAGCCGGCGGGCGGCATCCGCTCGTCGAAGGACGCCATCAAGTACCTCGTGACGGTCGCGGAGACCGTCGGCGAGCGCTGGCTGCAGCCGCACCTGTTCCGGTTCGGCGCCTCCAGCCTGCTCAACGACGTGCTGCTGCAGCGCCAGAAGCTGCACACCGGGCACTACTCCGGCGCCGACTACGTGACCATCGACTGAGACGGGACGACAACACCATGAGCTTCCTCGAGTACGCCCCGGCCCCCGAGTCGCGCGCCATCCTCAACCTGCGCGACCAGTACGGCCTCTTCATCGACGGCGAGTTCGTCGACGGGCACGGCACTCCCTTCCAGACCATCTCTCCGGCGACGGAGGAGCGCATCGCGACGATCGCGACCGCCGACTCCGCCGACGTCGACCGTGCCGTCGCCGCCGCCCGGCGCGCCTACGACCGGGTCTGGTCGCGGATGAGCGGCAGCGACCGCGGCAAGTACCTGTTCCGCATCGCCCGCCTCATTCAGGAGCGCGCCCGCGAGCTCGCCGTGGCCGAGAGCCTGGACAACGGCAAGCCGATCAAGGAGAGCCGCGACGTCGACGTGCCCCTGGTCGCCGCCTGGTTCTTCTACTACGCCGGCTGGGCCGACAAGCTGGAGCACGCCGGTCTCGGCCCCGCGCCGCGTGCGCTGGGCGTGGCAGCGCAGGTCATCCCGTGGAACTTCCCGCTGCTCATGCTGGCGTGGAAGATCGCGCCGGCCCTCGCCGCGGGCAACACGGTCGTGCTGAAGCCCGCGGAGACCACCCCGCTGACCGCGCTGCTGTTCGCCGAGATCGTGCAGCAGGCCGACCTCCCCGCCGGTGTCGTCAACATCGTCACGGGCGCGGGGGAGACCGGCCGCGAGCTGGTCGCCCACCCGGACGTGAACAAGGTCGCCTTCACCGGCTCCACCGCCGTCGGCCGCGAGATCGCGCGCTCGGTGGCCGGCACCGAGAAGAAGCTCACGCTGGAGCTCGGCGGCAAGGCCGCGAACATCGTCTTCGACGACGCGCCGATCGACCAGGCCATCGAGGGCATCGTCAACGGCATCTTCTTCAACCAGGGCCACGTCTGCTGCGCGGGCAGCCGCCTGCTGGTGCAGGAGAGCGTGCACGACGAGGTCGTCGACCGCCTGAAGCGCCGCCTCTCCACGCTGCGCCTCGGCGACCCGCTGGACAAGAACACCGACATCGGCGCGATCAACAGCGCCGAGCAGCTCCAGCGCATCCGTGAGCTCTCCGATATCGGGGAGGCCGAGGGCGCCGACCGTTGGACCGCCGAGTGCGCGATCCCCGAGAACGGCTTCTGGTTCGCCCCGACCATCTTCGACAACGTGTCGACCAGCCACCGGATCGCCCGCGAGGAGATCTTCGGCCCGGTGCTGTCGGTGCTGACCTTCCGCACCCCGGCTGAGGCGATCGCCAAGGCGAACAACACGCCGTACGGCCTCTCGGCCGGCATCTGGACGGACAAGGGCAGCCGCATCCTGGCCGTCGCCGACCAGCTCCGCGCCGGGGTGATCTGGGCGAACACCTTCAACCGCTTCGACCCGGCCAGCCCGTTCGGCGGCTACAAGGAGTCCGGCTACGGACGCGAGGGCGGCCGTCACGGCCTCGGCGCCTACCTGGTGCCCGGGCGCTCGCTGCCCGCAGCACGTCCGGCGGTCACGGCCTCCGGCTCGCGCGCGGCCTCCCGCACCTCCACCCGCACCACGACCCGCAAGGGAGCGACGAAATGAGCCGCCTGGCCGTGCCGAAGACCTACAAGCTCTACATCGGCGGGAAGTTCCCGCGCTCCGAGTCCGGCCGCACCTTCGAGGTCGTCTCGTCGAAGGGGGCGTTCCTGGCGAACGCCGCCAAGGCCTCCCGCAAGGACGCCCGTGACGCCGTCGTCGCCGCGCGCGGCGCGTTGCCCGGTTGGGCCGGGGCGACCGCCTACAACCGCGGCCAGGTGCTCTACCGCATCGCCGAGCTGATGGAGGGCCGCCGGGCCCAGTTCGTGGACGAGATCGTGTCCTCGGAGGGCGTCTCGGCCGCCGTCGCCGGCGCCCAGGTGGACGAGGCGATCGACCGGTGGGTCTGGTATGCCGGCTGGGCCGACAAGTTCGTCCAGGTGGCGGGCAACGCCAACCCCGTCGCGGGCCCGTACTTCAACATCTCGGTGCCGGAGCCGACCGGAGTGGTCGCGATCGTCGCCCCGCAGGACTCCAGCCTGCTCGGCTTCGTCAGCGCCGTCGCCCCGGCGCTGGTGGCCGGCAACACGGTCGTCGTCGTGGCCAGCGAGCGCTTCCCGCTCTCGGCGATCAGCCTGAGCGAGGTGCTCGCGACCAGCGACGTGCCCGGCGGCGTGGTCAACATCCTCACCGGCTCGCCGGCGGAGATCGCCCCGTGGCTGGCCTCCCACGCCGACGTCAACGCGCTCGACCTGGTCGGCGCGGGAGCGCTCGAGTGGGTGGACCTGCAGATCGCCGCGGCCGACACGCTGAAGCGCGTCCTGACGCCGGAGAACGGCCCGGACGCCGCCGCACCGTCGCTCGACCGCATCGCGTTCTTCACCGAGACGAAGACGGTCTGGCACACCAAGTCGCTGCTGTAGCCGCCCGGTCGCCGTCGACACCCTTCCGACCTCCCACGTTCTGAGGGAGGATGGGAGGATGAGCGACGGGTGGGGATCGGGGAACGGGCCTCTCGTCCTGGTCGGCGACAGTCTGACCCAGGGCGGCGACTGGGCGGCGTGGCTGCCCGGCGAGGACGTCCTCAACCTCGGCGTCGCGGGCGACACCTCCGACGACGTGCTCGCCCGGCTGAGCGACGTGGTCGAGGCCCGCCCGGCGGTGGTCGCCCTCCTCATCGGAACCAACGACCTGGCCTGGCGCCGGTCCGTCGAGCACGTGGTCCGCAACGTCGAGACCATCCTGGTGACGCTTCGCAAGGAGCTGCCCGAGGTGCGCATCCTGGTGCAGTCGGTGATGCCGCGCGGCCACGAGTTCGCCGATCAGATCCGCGACATCAACCGCCACCTGTGGCAGTTCGCCCCCACCGTCCACGCCGCCTGGCTCGACCTCTGGCCGGCGATGGCACTGGAGGACGGTGAGCTGAACCCCGCGTACACGGACGACCGCCTCCACCTCAACGCGGAGGGGTACCGGGCGTGGCTGGGGGAGCTGGTGCCCGGGCTGGAGCGGGCACGGCAGCTGCCGCCGAGCAGCCGGGCGATCCAGTTGCCGGATCTGGGCGGGGCGGCGTAGGGGCTACCGCCCGCGCAGCACCTCTTCGTAGAACCGGATCCCCCGCAGCCACGTCGCCACGTGGATGCGCTCGTTCCGCGCGTGCAGGGTCCCGCGCTCCTCGGCGCTCATCGCGAAGGGCGTGAACCGGTACACGGCGTCGCTGATGGTCGTGAAGTGACGGCCGTCGCTCGCGGCGAGCATGATGTAGGGCGTCACCACCGCGTCCGGGTGCACGGCCGCGATGCTCTCTGCCACCGCCTCCCACTCCGGGCCGGTGGTGGGGGAGACCGGGGACGGCTCGGTGGGGTCGATCGTCTCGATGCGCACGAGCGGGTCGTGGATGGCGCGGCGGAGGTGGGCGACGGTCTCCGCGACGCTCGACCCGACTGCGATGCGCACGTTGAGCACCGCCGACGCGGTCTCCGGCAGCGCGTTGGCCGCGAGGCTGCCGCTCAGCTGCGTGACCGCGGTCGTCGTGCGGACCATGGCACGCGTCTCGTCGCTCAGCCGGCCGAGGACGGGGATTAGAGCCGGCTTCAGCCGCCGGGCGCGCGTGAACACTGCGCGCAGCGGGCCGGTGGCGTGCGCGCCGAGCGTCTCCACCATCTGGAGGTTCGTCTCTGAGAGCCGGGCAGGGAAGGGCCGGGCGTTCAGCCGCGTGATCGCGCGGGCCAGCCGGACGGTCGCCGTCATCTTCGGCGGGGTGGAGGCGTGGCCGCCCTGCTGCTCGACCGTCAGGCGGACGCTCGTGATGCCCTTCTCGCTCACTCCGACGACGGCGATCGGCTTGGTCACGCCGGGGAAGATACCCTCGACCACGGCTCCGCCCTCGTCCAGCACCAGGGTCGGCCGGACGCCCCGCCCGGCGAGAGCGGAGACGATCGCCTGCGCGCCGGAGCCGACCGTCTCCTCGTCGTGGCCGAAGCTGAGGTACACGTCTGCCGCGGGGGTGTGGCCGGCGGCGACGAGGGCCTCCACGGCCTCCAGGATGGCCGCCAGCGCACCCTTGTCGTCCAGGGTGCCGCGGCCCCAGAGCACGCGGTCGTCGCCGGAGCCGCTGAGCTCCGCGCCGAACGGCGGGTGCTCCCAGCCCTCGTCGGTGGCGGGGACGACGTCGTAGTGCGCCATCAGGACGGTGGGGGCGCCGTCGCCCGCGCCGCGCCACCGGTAGAGCAGCGAGCGGCCGTGTGTTTCGCGTTCCAGGACGCCGTGCAGGCGAGGGTACAGCTCGGGCAGCGCCGCCGCGAACGCGTCGAACGCTGCCCAGTCGGTCTCCTCGACCGCGCTGCGCGACATGGTCGGGATGCGCAGGAGCGTGCGGAACCGCTCGACGGCCACGTCGCCGTCGAAGCGGGGAGCGTCGCTCACTCGCCGGCCGCCGCGCGGAACGCCGCCAGGGCGTCATCGCTGAACAGCACGAAGCGCACCAGCTCGACCGAGCCGACGCCGGAGGACAGCACGGCGCGTGCGGTGCTCACCGCGATCCGTGCCGCGTCGTCCATCGGCCAGCCGTAGATCCCGGCGGACACGGCGGGGAAGGCGACGGTCTCCGCGCCGAGCTCGCGCGCGACCCGCAGCGACGACCGGTAGGCGTTCTGCAGGTCCGGAGTGCGGTCCTCGTGTTGCGCCCAGACCGGGCCGACGGTGTGGATGACCCACTGGGCGGGGAGGTCTCCCGCGGTGGTCGCCACGGCCTGACCTGTCGGCAGCCCGTCGGGCAGAGTGGTGGCGCGCAGCTGGCGGCAGGCGGCCAGGATGGCGGGGCCGCCGCGGCGGTGGATGGCGCCGTCGACTCCGCCCCCGCCGAGGAGGGAGCTGTTGGCAGCGTTGACGACCGCGTCCACGGCCTGCTCGGTGATGTCGCCGCGGACGATCTCGATCGGATCCGCCACGTCAGCCCCGGTTGTTCGAGAGCTCGTACACCTTCAGGAGCTCGAGGATGGCGTCGTCGCGCTGGTCCCCGCCCTCCTCGAACATCTCCGAGACGTGGGTCTTCAGATGGTTCTCGACGAGCAGCTTGTTGAGCGACCCGAGCGATTTCTGGATGGCGAGCGACTGGGTGATGATGTCGACGCAGTAGTCCTCGTTCTCGATCATCTTCTCGAGGCCGCGCAGCTGCCCCTCGAGGATGCGCGTGCGGTGCAGCGCCCGCTTCTTGATGTCTGCGATCACGCTTCCCAGGATACCGCGGAAACCGGATACCCCGGCGAGGTATGCGGAAGGATCCCATGCACCCCCTAAAGGGGGTGTGAGAGGACATACCGGGAGGTCTATCCTCCCAACAGGGGTTGAGAAATATTCGTTTTACAGGAAAGGCCCGACTTTGCTGAAGAACCTCAGCCCGCTGCTGTCCGGTGCGCTCTTGAGCGCCCTCGACGCTCTGCACGAAGGCGACACGCTTACCCTTGTCGGCAGCGGCTATCCCGAAGAAGCACTCACCGCGCCCATCGTCCTCCTGGGGGAGGACGTCACCACCGAAGCCGCCGCCGAGGCCATCCTCAGCGTGTTCCCGCTCGACACCGCAGACCCGTCGCCGATCGTCTTCCTCGACCTCGCCGACGAGCCGTACGACGTTCCCGACGTCGCCTTCGCGGTCAACGGCATCGCTTCGGACGCGGAGTTGCGTCGCATCCCGATGAGCCGGCTCGACCTCGAGCCGTTCGTCGAGTTGGCCCGCCGCTCCGCGGTCATCGTCCGTGTGGGATCGGACGCGCCGCCGTGCGCGTTCCTGTTCCACAGGGGCGCCCTCTGAACGCACTGCACCAGCAGCCGTCCGCGCCCCGGGGATGAGGTCTCGTCCCGGGGGCGCGGACCGTTCAGGGGCGCCGCCGGGCGCGTCCTGCCCGGTCGCTTAGAGTTGGACGGTGCCCTACACCCCGCAGCCGCCCGCCTACAACCGCGCCGCCCTGGCGCCCGGCATCCTCGGCGCTCTGGTGCTGCTCTTCGGGCTCGCGTTCGCGGACTGGTACACCTACATGGAGTACGCGGTCTGCATCCTGGCGCTCATCCTCTGCGTGTTCTCCTGGCAGGCGAGGAGCCGGTGGTGGCTGGCCGGGCTGATCCCCATTGCGGTGCTCTGGAACCCGATCTTCCCGGTGCCCGGGCTCACCCCGGCGTTGCCGTTGCTGAGCCTCGCCGCGGCCGCCGTCTTCGTCGCAGCGGGCATCCTGATCAAGATTCCGGCCGACACACGCCGCTGACCCGTCGCGATACGGTAAAATGACGGTTGCACGGCCGTCCTGCGTCGTGCGCCCGGCGTTCTGCGATGCTCGGTACGGACCACTCGGTTCCGCTCCCCGCCGCCGCGCCGGCCCTCACGCCAAATGGCGTCGCGTCCTCTGTCGGCGCGCGGCGCATCCACTGGAGGACCATGTCTCGTTCGGGTCAGCGCACGTCGGGTCAGCGCACGTCGGGTCAGCGCACGCCGCAACAGGGTGCGGCACAGCAGCGCCCGTCCGGTCAAGGTGCGGCGCAGCGCGCTTCATCGCGACCGCAGCAGCAGCGCCGCAACCGCCACGCCAACAACGACGGGCTCATCCCCGTGCTCGCGCGCAAGGTGCGCGAGGTGGAGGCCAAGGCCGCAGAGGGGAAGAAGCTCGGCCCGACGAACCGCACCAAGTTCCAGGTCATCGCGTTCCTCATGCGCGAGGAGCGCGCCCGCGTCAAGGCCGACACCGAGCTGAGCGACGCCGCGCGCGCCGAGCAGCTCAAGCGCTTGGACGGCATCGCCACGATCCTGGCGAAGACCGCGGCCCGCGACACCTCGCTGATCTCGCTGCTCGAGAGCGAGGCGCCGCCCACCGCGACGGCGCAGAAGATCCGGCGCGACTGGCTGCTGGAGTCCGGGACCGAACTCAAGCCGGACGACCTCATCATCACGGTCGAGCGCGTGATCGCGCCCGAGAGCATCATCCCGCCGGAACTCGCCGAGAAGCAGGTCGTGCCCGCCTCGGTCAAGGCACGCCAGCTCTCCAACCCGTTCCTCGCCCCCGACTTCAGCAAGGGCGCCGCGGCCGCCCCAGCGCCGCGCCGGCGGCTCGACTCGTGGGAGCTGCTCGGGCCGCTGTTCAAGTCGTTCGAGTACGGCGCGGGAGGCCAGGCCGCGAGCATGGAGCTCCCGCCCGCGCCGAAGATCGACCGTTACTCGCCGCAGGGGCTGGAGCTCATGCACCACCAGTCGCGGTTCATCGAGAGCGTGCGCCAGGGCCACCGCCGCTTCCTGCTCGCCGACGAGCCGGGCCTCGGCAAGACCGCGCAGTCCGTTCTCGCCGCCTCGGTCGCCGGCGCCTACCCGCTGCTCGCCGTCGTGCCGAACGTCGTCAAGATGAACTGGGCGCGCGAGGTCGAGCGCTGGACGCCGAACCGCCGCGCCACCGTCATCCACGGTGACGGCGAAGGTCTCGACGCGTTCGCCGACGTGGTCATCGTCAACTACGAGGTGCTCGACCGGCACCTCTCCTGGCTGCGCACGCTCGGCTTCCAGGGCATGGTCGTCGACGAGGCGCACTTCATCAAGAACCTGCACTCGCAGCGGTCCCGGCTCGTGCTGGGCCTCGCCGAGGCGATCCGCGAGAAGGCGGCCGACCCGCTGCTGATCGCGCTCACCGGTACGCCGCTGATCAACGACATCGACGACTTCAAGGCGATCTGGCAGTTCCTCGGCTGGATCGACGGCAACAAGCCCACCGCGGAGCTGATGGAGAGTCTGGAGGAGACCGGCCTCACCCCGGCCGATTTCGGCTTCTACGCCGCCGCCCGCGAGTCCGTCATCGACCTGGGCATCGTCCGCCGCCGCAAGGTGGACGTGGCCGCCGACCTCCCGAGCCGTCGCGTGGTCGACCTCCCGGTCGAGCTGGACGACGACCTGGGCCGCTCCATCAAGCAGGCCGAGAAGGAGCTGGCCGCGCGCCTGGTCGCACGCTTCCACCGCGCGGCAGCCGCCGGCCGGCCGGACTCGTTCGACGGCGACGACGACGCGCACCGGAAGCACCTCATCCGCCTGGTCGCACAGTCCGAGCTGGAGGAGGCGAAGTCGACCAAGACCGGCGACAACGTCTTCACGATGGTCCGCAAGATCGGCCAGGCGAAGGCCGGCCTGGCCTCCGACTACACCGCCCAGCTCGCGCGCTCGGTCGGCAAGGTGGTGTTCTTCGCCAAGCACATCGACGTGATGGACGCGGCAGAGGAGGCGTTCGCCGCCCGCGACCTCAAGACCATCTCGATTCGCGGCGACCAGAGCGCACTCGCCCGGCAGAAGGAGATCGACGCCTTCAACAACGACCCGGAGGTCGCGGTCGCGGTCTGCTCGCTCACCGCGGCGGGGGTCGGTCTCAACCTCCAGGCCGCGTCCAACGTCGTGCTCGCCGAGCTGTCCTGGACGGCGGCCGAGCAGACGCAGGCGATCGACCGCGTGCACCGCATCGGCCAGGACGAGCCCGTCACGGCGTGGCGGATCATCGCCGCGCAGACCATCGACTCGAAGATCGCCGAGCTGATCGACTCCAAGCAGGGTCTGGCGGCCCGCGCGCTCGACGGCAGCGATGTCGAGATCGGTTCTGCCGACTCGGTGCAGCTCGACGCGCTCATCCACCTGTTGGAGGACGCGCTGGAGGCGTAAGCGGGGGAGCGGGCGGGAACCGCGTCAGCCGATTTCGGCGTCGTCCGGGTCGACCGGCACCGGGCGGTCGTCGTCCGGCAGGATGCGGTCGTCGTCCTCATCGTCGACCACCGGAAGGTCGTCCTCGTCGCGGATGACGCCGGCGGGCTCGTAGTCGCCCTCCTGCGCCTCGAGGAAGTCGTCGTCGTCCTCGCGGCTGCGGTCCGTCTCGCTCATGCACCGAGGGTACCGCGCAGGCCGACGACGCACGAGAGGCTCCGCGATTCGTGACGAATCGCGGCTTCGCCGGCGCGAAAACGATGATTCGTGACGAATCGCGGCGTGCTCAGCCGAGGTCGAACTCGAAGTAGGCGCCGCGGTCGTCGTGCCGGATGCGCGCCGGGCCACCGACGCGCGCGAAGTCGTCCGTGCCCGTGCCGGGGACGATGTAGCCGAACGCCGACGGGTCGTCCGGGTGCTGCAGCGCGCCGTGGTGGACCGTGAACGACCCGGAACGGCCGTCGTCCAGTGTTCCGGTGATCCGCTCGGCCGCGAGGTAGCCGCGGCCGCCCTCCTCCGTGCCCGACGACACGAAGTGCGCGACGGACTCGCCGATCAGGCCCTCCGTGTACGTCTTGCGCATCACGATCGCGCCGAGCCAGTCGCCGGGGATGCCGGGCAGCTCGGCCGGGTCCCAGCCGGTGACGTCGAAGCGGGCGGTGACGATGGGGGAGTTGTCCATGCCGGGAGCCTAACGAGTGCGCTCGCGCAGAGCTTGCAATTTCGCGACAGCGCGGAAGTGGACTAGACAGGGGACATGGCGCAGCACCATACCCAGCTCGAGATCGAGCGCAAGTACGACGTGGACGGCGACCTCCGCCCACCCCAGCTCGTCGGCGTCGGGGCGATCGCCGTCGAGAGCGGGCCAGAGACCGCCGAACTGGTGGCGACCTACTACGACACGGCCGACCTGCGGCTCGCCCGCCAGCGCGTCGCCGTCCGCGCGCGTCGCGGCGGCTCGGAAGAGGGCTGGCACGTCAAGCTCCCGCCGACCGGCGAGGGGCGGCCCGAGCTGCACTGGCCGCTCGGCGACGGCCAGAAGCCGCCGGCGGAGCTGCGGGAGACCATCCGCGAGCAGCTCGCCGACGGCGTACTGATCCCCGTGGCGCGGGTGACCAACAGCCGTGACACCACCGTCCTCAAGGACGCGGCGGGATTCGAGCTCGCCGAGCTGTGCGACGACCATGTGCGCGGCGAGAACCTGCAGACCGGCGCGAGCGACGCCTGGCGGGAGTGGGAGGTGGAGCTGCTCAGCGGCGCCCCCGACTCGCGCGAGCGCCGCACCGCGCTGCTCGACGGCATCGAGGCGGAGCTCCTGGCGGCGGGCGCCCGGCCCTCCGCGAGCTCGTCCAAGCTCCAGCGGGCGCTCGGCCTCTGAACCGGTTCGCGCTCCGGGATTTTGGTGCTCCGGTATCCCTCGGGCATGATGCTCAGGGGCGCAACGAGAAAGAGAGCAGCATGAAGATCGGCATCCTGACCAGCGGCGGCGACTGTCCCGGACTGAACGCGGTCATCCGCGGCGCGGTCCTCAAGGGCGACCGTGTGTACGGGTCCGAGTTCGCCGGGTTCCGCTACGGCTGGCGCGGCGTGGTCGAGGGCGACATCATGCCGCTCGACCGGCACAGCGTCCGCGGGCTCTCCCGTCAGGGCGGCACCATCCTCGGCTCCAGCCGCACGAACCCGTTCGAGAGCGACAAGGGCGGCCCGGAGAACATCCAGCGGATGATGGACGAGAACGGCATCGACGCGATCATCGCGATCGGCGGCGAGGGCACGCTCACGGCCGCCCGCCGCCTCACCGACGCCGGCCTCCGCATCGTCGGCGTGCCGAAGACCATCGACAACGACCTCGCCGCCACCGACTACTCCTTCGGCTTCGACACCGCAGTGGAGATCGCGACCGAGGCCATCGACCGCCTCCGCACCACCGCAGAGTCGCACCAGCGCTGCATGGTCGTGGAGGTCATGGGCCGCCACGTCGGCTGGATCGCCCTGCACTCGGGCATGGCCGGCGGCGCGCACGCCATCCTGATCCCGGAGCAGCCGCAGTCCATCGAGCAGATCTGCGAGTGGGTGGAGTCGGTGCGCGACCGCGGCCGGGCCCCGGTCATCGTCGTCTCCGAGGGCTTCCACCTCGACACGATGGAGGAGGCCCACTCGCACAAGGGCCTCGATGCGTTCAACCGTCCGCGCCTGGGCGGGATCGGCGAGATGCTGGCCCCGATGATCGAGGAGCGGACCGGCATCGAGTCACGCGCGTCGGTCCTCGGCCACATGCAGCGCGGTGGCGTGCCGAGCGCGTACGACCGCGTCCTCGCCACCCGGCTCGGCATGGCGGCGGTCGACGCGGCCTACGAGGGCCGCTGGGGCTCGATGGTGTCGCTGCGCGGCACCGACGTCGTGAACGTGTCGATCGCCGACGCCACGGGCGGCCTCAAGACGGTGCCGCCGGCGCGGTACGAGGAGGCTGCGCTGCTCTTCGGCTGACCCTCCCTTCCTGCCGGGTGCAGGGTTAGGCTCCACCGTATGAGCGGAAGGAGCCCGAAGGTGCCCAGATTCGTCCAGCTCGAGGAGTTCGGCTCGCGGGACTTCCTCCATCTCGTCGAGCGGGAGCGGCCGTGGCCGGGGCCGGGACAGGTGCTGGTGCGCGTGATGGCGGCGGGTCTCAACCCGATGGACGTCAAGGCGTACCGCAGCGAGAAAGCGGCCGCCCGGATGGGTGTGACCCTGCCGAGCGGCATGGGCCAGGACTTCGCCGGCTTCGTCGAGGAGCGCGGCGAGGGCGCCGAGCGCTTCGGACTCGGCCAGGCCGTGCTCGGCACCGCCCCGTTCGCCGCGCTCGCGGACTTCCTCGTGGTCGCCGAGGACGGGCAGATCATCGAGAAGCCCGACCCGCTCACCTTCGAGGTGGCCGGGTCGCTCGGGGTGGTCGGGCGCACCGCGATGGCGACGGCGGCCTCCCTCGACCTCGGCGAGACCGACACCGTGCTGGTGAGCGCCGCCGCGGGCGGGGTCGGGGTGCTCGCGGCGCAACTCGCGATCCGCTGCGGCGCCGCGGTGATCGGCACGGCGAGCGAGGAGAACCACGAGTTCCTGGAGACGCTGGGCATCCTCCCGGTCTCGTACGGGCCGGGCCTCGCCGAACGCGTGCAGGAGGTCCTCGACGACGGTCAGCGCGTGACGGCGGTCCTCGACAACCACGGGCCTGACACGATCGATGCGGCGATCGAGCTCGGCGTCCCTCCGGAGCGGATCAACACGATCGCCGCCTTCGGGCCGGACGCCCGCGGCGCGCGCACGGTGGGAGGGCGCACGGCGGGGAACGCCGAGCTGGCCGAGCTCGCCGACCTCCTGGCGCAGAACGAGCTGGTGCTGCCGATCGACTCGATCTTCCCGATCGAGCGCACGGCGGAGGCGTACGGGCGGCTGGAGGGCGGACACGTGCGCGGCAAGATCGTCATCGTGACCGACTGAGCGCTGCCTCAGCCCGGCTTCTGCAGCCCCAGCGTCGCGAACAGCAGCGGGAGGCCGCCGTTCAGCCCGCCCATCAGCGCGCCCATGCCGTGGCCTCCGGTCGGGATGTCGATGAACGCGCTCGCGATGCCGGCGCGTTCGGCCGCTCTCAGCGACTGGAGCGCCACCGCATGATAAACGGGGTCGTCTCGGCTCGCGCTGAAGATCATGGAGCCGGGGAATGCGCCCGGGGCGAGACGGTTGAGCGGCTTCGCCCGCTCGTATGCCGCCTTGTCACCGTGGAAGAAGTCGGTCAGAGTCGTCGCCGGGTGCTCGGCGCCCGGGTACTCCTCGCCCGACATGTCGAGGACGTTGGAGAACAGGTCGGGGTGGTCGATGCCGAAGGTGAGGGCGCAGAGCCCGCCGTTGGAGTATCCGGCGACGGACCAGAACCGGTGGTCGCGCGTGATCGGGAGGTGCGCGGCCGCCCACTCCGTGACATCCCGTGTGATGTAGCTCGCGGCGTTGCCGTACCGTGCCGTATCGAGGCACATCGTGTCGGGCATCCCGGGGCCGATCTGGTCGGCCACGACGACGACCGGGGCGAGTCCGTGATGCTGCGCAGCGAGAGCGTTCATCGCCGTCGCGATCGGTTCGGGGTCGGGGTTGCCGGGCTGCCCCATCATCATCACCACCAGCGGCAGCGCAGGCGGTCTCGCCACCAGGGCGGCCGGTGGCAGGTAGATGCCGGCCTCGCGTGCGTGGAAGCCGCTCCGCGTGCCCGGGATGTGTGCGGTGCCGGTCTTCCCGTGCAGCGGCATGTCGGCCGGCGCCTTCCAGTCCTTCCAGAGCGCGACGTCGTACGCCTTGCTGTTGCGTGCGAGGGGAGCGACCTTGATAGGGCTCGGGACGGTGATGGCCAGCAGGTTGCCGAGTGTGCGGTCCAACCCGTAGTCGGCGTTGATGCCGAGCGCCGCCGCCGCGACGAAGACGGGCGCCGCGACGATGGCGACGACGGTGCGCCAGCGCGGGGTCCGGCCGATGCTCACCGCGGCCACGGCGACCCCGCAGTAGGCCGCCGCGACCCACAGGTAGTTCCCCATGCCGAGGCCTTCGCCGAACAGATTGAGCCACCGCACGCAGATCAGCCAGCTGACCACCGCCGCGAGGAGCCCGCAGGCGACGGCGAGCCCGAGAGTGCGCAGCCGGCGCAGCGACGGGCGACGCGCCAGGAGCGCGACGAACAGCGCCCCCGCGAGACCGAACACCGTGAAAGGGATGGGCCCGTCGAGTACGTCGATGGAGAGCAGGGCGTCAAACATGACGCGGGGCCGGGATTCCCATGCGAGCAATCTATGGCTGAGAATCGAACAAACGGTGAACGCAGAGCGGGTGCCGAGGCGTATTCTCCCGTTTCGCCCCCGAATTGGGGTGAGGGATCTGCTGAGAGGAGCAGCCATGATCGACGAGGACACCGCACGCCTGCTGCGCGCCGCAGGACTGCGCTGGCAACCGGCATCGGGGGACACCTTCGCCATCGACCGGCCGGGGATGGCCGGGGAGCGTTTCACTGTGAGCGAGATGACGATCGAGCCGCACCACTTCGACACCGGCACCATCCTCGGCTTCAACGGCACCACCGAGTGGGCGCTCGACTCGCTCGCCGTCGAGGACGCGCTGTGGATCCCGCGCGAGGACCAGCTGCGGGAGCTGCTGGGCGGCTCCTTCCGCCACCTCGCCCGCACGGCCGACGGCTACCGGGTCACGCTGGAGCTGGAGGGCGCAGAGCGCTTCTTCGAGGAGGAGGACGCCGCGTCCGCCTACGCGCAGGCGCTGCTGTCGCTCATCGCGGCGGCAGTGGCGTAGCCAGCGCGGACCGGTCGAGGTCGGCGACCCGGGCGACGCCGCTGAGGCCGAGCGTGATGTCGAGTTCGGCCAGGAGGTTGCGGAGCAGTTCGCTCACGCCGCGCTCGCCGGCCAGGGCGAGGGCGTAGGCGTAGGGCCTCCCGACGGCGACGGCCGTCGCGCCGAGCGCCAGCGCGATCACCGCATCCGCCCCGCCGCGGATTCCGCTGTCGAACAGCACAGGAAGGCGGCCGGCGACCGCGTCCACCACGCCGGGCAGGGCGTCCAGCGCGGCGAGCTCGCCGTCGATCTGCCGTCCGCCGTGGGTCGAGACCTGCACGGCCTCCACGCCCGCGTCGACCGCCCGCCGGGCATCGTCCGGGTGCAGCACGCCTTTCAGGACGATCGGGAGGTCGGTGCGCTCGCGCAAGAACGCCAGGTCGTCCCAGCCCAGCGACGGGTCGGCGAACACGTCGAGGAACGTCTCGACCGCGGCGCGCGGCTCGCCGGAGCGCAGGTTCTCGCGCAGGTCGCCGGGATGGTGACGCAGGATGCTGGCGAACGACGCCAGCGCGGCAGGGGTGACGGCGCTGCGATCGCGGGGACCGGAGGACGCGATCCGCTCGCGCACCAGCCGGCGGAAGACCGGATCGCTGGTGTACTGGGCGATGCCGAGGCCGCGACTGAACGGCAGGTAGCCGAGGTCCAGGTCGCGCGGGCGCCAGCCCAGCACGTGCGTGTCCAGGGTGACCACGATCGCCTCGCAGCCGCTCGACTCCGCCCGCGCGACGAGGCTCGCGACCAGGTCGCGCGAGGAGCTCCAGTAGAGCTGGAACCAGCGTGCGGCGCCCGGCCGGACGTCCTCCATCGCGGCGGCGACGGCCTCCATGGGGGCGGATGCCTGGGTGGAGAGCACGGCCGGGACGCCGTGCGCGGCGGCGGCACGCGCGGCGGCCGCGTCGCCGTCCCGGTGGGCGAGCTCCAGCACGCCGATCGGAGCCAGCAGCAGCGGCGTGGGCAGCCGCCGCCCGAACAGTTCGATCGAGAGGTCGCGCTCGGAGACGTCGCGCAGCACGCGCGGTACGATCCGGTGCCGCGCGAACGCGTCGGTGTCCGCCCGGTCGGTGCGCTCCAGCCCGGCGGACCCCGCGATGTACGCGAAGGCGGCACGCGACAGCCGCCTCCGCGCGGCGCGCTCCAGCTCGGGGAACGCGACCGGGATGGCCGGCCGCCTCCCGCTCACGCCCGCGCGGTACACGACGCTCTGCGCCGCCCTCCCGATGCTGGTGCCCAGCGTCGTCGTGGTCATGTGCCCATTCTGCCCATCGACCTGGCAGGACACGCCGCCTCGCGACGCACAGACGGCGTGTCCTGCGAGGGGGCGTCAGCGCTTGCGCGGGCGCTTGGCAGTGCTGCGCTTGGCAGTGCTGCGCTTGGCGGCTGTCCGGGACGTGACGGACGCGGAGCGCTTGCCGCCCTTGGCGCCTTTGCCGCCCTTGCCGCCCTTGGCGCCTTTGGCGGACTGCTCTGCGTGCGCGGCCTCCGTCGCCGCGACCTCCGGGTTGCGCGAGCTGTGCGCCGTCCGTCCGCGCACGATGCCGATGAACTCGTCCACCAGCGGATGCTGCCCCTCGCGCGGCCAGGTGAGGCCGATCTGCGAAGTCGGGCCGTCCTCCAGGCGCATGGCGGTGACGTCCTTGCGGCGGAGCGCCTTCGCCACCGAGGCGGGCAGCAGCGCGATACCGTCGCCGGCGGCCACGCGGCGCATGAGCGACTCGGACGGCTCTCCGGTCACGCGGGCCTCGCCGTCGAGGTCGGCGAGGTGCAGCTTCTCCTCCAGCGTCAGCAAGTGCTCGTGGTGCACCACGACCACGACGTCTTCCGTGTAGAGCGGGATGAGGTGCCGGTCGTCGTCCGGCTCGGCGTCGCGCGCGAACGCCATGTCCGCGTCGCCAGCGGCCAGCGCGGCCAGTGGGTCGGCCGACGGCGTCACCACGAGCTCGACGTCGGGCTCCCGCTCGGCGAACGCGCGCGTCCATTTGCCGACCGTGACACCGGGCGGGAAGGCGAGGGCGAAACGGGAGGCCATGCAGGCCAGGCTACCGGCAGGCCGCACCGGTCTGCGGACGATACCCTGGAAGGCATGAAGCCCCAGACCATGAAGGCGGCCACCGCGGCCAAGAAGCTCGGCATCCTGCTGGCGGCGGCGCCGGAGGAGTTCCGCGACCGCGAGATCAGCCGCACCGAGCTCGACGAGCTGAACGCCAACCCGCCGGCCTGGCTGGTCACCCTCCGCGCCGACGGCCCGCACCCGCGTGACGTCGTCGCCCACAAGCTCGGCGTGAGCAACTCGGGCCTCGCCCGCGGCGGCGTCACGGAGCCGCTCACCACCGCCCAGATCAAGGCGCTCTTGGAGGAGAAGCCGCAGTGGCTGGTCGCCGAGCGCGCCACGCAGGCGGAGGTGCACGCCGAGAACGCGCGCGTGAAGCAGCGGAACGCCGAGCGCGCGGCGCGCGCCGGGCGCGACTGACCTACTGCTGTTCCGGCGCCCCCGTGGAGCCTGCCTTCCGGACCGCGTGCGCCAGCACCTCGGGCCCCGTGACGAACGCGCGGCGCCAGGGCGCGACGCCGTCGATCTCCACCTGCAGCGAGAAGCTCAGGATGGTCCGGATCAGCACGATGATTCCGAGCACGAGCGCGTCGGTGAGCGTCGGGCTCGAGGTCACCGTCTTGATCAGGTCGGCGGCGACCAGCAGTTCGAGGCCCAGCAGGATGACGCCGCCGAAGGCCTCACGCAGCGTGCGGAAGGCGTCCGCCCCGCTGTGCGTGCGCACCCAGACCGCGAGCGCGATCACGAGCGCCACGACGAAGCCGACCGCCAGGGCGGCGACGCCCGCGAACTCGAAGGCGACCCCGACCGCCTCGAAGACCGCGTGGGTGTCCATGCGCACATGGTGGCACACCGCGCTCGCGGTGGAGAGAGGCGCGCAGCTCAGGCCACGTGGACGGCCGGCCTCCGCTTGACGTCCTTCTCGGCCTCACGCAGCACTTCACGGGTCACCGGGGCCACCTCGCCCACGCCGGTGATGAGGTAGCGGAACATGTTCGAGATCGGGTTGCCCTCGGTCCACTCGAAGTAGATCGTCGGCACCACCCCGGTGATGTCGCGGATCTCCAGCAGGACCGCCGCGATGGTGTTCGGCACGTTGCCGCTCTTCACCTGCAGCACGCGATAGCCGTACTTGACGACGCCGTGCACGACCAGATCCTCCTCGAAGTCGGAGGAGTCGGACTTCATCACCTCGAGGAAGATGGTGCGCGAGCGCTGCGGGATGTGGCTGAAGCGGCGCTCGTCCTTGTTCTTCTCCTCGTACTCCTTCGTGGTGTCGACGTCGGGCTCGTGGGAGATGATCCGGATCTCGCCCTCCTCGGCGTCCTCCAGGATGAAGTCGAGCGCCGTCACATCGAAGGTGACGCTGGTCGCGCGCACCTGGAACGAGCGGCCGATGCGCGACACGATCGACACGATCAGGATTCCCAGGATGAACAGCGTCGCGATGCGGAGGCCGTCCGGGCGCTCGATGATGTTGTCGATGGTCGTGTAGACGAAGATCGCGGTGATGATCGCGAACACGATGGTGCGCTTCGGCTGCTTCTTGCGCCAGGCGGACAGGCTCACCGCGAGCGAGGCGGAGGTGATCAGGACCAGCACACCGGTGGCGTACGCGCCGCCCTGGGCGTCCACGTTCGCGTCGAAGACCAGGGTGATCAAGAAACCGATCCCGGTGAAGACCAGTACCAGCGGTCGCACCGCGCGCGCCCACTGCGGCGCCATTCCATAGCGGGGGAGATATCGCGGCACCAGGTTCAGCAGGCCGGCCATCGCAGAGGCGCCGGCGAACCAGAGGATCAGGATGGTGCTGATGTCGTAGACCGTGCCGAAGCCGTTGCCCAGATATTCGTGCGCCAAGTAGGCGAGTGCGCGGCCGTTGGCGGCGCCGCCGGGCTGGAACTCCTTCTGCGGGATGAGCAGCGTGGTCGTGAAGCTGGAGGTGATGAGGAACACACTCATGATGATCGCGGCCGTGGTGAGCAGCCTGTGCGCGCCGCGGATGCGGCCTTCGGGCCGGGCGGGGTCGTCGCCGGGCTTGCCCTTGATCTGCGGCATGACCGCGACTCCGGTCTCGAAGCCGGAGAGACCGAGCGCGAGCTTCGGGAACACCAGCAGGGCGACGCCCACGACCAGCAGCGGATCGCCGTGCGTCACGAACACCGCGGTCCACCAGTCGTCGATGACGGTCGGGTGCTCGAACACCTGGACGATGGAGGTGGTCACGACGACCACGTTCAGCGCCAGATACACGGCCACCAGCACGACGGCGATGCCGATCGCCTCCTTGAAGCCTTTGAGGAACACCGCGGCGAGCAGTGCGAGCAGGAAGAGCGTGATGAGGACGTTGTTGCCGTGGAACCACGATGGCGCGAATGGGTTCTCGATCGCGTGCGCCGAGGCGTCGGCCGCGGACAGCGTGATCGTGATCATGAAGTCCGTCGCGGCGAAGCCGAGCAGCACGAGGACGAAGAGCTTGCCCGCCCACCAGGGCAGGAACCGCTCGAGCATGGCGATCGAGCCGGAGCCGCGGAAACTCTCGCGGGCGACCCTGCGGTAGACCGGGAGCGCGCCGAGCAGCGTCAGCGCCACCAGCACGAGCGTCGCGAACGGCGAGATCAGGCCGGCCGCCAGGGCCGCGATGGCGGGCTGGTAGCCGAGCGTGGAGAAGTAGTCGACACCGGTGAGGCACATGACCTGCCACCACGAATGGGTGCGCTCCGGATTCTGGCCGTGCGGCCCCTGCTGCGTGCCGTGCTCGTCGACCATGCCGACGAGCAGCCAGTGCTTGAAGCGGTTGGTGTGCTGCGGCGCCGCCCTCAGCGGATGCGCCTGCCCGGGGAGGGGGAGCGGCTCCGGGGAAGTGCTCGACATCGGCTGCCCTTCGTTGACCTTCGTGGCTCACTGTACGTTCATCGCACGGGCGCCGAAAGACCGGGAAAGGCCCTTCACCGGCCTCCCCGCGATGCCTGGAAAAGTATAGTCAAGCGGCGGTGGTCACCACGCCGACGATCGGTAATCCTTCAGGAACACCCCGTGCAGGTCTTCTCCCGCCTCGCCGCGCACGATCGGGTCGTAGACCCGCGCCGCGCCGTCGACGAGGTCGAGCGGGGCGTGGAAGCCCTCCTCGGCCAACCGCACCTTCGTGTAGTGCGGGCGCTCGTCCGTGATCCAGCCGGTGTCGACGCTCGTCATCAGGATGTTGTCCGTCTCGAACAGCTCCTCGGAGCTGGTCCGGGTGAGCATGTTGAGCGCGGCCTTCGCCATGTTGGTGTGCGGATGCCCGGCGCCCTTGTACCGGCGGCCGAACACGCCCTCCATCGCCGACACGTTGACCACGTACGACCGGCCGGCGGCGGCGAGCGCCGGGCGCAGGCGGTCGATCAGGATGAACGGCGCCGTCGTGTTGCAGAGCTGCACCTCCAGCAGCTCGAGCGGGTCGATCCCGCCGACGGCCCGGGTCCAGGTGTTCACTCGCTGGACGTCGGGCACGAGGCCGCCCGCGTCGATGGCGGTGCCGTCGTGGTGGCGCTCCAGCGACGAGGAGCCCGCGGCCATCGCGGCCGACGCCAGGTCGTTCGCGGTGAGCGCTGCGGCGCCGACCAGCTCGGCGACGGTCCCGCGCACGTTCGCCGACGACAGCAGCGGGTGGGCGGCGACGGAGGCCTCCAGCGCCTGCGGGTGCGGGTCGGCGGTGTGGCCGAAGGTCTCCAGCTCGGGCAGGGGCCCGTCGGGCAACGGGTGCGATTCGGCCTCCGCCAGCAGCGAGTACGCACCGGGCGAGCGGCGGACGGTCTGGGCGGCGTTGTTGATGAGGACGTGCAGCGGCCCGCGGGCGGCGACGGAGTCGGCCAGGCCGATCACCTGCGCCGGGTCGCGGAGGTCGATGCCGACCACGCGCAGGCGGTGCAGCCAGTCCTTCGCGTCGGGGAGCTGCGAGAACCGGCGCACGGCGTCCCGCGGGAAGCGGGTGGTGATCGTCAGGTCCGCGCCGTCGCGCAGCAGGCGCAGCGCGATGTGCATTCCGATCTTCGCCCGGCCCCCGGTGAGCAGCGCGCGCTTGCCGGTCAGGTCGGTGCGGGCGGTGCGCTTGGCGTGGCTGAACGCCGCACAGGACGGGCAGAGCTGGTGGTAGAACCAGTCCACCTCGGTGTAGTGCTGCTTGCAGATGTAGCAGGCCTGCGAGTTGATCAGCGTCCCTGCGGTCGCGGAACCGGCGGTCGGGGAGGTCAGGTCGCGGCCGCGGGTCTCGTCGTCGATGCGGTCGGGGGCGCCGGTCGCGGTCGCAGCGATGACGGCGCGGTCGGCGGCGAGCTCGGCCTCCCGCAGCTCGCGGCGTCTGGCCTGCTTGACCGCCTTGAACATGTGCGCGGTCGCGCGGCGGACGGAGACGAAGTCGGGGTGCTCCTGGTCGAGCTCGTGGAGCTGCGCGAGGACGCGGAGGGTCGTCGCGAGGTCGTCGGGGTCGAGGCTCGCGGAGGATTCGGCTGGCACCGGACGATTGTACTGGGGAGCGGATGACCGCCCGCTGAGGGTCCCCGCGTCCGAGGGCTCAGACCTCCAACTCGAGCCAGTCCAGCCCGTGGAGGTCGAGGCACAGGCGCCCGTCGCGCTCGGTCGCCATCGCGATGACCTCGCCGCAGATCCGGCAGCGCAGCACCATCCCGTGGTCGTCGGGCCAGAGGTGCGCCCTCGCCATCACCGAGACGTCCCCGCAGTGCGCGCACTTGCCGCGCGCCGCCGTCACGTCGACCGCGAAGACCTCCGAGAGGAGCCCAGCCGCGGCATTGCCGTCCAGGTAGTCCATGTCGCTCACGCTGCCCCTCCGATCCCGCCGTAGCGTTCGGTGCGGATGCGGTCCGGGTCGTGCCCGGCGTCGACGAGCCAGCCGGACACAGTCTCGACGAAGGGGGTCGATCCGCACAGGTAGAAGCGCGGTGAGTCCGCGGCCGGCAGCACGAGCGCGCCGAGCGCGTCCTGCGTGAGCCGCCCCGCCGGGACGGGCCAGCCGGCCGGCGCCTCCCGCGTGTAGACGTAGTCGACGTGCAGCGGCGCGGCGCCCTCGGCGAGAGCCATCAGCTCGTCGCGGTAGTAGACCGACATCGGCGCGCGCGCCGAGTACAGCAGCCGGAACGGCGCGGCGCTCTCCGCGGCGGCGTGCGCGCGGGCCATCGACATCAGCGGGACGACGCCGGAGCCTCCCGCGATCAACTGCACCGGGCCGTCGTCGCCTGTGCGCCAGACGAACCAGCCGCCGACCGGGCCGCGGACCTCGAGCTGGTCGCCGACCGCGAGACCGCGCACCAGATACGGGGACACCTCGCCGTCGGGCAGCTCCTCCACGGTCAGTTCGAACTCGTCCGTCGCCAGGCCGCCCGCTCCGGAGGCCGACGCGATCGAGTACGACCGCACGGCCTGGTAGCCGTCGGGCGCGGTCAGCCGGACGTCCACGTGCTGCCCTGCGAGGTGCCCTGCGAGCCCCGGGATGCGCAGCCGGATCGTGCGGGCGGTCGTGGTCTCCTCGTGCGCGGCCACGACGTCCGCCACCCGCCACGCGGTGCTCACCAGTAGCGCTCTTCCTTCCACGGGTCCCCGTACATGTTGTAGCCGTTCTGCTCCCAGAAGCCGGGCTGGTCCTGCGGCAGCATCTCCAGCCCGCTCACCCACTTGGCGCTCTTCCAGAAGTACAGGTGCGGCGCCAGCAGGCGCGCGGGACCGCCGTGCTCGGGCGGGAGATCGGCGCCGTCGAACGTGTGCGCCACCCAGGCCTTGCCGTCGAGGAGGTCCTTCAGCGGCACGTTGGTCGTGTAGCCGCCGTACGAGTGCGCCATCGTGTACTCGTAGTCGGTGTCGACGTTCTCGAACAGGGTGTCGAGCGCGACGCCGCGCCATGACGTCCCGAGCTTCGACCAGCTCGTCACGCAGTGGATGTCGGTGCCGACGTCGGCCTGGGGGAGCGCCAGGAACTCGTCCCAGCTCCAGCGATGCACCACACCCTTCTCGGTCGTGATCGTGAACGCCCAGTCCTCTTTCGCGACGCGCGGGGTCGGTCCTGCCGACAGCACGGGGAAGCCCTCCGTGACGTACTGTCCGGGTGGGAGGCGCGGGTCCTCGGTTCTGCGCCGGCCGAGGAAGCCGGACGAGATGATTCCCATGCGCGGAGCTTATTACCGGCTCGGGGCGGCGGTCTATGGCCGACCGGTCTAGGGTGAGGACATGACAGCGGTCAATCTCGGGCTTCCGCGCAGCGCATCGCTGGCGGATGCAGCGAGCCCCGCCGCCCCCAGCCTCGACGGCCGCCCGGACGTCCCCGGCCTGGTCGACCGGTTCGGCCGCGTCGCCCGCGACCTGCGAGTCTCGGTGACCGAGAAATGCTCGCTGCGCTGCACCTACTGCATGCCGGCGGAGGGGCTGCCTGCCATCCCGCGCGAGGAGCTGCTGACGCCGGCCGAGATCGCGCGGCTGGTCGGGATCGGCGTGCGCGACCTCGGCATCCGCGAGGTGCGCTTCACCGGGGGCGAGCCGCTGATGCGCGCCGACCTCGCCGAGATCGTCGGGCTCTCGGCCGCCGCCGCCCCCGGCATCGACCTGAGCATCACGACCAACGGCATCGGCCTCGACCACCGCGTGCGCGAGCTCGTCGCCGCCGGGCTGACCCGGGTGAACATCTCCCTGGACACCGTGGACCGCGCGCATTTCGCCGCGCTCACCCGCCGCGACCGGCTGCCGGCCGTATTCGCCGGGATCGCCGCCGCCCACGCCGCCGGCCTCACTCCCCTCAAGCTGAACGCCGTGATGATGCGCCAGACCCTCTCCGGCGCCCCCGACCTCCTCGCCTGGGCGCTGGAGCACGGCTGCCGGTTGCGCTTCATCGAGCAGATGCCGCTCGACGCCGACCACACCTGGATGCGCGAGAACATGGTCTCCGCCGACGAGCTGCTCGCCGTCCTCCGCACCCGGTTCGACCTGGCGGAGGCCGGCCGCCCGGACGACCCCTCGTCCCCCGCCGAGGAGTGGCTGGTCGACGGCGGCCCCGCCACGGTCGGCATCATCGCCTCGGTGACCCGCTCCTTCTGCTCCGCGTGCGATCGCACCAGGATCACCGCGGAGGGCACGGTGCGCTCGTGCCTGTTCGGCGACGACGAGACCGACCTGCGCGCGCTGCTGCGCGACGGCGCGGACGACGCCGAGCTGGCCCGCTGGTGGCGCGGAGCGATGTGGGGCAAGCAGTCCGGGCACGGCATGGAGGCCGCGGGCTTCGTACCGCCGGTGCGGAGTATGGGGGCGATCGGTGGCTGAGCGCAGCATCCTCGTGCGCTATTTCGCGGCCGCCGAAGAGGCGGCCGGGCGCGAGGAGGAGCGCGTCTCACTCGACGCGCCGACCGTCGGCGCCCTGCGCGAGCTGCTCGACGCCCGCTACGGGGAGGCTATGCGGCTGGTGCTGCGCAACGGGTCGTTCCTGGTGGATGGCGTCGTGTCGCGCGATCCGGATGCGGCGATCGGCGAGAGAGTGGACGTACTTCCTCCGTTCGCCGGGGGCTGATTCCGCGGCTCCGCCCCGCCGGGCTGCGGCGAGTCAGCCGCGCGCCTGCGCGCGATTCGTGGCGAATCGCGCGAACTCCGCGGCGCGACATTCGTGACGAATGTAGGGAATCGCGCCGCGATTCGCGGCATTCGTGCCGAATCGCGCGAACGGAGCCGCGCGGGAGCCGCGTCAGGCGGGGACGATGCGCACGTCGGCGGGTGGCACCGTCAGGAGCACGCGGGCGCCGGTGGAGAGGCGCAGCTCCGCGACCACGGCCGCGGGGACGAGCGCGGTGAGCCGGTCGGTGCGCACGCGCACCAGGTCGTCGCGCGGTTCGAGGGCGGTGACGGTCGCCGGGATGCCGGTCGCGGGGATGTCGGTCGCCGGGACGCCGGCCGCGCCCTCCGTCGGGGCGCCGACGTGCACCGCGACCGTCGAGGGCCGCACCACCGCGGTCACCGGCCGGCCCTCGGCGATCGGCGCCGTCGGCGTGCCGTCGAGGGCGAGACCGTCGTCGGTCACCAGGCCGGTCGCCGTGCGCCGTCCGGTGAGGAGGCTGAGGCCGGTCAGCTCCGCGGTGAACGGGTGCCGCGGCTGCGTCAGCACGTCGCGCGCGAGCCCCTCCTCGACCACCCGGCCACCGCCGAGCACCGCCACGCGGTCCGCGAGCAGATAGGCGTCGAGCGCGTCGTGCGTCACGACGACCGCTGTGCGGTCCGCGAGCACCGCGGCCAGCATCCCGCGCAGCTCGCCCGCCACGCTCACGTCGAGGGAGGCCAGCGGCTCGTCGAGGAGGATCAGGTCGGGCTCGGCGGCCAGCGCTCGGGCGATGGCGACGCGTTGCGCCTGCCCGCCGGAGAGTTCGTCGGGCTTGCGCTCGGCCAGCGCCGCGACGCCGGTGCGCTCCAGCCACTCGTCGGCCTTCTCACGCGCCTCGGACCGGGACGCTCCCGCGGACCGCGGTGCGAACTCGACGTTCCGGCGCACGGTCAGGTGCGGGAAGAGCAGGGCGTCCTGAGCGAGCAGTGCGATGCCGCGGCGGTGGGGAGGCAGCCAGACGCCCGTGCGATCCGTGCCGTCGAGATCGAACAGCGTCTCGTCGGCGAGCGTCGCGCGCCCCGCGTCCGGCCGGATCAGGCCGGCCAGCACCCCGAGCACGGTGGACTTGCCCGCGCCGTTCGGCCCGAGCAGCGCCAGCGTCTCGCCCGCGCCGAGCCGCAGGTCCACCGTGACGTCGCGCGCGGCGACCGCAGCTGAGAAGTCCAGGCTCACGGCGTCGCCTCGCGCACCGGCCGCGGTCTCCGGCGCAGCGGCTCGCCCGCGCCGTGCGCCACCGCGACCACGGCGATCGCCACCGCGATCAGCACCAGGGAGAGCGCGACGGCGGTGTCCGGGTCGGTCTCGCGCTGAAGGTAGATCTCCAGCGGCAGCGTGCGCGTCGTGCCCTGCAGGCTCCCGGCGAAGGTCAGCGTCGCCCCGAACTCGCCGAGGGCGCGCGCGAACGACAGGATCGACCCGGAGACGATCGCGGGGGTCACCAGCGGCAGCGTCACCCGGAACAGGACGCTCGACGGGCGCGCGCCGAGCGTGGCGGCGACCGCTTCGTAGCGCTGGCCGGTGGTGCGCAGCGCGCCCTCCAAGCTCAGCACCAGGAACGGCAACGCCACGAACGTCTGCGCGATGACGACCGCGGGCGTCGAGAACGCGATCGGGATCGCCCCGTCCAGCAGCCCGCGCCGGCCGTACAGCGCGAGCAGGGCCAGGCCGCCGACGACGGGAGGCAGCACGAGCGGCAGCAGGACGATCGCCCGCACCAGGCCGCGTCCGCGGAACGGCACCCGCGCCAGCACGATGGCCATCGGCGTGCCGAGCACCAGGCACGCGATCGTCGCTGCGAGCGAGGTGCGCAGGCTGAGCAGCAGCGCGTCCACCGAAGACGGAGAGGTGATCAGCGCGGCGAAGTGCCCCCAATTCACCCGGGTGACCATCGCGACGATGGGGAGCAGCACGAACAGCGCGCCGAGCGCGGCGACGACGAGCACCCAGCCGGGGATGCCCGTTCCCAGCCCCGTGCCGGCGGGCGCGCGGCGCGTCACGGCTTCCCGAAGCCGGCGGCCTCGAGCACCTTCCTGCCCTCCGGGCCGGTCACGTACGCGATGAAGGCCGCGCCGCCCGTGAGGTTCTGCCCCTGCGTGACCGCGGCGATCGGATAGGTGTTGACCACGTCCTTCGCCTCAGGGAACGGCACCGACTCGACGCGCTTCCCCGCGCCTTTCACGTCCGTGACGTAGACGATCCCGGCGTCGGCCTCCCCGGACGACACCTTGCCCAGCACGTCGGTCACCGACGACTCCTGGCTGACCGGCTTGAGCGTGACGCCGGTGTTCGACTCCACCTTCGCGGTCGCGGCCCCACAGGGCACCTGCGGGGCGCAGACGACCACCTTCAGGCCGGGCTTCGCGAGGTCGGCCCACCCGGTGACGTGGGCCGGGTTCCCGGGAGGCACCGCGATTGCGAGCACGTTCGTCGCGAAGTCGACGGGGTCGCCGGAGACGACGCCGGCAGCGACCGCCTTGGCCATGTTCTTCTGGTCCGCCGAGGCGAACACGTCGGCCGGTGCTCCGGCGCCGAGCTGGGTGACCAGGTCGGAGGAGCCGCCGAAGCTGAAGCTGACGGTGCTCCGCGGGTTGGCCTTCTCGAACCCCGTGCCGAGCTCGGTGAAGGTTTTGGTGAGGGAGGCCGCGGCGAAGACGGTGACGGTGCCGGTGATGTCGTGCTTCGTCGGGGTCTGCGTCGGGGCGCTCGACCCGGCGTCCGCCGAGCAACCCGTGAGGACGAGCGCCACGGCTGCGAGAGCGGCGGCGACCACCCCGACACCGGACCGGTTGCGCATGCCGATCCTCACTCGGACGGCCCCGCGGTCTCCACGATGACGTTCGTGGCCTTGACGACCGCGACGGCGATCGAGCCCAGCTCCAGGCCGAGTTCGCGGACGGCCTCGCTGCTGATCAGCGACACGACGCGGTGCGGCCCGCACTGCAGTTCGACCTGCGCCATGACTCTGTCCAGGACGATGTCGGTCACGATCCCGACGAAGCGGTTGCGCGCCGACCGGCCGACCCCGGACGGGTCGGCGGGGAGCACGGCGTTCTGCTTGGCGAGCTGCGCCAGCTCCAGGCCGTCCACGACCGTACGGCCGGCGTCGTCCTTGGTGCTGGAGAGCACCCCGGCGTCGACCCAGCGACGCACCGTGTCGTCACTCACTCCCAGGAAGCTCGCGGCGTCTCTTACCCGTATTTGCGGCACGAACAGCACTCTAGACCGGCAGGAGCGTCGAAATCGACCCCGGAGCGGCTTTCGCTCAGATGCCGACCCACTCCGACGCGCCGTCGCCGAAGTGCTGGCGCTTCCAGATCGGCACTTCGGCCTTGATCCGCTCGACCAGCTCGGCGCAGGCGGCGAACGCCTCCGCCCGGTGCGGGGCCGCGACCGCGGCGATGAGCGCGAGGTCGCCGATGGTCAGCGAGCCGACCCGGTGGACGGCGGCGACGCGCAGCCCGGTGCTCTCGGCGACCTCCTCGCAGCAGCGCCGGAGGAAGTCGGCGGCCTCGGGATGCGCGCGGTAGTCGAGCGAGACGACGGAGCGGCCGCCGTCGTGGTCCCGCACGATGCCCTGGAACGACACGACGGCGCCTGCCTCGCGGCGCCAGACGAATTCGTCGAGCGTGGACGGGTCGAGCGGCCGGTCGGAGACGTCGGCGAAGACGGCGGTCATCGGATCCCGCTTTCGTGGCCGCGGTCGGTGTCGCCACCGAGCTGGTCGAGGAGGTGCGCCAGGACGTCGTCGAGGACCGCGAGCCCGTCGGCGACGCCGCCGCGCGAGCCGGGGAGGTTCACGACCAGCGTGCGGCCGGCGACGCCCGCCCGGCCGCGGCTCAGCGCAGCGAGCGGAGTCGAGGCGGCACCCCGCGCCCGCAATGCGTCGGCGAGTCCGGGGAGCTCGCGGTCGAGCACGGCGGCCGTGGCCTCCGGGGTGCGGTCGTCGGGGGAGACGCCGGTGCCGCCGGTGGTGAGGACGACGGCGGGGTGCTCGGCGACGGCCGACTTGAGCGCCGGCGCGATCTCCGCGTCCGCGACGACGCGCACCTCCGGGCGGAGGCCGTGCGCGTCCAGCCAGGAGGCGATGACCGGGCCGGTGGTGTCGGCCGCCTCACCCGCCGCGGCGCGGGTGGAGGCGACGACGACGATGGCGGCGCCGGGGTTCGACGAGGTGCGCGCCGGCGTCGCGGCGACGGTTCTCTCCTCGCCCTCCCGCCGCCATTCCCCGCGCTTCCCCCGCTCTTCGCCACCAGCCGGACATCCGTCACGCTCGCCGCCGGGTCCACCGCCTTCACCATGTCGTGCAGGGTCAGGCCCGCCACGGCGACCGCGGTCAGCGCCTCCATCTCCACGCCGGTGCGCCCGTGCGTGCGCGCGACCGCCTCGATCGTGATCGACCCCGCCGCCTCGTCCAGCGCGAAGTCCACGCGCAGCGAATCGAGCGGCAGCGGGTGGCAGAGCGGGATCAGGTCGCTCGTCCGCTTGCCGCCGGCGATCCCGGCGATGCGCGCGGTCGCGAGCACGTCGGCCTTCGGGAGGTCGTCCGCCGCCACCAGGCGCACCACCTCGGGGGTGGTCGCCAGCCGGCCGCGGGCGAGGGCCTCCCGGTCGGTCTCCGGTTTCGCGCCGACGTCGACCATGCGGGCGCGGCCGTCGGCGTCCAGGTGGGTGAGCTCGCTCATAGGGTCCAGACTGTCACGTCCGAGCCCGAGTCGACCGCCTCCGCCTCCGCGGGCAGGTCGATGAGCACGTCCGCGGTGGCCATCGCGGCGACGAGGTGCGAACTCGGTCCCGACACCGGCGCGACGCCGTCGTCGCCGACCCGGCCGCGCAGGAACTGGCGCTTGCCCGGGACCGACCGCACCGACTCGGCGAGCCGCACCCGCCGGACCGGCAGCGCAGGCAACCCGGCCGCGTCACGCAGCGGCCCGCGCAGGAACACCGCGAACGACACCTGCGTGCTCACCGGGTTGCCCGGGAAGCACAGCACGGGCACGCCATCGACCACCGCCGTCGCCTGCGGGCCGCCCGGCTGCATCGCGACGGTGGTGACCTCCGCGCCGCGCGGCAGCAGCACCTCCCGCACGACCTCGTACGCCCCCTTCGAGATGCCGCCGGAGGTGATCACCAGGTCGGAGGCGGCGACCGCGGCGTCGAACACTTTCGCGAACGACTCCGGGTCGTCGCTGCTGCTCGCCCGCAGCGACACGACGGCGCCGGACTCCTCGACCAGCGCAGCGAGGGCGACGCCGTTCGCATCGAAGACCTGGCCGAAGCGCACACTCCGGCCCGGCGCGGCCAGCTCCGAGCCGGTGGTGAGGACGGCGACGCGCAGCCGCGCCCGCACCGCCACCGAGCTGACGCCCGCCGCCGCGAGCGCCGCCAGGTGGCGCGCGGCCAGCCGGGTGCCCGCCTTCACGAGCACGTCGCCGCGCTCCAGGTCGCTGCCACGCTCCCGCACGAACTCGCCGCGCTTCCGCGAGCGCCGGATCTCGACCACTGCGCCTGCCAGGTCGTCGTCCCGGCCGAGGACGAGCTCGGTGTCCTCCACGGGCACGACCGCGTCCGCGCCGCTCGGCACCGGGGCGCCGGTCATGATCCGGATGGCGGTGCCCGGCGTCAGCGTCAGCGGCACCTCGTGTCCGGCCGGGACATCGCCGGTCACCTCGAGCGCGACCGGCACGTGGGCCACGTCGGCGGCGCGCACCGCGTAGCCGTCCATCTGCGAGTTGCGGAACAGCGGGAGGTCCACCTCCGACCGGACGTCCGCCGCGGCGACGCGCCCGGCGGCCTCGGCGAGCTGGACGGTCTCCACGTCCGGCTCCGCCCAGAGCGGCTCCAGCAGACGGTTGACGTGCTCGACGTGGTCCTCGACGCTGCGCGGTGGGGTCATGGGTTCAGTATCCCGCGCGGCCCGATGCCAGGCGAGGCTTCCGTGGAGGGCCGGCCACGACAGGGGTCGCAACACGCCGCTACGTGCGCGGCGATGCGGCGTGTTGCGACCCCTGTGTTGCGACCGCGGCGCGGTCAGTAGCGGGGGAGGGACGGGTCGACTTCGCGTGACCACGCGTCCAGGCCGCCCTCCAGCACCGTTCCCGGGGCGCCGGCGGCCTCCAGCAGCCGGCGCGCGGTCTCGGCGCGCGGGCCGTGGTGGCAGATGATCACGAGCGGGTCGTCGCCCAGCCGCTCGGCCACCCCTGGCGCGTCCCGCACGACCACGTCGAGCGGCACCAGCAGGGAGCCGGGCAGTTCGGCGATGTCGGCCTCCCACGGCTCGCGCACGTCGAGGAGGACGTGCGGCTGTCCTGCGGCCAGGCGCGCGGCCAGGTCGGCGGGGAGACGGTCGTGGCCGCCGCCGGGGCGGCCGCCACCCCCGCGTCGGCCGGCGCGACTCCGCAGAACAGCTCGTAGTCGATCAGCTCCGTCACGTGCTCCGCCTGCGGGTCGGCGGCGTACGGCAGCTCGCGGAACGTCCCGCGCAGCCCGTCGTGCACGAGCACCCGCCCGAGCAGGAGGTCCCCCTCCCCGGTCACGACCTTGGTGGCCTCGCTCGCCATCAGCGAGCCGATCACGCCGCACACGCTGGGCAGCACGCCCGCCTCCGCGCAGCTCGGCACGCTCCCGGGCTCCGGAGGCACCGGGAAGAGGTCGCGGTAGTGCGGCCCGTGCGCCGCCCAGCTCAGCCCGACCTGCCCGCCGAACCGGTGCACCGCGCCCCAGACCACCGGCAGGCCGGCCAGCAGCGCCGCATCGTCCACGAGGTACCGGGTCGGGAAGTTGTCGCTGCCGTCGAGCACGAGGTCGAAGCCGTCGAGAATGCTCAGCGCGTTCGCCGAGGTGAGGCGCTCAGGGAACACCCGCACCGCGATCCCGCCGTCGATGGCGTGGATGGCGTCGGCCGCCGACGCGGTCTTCTGCCGGCCGAGGTCGCGCTCGCGGTGGATGGTCTGCCGTGGCAGGTTGCTGAGCTCCACGCTGTCGTCGTCGACGATCCCGATCGTCCCGAACCCGGCGCCCGCCAGCAAGGGGAGCACCGCGGAGCCGAGGCCGCCGGCGCCGACGACGAGCACCCGCGCGGCGCGGAGGCGACGCTGGGCGACCTCCCCGAAGCCCGGGAGCTGCATGGTGCGGGCGTAACGCGCCCGCTGTTCCGACGGCAGCGCGGGGCCGCGCGCGACGAGCGGCGCGGGGCGAGCGGGGGAGGACATGGCGCTAGCCAACCACGGTCACGCCGATGGTGTGCAATCCGGTCGCGCCGTCCGGCACGACGTCCTGCACCTTGGAGGTCTGCACGGTCCCGTGCGCGTCGGTCGCGCGCACTTTGACGGTGTGCGCGCCGGGCGTCGCGTTCCAGGCGTACTTCCACTGCCGCCAGGTGTCGGCCGAGATGGCGTCGGCGAGGGTGGCCTCCTGCCAGGCGCCGCCGTCGACCTGCACGTGCACGGCGCTCACACCGACGTGCTGCGACCACGTGATCCCGGCGACGGCGACCGTGCCCGCCTTCACCTGGTGCCCGTCCGAGGGCACGTCGATGCGTGACTCCAGCTTGACCGGGCCGCGCTCCGACCAGCCGCGATCGGTCCAGTACGAGGTCGCCTTGTCGAACCGCGTCACGTTCAGCTCGACCACCCACTTGGTCGCCGAGACGTAGCCGTACAGCCCGGGGACGACCATCCGCACGGGGTAGCCGTGCTCCAGCGGCAGCGGCTGGCCGTTCATCCCGACCGCCAGGATCGCGTTGCGGCCGTCGGTCAGCGCCTCCAGCGGCGTCCCGGCGGTCCAGCCGTCCTGGCTGCGGGAGAGCACCATGTCGGCGTCGGCCGACGGCTTCGCGCGCGCCAGCAGGTGACGGATCGGGTAGCCGAGCCACGTCGCGTTGCTGATCAGGTCGCCGCCGACCTCGTTGGAGACGCAGGTGAGCGTGGTGATGGACTCCTCCAGCGGGAGGGCCAGGAGCTCGGCGAAGGTCAGCTCGACCTCCTTCTCGACCATGCCGGTGATCCGCAGCCGCCAGGCCGACGGGTCGATGCCGGGGATCTGCAGCGCGGTGTCGATGCGGTAGAAGTCGGCGTTCGGCGTGATGATCGGCGCCAGGCCGGGGAGGTCGAACGACGCACCGGCCGGAACAGGGGGCGCCGCGACGGCGGGCTTCGGCAGACGGAAGGCGGCACGCGCGGCGGAGGCGGCGCGATAACCGGTCGCGATCGCCTGACCCACGATCGTCGCCACGATTCCGGCGGCGGCGGTCGCCGAAGTGGCGCTCACGAAGTGCCGCCTGCTGACCGCGCCCTCGGGGGCGATCCGGGTCGGCCGGGTGCCGCGCAAAAGATCGGCCAGCCAGCCCAGGATCAGGATCGCGACCAGCGCCGCGAGCGCCGACGGCACGACGTTCACGATCGACGAGCCTGCGCGCGTGAACGCGGCGACGACGCCCAGCGCGCCGCCCAGCCCGATCAGGACGCGGCCGAGCGGAGGCCGCCGCAGCTCCAGCCAGCCCGCCAGTGCGCCCCCGATGAGGAGCACGACCGCGAGGGACGAGATGAGGAACGCCTTGTCGCCGGTCCCGAACACGCCGATCACGGCGTTCTTCAGCCAGGCCGGGGTGAGATCGATGACGAGCGCGCCGACGACCAGGACCGGGCTGCCGTCCTGCACGAAGAACGCGCTCAGCAGTTCGGCGGCGCCCACCCCCGCCACGACGCTCGCGGCGCCCACGGCGGCGGCGCCCCAGGAGGCGTGCCGGGCCGGCTCCGCAGACACAGGCGATCCCATAGCGGAAGGATAAGCGCGCGACCCGGTGGATATGCCGAGCATCCCCGCGCTGTGACAGGCTTGGGCCCTATGGCCTCCCTGCGCGTCGACGACCTCCCCGGCTGGGCCGGCCCCTCCTCCGTGAGCGAGGACGCCGTCTACGAGGCGTTCGTCGCCTGGGCGGAGTCCACCGGCATCACCCTGTACCCGGCGCAGGACGAGTCACTGATCGAGATCGTCGGCGGGTCCGACCTCATCCTGTCGACCCCGACCGGGACCGGGAAGTCGCTCGTCGCCGTCGGCGCGCACTTCGCGGCGCTGGCCCGCGGCGACCGGACCTTCTACACCGCGCCGATCAAGGCGCTGGTGTCGGAGAAGTTCTTCGCGCTCGTGGACATCTTCGGCGCGGAGAACGTCGGGATGATGACCGGCGACTCCGCGGTGAACGCCGACGCTCCGATCATCTGCTGCACCGCCGAGATCCTCGCCAATCTCGCCCTCCGGCAGGGAGCGGACACCCCGGTGGGACAGGTCGTCATGGACGAGTTCCACTTCTACTCCGACCCGGACCGCGGCTGGGCCTGGCAGGTGCCGCTGCTGCTCCTGAACCGCGCCCAGTTCGTGCTGATGTCGGCGACGCTCGGCGACGTGACGGCGCTCGCCGCCGACCTGTCGCGTCGCACCGGCCGGGAGACCGCGACGGTCACCGGCGTCGAGCGCCCGGTGCCGCTGCACTACTACTACGAGCTGACGCCCATCCACGACACGGTCGAGGACCTCCTGCACACCGGCCAAGCACCGATCTACATCGTGCACTTCTCGCAGCTCGCCGCCCTGGAGCGCGCGCAGGCGCTCTCCAGCGCCAAGATCGCGACCCGCGAGCAGCGCGACGCGATCGCCGAGCTGATCGGGGAGTTCCGGTTCACGACCTCCTTCGGCCGCACCCTCTCCCGGCTGCTGCGACAGGGCATCGGCGTGCATCACGCCGGGATGCTGCCCAAGTACCGCCGGCTGGTCGAACAGCTCGCCCAGCGCGGGATGCTGCGGGTGATCTGCGGGACCGACACGCTCGGCGTCGGCATCAACGTCCCGATCCGCACCGTGCTGCTGACCGCGCTGACCAAGTTCGACGGCACCCGGATGCGCCAACTCAACGCGCGCGAGTTCCACCAGATCGCCGGGCGCGCCGGTCGGGCGGGCTACGACACCGCCGGCACCGTCGTCGTGCAGGCGCCCGAGCACGAGAGCGAGAACATCAAGGCCCTCGAGAAGGCCGGCGACGACCCCAAGAAGCGCCGCAAGATCGTGCGGAAGAAGGCGCCGGAGGGTTTCGTCTCCTGGGGCGAGCCGTCCTTCCGCAAGCTCGTGGAGGCCGAGCCGGAGACGCTCACCTCGTCCATGCAGATCACCAGCGCCATGCTCATCAACGTCATCGGGCGCGGGGGAGACGTCTTCGGGCACGTCCGCGACCTGGTGTTCGACAACCACGAGCCGTGGAAGCGGCAGCTCGCGCTCGCCCGCCGCGCCCTCGGCCTGTATCGCTCGCTGCTGACGGCCGGAGTCGTGGAAGCCGTGGAAGGCGAGATCCGCCTCACGGTCGACCTCCAGCCGAACTTCGCGCTCAACCAGCCGCTGTCGCCGTTCGCGCTCGCCGCGTTCGAGCTGTTCGACGCCGAGTCGCCCACGTACGCGCTCGACATCGTCTCCGTGGTGGAGGCCACGCTCGACGACCCGCGACCGGTGCTCTCCGCGCAGCAGTTCCAGGCGCGCGGCGACGCGGTCGCGGCCATGAAGGCGGAGGGCGTCGAGTACGACGAGCGTATGGAGGCGCTGGAGACCGTCACGCACCCCAAGCCGCACGACGAGCTGCTGCACGAAGCGTTCGCGACCTACGCCTCCAGCCAGCCCTGGGTGGCCGACTTCGAACTGAGCCCCAAGTCGGTGGTCCGCGACCTGTACGAGCGTGCCATGACCTTCGGCGAGTTCATCGCCTTCTACAAGCTCGCCCGCTCGGAGGGCGTCGTGCTGCGCTACCTCTCCGACGCCTACCGCGCGCTGAACCAGACCGTGCCGCTGGACCTCCGCACCGAGGAGCTGCGCGACATCGTGGAGTGGCTCGGCGAACTGGTCCGCCAGGTCGACTCCAGCCTCCTGGACGAGTGGGAGGAGCTGGTCCACCCCGACGCCGCCCGGCACGCCGAGGAGCGGGGGAGCTCGCCCCGCCCGCGCCGCGGAACGTCACCACCAACCGCCGCGCCTTCTTCGTGCTGGTGCGCAACGAGCTGTTCCGGCGCGTGCAGCTCGCGGCGCTGGACCGTGTCCAGGAGCTCGGCGCGCTCGAGAACGAGGCGGCGGCGCTCGCCGAAGCGGCCGCCCCCTCGTTCACCGAGCTGCAGTGGGACGAGGCGCTGGAGGCCTACTACGCCGAGCACGACGAGATCCTCACGGACGCGTCGGCGCGGGCTGCGGCGATGATCGTCGTGGACGAGACCCCGGCCGCAGCGGAAGGGGTGTGGCGCGTCCGCCAGATCATCGCCGATCCCGAAGGCGACCACGACTGGGGGATCGCAGCGGACGTGCTGCTGGCGGACTCCGCCCGCGCCGGGGTCGCGGTCGTCCGGGTGACGGCGGTCGACCGGCTCTGACGGTTTGACGCGCCGGAGACCGCCGTGAAAACATGTGTGCGGCTGATTAATCGCGCCAGCCGCTCCGCATGAACTTCCGATGAACTGCTGTCGGCAGTCCACACGAGAAAGAAGCCGGTGGATCTCACCCTCATCATCGTGCTGGTCATCGCGCTGGCCCTCTTCTTCGACTTCACCAACGGGTTCCACGACACCGCGAACGCGATGGCGACGCCCATCGCGACCGGCGCCATGCGGCCCAAGATCGCGGTCGCGCTCGCCGCGGTCCTGAACCTCGTCGGCGCGTTCCTGTCCACGGAGGTCGCCAAGACGATCTCGGGCGGCATCATCAACGAGGGCTCCGGCGGCGTGCTGATCTCGCCCGAGCTGATCTTCGCCGGGCTGGTCGGCGCGATCGTCTGGAACATGGTGACCTGGCTCTACGGCCTCCCGTCGTCGTCCAGCCACGCCCTGTTCGGCGGCCTGATCGGCGCGGCGATCGTCGGAGCCGGGTTGGCGTCCGTGAACTTTCCGACCGTCCTGCAGAAGGTGGTCCTCCCGGCAGTCATCGCGCCGTTCACCGCGGGTGTGGTCGCCTGGGCGGCGACCAAGCTGGCGTACTGGATCACGCGGCGCTACGACGGCCGCCCGGACGGCCGCGGCGGCTTCCGCTACGGCCAGATCTTCTCCTCGTCGCTCGTCGCGCTCTCGCACGGCACCAACGACGCGCAGAAGACGATGGGCGTCATCACGCTGCTGCTGATCTCCGCGAACCTGTTGCCGGCGGGGAGCGGGCCGCCGCTCTGGGTCGTCGTCTCGTGCGCGCTCGCCATCGCGGTGGGCACCTACTCCGGCGGCTGGCGGATCATCCGCACGCTCGGCCGCGGCCTCACCGAGGTGAAGCCGGCGCAGGGCTTCGCTGCGGAGACGAGCACGGCCGCGACGATCCTGGCCTCCAGCCACCTCGGTTTCGCGCTCTCCACCACCCAGGTGGCCTCCGGCTCGGTGATCGGCTCCGGCCTCGGCCGCCGCGGCGCCTCGGTGCGCTGGGGCACCGCCGGCCGGATCGCGATCGGCTGGGTGCTGACGCTGCCCGCCGCCGGCGTGGTCGGCGCTCTCGCCGCGTTCATCGGCCTGCTCGGCCCGATCGGCATCCTCATCGACACCGTGGTCGCCGTCGTCGTCATCACGTTCATCTTCTGGCGCTCGCGCCGCAACCGGGTCTCCAGCATCAACGCGGTCGCGCCCGTTCCGGTCCAAGGCCACAGCGACGTCGCCGCGTCCGGTCGCGTGGTGAAGATCAAGAAGGTCAAGCCGCTCAAGAAGGAGCGCTCCGGAAGGAACCCCGCATGAGCGCCGTCCTCCAGTTCCTCAGCGTGTTCGCCGCGTCCCTGATCGGCGCGTGCGTGGTCGTCGGCTTCTACGCCCTGGGCACGCGCCTGCTCGCGGTGGCCGGTCGCGCGCTGTTCGTGGAGCCCGCGGAGTTCACCGACGCCATCACGGTCATCACCCCGGAGCAGGCGGCGAAGGCTCAGCGGAAGGCCGAGAAAGCCCAGCGCAAGAGCCCGGTGAGCGAGGGTCGCAAGCGTGCTGCGCTGGCGGGCGCTTATACGTGCTTCGTGCTCTGCGGGGCGGCGGTGCTGTACGGGCTGTACCTGATCATCCCGTACTTCCACGTCTGAGGGGTGCGGGTCGCTCCGCGGGGCGAGCCGTCGCGTGGCCTAGTTAGGCTGTCCCGGTGCTGGCGACGGTGGCGGTGACGGCGTGTTCAAGTTGCGCAGTGATCGCTCACGCGCCCACGTGTCGATGGAGGGGTGGGTGGAGCACTCCGTCGATACGCTGATGGACACTTGATCGCTGACGGCGGTGAGTCCGTTGTATACGCCGTCTGGTCGTGTGGCGCGGATCGCGACATCCATCTTGCCGGAGGGGGAGGTCCAATCGACTGTTCGTACGACGGTGAATCCTTGGCTTTCCCAGTAGGCGGTGAGTTTGTCCGCGATCGGGTGCGGGTCAGCCTCGAACGCATCGTGTGTAACGATGGCGTTTACCTGGTGAGCGGTCTTCGCTCCGACCGTCCCGCACGGCAGCAGGCCTACTTCCTCCGCGGCCGGGTCCCAGGGCCTGTTGTCGAGGATCGCGCCGCGGTACCAGCCTTCGGTGTCGCCGGTGGCGGCGATGGCGGCGTTGGTGAGGTCGGCCCATTGGGTCAGTAGTTCGGTGATCGTCTTCTGCGGGGTGCCCGGGGATTGTGGGACGGGGTCGCGTAGAGCGGGAACAGCCATACAGCCTCCGAGCAGTGACGCTGTCACGGTCGCCAAACCGCACAACTTCACGAAACGGCCGACGAACCCGCTCGATCGGCCCATCATCCGGTGCACCTCGGCCCACCGGCCACCGTCGCAGGAGAGTCGTTGAGGTTCAACACCCCGCACCCGCAACATTGTCGCACTGTCGACCCGGGCGGGAGGCGACTTCGGCCCGTGGCGATGCGCGTCCGAGGATCATCCCCAGAAGAACCCGTCATCCGGCTCCTCCGTGGTGGCGGACGCGGCTGGGGACGGTGACGGTGACGGCGTGTTCAAGTTGCGCAGTGATCGCTCACGTGCCCACGACTGGATGGAGGGGTGGGTGGAGCACTCCGTCGATACGTCGATGGAAACGATCTCGCTGGTGACCCCGAGTCCGTAGAAGACCCCGTCCGGTCGTGTGGCGCGGATCGCGACATCCATCTTGCCGGAGGGGAGGTCCAATCGACAGTTCGTTCGACGGTGAATCCTTGGCTTTCCCAATATGCGGTGAGTTTGTCCGCGATCGGGTGCGGGTCATCCTCGAACGCGATGTGTGTCACGTCGTTGCTCACCTGATGTGCTGTCTTCGCTCCGACGGTCCCGCACGGTGGCAGGCTCACTTCCTCCGCAGCCGGGTCCCAGGGCCTGTTGTTTTGGATAGGACCGCGATACCAGCCTTCAGTGTCGCCGGTGGCGGCGATGGCGGCGTTGGTGAGGTCGGCCCACTGGGTCAGTAGTTCGGTGATCGTCTTTTGTGGGGTGCCCGGCGTTTGCGGGCTGGGATCACGTAGAGCAGGAACAGACATGCAACCTCCTAGGAGAGATACCGTCGCGGCTGCGACGACTGTCACGGCGCACGATTTCACGATTCGATTCACGAAACAATCCGATCTCCGATTCACCGTGTGGGCCTCAATCCACCCTCGACGTTTTCGGGCTGACCGACCGTGGTGTAACCCGTGTTCCGCAAGGCCTGTGTCTTCGGATCGAGGTAGCCGAAGCCTTCAGGGGCGATCCCGTTGAGCAGGTTCAGCTCGTCCGTCTGCTCTCCCACTGTGCTGTGGCCCATGGTCTGTTTCAAGACCTCACCGTTTGGGAGTACTGCTCCCTCGGAGGAGAACGATTGCGCGCCGCCCATCGACTGCGGCACGTTCAACCCGATGAAGGGCGTCGCCCATCCCGTCCCCGGGGAGCGGAGCGCTTCGGGGTTCGGCTCTGCCCGGCCTCCGAGAGCCGAGCCGAATGGTGCGAGGTGGTCCAGCTGGGCCGTCGTTGTGAAGATCGCCGGCTGGCCGCCCGGGCGCTTCACGTGCAGATCCGTCAGTGATCCCACGACGTGGGTGTCGATCCCCGCCGACCCGAGCATGGTGAAGGAGTCCACGTCGTGTTTCACCCGTGTCAACGCATCGGCGGCCATCGTCGTCCCATACGAGTGAGCTACGACCGACACGTACGGGAACGGTACGGCGGGGTGCGCGGTCCGGGTGGCGTGTGTTCCGTCCAGCTCGTTCGCGAACCGCCACGATCCGTCCTGAGCCAACGCGGGATTGTTCACGCTCGCCAGGTCCGGAGTGTCGTACCCCAGCCAGCCGACCACGGCATGCTTATGACTCCCGTCGACTCGGTTTTGCTCTCGGTACAGGTTCCTCGCGGCCTGGGACCAGCTCTCCGTGCCGTCCGCCGCGTCGGAGTTCATCCCGGGCGCCGCCCAGGTCACCGTGTCCGCCGTGTCCAGATCGCCGTACCCGACCGCGACCATCGGCACCGACGCGTCCAGGTTGAAAGACACCAACGACGCCAACGGGTCGGAGAGCACCGTTTCGAGAGCGATCAGCACCTTCCGCTGCTCCGGGGTGAGGCTGGCCGTGCGCAGCTGTGCCGCTTCGTAGACGGCGCGATTGCAGCGGTCGCGAACCTCATACGGCAGCCCGGCCAGGTTGCCGAGGACCCAAGGCGCCGCGGCCTCGAACGCCTCCTTCGCCTTGTCGCCGAGCCCGCCCCACCACTTCGCTACCGAATCCGGCGACGGCGGATGCTTCCAGAACTCCTGTACGAGCCGCGGATTCTCCGCCGCGAGCACCGCCAGCTCCTCGGGCGTCAACCGCTTCAGCGTGTCCATCAGGGACGCGTTCACACTCGCTGAGGCGGGGATGTGGGAGAGCTTTCCGACCACCGACGCGAAGGCTTTCAGTTCCGGCTTCGGCGCGGGCGGCAGGGCGCCGTGGAGTGCGCCGTCCAGTGCATCGGCGAAAGTTCTCTCGGCCGCGTCGTACTCCTGCTTCGCCCGTTCGGCTCTCCGCTTCGCGTCGTCCAGCCGCTCCTGCGCGTCGACGACCGTGCGGCGCGCGCTCGCCAGCTCGTCGCTCGCGTCCTGTTCCCGTCGGCGGGCGTTCGCCAGGTCCAGATGCGTCGGCGCCGAGGACCCCGGCGGCGGCTTCTCGGTGGAGCTGTACGCCTTCTCCAGCGCGCGCAACGCCGACAGCAGCGCCGCCTGTTCGACGCCCAGGGCGGCCACCGACGCCTCCGCCGCTTCCAGGTCCGCCAGCGCTTCCTTGGCGTCCTGCAGCGCTTCGCCTGCCTCGCGCTGGGTGTACTCCAGCGCCAGCGACCACCTGGTCGCCGCCACGACCCCCTCATTGTGCAGTTCGGCCGCCTTCAGGGCCGCAGCCGTCAGCGTACGCAGCCGGTCCGAGAACACCTCGGCGGCCAGGCCCGACCACGATGCCGCCCCGAGGTTGGTCTTCACCACCTGCCGCGCGACCATCGACTGCCGCTCCAGCCGGCCGGACCACTTCCGTAGGTGGGCGACCAGCGCCTCCACCAGCTCCGGATCACCCGGCGTAGGGTCGCTGTCGAACCCGACCGGCGACCAGTCCGCCCATCTCGAACCCGCCCACCTAGAAGCCATAGAAACCACCCCGGTCGCCCGCGAACCGGTCGGCGTCTTCCGCATCCCGGCGCGGATACGACTCGGCCGCTTGGGCGAGTGCGCCGGCCAGGCCGGCGACCAGGTCGTCGACGGCCGACTGGCCGCGGACCCAGTACGCCTCGTACCGGCTCACCGCCCCCCAGGCGACCGTCGAGCCGAAACGGCTGGACTCGTCCGCGGAAGGACGAGGGCCGGTCACGACCCCCTTGAGTGCTTTCGCGCCCGCCGACAACTGATCGGGGTCGACGCCGACCGTCCTGCCCATCCCTGCTCCTGTCTCTGTCGATCCGTATCGCGGCGCCGGCCTAGATGGAGGCGTAGCCGCCGTCGATCAGGATGTTCTCGCCGGTGACCATGCCCGCCTCGTCGGAGGCCAGGTAGCCGATCAGCGCGGCGACCTCCTCCGGCTGGGCGAAACGCCGGGCGGGGATGCGGGCGCGCAGCTCGTCGCCCTTCGACCCCTTCCACGCCTCTCGGCCGAGCGGTGTCTCCACCACGGTCGGCGAGACGGCGTTGACGGTGACGCCGTGGGGCGCCCACTCCAGCGACAGCACCCGGGTCATCCCGAGCAGGCCGGCCTTGCTCGCGCAGTAGGCGACGTGCTCGTCCAGGCCGACGACGCTCGCCTGCGACGCCAGGTTCACGATGCGGCCGAAGCCCGCGGCGACCATCCGCGCACCCACCGCCTGCGCCATCCGGAAGCTCGCGGTCAGGTTGACCGCGATCGTGCTGTCCCAGTCCGCGGCCGTCGTCGCCAGTGCGGGGGAGAGGCGGGCGATGCCGGCGGAGTTGACCAGGATGTGCGGGATGCCCGACTCGGCCTGGATCCGGGCGACGGCCGTCTCCGCGGCTCCCGGCTCGGTCAGGTCAGCGACCACCGGCACGTGCCCGGAGCCCGGCAGCCCGGCGAGCGCATCGGCGACCCGCGCGTCCCGGTCCACACCGGCCACGGTGGCGTCGCGCTCGGCGAACCAGCCGGCGACGGCGAGACCGATGCCGCTTGCGGCGCCGGTGACGATCACGACCCGTCCGTCGAAGGCGCCGCTCATCGCTCCAGGTCCCCGATCAGCTCGACCTTGCGCGCCGAGGGGCTGGACGTGTCGAACCGGTAGGTCAGCCACTCGTTCACGAGGCGGCGGGCCAGCTCCGTGCCGATGACGCGCTGCCCGAGGCAGAGCACCTGGGCGTCGTTCGAGAGCACCGCCCGCTCGACCGAGTAGGAGTCGTGGGCGGTGACGGCGCGGATGCCGGGGATCTTGTTGGCCGCGATGGCGACACCGAGCCCGGTGCCGCACACCAGCAGCGCGCGGTCGGCCTCGCCGGACGCGACCAACTCGGCTGCGGCCGCCGCGACCGCCGGGTAGGCGGTGTGGCCGTCGGCGTCCACACCGACATCGACGAGCGAGGCGACGAGCGGGTGGGCCTCCAGGTCGTCGCGGAGGGTCTCCTTGAGCGTGAAGCCGGCGTCATCGCTGCCGATCACGACGCGCAGTGCAGTCATGGTGTCGTCCTTTCGGTCCGGTGGTCGTTCGTCTGGTGGTGAGCGGTGGGGACGTTGTCGCGCGCCAGCAGCTCGCCCAGCGCGCCCGCAATCAGGGCGAGGGAGGTCGCGCCGGCGTCCGGGGTGCCCACCGATTTGTCGGCGAGCGGCCGGGCGCGACCCCGCTTGGGGCGGAGCGCGGAGGTTCGGGCGGCCGCGTCGGACGCGGCCAGCGCGGCGTCCCGCCACGCGTCCGCCAGCGGGGCGCCGGCGGCGAGCCGGGCGGTCAGCGCGTCGCCGAACGGCAGCAGGGCGTCCACGAGCGTCTTGTCGCCCGGCTCGGCGCGCCCGAGGTCGAGGATGGCCGCGGTGAAGGCGGAGACCGCCGCGCCCGCGCTGTCGTCGGGGAACGCATCCGCCGTGTCGTCGAGCGTCGCGCCCGCGGCCTCCAGCGCCGCGCCCCAGAGCACGCCGGAGGTGCCGCCGGCCTGCTCGGCCCACGCGCGTCCGCCGGCGGCCAGCACCGCACCCGCTCCGGCGCCGCGCTCGGTGGCACGGTCGATCGCCGCCGTGGCCGCTTCGGCGCCGCGCAGCATCCCGCGGCCGTGGTCGCCGTCGCCGGCGACAGCGTCGATCGCGCCGAGCTCGTCCTCCCGGTCACGCAGCAGCTCGCGCACGAGCGCCGCCGCCTCGGCGACGCTCGCCGCCAGGCCTGCCGAGCCGAGCGACGGCGTGACGAACACCTGAGCCTCCTGCGCGACAGCGTCGTCCGCCTCGGCGGCCGACGCCAGCGTCGCCGCGAGCGGCGCGGCCTGCTTCCGATAGGCCGGGGCGTACGCGTCCGCCCGCCAGAGCGGCTCCAGCTCCTCGTCCAGCCAGGTGAGCGTCAGCGAGCAGCCGCCCATGTCGAGGCTCGTGACGAGCTCGCCGACCTCGGGCTCCACGACCTCCAATCCGGCGGCCTCCAGCAGCGGGAGCACGCGCGCCCAGAGCAGGAACAGCTCCTCGTACTTGGTCGTGCCGAGGCCGTTGAGGATCGCGCCGACCCGAGCGGGTCCGGTGTGCGGCGCGGCTTCCAGCACGCCCGCGACCAGCAGCTCCGCGAGGCCGGTCGCGGTCGGCATCGCGACGTCCCTGATGCCTGGCTCGCCGTGGATGCCGAGGCCGAGCCCGAGCATCCCCGGCTCCACCTGGAAGAGCGGCTTGCGCGCGCCGGGCATCGTGCAGCCCGAGAACGCGACGCCGAGCGTGCGCGTCGCCGCATTGGCCGCCCGGCCCGCGCGCTCGACGGCGTCGAGGTCGAGCCCGGCGGCCGCGGCCGCGCCGAGCGCCTTGAACACCACGAAGTCGCCCGCGATCCCGCGGCGGTCGCCCTCGGCGGGCGCGGAGGCCACGTCGTCGGTCACCAGCACGATGCGGGTGTCGATGCCCTCGGCCCGCAGCCGGTTGGCGGCGATCCCGAAGTTCATCACGTCACCGGCGTAGTTGCCGAACGTGAGCACGACGCCGCGCCCGCGGTGGGCGGCCTTCGCGACGGAGTACACGTGCGCCGCCGACGGCGAGGTGAAGATGTTGCCGACCACGGCGCCCGTGGCGAAGCCCGGGCCGACGAGACCCGCGAAGGCCGGGTAGTGCCCCGAGCCGCCGCCCACTACGACGGCGACGGTGGGCTCGCAGGCGGCCCGGGCGACCACGCCGCCCGCGACCCGCCGAAGCCGGTCGGCGTAGAGCGCGACGAAGCCGTCGAGCTGGTCCTCCGCGAAGTCGGCCGGGATGTCGGCGATGCGGGTCATCGCACGCCCTCCAGCTCCGCGTCGACCGCCGACTCGTCGTTGGCGTGCTGGTCGACCTTCAGGAAGCCGATCATCACGAACGCGCAGGCGTACAGCGCCACGAAGGCCCACACCACGCCGACCGCGCCCGCGAGCGGGAACACCAGGGCGACCACGCCGCTGCCGAGGAACGTCGCCCCACCGGCCGCGGTCGTGTACATCGCCATCGCCGCGCCTTTCTGCTGGGGAGCGAGCGCGGGCATGATCGCGCCCATCGGCACGAAACCGGCCAGCATGATGCCGAAGACGGTGCCCGCAATGGTGGCGACGACGAAGCCCCAGTCGCTGCCCGCCGGCACCCAGTGCGGGACGTACCACCAGAGCAGCAGGCCGATCGAGGAGCCGACGATGCCGAACCAGCGGACCGTCCGGCCCCAGCCCATCCGGTCGCCGATCGCGCCGAACACCGCGTTGAAGGCGATGTTGCCCGCGAAGATGACGACCGTCATGATGAGCCAGCGGCTCTGCCCCCAGCCGAGCTGGTCCGCCATGACCGCGGGCAGGACGATGAACATCCCGAACTCGGGTGCGGTGTTGATCAGGCGGATGAGGAAGCCCATCAGCACCTTCGGGTTGCGCGCGGTGAGCACGATCCCCGAACTGAGCACGCGCGCGGCCGAGTCGTTCGCCGGAGCGAGCCGGCGCTTGCCGTGCGGCTCACGGACGCCGAAGTGCGCGATCGCCCAGCCGATCAGCACGAGCGCCGCCGAGCCGACCATGGTCAGGCTCTCACCGCCCGCTCCGCCGCCGAACGCCGGGATCGCGAAGACCGCGAACAGCGAGCCGAGGGTGGGCAGACCGCCGGTGAACATCACGTAGAACCAGCCGACCGCGGTGCCGTTGCGCTTCTTCGGAACGATCTGATTGATCCAGACCAGGAACGCGAACGCGAAGAAGGGGAAGCCGAAGCCGCGCAGGAAGTAGCTGACGAACAGCAGCGGGACGCTCCCGATGGAGAGCGAGAACAGGAAGGCGCCCTCGAAGACGATCCACAGGATCATGCCGAGCGTCATCACCCGCCGGGGCCCCCACAGGTCCGCGAGCGCGCCGGACAGGTAGGACGCGATCAGCACGGCCAGGCTGTACATGGCGATGATCTGCGCGACGATGGCGAACTTGTCCTCGCCGAGCGCGTGCGTCATATGCGGGGACAGGAAGTTGGACTCGACCCCGTTGCCCGTCATGAAGACGAGGACGCCGAGGAAGCCCCAGCGCAGGGGATGGGGGATGCCGATCCGGTCGAGGAAGGTCTCGCGGACGGGTGCTGCGGTGGTGGTCATCAGAAACTCCGGTGATCGTGGGGGTCGGCTGCCTCAGGGCAGGATGGTGACCTTGATGGAGGCGCCCGCGGTGTCGCCGACGAGGTCGAGCGCGCTCTGGAACTCCGCGAGCGGGAACTGGTGCGTGCAGATCTCATCCATCGGCAGCGCGCCGGACTCGAGCAGCTTGATCGCGGCGGGCCAGCAGCCGGGGCCCAGGTGGGCGCCGCGGACGTCGAGCTCCTTGTCGTCGCTGATGATCGACCAGTCGACCGTCACGTCGGAGCCGAAGACCGAGTACTCGACGTAGGTGCCGAGCTTGCGGAGCAGGTTCAGGCCCTGGCCGACCGCCGAGGGGTGGCCGGTCGCCTCGATGTAGACGTCCGCGCCGTAACCGTCGGTGAGCTCCTTGACGCGGGCGACCGCGTCCTCCTGGGTGATGTTGATCGTGAGGTCGGCGCCGCACTTGCGCGCCAGGTCCAGCTTGTCGTCGCTCATGTCGAGCGCGATGACCTGCAGCGGGTTCTTCTGGCGGACGCCCGCGATGGCGCCGAGGCCGATCGGGCCGGCGCCCGCGATGACGACCACGTCGCCGAACTTCACGTCGGCGCGCTCCACCGCGTGCATCGCGCAGGAGAGCGGTTCGGCGTACGCCGCGTGCTGCGGGGCGAGGTCGAGGGACACCGGATGCGTCAGTGCGCGCTCCGGGATGAGCGCGTACTCGGCCATCGCGCCGTCGAACTGTTTGAAGCCGAACATCGCGTGCGGCGCGCACATCCAGTATTGGCCGCGCTCGCAATAGCGGCAGTCGCCGCAGGGGACGATCTGCTCGCACGCGATGCGGTCGCCGAGCGCCAGCCCGCGCCGCGCGAGTGCGGCCGGGTAGCCCGCGACGACGCGACCGACGAACTCGTGACCGGGGATGCGGCCGGTCTGCGCCCACGCGGGGCGGTTCTCGTCGCCCCAGAACTTGGGAGCGCCGTGATAGCACTTGAGGTCGGACGCGCAGACGCCGACGGCCTCCACGCGCAGCAGCAGCTCGCCGGCGCCGGGCTGCGGCACCGGCACGGTCTCGAGCCGGTAGTCCTCGGGGCCGTGGACGACGACGGCCGCCATGGTCTCGGGGAGTGCGGGAGCGGCGGGCGCCGCGGTCGGGGACAGCGATGTGGACATGAGTCTCCTCGGGATCGGTTGGGCAGGTGTGTTCGTGGCGGGACCGGCGGAGGGCCGGCTCCGGCTCAGCGGAGCGCGCGGAGCGTCGCGCGCGCTCCCTCGGAGTGGAGGCTCCGGAGCGCGGCGAGGTAGTCGGCTGTGAAGACGGCGTCGTCGGCGAGGTCGCCGAAGAGGTCGTGCTGGCGGAGGAACGCGTCGGGCTGGGCGCGCTGGCGCGCCGCCGCGGCGATGACGGCCTCCCGGCGCCGGTCGACCACCTCGATCGGTTCGCCCTGCTCGTCCGCGCCCTCGGCATAGCGCGCCCAGCTCGCGACGACGGCGGCGGCGAGGGAGTCCGGGCGCCGGCCGCGCGGCGCTCCCGCACGACCGGAAGCAGCCAGGCGGGGATGCGGTCGGATGAGTCGGCGCACAGCCGGGCGACAGTGTCGGCCACCTCCGGATTCGCGAAGCGCTCGACCAGGCTCTCGGTGTAGGCGGCGAGGTCGACGCCGGGAACGGGGCGCAGCGTCGGCGTCCCCTCCTGGCGCATGTAGCGGCGCAGGAGCGCGGCGATGTCCGGGTCGCGTGCGGCGTCCGCCACGAACTCGTATCCGAGCAGCCGGGCGAAGTAGCAGAGGGCCTGGTGGCTCGCGTTCAGCAGCCGGAGCTTCATCAGTTCGTACGGCTCGACGTCTGCGACGAGCTGGGCTCCCGCTCGTTCCCACGGCGGGCGCCCCTGCGGGAAGTCGTCCTCGATGACCCACTGGAAGAACGGCTCGGCGACGACCGGCCAGGGCTCGTCCGCGCCGAAGCGCCGCGTGATCTCGGTGCGGTCGGCCTTCGTCGTCGCCGGCGTGATCCGGTCGACCATCGACGAGGGGAAGGCGACCTCGGCCTCGATCCAGTGCGCGAGCTCCGGATCGGTCTGCCGGGCGAAGCCGGTCACCGCCGCGCGGGCGACGGCGCCGTTGTGCTGGATGTTGTCGCAGGACAGCACGGCGAACGGCGCGTGTCCGAGCTCACGACGACGGCGCAGGGCCGCGACGATCAGGTCGAACGCCGGGGCGGGCGCACCGGGCACGAACGCCCCGGTCTCCCGGTCGACCGGGTAGCCGCCCTCGGTGATCGTGAGGGACAGGATGCGGATCGCAGGGTCGGCGAGCCGCTCGATGGCCGCCCTCCGGTCGTCGGGCGCGTGCGCGAACTCGAGGATCGAGCCGACGTCCCTGGCCTCCCAGCGTCCGTCGGCGTATTTCTCGACCAGTGTGTATCGGCCGTCACGGGCGTCGAGCGCGTCGCGCATCGCTGCATCGGAGGGGAGCACTCCGACGGCGAGGACGCCCCAGTCGCGGGCGAGACCCTGTTCGAGCAGTCGGTCGATCGCGAGCGCCTGGTGCGCCCGGTGGAAGCCTCCCACGCCGATGTGCGCGATGCCGCACTCGACGCCGGTGCGGTCGTAGCCGGGGGTGTGAATGCGCTGCACAGGTTCCTCTCACTGACATTGTGCAGCTTAGAACAGATGAGAGGAGTCTGCAATATCGGATGCAGGACCGCGTTCGAGGACGTCTGGCGCGCTAGGCGGTGCCGCGCACGCGGGCGATCGAGTTCATGACGTGGTAGACGACGATCGCCGCGATGGCGCCGAGCGCGATCCCGTTGAAGGTGAGCTGACCGAAGTTCAGCGTGAAGTCGCCGATGCCGATGATGAGCGCGGTCGCCGCGGTGAACTGGTTGACCGGCTTGGAGAAGTCGACCTTGTTGTCCAGCCAGATCTTCACGCCGATCACGCCGATCAGGCCGTACAGCGCGGTCGTCACGCCGCCCAGCACCCCGGCCGGGATGGTGTTGATGACCGCGCCGACTTTGGGAGAGAGGCCGAGCAGGACCGCGACGATGCCGGCCACCCAGTACGCGGCCGTCGAGTAGACGCGCGTGGCGGCCATGACGCCGATGTTCTCGCCGTAGGTGGTCGTGCCCGAGCCGCCGAAGAAGCCGGCGATCGTCGTCGCCAGGCCGTCCGCGAACAGCGCGCGGCCGGTGAGCTTGTTGACTGCCGGGTCGGTGAGCTGCGCCACACCGCGGATGTGGCCGACGTTCTCGGCGATCAGCACGAGCACCACCGGGAGGAACGCGGGCAGGATGCCCCACGTCGACGCGGCGTCGGTGAACGGGTCGGCGGGGAACGTGAAGTGCGGGAGGCCGAGCCACGCCGCCTTGTCGACCTTGCTGAAGTCGACCTGGCCGGCGAGCGCGGCGAAGACGTAGCCGACGACGACCCCGAGGAAGATCGAGAGGCGGCCCAGCATCCCCTTGAACAGCACCGTGCAGAGGATGACCGCCGCGAGCGTCACCAGCGCCGTGACCGGCGCCTGCATGAAGTTGTTCTTGGCGGCGGGCGCGAGGTTGAACCCGATCAGAGCCACGATGGCGCCGGCGACGATCGGCGGCATCAGCCCGTCGATCCACTTGGTGCCGGTGGCGACCACGATCAGGCCTACGACGGCGAGCAGCAGGGCGGTGACCACGATGCCGAACAGCGCCGACGGCATCCCGTGCGCCTTGGTCGCGGCGACGATCGGGACGATGAACGCGAACGACGAGCCCAGGTAGCTGGGCAGCTTGTTGCGTGTGATCAGCAGGAACAGCATCGTGCCGACGCCGGAGAACAGAAGCGTCGTGCTCGGCGGGAAGCCGGTGAGCAGCGGCACCAGGAACGTCGCGCCGAACATCGCGACGACGTGCTGGGCGCCGAGCCCGATCGTCCGCGGCCAGGTGAGCCGCTCGCCGGGGAGCACGACTTCGCGTGCTCCGACCTTCTTGCCGTCGCCGTGCAGTTTCCAGGGCAGAGCCATGCGTGTCCTTATCGTGTCGCGGGGGAATTAGGCTGGTACAGCGCTGTGACGTACCTTCGAATGCGCCTCGAACCAAAACCCCACCGATACTACGGGAGACCACCATTTCCGCTTCGACTTCCACGCCCACGCCGACCCGCACAGGGCGCCTGGACCGGTTCTTCGAGATCACGTCCCGCGGCACCACGTGGGCGACGGAGATCCGCGGCGGCCTGCTGACCTTCGTGACGATGGCGTACATCGTCATCCTCAACCCGCTCATCCTCGGCGGGACCCCCGACGTGTCGGGCCACTCGCTGCAAGGCCAGCAGGTCGCGGCCGTCACCGCGCTGAGCGCCGGTGTCATGACCGTGCTGTTCGGTCTCGTCGCCCGGCTGCCGTTCGCGTTCGCCGCGGGCCTCGGCATCAACTCGTTCCTCGCGGTCAACGTCGTCAAGGTGCTGACGTGGCAGGAGGCGATGGGCCTGGTCGTCATCAACGGCCTCATCATCGTGCTGCTGGCCGCGACGGGCCTGCGCCGCCTGATCTTCAACGCGGTCCCGCCGCAGCTCAAGACCGCGATCACGGTCGGCATCGGCCTCTTCATCGCGTTCATCGGCTTCGTGGACAGCGGCTTCGTGCGCAGCACCAACCTCTCGTCGCCGCCCGTGCAGCTCGGCGAGGCGGGCTCGATCGCCACGGTGCCGACCCTGGTGTTCCTGGTCGCGCTCGTGGTCATGGGCGTGCTGATGGCCCGCAGGGTGAAGGGCGCGCTCCTGATCGGCATCGTCGTCGCCACCATCGTCGCGATCATCGCCGAGGCGGTCTTCCACGTCGGGCCGTCCGGCCCGAAAAACGCCAACGGCTGGAACCTCACGGTGCCACAGCTCCCGACGTCGCTGGTCAGCCTCCCGAACCTCAGCCTGGTCGGGCAGTTCGACCTGTTCGGCTCGTTCGGCCGGATCGGCGCCCTCGCCGCCGTGATGCTGATCTTCACGCTCGTGTTCACGAACTTCTTCGACGCGATGGGCTCGATGACGGGCCTGGCTCGCAGCGCCGGCCTCGCCAACGAGGACGGCACCTTCCCGCGCCTCCAGTCCGCCCTGATCGTGGAGGGCGTCGGCGCGGTCGTCGGCGGCGGCACCTCGGCCAGCTCCAACACGGTGTTCGTGGAGTCGGCGTCCGGCATCGGCGAGGGCGCGAAGACCGGCTTCGCCAGCGTCATCACCGGCGTGCTGTTCCTGCTCGCGATGTTCTTCACGCCGCTGACCCAGGTGGTGCCGCTGGAGGTCGCGGCCGCGGCGCTCGTCGTCGTCGGCGCCCTGATGGTGGTGCAGATCCGCCACATCGACTTCCACGAGTTCTCCAGCACGCTGCCGGTGTTCCTGACGATCATCGTCATGCCGTTGACCTATTCGATCGCGAACGGCATCGGCGTCGGCTTCATCTCCTGGGTGCTGATCCGGTCGCTCGCCGGCAAGGCGCGCGAGATCAGCCCGCTGCTCTGGATCGTCGCGGCCGGCTTCCTGGTGTACTTCGCGCGCGGCCCGATCGAGGCCGTACTGCCGCACTGATCGCTGGCAGATTCGTGCCGAATGTCGCCTTCCGCGCCGTGAAAGTCGACATTCGGCACGAATCGGAGTCGCTCGCGCGGCCTGCGAGAATGGACGGATGGAACCGTCCCCCTCGTCCGGCCGCACAGCTTCGTCATCCGCGGCAGGAAGACCGAAGCCCAGCGGCGGGCGATCGACGAGTTCTGGCCGGTCTACGGCGTGGATTTCGACGGCTCGCCGCTCGACCTGGCCGCGATCTTCGGGCGCATCGCGCCGCGCGTGGTCGAGATCGGCTTCGGCAACGGCGAGAACCTGCTCGCCCTGGCCGCACGGCATCCCGAGAAGGACTTCCTCGGCGTGGAGGTGCACGGCGCCGGAGTCGGACGGGTGCTCGCGGCCGCGCACGAGGAGGGGCTCACCAACGTCCGGGTCGTCCGGCACGACGCGGTGGAGGTCTTCGAGCAGGGGCTCGACGCCGCGAGCGTGGACGAGGTGCTCATCTTCTTCCCCGACCCGTGGCCCAAGGCCCGCCACCACCGGCGCCGCCTGGTGCAGCCCGACGTCGTCCGGCTCATCGTCGCCGCGCTGAAGCCGAGCGGCGTGCTGCGGCTCGCGACCGACTGGGAGCCCTACGCGGAGCACATGATCGACGTGCTCGACGCCGAGCCCGCCCTGCTGAACGTCGCCGGCGCCGGCGGGTTCGTCCCGCGGCCCGACGACCGGCCGGTGACCAAGTTCGAGCGGCGCGGCGAGCGGCTCGGCCACGCGATCTTCGACCTGGAGTACCGGCCGCGCGTGTGATGATGGGCGCATGACCTCGGAGTCCACGCTCACGTCCGGCACCGTCGCCGGCGACAGCATCCCGCACACCGTCGCGACCCTTCGCGCCGCCTTCGAGCGCGGTCGCACCAAGCCGCTCTCCTGGCGGCTCGCCCAGCTCGCCGCCCTGCGCCGGATGCTCACCGAGCGCGCGGCCGAGTTCGAGGACGCCCTGCTGGAGGACCTGGCCAAGAACCCGACCGAGTCGCAGATCGCCGAGGTCGGCTTCGTCGTCGGCGAGATCGACCACATGCGCCGCAACCTCCGACGCTGGCTGCGGCCCCGTCGCGTCGCCGTACCGGGTGCCCTGATGCCGGCGAAGGCCCGGGTCGTGCTGGAGCCGGTCGGCGTCGTGCTCGTGATCGCCCCGTGGAACTACCCGGTGCAACTGCTGCTGGCGCCGCTCGTCGGCGCTCTGGCCGCGGGCGACGCCGTCGTGCTGAAGCCGAGCGAGCTCGCGCCCGCCACCTCGGCCGCGATGGCGCGGCTCATCCCGCAGTACCTCGACCCGTCGGCCGTCGCGGTCGTGGAGGGCGGGGTCGCGGAGACCACGGAGCTGCTCGCCCAGCGCTGGGACCACATCTTCTTCACCGGAAACGGCCGCGTCGGCCGCATCGTCGCGTCGGCGGCGGCCGAGCACCTGACCCCGGTGACCCTGGAGCTCGGCGGCAAGTCCCCGGTGTACGTGGACGACTCCGTCGACCTGGCCGCCGCCGCCCGGCGGATCGCCTGGGGCAAATTCATGAACGCGGGACAGACGTGCGTCGCTCCCGACTACATCCTGGCGACGAAGGGCGTCTCCGAGCGGCTCGCCGTCGAGCTCGCCGGCGCGGTGCGCGCGCTCTACGGCGACGATCCGGCGCAGAGCCCCGACTACGGACGGATCGTGAACGAGCGGCAATTCGACCGCCTCGCGGGGCTGCTCGGCTCGGGGACGACCGCGGTCGGAGGGCAGTCGGAGGCGTCCTCTCGCTACCTCGCCCCGACCGTGCTCGTGGACGTGCCGCGCGACTCCGCGGTCATGGGCGAGGAGGTCTTCGGCCCGGTGCTGCCGATCGTCGCCGTCGACGGACTGGACGACGCGATCGCGTTCATCCGTTCCGGCGACAAACCGCTGGCCCTCTACGTCTTCAGTGAGCGCCGCGATGTGCGGCGCCGCATCCTCACCGAGACCAGCTCCGGAGCTGTCGGCTTCGGCGTGCCCGCCGCGCACCTGGCGGTCGGCGGCCTCCCGTTCGGCGGGGTGGGGGAGAGCGGGTCCGGCGCGTACCACGGCCGCCGGTCGCTGGAGACGTTCAGCCACGAGAAGGCCGTGCTGACCAAGGCGCTCGCGCCCGACACGCTGCAACTCATCTACCCGCCGTACACCGAGGCCAAGGACCGGTTCGCGCGCGGGCTGCTGCGGAAACTGGGCTGAGCGGGGCCGTCTCGACAGGCTGTCGAACGGCGTCCGGGATACCGGACGATGTGTCCATCTCCCGTGCAGGCGCCAGGGGTAGGCTCGGCTGTGCCGGGCGCCACGAACGGCCGGCAGACCCCGAAACGCCAACGCACAACGAGAGGCAATGGAGCCAAGCGTGGATTCCACAGCAACGATGGACGAACCGAAGACTCACCCCATCCCGGTCATCGACCCGACCGCCGGCAACAGCGTCGTGGACGCGTCCGAGAACGTGTCCGACGTCCCGACCCCCAGTGCCGAGGGCCGGCCCACCCGCGTCGAGACGGACTCCCTGGGCAGCCGGGAGATTCCGGCCGACGCCTACTGGGGTGTGCACACCTCGCGTGCCCTCGAGAACTTCCCGATCGCCAAGCGGCCCATCTCCGTCTACCCCGACCTGATCGTCGCCCTCGCCGCCGTCAAGCAGGCCGCGGCGCGCGCCAACCTGGAGATCGGCGTGCTGGAGCAGCACAAGGCCGACTTGATCGACCGGGCCTGCCAGCTCATCATCGACGGCAAGTTCCACGACCAGTTCGTGGTCGGCGTCATGCAGGGCGGGGCGGGCACCTCCACGAACATGAACGCGAACGAGGTCATCTCGAACATCGCGCTCGAGCTCGATGGCCGTCCCAAGGGCGACTACGCGAACATGCACCCGATCGACGACGTGAACCGCAGCCAGAGCACGAACGACACGTACCCGACCGCGATCAAGATCGCGCTCACGTTCGCGCTGGGCCACCTGCTGGACGAGCTCGCCCTACTGCGCGACTCGTTCGCCGCGAAGGGCCGCGAGTTCCGCCACATCCTCAAAGTCGGCCGCACCCAGCTCCAGGACGCCGTGCCGATGACGCTCGGCCAGGAGTTCCACGGCTTCGCCACCACCCTCACCGAGGACCACGCCCGGCTCACCGAGACCAAGTGGCTGCTCGCCGAGATCAACCTCGGCGCGACGGCGATCGGCACCGGCATCACCGCCGACCCCGGCTACGCGGCCGCGGCGGTCAAGCACCTCAACCTGATCACCGGTCTCAACCTGGAGACCGCGCCCGACCTGATCGAGTCGACCAGCGACGCCGGCGCCTTCATGTCGTTCTCCGGCTCCCTCAAGCGCAGCGCGATCAAGCTGTCGAAGATCTGCAACGACCTCCGACTGCTGTCGTCCGGTCCGCAGGCCGGCCTCGGCGAGATCAATCTCCCGCCGCGCCAGGCCGGATCGTCGATCATGCCGGGCAAGGTCAACCCGGTCATCCCGGAGGTCGTCAACCAGGTCGCGTTCTCCGTGGCAGGCGCGGACGTCACCGTGACCATGGCGGCCGAGGGCGGCCAGCTTCAGCTCAACGCGTTCGAGCCGGTCATCGCCCACTCCCTGTTGCAGAGCATCACCTGGATGGCGCAGGCCTTCCACACGCTGCGCGTCAACTGCGTCGACGGCATCACCGCGAACGAGGAGCGCCTCGGCGCGATGGTCGGCTCGTCGGTCGGCGTCATCACCGCGCTCACCCCCACATCGGCTACGCCGCCGCGGCCGCGCTCGCCAAGTCGGCACTGCTGACCGGCCACAACGTCGCCGACCTCGTGGTGGAGGCCAAGCTGATGAGCCGCGAGGAGGTCACCCGACTGCTGTCCCCGGCCCGCCTGAGCGGCCTCGAGGCGATCACCACCTCCATCCCGGTCGTCGAAGCCGAGGCCATCGAGAAGGCCGAGAAGGCCCGCGAGTAGCGCGATCCCGACAGGGGTCGCAACACGCCGCTATCGTGCCGCGATAGCGGCGTGCTGCGACCCCTGTTCCGGTGGGGGTGGAGGTGCGGACGGGGGCGGGGTCAGCGCTCGGCGGAGCGGAAGAGGGCGATCATGTCTCGGGCCAGCTGGTTGGGGGCCGTCTCGCACGGGCTGTGCCCGGTGCGGTAGACGGCGAGCCGCGCGCCGAGCGCCTTCGCGTTCGCGGCGTGAAGCTGCGTCGGCCACAGATCGTGGTCGCCCGTCGCCACCAGAACCGGGAGTCCGATCGCGGCGATGCGCTCGCGCACGTCGGGAACGTGCTTCATCAACCCGACCATGTCGTCGACGCTCGAGCGGCGGGTGAGCGCGAACCGGGAGCGGACGAACGCCAGGCGTGTGGGGCCGACTCTGTTCTTGTTGGTGACGATGCCCCAGATCATCAGCCCGGCGCCCTGGCGGCCGTTCAGGAACCAGCTCAACCAGCCGATGACGCGCACGCCGCGGAACGCCTGACCCGGCTCCGGCGGCGAGGTCAGCAGCGTCAGCGTGAGGAACAGTTCCGGGTGCTGCACGAGCGCGAGCTCGGCGACGATGCCGGCGAACGAGTAGCCGAGGACGTGCGCGGGGCCGCCGTCGCGCAGGAACGCCACGAAATCGGCCACCAGCAGGTCGTACGTGTAGTGCCCCCCGGCCTCCGGGCCGGCCGACGCCGACTCGTACTGGCCGGCCAGGTCGTAGCTCTGCACGTAGTAGCCGGCCGCCACCAGGATCGGCGCCAGGAGGTAGAAGTCCTCCTTGGAGCCCGTGGCTCCCGGCACCAGCACGACGCGCGGGTCGGCCGGATCGCCGAGCGCGACGACGGCGAGCTCGCCGCTCGGCGCGCGGAAGGTCGAGAAGGTCGCGCCGACCGGGGCGACCGACCAGTCGATGTCCGGCAGGACTGCGTCCAGGCGGGCCGCCTCGTCGTCTCCGCCCGAGACTCCGGGCCGCCGCTCGCCGATCGACATGCACTCACGCTAGCCGACGGCGCCGACGAATGCGTGCAATGCATGTAATGCCCGGATGCTTGCCTCAGGTGACGCGGCAGTACGTCGTCAGGTAGCCGATCCCGCCGATCGAGACCGTGACCGTCGAGCGGTCGCGCAGGAACACCGGGGGAGTGCGTGAGTAGCCGGCGCCGCCCGGGCTGCCGGTGGAGATCAGTGTGCCCGGCTGGATCGTGGCTGACCGCGACAGGAACTCGATGATCTCGGCGACCGAGCGCACCATGTCGGCGGTCGAGGCGTCCTGCAGTATCGCGCCGTCCACGTTCGTCGTGAGCCAGAGGTCCTGGGGGTCGGCGATCTCGTCGGCTGTGACGACCACCGGGCCGTTCGGGGTGAAGCCGTCGAACGACTTGCAGCGCGACCATTGCGCCTCCGAGAACTGGAGGTCGCGCGCGGTGATGTCGTTGACCACCGTGTAGCCCCATACGTAGTCGAGAGCGTCGCGCACCGAGACGTTGCGCGCGGGCTTGCCGATGATGACCCCGAGCTCTGCCTCGTAGTCGACCTGCGTAGTGAGGTCCTCCGGCCAGCTGGTCGTGCCGCCGTGGCCTGCGAGCGAGTTGGGCCAGAGCGAGAACACGGTCGCGGCCTTCTCGCTGCGGAGCTTCAGCTCCGAGGCGTGCGCGGCGTAGTTGGCGCCGATCGCGATCACCTGCGGCGGCCGCAACACGGCCGAGGCGTGCCGCAGCTCGTGGACCGGGACGAGCGGGGCGCCGGCGGCGACGGCGCCGTCCACGACGGCGCGCACCTCCGTCAGGCCCGCGTCGCCGAGTTCGATGAGGTCCTGGAGGTCGCGGGGCGCCTCGGCGAGGAGTTCGTCGAGGAAGAGGGCGCCGTCTCCGATGACGGCCGCCAGGCGCGGGTGCGAGTCCGGGGTGGTGCTGAGGTGCGAGAATCTCACACTGTCCAACCTATCGGTCGGGAGCCTGCCGACACGAACCGGGACGGCCCAGGAGAACGCCCACAACGCGCAGAACTCCGGCTCGGACGAGGGGTTCAGGCGAGGCGGTTCGGACGAGGCGGCTCAGACGAGGGCGCTCAGGCGATCGCGCCCGGAGCCTCGCCGGCGTGCTCGGCCTCCCACCGCCGCCGTGCCGCCCGGCGACGCCACGGCGTCTCCTCCGGCAGGTGCATGCGCAGCGTGCCGAACGCCCAGCGGATGCGCCGCCCGAAGCCGCGCCAGGTCGAGAACGGCCGGGACGAGATGCCGACCAGCAGCCGCTCGTCGTAGCGCACGACCACGCCCGGGTCGAGGTGGATGGCGAGGTCCAGGTCGTCGTGCACCTCGCGCAGGTCGCGGTGCACGCGACCCCGGACCTCCTGCCAGACCTCGCGGCGCATCGCGAAGTTGGAGCCGAAGATCGGCGGATGCCCGAGCCAGATCTCCATGGACCAGAAGTAGCCGCCGATGTAGACGAGCTGGCCGAGGCCCGCGACGAACGTGTTGCCGTCGTAGAAGACGCCGGGTCCCGTCAGCACGCCGATCGCCGGATCGTCCACGAACTCTGCCTCGATGTGCAGCAGCCAGTCGACCGGAGGCCGCGAGTCGGCGTCCAGGCGCGCGACGATGTCGCAGACGGCGGCGTCGTAGCCGGTGGCGGCCGCGGGGAAGATACCGCGGACCGGCTGCTCCAGCACGCGCGCCCCGGCGGCGCGGGCGACGGCCGCGGTGTCGTCGGAGCTGCCGTTATCCACGACGATGATCTCGTCCGCGGGACGGAGCTGTGCGGCGAGGTCGGAAAGGCAGCGGGCGAGCATCCCGGCGTCGTCGAGCGCGGGGATCACGACGGTGATCGAGGGCACGGAAGCGCTCCCTCCTCGACCGAAATGCACGTGTCCGAAATGCACGTATTTGTTGCGGGCCGTCACGGTGTGTTATGTCTCAGGACATCGGTGACAATTCTGCCTCAGGACATCGGTGACACTACGGCCCTGTTTGGTGGTGACACTTCTCCTCGATCTTTGAGGAATGAGCCGTGTTGAACCCGTTGATCCCCGTGTCCGTCTCGCGATCACCCAGTGGCCACCGGATGCTCCGCGCGGGTCGGTGACCACGTTCTGCGCCGAGCACGGCATCTCCCGAAAGACGTTCTACGCGATCCGCAAACGCGCCATCGAAGACGGCCCGGCCGCCGCTCTCGAACCCCGATCGAGGCGCCCGCGAGCCAGCCCCGGGAAGATCACCGAAGAGACCAAACGGCAGGCCATCCAGGTCCGGGCGGCGCTGGAACAGTCCGGTCTGGATCACGGTCCGATCAGAGTCCACGACCGGATGCGACTGCTGCGGATCACCCCGGTTCCCGCGGTCTCCTCCCTGGCCCGGATCTTCCGCGACGCCGGCGTCGCCCGCCTCGAGCCGCGGAAACGACCCCGCGCCTCCTACCGCCGGTTCGTCTATCCGGCACCGAACGCGTGCTGGCAGATCGACGCCACCGAATACGTCCTCACCGAGGGACGCAAGTGCGTCATCTTCCAGCTCATCGACGACCACTCCCGCCTCGCCGTCGCCTCCCACGTCGCCTTGACCGAGAGCTCCCAAGACGCGATCACCGTCGTCGCCAAAGCCATCCGCCTCCACGGTGTTCCCCAGCGGCTGCTGTCGGACAACGGCATGGCCCTCAACCCCTCCCGGCGCGGGTTCGCCGGCCAGCTCACCACCTACCTCGCCTCCTACGGCGTCGAGGCGATCACCGGCAAACCCTTCAAACCGACCACCCAAGGCAAGAACTGTGAAGACTTGTCATGGTGCTGCGACGGTCTCGGTCTGACTCAGGCCAAGAACTGACCATGGTGTCCTTCGTTCGATTTGTCGACCGGGGCCGGCGCAGTATCCAGGAGCGCGCCGGCCGACCGGATCTGACCTGATAGGAGCTTGGACTAGAAGCCCCATCACAGTTCTGTCGACCCGCCCGACCGGCTCGCCCCGTCCGTTCAACCAGCGCGCACGGAAGGAGCACCTCCAGCATGACAATTGAATTGACCGATGTCACGGTCATCGGCGGAGTCGACACTCACAAGCACACCCACTACGCCGCCGCCATCGATGATCATGGTCGGCTGCTCGGCCACCACGAGTTCCCCGCCACCGGACCCGGCTACGACGCTCTTCGGTCCTGGATGCGCAGCTACGGCAGCCTCGCCTCTATCGGGGTGGAAAGCACCGGCTCGTTCGGCGCCGCGCTCGCCCGCGAGCTGACGAGAAGCGGTGAACACGTCATCGAAGTGAACCGGCCCAACCGGATCGCAAGGCGGATGGACGGCAAGTCCGATCGCCTGGACGCCGAGCAGATCGCCCGCGCAGTGCTCGGCGAGACCTCCACCGCTGTTCCCAAGAGCAAGTCCGGCGCGATCGAGGTGATCCGCACCCTGCGGGTCGCGCGCTCTGGCGCGGTCAAGGCACGCACCCAGGCCTTCAACGCCCTGTTCGGCGTGATGATCGGCGCGCCCTCGCAGCTGCGCGACGAGCTCGTCGATCTGACCAAGCGCACACTGGTGAACCGATGCCTCCACCTACGACCTGAGACAGAGAATCTTCTCTCGCTGTTGTCGGATCCTGCTCGTCTGCACCTGGCCGGCACGAAGCTCGCCCTCCGCGACCTCGCACGACGCTGGAAGACCCTGGACGACGAGGCCAAACGGCTCAGCACACAGATCGCGGACCTCGTCAACCAGACCGCTCCCGACCTCGTCGCCTTACACGGAGTCGGCGTCGAAGTCGCCGCCCAGTTCTTAGTCACCGCCGGCGACAACGCCAACCGCATCAAGAACGAGGCAGCCTTCGCCAAGCTCTGCGGCGTCGCCCCACAACCCGCCTCCAGCGGCCGAACCACCGGACGACACCGGCTCTCCCGCAGCGGAGACCGCGCCGCGAACAGCGCCCTCTACATCGTCGCGATCGTCCGAATGCGCCGACACGAACCCACGCTCGCCTACGTCGAACGCCGCAGCGCCGAGGGTCGCACCAAACGCGAAATCATCCGCTGCCTGAAGCGATACATCGCTCGAGAGATCTACGCCAACCTGCCCCAAATCGGCACTTGACGAACATAGGAGCATCGAGCGCTTCCACCAGACCCTGTTCCGCTACCTCGACAAGCAACCCATCGCCGCCACCCTCGCCCAGCTGCAGGAGCAGGTCGATGCGTTCGACATCATCTACAACACCCAACGACCCCACCAAGCCCTGCCCGGCCGGATCACACCGCAGCAGGCCTGGCACGCCACCCCGAAAGCTGAATCACCCAGGCCACCCGCGCATGACTCCCGACTCGGCCGCCGTGACGACGGCGTCCGCGTCAAGCTCGTCGACCTCGGCGGCAGCGTCGAGTTCCACGGCATCCGCTTCGGCATTGGCCGCGACTACAGCAAGAAGCGAATCGCGATCATGGACACCGGCCCGACCGTCATGTTCTTCGACCTCGAGGGCACCCTCATCATCGAACAACCCTGGCCCTCACCCGGCGTCAAATACGTCAGCAACGGCCGACCCCGAGGCCGCCGCCCCAACCCGAAACCGGACGAACTGTCACCGATGTCTTGAGACACGAAGCGTTACCGATGTCCTGACCCACTTCCGTCACCGATGTCCTGAGACAGGACAGCGGGCCGTCACGGTGGCCCGGTGGGTGCGATCCTACGCTGCGCGGTGGGGCTCGGGGCTGCGCCGGGTCGGCCGCGTCGTGCGCTGCGCCTCCCTCTGCTGCCTGGCCTCCCGCTGCGCCTCGTGCGCGCTCTCCCACAGATGCATCCCCGCGTAGCTGCGCCACGGCGACCAGAGCACGCCGCGGGCCGCGAGCTCGCGAGGCTCCGAGGGGAGGCCGAGCCGCGCCGCTCCCTGCCGCAGCGCGAGGTCGCCGGTCAGCAGAACATCCGGACTGCCGAGCACGCGGAGCGCGACGTAGCCGGCGGTCCACGGGCCGATGCCGGGAAGCGCCACCAGCCGCGCCTCCAACTCGGCGCGGGACTCGCCCACGTCGATCACGAGCGAGCCGTCCGCGAGAGCGGCCGCGGCGCCGACGATCGCGTCGATGCGTTTGCCCGGCCCGCGCAGCACCTCCCTGCCGTGCTCGGCGATCGCGTCCGCCGTCGGGAACAGCCGGGTGAAGCCGCCGATCGCCACCGGCTCGCCGAGCGCCGCGGTCAGACGCGCGAGCGCTGTGCGGGCGGCCGGCACCGACACCTGCTGTCCGATGAGCGCGCGGAACAGGATCTCCTCAGGGTCGACCGCACCGGGCACGCGCATCCCCGGCGCCGCGGCAACGGACGACGCGAGGGCAGGGTCGGCCGCCAGCGCCGTGTCGATAGCCTCGGCGTCGGCGTCCAGGTCGAGCAGGCGCCGCACGCGCGCCACGAGCGGGGCGAGGTCGGCCATGTCGGCGAGGCTCGCCTCGCACTCGATCGCCGGGGCCTCGGCGTCGCCGGCGAGCGTGAGCCGGATCGTGGCGGGGCCGTGGGGGAGGCGCAGGGCCCGGCTGTAGGAGGGGAGGACGGCGGAGTCGTCCGCCCCGGCGACGGCGGCCTCCATGCCCTCGATCGCGCGCGCCCCCAGGAACGCCAGCACCCGCCCGCCGTCGAACGGCGCCCGCGCCGGCAGCCGCAGCGTCAGCGACGCCCCTGCTGTCGCGCCCGCCACCATCGGCCCGTGCGCGATCGCCGGCCGGCGGCGCGCGGCCTCCCGGATCGCACCCGGTGTCACGTGGTAGATCTCCGCCATCGTCTCGTTGAACTGCCGCACACTGGAGAACCCCGCGGCGAAGGCCACGTCGGTGACCGGCATGTCCGTGCCCGCCAGCAGCAGCCGCGCGGTCTGCGCCCGGTGCGCCCGCGCCAGCGCGAGCGGTCCGGCGCCGAGCTCGGCGGTGAGCACGCGGCCGAGGTGCCGCGGCGTGTAGCCGAGGCGGTGGGCGAGCCCCGGCACGCCCTCCCGCTCGACCGTGCCGTCTGCGATGAGGCGCATGGCGCGCGCGGCGAGGTCGTCGCGGACGTTCCACTCCGGCGAGCCGGGGACCGCGTCGGGGAGGCAGCGCTTGCACGCCCGCAGGCCGGCCTCGTGCGCCGCGGCGGCGGTCAGGTAGAAGGTCACGTTGTCGGCTTTCGGCGTCACCGCGGGGCAGCTCGGCCGGCAATAGATGCCGGTGGAATGGACGCCGGTGATGAACTGGCCGTCGAAGCGGGCATCCCTGGCGCTCATCGCCCGGTAGCGCTGCGCGAAGACCGGGTCCGCGAGCCGCTCGCCGGCGGCGTCCGAGGCGGTGGGCTTCGACATGGTGCTGCTCATGCCTCCCAGCGTGACACGCGCCACCGACATCCGATAGCGGAAATCGGACATGAGCGAAGCCCCGTTAGCATGACGGTCATGGATGTCATCGACTGGCTCACGGCGGCGCTCGGCGAGGACGTGGAGGACGTGCTGTCGGTCGATCCCGCCCACCTCGACGCCGCCCGAGGCGACCACTCCGGCTGGATCGCGGAGGGTCACCCGCTGGCCATCGTGAACGCCCGCACGGTCGAGCACGTCCAGGCGACGATGCGGGCGGCCTCCGAGTTCCGGGTGCCGGTCGTGCCGCGTGGCGCGGGCACCGGGCTTGCCGGAGGGGCGAACGCGACCGCCGGCTCCCTGGTGCTGAGCGTCGCGCGCATGGACCGCATCCTCGAGATCTCGACCGAGGACCAGCTCGCGGTCGTGGAGCCGGGCGTCGTCAACGGCGACCTCAACGTCGCGCTGGAGCCGTTCGGCCTGTTCTTCGCGCCCGATCCGGCGAGCAAGGCGATCTCCACCGTCGGCGGCAACATCGCGACGAACGCGGGCGGGCTGCTCTGCGCGAAGTACGGCGTGACGCGGGAGGCCGTGCTCGGCCTGGACGTGGTGCTCGCCGACGGGCGCTTCCTCCGCACCGGCCACCGCACCGTCAAGGGCGTCACCGGCTACGACCTGACCTCGCTCCTGGTCGGCTCGGAGGGCACTCTCGGCGTGATCGTCGGTGCGACGGTCCGCGTCCTCCCTCTGCCGCAGGGCGAGCCGACGACGCTCGGCGCGCTGTTCGCGGACGTGCGCGCGGCCTCCGACGCCGCCGCGCGTGTGACGGCCGCGCACCTGCGCCCCGCGATCATGGAGCTGCTCGACGGCCCGGCGCTGGAGCGCATCTCCGCCCACCTCGGCGAGGAGACCATCCGGGAGGCGCTGGGCGCGAGCGGGGAGCGGCGTACCTGCTCGTCCAGTTCGACGGGCCGGCCGCCGCCGCGGACGCCGGGCGGGCGAGCGCGCTGATCGCGGAGACCGGCGGCACCGTGCGCGTCGCCGCCGACGCGGAGGAGGGCGAGCGACTGCTCGCGATCCGCCGGGCGTTCCATCCCGCGCTCGCGGCGAACGGGACGGTGCTCATCGAGGACGTGGCGGTGCCGCGGTCGCGGATGCCGGAGATGTTCGCGGCGATCGAGCGGATCGCCGAGCGCTACGGCATCGCCATCCCGACGGTCGCGCACGCCGGTGACGGAAACCTGCACCCGAACTTCATCACCGCGGGCGACGAGGTCGGCCAGGAGGTCTGGGACGCCGCTGGGGACCTCTTCCGCACAGCGGTCGCGCTCGGCGGCACACTCACCGGCGAGCACGGCGTGGGCGTGCTGAAGCGCCGGTGGCTGGCGGAGGAACTCGGTCCGGACTCCTACGAGCTGCAGGTGAAGCTCAAGTCGGTGTTCGACCCTCTCGGCATCCTGAACCCGGGGAAGGTCTTCGGCTAGCGGGGCCGGGAATCATCCAGCTCGGGAGCGACCGACGAACAAGCCGCTTGAACAAGCCGCTTAAAGACTCGACGCCCGGTGGTGCGGCGATGCCTGCAACGCTCCCGGGACGTCGAGTTATGCGTCTAGCCTGCCCCAGGCTCGCCCGGATTGCAAGACTTTTGACGTGGAGGTCCCGCACCGGTTGGATGGGTGCATGGCAGAGAACACCAATGAGAAGCCCGAAGTCGACGCCCCCGAGGGCCCGGCCCCCACGACCCTCGAGATCGTGGACATCGTCGAAGGCTCCGGCCCGGAGGCGACTCCCGGCTCCAAGGTCGACGTGCACTACCTGGGCGTCGAGTACGAGTCGGGCGAGGAGTTCGACTCCTCGTGGAGCCGCGGGCAGTCCATCGACTTCCCGCTCAACAACCTGATCAAGGGCTGGCAGGACGGCATCCCCGGCATGAAGGTCGGCGGCCGTCGCAAGCTGACCGTCCCGCCGGCGCTCGCCTACGGCCCGGCTGGCGGCGGTCACCCGCTCTCGGGCAAGACGCTGATCTTCGTGATCGACCTGCTCGGCGTGAGCTGACCTCCATTCGTCGTGTCGAAGGGCACGTGGCCGCTCCGGGGGCCACGTGCCCTTCGTGCGTCCGCCGGGCTCAGAGAGCCGGCGGCCGCATGTGGGTGGGGATGGCGATCCGGTTCCAGATGTTGATCGTGCCGATCGCGAGGATCAGGTTCGCGAAGCCGACCTCGCCGAACTCGGCGAGGGAGCGCGCGTAGAGCTCCTCGCTCACCCCGCCCTGGTGGATCAGGGTGACCGCCTCGGTCAGCTCCAGCGCGGTTCGCTCACGCTGGCTGAACCACGGGGATTCGCGCCAGGCGGAGACGGCGAACACCTTGCGGAGCGGGTAGCCGCCCTCCTGCAGGTCGACCGAGTGCATGTCGACGCAGTAGGTGCAGCCGTTGATCTGGGACGCGCGGAGCTTGATCAGATCGCCGAGCGGTTCCTCCACCGCCTGGCCGACGTAGCCGTCGAGATTGATCACCTTGCGGTAGCCGTCGGGGACGGCGGCGGAGATCTGCACGCGTTCGACGGGGGCGGGGTGGTCGGCGGTGGCGAGGGTTTCGATGATCGAGGTGTCTGTCATGCCTTCACCGTAGGGGTGGTATTGGCTCGGTGTAAGATCCAATTCTCAAGAAATTCGGCAGACCAATCCGGGAGGTCGTCACGGACATCCACGTGTCGTTCGAGGGGCGCGGCGACCGCACCGAGCGGGTCTACCGCGCGTTGCGGGACGCCGTTCTCGACGGCCGGCTGCGCCGTGGCGAGCGGCTGCCCGCCACGCGCGAGCTCGCGGCGAGCCTCGGCGTCTCGCGCAGCACCGTCTCGACTGCGTACGAGCGGCTGACAGCGGAGGGCTACCTCGTCGCGCGCGTCGGCTCCGGCACCTTCGTGGCGCTGCCCGCGGCGACGGGCGAGCGACCGGCGCGTCGCCCGGCCGCCGCGCAACCGGCGCCGCTGTGGCGCGACCTGGCCGATCCGCTCTGGGCGGAGCCGCATCCGATCGCGTACGACTTCGGCGTGGGGTCGCCCGACCCGACGCTGTTCCCGGCCGACGTGTGGCGGCGCAGCGTCACGGCCGCCCTGCGCGGTCCGGCGCTGCGGACGGCCCACTACGCCGACCCGGCCGGTCCGGAGCGGCTGCGCGCCGGGATCGCCCGGCACCTCGGCCTCGCGCGCTCGGTCGAGGCCGCCGCCGCCGACGTCGTGGTCACCAGCGGCGCGCAGCAGGCCTTCGACCTCCTGGGGCGCACTCTGCTGAGCCCCGGCGACACCGTCGCGGTGGAGGACCCGGGCTATCCTCCGGTCCGCCAGCTTTTCGAGCAGCTCGGCGCGCGCGTCGTGCCGGTGCCGGTGGACGACCACGGCCTCCGCGTCGACCTGCTGCCGCCGGCCCGGCTGGTCTACGTGACGCCGTCCCACCAGTTCCCGCTCGGCGGTGTGCTCCCGCTGGAGAGGCGCACCGAACTGCTGGAGTGGGCGGCGCGTCACGACGCGGTGGTGGTGGAGGACGACTACGACAGCGAGTACCGCTTCGGGGCGCGGTCACTCGATCCACTGCAGCGTCTGGACGCCGATGGCCGCGTGGTCTACGTCGGCACGTTCTCCAAGACGATGCTCCCGGGCCTCCGGCTCGGGTTCGTCGTGGCGCCGCAGACGCTCGTCCCCGCGCTGCGCAGCGCCAAACGGCTGACCGACTGGCACAACGATGTCGTGACGCAGGCGGCGATGGCGAGCCTGCTCGACTCCGGGGCGTTCGCGGCGCACGTGCGCCGGGCGCGGCGCGTGTACGAGGAGCGCCACGCGATTCTCGGGCTGGAGGCCGGCCGGCTGCTGGCGGGGCGGCTCGCGGTCGTGCCGTCGGCGGCGGGGCTGCACCTGGCGCTGCGGCCGGCGGACGGGGCGTCGTTCGACTCGGCTCGGGTCAGTGACGCCGCGGCGGTCGCGGGGATCGCGGTGCAGCCGCTGCCGCGGTTCGCGGTGCGCGACGGGTGGGAGGGCCTGCTGCTCGGCTTCGGCGCGATCGCGGCGGGGGACATCCCGGACGGGGTGCGCCTGCTCGCGGAGGTGGTCGGGCGCGTGCACGCGGGATAGCCGACGGCGCATCCGCCGAGGCGGCCGGCTGCCCTGTCCGGGCTGTCCGGCCGCCCCGGCCGGCACGCGACGCGCGTCAGATCGCCGACCAGCCGCCGTCGGAGGCCAGCACGACTCCGGAGATGTTGGCGGAGTCGTCGCTCAACAGCCACGTGATCGCGGCCGCGAGCTGCTCGGGGTGGGCCACCGGCGGGACGTTCGTCTGCATGATCGGGCCGAGACGCTCGCCGGCCAGCTCGGACTTGAAGGTGCCGTCCACGTTCGTGATGACGCCGCCGGGCGCGACCGCGTTGGTGCGGACGCCGTTCGGCGCATAGAAGACGCTCGTGCTCTTCGTGAGGCCGACGACCGCGTGCTTGGAGGCCGTGTAGGCCGCACCCGCAGCCGAACCACGGAGGCCCGCCTCGGAGGACACGTTCACGATCGAGCCGCTGCCGGCCGCCACCATGAGGGGGAGGACCGCGCGCGAGAGGCGCATGATCGCCGTGACGTTGACGAGGAAGACGCGGTCCCAGGTCGCGTCGTCGACCTCGGCGGCCGGGAGGAAGCCGTCCATGATGCCGGCGATGTTGGCGAGCGCGTCGACCTGTCCGCCCGCGGCCTCCAGCACCGCGGCGATGGTCTCCTCGCTGGAGACGTCGCCCGCGACGGTGACGATGTCCAGCTCCGGGTTCTCCTCCACCAGCGCCGCCAGCCGGTCGGCGGAGATGTCGCTGCCGACCACGCGTGCCCCCTCGGACGCGAGGCGGAGAGCGGTCGCCTTGCCGATGCCGGAGCCGGCCCCGGTCACGATGGCGGTCTTTCCGGCGAAGCGCCCGGTTCCGTTGCTGTTCATGCTGCTGTACTCCTTGAGTCGATGACATCGTCGGCGCTCGATCGGGCGTCGGTCTATTTATAACACCGAGTGCCATAATGGAGACCATGAGTTCGCCCGCAGCCGAATCCGCCCCGCGCCGCCGCGGCCGGCCCGCCGACGTGGACCCCGACCGAGTCGCGCTGGTGGCACTCCGGCACTTCGCCGCGCACGGCTACGAGACGACCACGATGGACGAGATCGCCGCGCTGGCCGGCGTCGGGCGCCGGACGCTCTTCCGCTACTTCCCGTCGAAGCCCGACCTGGTCTGGGGAGGCTTGGAGCCGGTGGTCCGGCGAATGCACGAGGTCCTGGACGCGGCGCCGGCGGACGAGCGCCTGCGCGACGTGATCGCCCGCGCCATCACCGAGTCGCTCGACCTCGGCCCGGAGGGGATCGAGGCGACCCGGTTCCGCCTCCGGCTGATGGCCTCCGACCCGGCGCTGATCGGGTTCGGGCTGACCCGGCTCGGCGCGAACCGCGACATCCTGGCGGAGTTCATCGCACGCCGGCTCGGGATCCCGCCCGAGGCCCTGCGCGCGCAGGTGCTCGCCGACGCGATCAGCTCGGCGAACTTCTCGGCGCTTCTCTGGTGGGCGACGCGCGGCGACGGCGACGACCCTGCAGCGGTCGCGGTCGAGGCGCTGGACGAGGTGCTGCGGGGGCTGCCCGGCTGACCTGCGCCGCGAGTAGCCTGTGCGCCATGCCGATCGTCACCGATTTCCCTCCCGGCACCCCCGTCTGGGTCGACCTCCAGACCTCCGACCCGGCCGCTGCCTCCTCGTTCTACCGGTCGCTGTTCGGCTGGGACGTGACGGAGGCGGACCCGGCGAGCGGCGGCTACGCGATCGCCTCGCTGGGTGGCACGCCCGCGGCCGCGATCGGGCCGTTCCCGCCCGGGATGGAGCGCCCCGTGTGGACCGTGTACTTCGCGGTCGCCGACATCGACGCGTCCGCCGCCGCGGCCACGGAGGCCGGGGGAGCGGTCCTCCTCCCTCCGGGCGAGGTCATGCCCGGCATCCGGCTCGCCGTCGTCGCCGACCCCGCCGGAGCCGTGCTCGGCCTCTGGCAGCGCGACCAGGACTCCCCGTGGCTGCGCGACGAGCCGGGCGCCGTCGACTGGCTGGAGCTCGCCGCGCCCGACTACGAGCAGACCTTCCCCTTCTACGAGGCCGTGCTCGGCGTCGCGGTGAGCGAGATGCGGGTCAACGACGAGCCGTACGGCCTCCTCGACGTCGGTCCGGCGAACGTCGCGGGCGCGACGACCGCGGCGCGGGGCGTGCCGGCGCACTGGCTGGTCTACTTCGGCGTCGCCGACCTCGACGCCGCCGTGCTGCGGCTGACCGAGCTCGGCGGTAGCGTGCTGGAGGCGCCTGTCGCCGCCGCGGGCGTCGGCCGCTGGGCGATCGTCACCGACGCGCTGGGCGCGGGTTTCGGGCTCCTCGAGCCGGAGGCGCGGTGAGGCTCGGAGGGGCCCCTCGCGCGGACGGCGGGCGCATCCCGGTCTGCTAAACTCTTCAGGTTGCCGTCTGAACGGCCGCGGAGAAAGAGAGCCCAGGCATTCGGCCCCGGGCACCGCGCAACGAGAGAAAGGGGATCCCCTCTATGGCACTGGATGCAGAGACCAAGAAGGCGATCATCGACGAGTACGCGACCCACCCCGGTGACACCGGATCCCCCGAGGTTCAGGTCGCCATCCTGACCAAGCGGATCAAGGACCTCACCGAGCACCTCAAGGAGCACAAGCACGACCACCACTCGCGTCGTGGCCTGCTCCTCCTGGTCGGTCAGCGTCGCCGCCTGCTCGGCTACCTGTCGGACATCGACATCAACCGCTACCGCGCCCTCATCGAGCGCCTCGGTCTGCGTCGATAACCTCAGGTCGCACGCAGGTCGGTCGTCGATCGACAACGCGATCTTCTTGCGAACGGGCCGTCACCTCCGGGTGGCGGCCCGTTCCGCGTTCGCGGGACCGGCACATTCGTCACGAATGGCGCCATGCGATCCCGACCGCATTCGGCACGAATGTCGTGAAAGGGCTCGCGAAACGCGACATTCGGCACGAATCGCTAATCGGTGTCGGCGCGGCGCGCCGCCACCACGCGGTCGATGAGGGTTGCGGCGACCAGCCCGGCCGCCGCCAGCGCGACGACGATCACCACTCCCGCGAGCCCGATCCACGGCGACGCCAGCGGCGCGAGCAGCACCAGCAGGATCGCGATCGCCGTCTTCAGCGGACGGATGACGACCTCCGGCACCAGCGGCGCGTGCAGCACGTAGAGCAGCAGGAGGAACACCGCCACCGGGATCGCGATCGCGTACTCGACGGCCGTGTCCGACACGGTCGCGTGCGCCGCCCCGCGCTGCACCGCGACCTCCAGGCCCGCCCCGAGCGCGGCCAGCGACGCGAACACGAAGTAGTGTCCGTACCCCCAGTAGAAGGACCTCCCACGCTTGGACTGCAGGCCTTCGGCCGCCGGCTCCAGGAAGTACAGCCACCACAGCGCGAACAGCAGCACCAGCCCGGCCGCCGCGATGACGACCAGTGCGGGGGAGACACCGTGTGCCGCCAGCCCGCTCTGCACCCCGATGGCGGAGGCCGACACCGACTCGCCGAGCACGATGATCGTGAACAGCCCGTACCGCTCCGCGATGTGGTGCGGGTGCCAGGAGGTCATCCCGGGCCGCTCCGCCCACACCGGCACCAGCAGCTCCAGCAGGGCCGCGAGCAGGAACGTCCACAGCTTCAGCTCGACCGGCAGGAACCCCCACGCCACCCAGAGCACCTGCACCGCCGCGATCCCGATCGCGTAGCGCCGCGCCGTCGTGCGACCGTCGGGATGCTCCACCGCGGCGCGCACCCACTGGCCGACCATCGCCAGCCGCATGATGACGTAGCCGATGATGATGGCGGTGAATTCCTGGAGCTCGAACGCGGCCGGCACTCCCGCCGCCAGCACCAGCACGCCGCCCATCTGGACCGCCGTCATCAGCCGGTACGGCACATCGTCGGTGTCGTACGCCGACGCGAACCAGGTGAAGTTCATCCACGCCCACCAGATCGCGAAGAACACCATCAGGTACGGGCCGAGGCTCGACAGCGCGTGGCCCTGCTCGCTCGCGTGCGCGAGCTGCGCCGACACCTGGGCGACCGCGACGACGAACGTCAGATCGAAGAGCAGCTCCAGCGGGCTGGAGACGCGATGCTCCTCGTCGGTCGACCGACCGGACATCGGGATGCGGAAGGCGATGCTCATGTGCGCAAGCATAGGAGGATGCTCCGCCGCGTCCTCCTCGTCGTCACCGTCGCCTACCTGCTGCTGGTGGCGTGGATCACGCTGAACCCGTTCCCGGCGGACCCGCACCGCGACCCGCTCCTGGAGGGGCTGCTCGCGGCGTGCGCGCAGACGCCGCTGCTGGCCTGGATCGACTACGACGTGGTGGAGTTCACGGCCAACATCCTGTTGTTCGTGCCGATGGGCCTCCTGTTCGCACTGCTGCTCGGCCGGTGGCGGTGGTGGCTGGCGTTCGCGATCGGCGCGGCGGCGACGCTGACCATCGAGTTCGTGCAGCTCTTCCTGCCGGCGCGGGTGAGCGATCCGCGGGACCTGCTCGCCAAGACGCTCGGGACGCTGGTCGGGATCGCGGTGGCGGCGGTGGGGGCGCATCTCCTGGTCCGTCGCTGAGTACGGTGGGTCACGTGCGCACCATCGTGAAGGAACGCCCCGAGGCGCCCGCCCTGTTCTTCGAGGCGGAGGCCGCGGGCCTGCGCTGGCTGAGCGACGCCGAGCGCGACGGCGGCGCCCGCGTCGTGCGGATAACAGACGTCGGCCCGGGCCGGATCGAGCTGGAGGAAGTGCAGGAGACCCGGCCGACCGCCGACGCCGCGCGCGCGTTCGGCGCCGCCCTCGCCGCCACGCACGCCGCCGGCGCCGCCGCCTTCGGCGCGCCGCCCGACGGCTGGGACGGTCCCCTCTTCATCGGCCGCCGCCCGCTCCCGGTCGCCCGCGAGTCGACCTGGGGGCGCTTCTACGCCCGTGACCGGGTCCGGCCCTACCTGGACCCGGCAGTGCAGGCCGGCAACCTGACCGCGCAGCAGCGGGAGGTCGTGGACGCCGCCCTCGCCCGCGTGGCGGCCGGCGTCTTCGACGACGACGAGCCTCCCGCCCGGCTGCACGGCGACCTCTGGACCGGCAACGTGCTGTGGGCGCCGGCCGGCGCGGTCCTCATCGACCCGGCCGCGCACGGCGGCCACCGGGAGACCGATCTGGCCATGCTCGCGCTGTTCGGCGCACCGCACCTGGACGACATCCTCGCCGGCTACGACGCCGCGCGGCCACTGCGCGCCGGCTGGCGGGAGCGCGTCCCGGTGCACCAGCTCCACCCGCTCGCGGTGCACGCTGCCGGGCACGGGGCGTCGTACGGCGCGGCGCTGGCGGAGGCCGCGCGGGCCACTCTGGCGCTCTGATACCGGAATTCCGGCCTCCCGAGCACCACGACTGATAGGATTCTCCTGGTCGGCCGAGCGCCGGCCACCGGAGCAGGCTGGCAGGAGCTGGTCCTCGGTGGTGGTATCCGGATGCGCCGCGCACAGCGCAACCGTGTATTTCTACTGATGGCCAGACGGGCTCAGCCCACGCACCCGCATGGGATGCCGCGTACACGAAAGCCGTGTCGAACTGCCTGCTCGCTCCCAGCCCGACCGCGCAATTCGCCGAGTCGGGCCTTGTGGAGTCGCGCCCAGACGGGGCTGCGACGTTAGAACAAAGGAGAAAGACCTCTTGGAAGGTCCCGAAATCAAGTTCGCCGAAGCAGTCCTCGACAATGGACGCTTCGGCACCCGCACCGTCCGGTTCGAGACCGGACGCCTCGCCCAGCAGGCGCAGGGCGCCGTCGCCGCCTACCTCGACGAGGACACCATGCTGCTGAGCGCGACGAGCGCCAGCAAGCACCCGAAGGACAACTTCGACTTCTTCCCGCTGACCGTCGACGTCGAGGAGCGCTCGTACGCCGCCGGCAAGATCCCCGGCTCGTTCTTCCGTCGTGAGGGCCGCCCCTCGACCGAGGCGATCCTGGTCTGCCGCCTGATCGACCGCCCGCTGCGCCCGTCGTTCGTCGACGGCCTCCGCAACGAGGTCCAGATCGTCATCACCGTCCTCAGCATCGCTCCGGACGAGTTCTACGACGCCCTGGCGATCAACGCCGCCAGCGCCTCGACCCAGATCTCCGGTCTGCCGTTCTCCGGCCCGATCGCCGGTGTGCGCCTCGCGCTCATCCCCGGCAACGGCCAGCACGAGGACCAGTGGATCGCCTTCCCGAAGGCCTCGCAGCTCGAGGAGGCCGTCTTCGATCTCGTCGTCGCCGGCCGCGTCCTCACCAACGAGGACGGCTCCGAGGGCGACGTCGCGATCATGATGGTCGAGGCGGAGGCCACCGAGGGCAGCTGGAACCTCATCCAGGCCGGCGCCGTCAAGCCGAACGAGGAGGTCGTCGCCCAGGGTCTGGAGGCCGCCAAGCCGTTCATCCGCCAGCTCGTCGCCGCGCAGACCGTGCTCGCCTCGCAGTCCGCGAAGGCGATCGCCGACTACCCGGTGTTCTTGCCCTACTCGAAGGAGACCTACGACAACGTCGCCGGCCTCGCCTACGACGAGCTCGTGAACGTCTACCAGATCGCCGACAAGGTCGAGCGCCAGACCGCCGACGACGCCCTCAAGGACCGCGTCAAGGTCGCCCTCACCGAGAAGGTGGAGGCCGGTGCGCTCGACGCGGAGGTGCTCACGCAGTTCTCCGCGGCGTACAAGTCGGTGTCCAAGGTGGTCATGCGCGGCCGCGTGCTGCGCGAGGGCATCCGCATCGACGGCCGTGGCCTGACCGACATCCGTCCGCTCGACGCCGAGGTGCAGGTCATCCCGCGCGTGCACGGCTCGGCCATCTTCCAGCGCGGCGAGACCCAGATCCTGGGCGTCACCACGCTGAACATGCTGAAGATGGAGCAGCAGATCGACTCGCTGTCGCCGGTCACCAAGAAGCGCTACCTGCACCACTACAACTTCCCGCCGTACTCGACCGGTGAGACCGGCCGCGTCGGGTCGCCGAAGCGTCGCGAGATCGGGCACGGCTTCCTGGCCGAGCGCGCGCTCGTGCCGGTGCTGCCGACCCGCGAGGAGTTCCCCTACGCGATCCGTCAGGTGTCCGAGGCGCTCAGCTCCAACGGCTCGACGTCGATGGGCTCCGTCTGCGCCTCCACCCTGTCGCTGCTGAACGCCGGTGTGCCGCTGCGCGCCCCGGTCGCCGGCATCGCCATGGGCCTGATCTCCGACGTCGTCGACGGTCAGACCCGCTACGCGGCGCTCACCGACATCCTGGGCGCGGAGGACGCGCTCGGCGACATGGACTTCAAGGTCGCCGGCACCAGCGAGTTCGTCACCGCGATCCAGCTCGACACCAAGCTCGACGGCATCCCGTCGTCGGTGCTGGCCGGCGCGCTCAAGCAGGCCAAGGACGCTCGCACGACCATCCTCAGCGTGCTGAACGCCGCGATCGACTCCCCGGACGAGATGGCCCCGACCGCGCCGCGCGTGATCTCGGTCCAGATCCCGGTCGACAAGATCGGCGAGCTGATCGGCCCGAAGGGCAAGACGATCAACGCCATCCAGGACGAGACCGGCGCCGACATCTCCATCGAGGAGGACGGCACCGTCTACATCGGCGCCGTCGACGGCCCGTCGGCCGAGGCGGCCCGCGCCCAGGTCAACGCGATCGCGAACCCGACGAACCCGGAGATCGGCGAGCAGTTCCTCGGAACCGTCGTCAAGATCGCCGCGTTCGGCGCGTTCATCTCGCTGCTCCCGGGCAAGGACGGCCTGCTGCACATCTCCGAGGTGCGCAAGCTCGCCGGTGGCAAGCGCGTCGAGAACGTCGAGGACGTCCTCGGCGTCGGCCAGAAGATCCTGGTGGAGATCACCAAGATCGACGACCGCGGCAAGCTGTCGCTCGCCCCGGTGCTCGCCGACGAGGCAGCCGCCTCCGAGGCCCCCGTGGAGCCCGCCGAGGCCCCCGTGGAGACCGTCGAGAGCTGAGCTCCCGTTCCACAGCGAAGGCCGCGCCGACTCATGTCGGCGCGGCCTTCGCCGTTCCAGCGACCCGCAGCCATCTCGTCCTCACTTTCTCCCGCCCGGGTGCGGCGTGTCGCGGGAGAAAGTGAGGAAGTGATTGCTGCGGGCTAGGGGGTGCGGGTGAGGAGAGGGCGGAGGCGGTAAGGGATGAGCTCGCCCATGTCGAGGGAGGTCTCGGCGCGTTCGACGCCGTCGGTGGACTGGATCGCGCCGGTGATGCGGAAGAGGTCCTCGGCGTCGGTGCAGACGACGCGCAGCAGCAGGTCGGACGGGCCGGAGAGGCCGTGCGCCTGCACGATCTCGGGGATGGCGGCCAGGTGCTCGACGATGTCGGCGAGCTTCTGCTGCTGCACGTGCACCGTCACGAAGGCCGCGAGCGGGTAGCCGGCGGCGGTCGCCGAGATGCGCCGCTCGAACGACAGGAAGGCCCCGTTGCGCTCCAGTTCGGCGACGCGCGCCTGCACCGTGTTGCGGCTGAGGCCGAGCCGGTCGGCGAGGGAGACGTTGGTCGACCGGGGGTCGTCGGCGAGCGCGACGAGGATGCGTCTGTCAGTGCTGTCGAACGTGCGCATAGTGTGAAAGCTAGCACCTCGACGCGACCTGTGACAGTGCACTCTGCACGGTCGACACGCCGTCGGTTGTGCGCGCTGATCGCGGAGCGTAGCCTTTCGGGTAATTCCGGCAAGGAGGCCGGAAGCCGGTGCTGCCTGCCACAAGCGGGCCGCCGGACGCGAGAGTGAAGGTTGCGTGAACCGTGACGATCGACAATCAGCCCGACACCCGACTGGACGACGTCCACCTTCCGGCCGGTGCCGACACCGTCCGACTGCTGACTCCCGAGGGCGTGCGCACCAGCGACGTCCGCTTCGACGCCTGGGTCTCCGACATCGGCTCCGAGCAGCTCCTCGGCCTCTACGAGGACATGGTCGTCATCCGCCGCATCGACTCCGAGGCGACGGCTCTTCAGCGTCAGGGCGAGCTGGGTCTGTGGCCCCCGCTGCTCGGCCAGGAGGCCTCCCAGATCGGCTCGGGCCGCGCGCTGCGCCGCGACGACTTCGTCTTCTCCAGCTACCGCGAGCACGGCGTCGCCTACTGCCGCGGCGCGGGACTGGTCGACCTGTTGCGCGTGTGGCGCGGCACGACGCAGTCCGGCTGGAACCCGTACGACATCAACATGGCGACCCCGCAGGTCATCATCGGCGCGCAGACCCTGCACGCCACCGGCTACGCGATCGGCATCCAGGCCGACGGCACCGACGCGGCCTCCATCGCCTACTTCGGCGACGGCGCGACCTCCGAGGGCGACGTCAACGAGGCGCTGATCTTCGCCGCGACCTACGCCGCGCCCGTCATCTTCTTCTGCCAGAACAACCAGTACGCGATCTCCGAGCCGGTCGGCCTGCAAGCGCAGCGCCCGATCGCGGAGCGCGCCCCCGGTTTCGGCGTGCCGAGCGTGCGCGTCGACGGAAACGATGTCCTCGCGGTCATGGCTGTCACCCGTTCCGCCCTCGACCGCGCGCGCAGCGGAGGCGGCCCGACCTTCATCGAGGCCGTCACCTACCGGATGGGGCCGCACACCACCGCCGACGACCCGAGCCGCTACCGCGACCCGGCGGAGGTGGACGAGTGGCGCGCCAAAGACCCGATCGCCCGCGTGGAGGCCTACCTCGCATCCGAGGGCCTGCTCTCCCCGGAGCACCTGACCGCCATCCAGGAGCACGCCGACCGCGTCGCAGCCGAGATGCGCCAGGGCGTCGTCGCGCTGCAGGACCCGGATCCGCTGTCGGTCTTCGACAACGTGTACGCCGAGCCGCACACCGGCCTCGCCCGTGAGCGGGACCACTACTCGCGCTACCTGCGCACGTTCGTGGGCGGTGACCGATGACCGCGCTCACCATGGCCAAGGCCATCAACGCCGGCCTCCGCCGCTCGCTCGCCGAGGACGACCGGGTCGTCCTCATGGGCGAGGACATCGGCACACTCGGCGGCGTGTTCCGCGTGACGGACGGCCTTCAGACCGAGTTCGGCCCGCGCCGCGTCATGGACTCGCCGCTGGCCGAGTCCGGCATCCTGGGCACCGCCGTCGGGATGGCGTACCGGGGACTCCGGCCCGTGGTGGAGATCCAGTTCGACGGCTTCATCTACCCGGCGTTCGACCAGATCGTCAGCCAGGTGGCGCGCATGCACTACCGCACCGCGGGCGCCGTGCGCATGCCGATCACGATCCGCGTGCCGTTCGCGGGCGGAATCGGCGCGGCGGAGCACCACTCCGACTCGCCGGAAGCCTACTTCGCGCACGCCGCGGGGCTGCGGGTCGTGAGCCCCTCGACGCCGCAGGACGCGTACACGCTCATCCAGCAGGCGATCGCCTCCGACGACCCGGTGCTGTTCTTCGAGCCGAAGCGGCGCTACCACGCCAAGGGCGAGGTGGACGAGGATGCCGCGCTCCAGGACGCCCGCCCGATGGGGACTGCGCGCGTGGTCGCCTCGGGCGGCGACGTCACGCTGGTGACCTACGGCGGCCTGGTGCAGATGGCGACGGACGCGGCCCTCGCGGCCGAGGACGAGGGCATCTCGGTGGAGGTCGTCGACCTCCGCTCGCTGTCCCCGCTGGACCTCGACACGGTCGCGGCGTCGGTGCGGAAGACCGGCCGGCTGGTCGTCACGCACGAGGCCGCGCTGTCGGGTGGCCTCGGTGCGGAGATCTCCGCGTCGATCACCGAGCGCTGCTTCTACCACTTGGAGCACGCGCCGGTGCGGATCACCGGCCACGACATCCCGTACCCGCCGGCCCGGCTGGAAGCCCACCACCTGCCCGACCTCGACCGGATCCTCGACGGCATCGACCGCGTCATGGACCGCCCCAACTCGCTGAGCGGAGTGGAGGACTGATGGCGGTCAAGGATTTCGCCCTCCCGGACCTGGGTGAGGGCCTCACCGAGTCGGAGCTGGTGAGCTGGCACGTCGCGGTGGGCGACACGGTGCGGCTGAACCAGATCATCGCGGAGGTGGAGACCGCCAAGGCGCTCGTCGAGCTGCCCGCGCCGTACGAGGGAACGGTCTCCCGGCTGTACGTCGAGCCGGGGGTGACCGTGGCGGTGGGGGAGCCGCTGGTCGCGTTCGAGGTGGCGGGGCCTGCCGGGGCCGAGCCGGAGGCGCCCGCTGGGGCGCCGTCGGAGGACGGTGGCTCGGCGGAGACGCGCGAGCCGGTCCTCGTGGGCTACGGCGCACGGCCGGATGCCAAGGGACGGCCCGCGCGGCGGGCGCGTCCGGGACTAGCGGCTCAGCCGGTCGCGTCGCAGCCGGCTGTCTCCGCACCGGCCTCGTCGCAGCCGGCCGTCTCTGCAGCGGCCGCGCCGGCACCGACCGGGTCCGCGTCCCTTTCACAGGCTGCGGCGTCCGCCGACACCGCCGTCCAGGAGCGCCCGCGCGCCACCCCGCCGGTCCGCAAGCTGGCGAGGGAGCGCGGCATCGACCTCGCCGCCGTCACCGGCACGGGCGACCGCGGACTGGTGACCCGCGCCGACCTCGACGCCTACGCCGCGCCGGCGCCCGCGACCGCCGCTCCGGTCGAGGCCGCAGCGGGCGAGCTCCGCATCCCGATCAAGGGCGTCCGCAAGGCGACCGCCGACGCGATGGTGCGCAGCGCGTTCGGCGCCCCGCAGGCGACCGTCTTCCTGACGGTGGATGTCACGCCGACGAGCGAGCTGATCGAGCGCCTGCGCGCCCGGCCCGACCTCGCCGACGCCCGTCCCGGCCTCCTCGCCGTCGTCGCGAAGGCGCTGTGTCTGGCGGCGCGGCGCACGCCGGAGGTGAACTCCCGATGGGACGAGGCCGCACAGGAGATCGTGCAGACCCGCGCGATCAATCTCGGCATCGCCGCGGCGACGCCCCGGGGACTGTTGGTGCCGGTGATCCGCGACGCCGACGGCCGCACGCTGGCCGAGCTGTCCGGCGCGATCCGCGACCTCGCGGTGACCGCCCGGTCGGGCAAGACCCCGCCGAGCGCCCTGACGGGCGGCACGATCACGATCACCAACGTGGGCGTGTTCGGCGTGGATGCGGGAACCCCGATCCTGACACCGGGGAGGCCGCGATCCTCGCCGTCGGAGCGGTGCGGCGTCAGCCGTGGGAGCACCGCGGCGACATCGCTCTGCGCGACGTGCTCACGCTCGCGCTGACGTTCGACCACCGGATCGTGGACGGCGAACAGGGCTCGCGTTTCCTCGCCGACATCGGTCGCATCCTCGCCGACCCGGCCTCCGTCCTCACCCTCGTCTGACCGTCGAGGGGCACGTGAACGCCCCCTCGGGGGCGCCCCTCGAGGGCCTTGACGTGCCCCTCGGCGACGGGTCAGGCGTGGAGGGCGGCGTTGAGTTCGACGCCGGTGCCGGAGCGGCGGAGGACCTCGACGGCGCCGGTGAGGGAGTTGCGGCGGAAGAGCAGGCCGGGGACGCCGGAGAGGTCGACGGCCTTGACGGTCTGCGGGCGGCCGTCCGCGGTGACGGGTCCGTCGACCACGACCACTTTGGTGCCGGCGGTGACGTACAGCCCCGCCTCGACCACCGTGTCGTCGCCGATCGAGATGCCGATCCCCGAGTTCGCTCCCAGCAGCGCGCGCTCGCCGATCGCGACGCGCTGGGTGCCCCCGCCGGACAGCGTGCCCATGATGGAGGCGCCCCCGCCGATGTCCGAGCCGTCGCCGACCACGACGCCCTGCGCGATGCGGCCCTCCACCATCGAGGAGCCGAGCGTGCCCGCGTTGAAGTTGACGAAGCCCTCGTGCATCACCGTCGTCCCGGGCGCGAGGTGCGCGCCCAGCCGCACGCGCGAGGCGTCGGCGATGCGCACGCGGTCCGGCGTCACATAGTCGAGCAGCCGCGGGAACTTGTCGATCCCCGTCACGTGGATACCGGCGCGCTGCAGCTTCGGCCGCAGCCGGTCCAGGTCGGCCGGGAGGATCGGCCCGGCGTTGGTCCAGGCGACGATCGGCAGGTGAGCGAAGATCCCGTCGAGGTTCACGGTGTTGGGGCGCGCGAGCAGGTGCGACAGCAGGTGCAGCCGCAGGTATGCGTCCGGCGTGGAGGCCGGGGCGGTGTCGAAGTCGATCTCCACCGTCACGATGTCGATGCGGACGTTGCGGCGCGGGTCCTCGCCGGCCAGCTCCTCGAACTCGGCCGGGGCGATCCAGCGCTCCCGGCCGGCGGGGATGCGGCCGAGTCGCGGCTCGGGGAACCAGGTGTCGAGCACCGTCCCGTCGCCGGCGATCGTGGCCAGCCCGTACCCCCAGGCGGAGCGGGCGTTCGCGGACGCGGCGGACTCGTCAGGAAAGTCGGAAGGCATGCCCCTAGATTAGTAGCGTGCCTCTCGACCTCAGCGCCACGTCCATCGACCTCACCCGGCAGATCTGCGACATCGAGTCGGTGTCCGGCAATGAGAAGACGCTCGCGGACGCGATCGTCGAGACCCTCTCGCCGCTGCCGCACCTCGAGATCATCCGCGACGGCGACACCGTCGTCGCCCGCACGAACCTCGGCCGCGACCGCCGCGCGCTGATCGCGGGCCACATCGACACCGTGCCGCTGAACGACAACCTCCCCACCCGGTTCGAGGAGGACGGCGGTGTGCGCTACCTCTGGGGCCGTGGAACGGTCGACATGAAGGCCGGCGTCGCCGTGCAGCTCAAGCTCGCCGCCGAGCTCACCGATCCCGCGATCGACGTGACGTGGATGTGGTACGACCACGAGGAGGTCAACGCCGAGCTGAACGGCCTCGGCCGCCTCGCGCGCAACCGTCCCGACTTGTTCGTCGGCGACTTCGCGATCCTCGGCGAGCCGAGCAACGGCGTGGTGGAGGGCGGCTGCAACGGCAACCTCCGCGTCGAGGTGCGGGCCTACGGTCTGCGCGCGCACTCGGCCCGCGGCTGGGTAGGCGAGAACGCCATCCACAAGATCGCGCCCGTGCTCGACCTGCTGGCCGGCTACACGGCCCGCGAGGTGGAGGTCGACGGGCTCGTGTACCGCGAGGGCCTGAACGCGGTCGGCGTCTCCGGCGGTGTCGCGGGCAACATCATCCCCGACGAGGCGATGGTGCACGTCAACTATCGGTTCGCCCCTTCGCGCAGCTCGGAGGAGGCCATCGCGTACATGCACGAGCTGTTCGACGGCTACGAGATCACGGTGGTGGACCGGGCCGACGGCGCCCGCCCGGGCCTGGACGCCCCGCTCGCGCAGGAGTTCGTCGCCGCGGTCGGCGGCGTCGCCAAGCCCAAGTACGGCTGGACCGACGTCGCCCGATTCAGCGCGCTCGGCATCCCCGCGGTCAACTACGGTCCCGGCGACCCCCTGAAGGCGCACGCCGACGACGAGCGCGTCGACGTGGAGCAGATCGTCGCGGTGGAGGCGGGTCTCCGTGCCTGGCTCAGCGGTCCCGGCGCCCGCTGAGGCCGACGCGCCTGCGCTGACGCTGCGCGGTCCCTGGTGGTCGCGGTGGTGGGTGCGGGTCCTCGGCGTCTTCCTCGCCGGCCGGGTCGTCACCACGGTCATCCTGCTCATCTTCGCCGCGAACCAGGGCAAGAACCCGTGGACGGGGCCGCACCCGGATTACTTCTCCTTCGCGACGATCTGGGACGGCCTCTGGTACAACATCGTCGCGGTCAGCGGCTACCCGGCGTCGCTGCCGTCGACGGACGGCCTCCATGTGACCGAGAACGCGTGGGCGTTCCTGCCCGGCTACCCGGGCGTCGTCGACGCGGTGATGTTCCTGACCCGGCTGCCGTGGGCGCCGGCTGCGGTGCTCGTGTCGGCGGCATGCGCCGCCGGCGCCGCGCTGGTGTTCTACCGGCTGATGCTGCGCGTCGGGCTCGGAGCCTCCACGAGCCTGTTCGCGGTCGTGCTGTTCTGCTTCTCTCCGGTGTCGCCGCTGTTCCAGCTCGCCTACGCGGAGTCGCTGTACCTGCTGCTCCTGGCCTCCGCGCTGCTGCTCCTGGTCGAGCGGAGGTACGGCTGGCTGTTCCCGGTGGTGCTCGCGATGGCGTTCACGCGCCCGAGCGGACTGGCCTTCGCGCTGGCGGTCGGCCTCCATGTCGTCCACCGCTGGGTGCGCAGACGCGACGAGCCCTTCCCCGTGCGGGAGCGCGTGCTGAGCGCATCGCTCGCCGTCTTCAGCGCCGTGGCAGGTATCGCCTGGCCGGCGATCGCCGCGGTCGCCACCGGATCGTGGACCGCCTACACCGACACCGAGCTCGCCTGGCGCGCGCCGTACATCGGCTACACCCACCTCGTGCCGTTCACGCCGTGGTTCCAGGGCGCGAACTGGTGGGCGAGCGTCATGCTCGGCGTGCCCGGCTGGATCGGCGTCATCGCACTCCTGCTGCTCGTCGCCGTCTACGCGGTGCTGCTGTTCGCGCCCGCGGTGCGCCGACTCGGCGTCGACCTCCGGTTCTGGGTCGCGGCCTACTCGCTCTACCTGTTCGCGGTGTTCTTCCCGCAGTCGAGCACGTTCCGGCTCCTGATGCCGCTGTTTCCGCTGCTGGGCGTGGTCGCGATGCCGCGAGGCCGGGCGTACCGCGTGGGGATGGTCGTGCTGTTCGTGGCGCTCCAGGTCGGCTGGATCGCGATCTGCTGGGGTGTGGACGGGGCCGACTGGTCGCCGCCGTGACCCGCGCCGCGACGGCGTGTCGCCTGCGGCCCATTGCGCGTGGGGTAGACCGGCGATTTCCCCGTCAGCCGAGGATGACGGATAATGGACACGACATCCACGAAAGGGGAGCTGCATGGCGGCCATGAAGCCGAGGACCGGGGACGGGCCGATGGAGGCTGTGAAGGAGGGACGGCTCATCATCGTGCGGGTACCGCTCGAAGGTGGGGGACGTCTGGTCGTCTCCGTCAACGATGCGGAGGCCAAGGAGCTTCACGACGCTCTCGCGAGCGTTGTGAGCGCGTCCTGACGACGTACCCGACTGAACGAGATACCCGAGAAGGGGCCCCGAGCGATCGGGGCCCCTTCCTCGTCTCGGGGACGTCTCGTTCCCGGATGGTGCTAGGGCGTCAGCTTGGTGATCTGCAGCAGGCCGTCGCCGGCAGGCGAGAGCGCGCTGATCACCGCGCCGGAGGCCGCCGTCTCGGTGATGAGCGTGCGGAAGCCGGTCGACAGCGGGTCGCGCGCCGCGGGGTCGGCGACGCGGCCGCGCCAGAGCGCCCGGGCGACCAGTACGGTCCCGCCCGGACGCACCAGCCGGAGGCCGTGCTCCACGTACTCGATCACCGACTGCGGGTCGGCGTCGACGAAGACGATGTCGTAGGAGTTCTCGTTCATCCGGGGGAGCACGTCGAGGGCGTGCCCGGTGATGAGCCGCACGCGGTTGGAGGCGACGCCCGCCTCGGTGAAGAAGGTGCGCGCGTGCTGCTGGTGGTCCACCTCGACGTCGATGCTGGTGAGCTGGGCCTCGGGGCCGCCGTGCAGCAGCCAGAGCCCCGACACGCCGACGCCCGTGCCGATCTCGACGATGTTCTCCGCCTTGGTCGCGGCGACCACGACCGCCGCCTGCGCGCCCGTGCTGGGGGCGATCGGGTCGACGCCGAGCTCCAGGGATTGCTGCCGGGCTCGGGCGATCACCTCGCTCTCGACGATGACGTCGTCGGCGAATCTCCAGTTCGAGTCCTTGTCAGACACGTGTCTCCCGTCGGTGGCCTCGGTCCAGAATAGGCCCAGCCGATCCAGCATTCGTGCAGCCGCGCGCGATACTCTTCATGTGTGTTCGGCCTGACCTTCGAGAAGCTCCTCATCGTAGCTGTGATCGCCGCGTTCCTCATCGGGCCGGAACGGCTTCCGCTCTACGCGGGCAAGCTCCGGCAGTTCGTGCGCGCGGCGCGCGACTTCGCCGACGGCGCCAAGGACCGCATGAAGGAGGAGATGGGGCCGGAGTTCGACGACGTCGACTGGAAGAAGCTCGACCCGCGTCAGTACGACCCGCGCCGCATCATCCGCGAGGCGTTGCTGGACGATGCGCCCGCGCCGTCCGCGATCAAGCCGGTGACCCCGTCGGCGTTGACGCAGCGGGCGAGCCTCCCGCCGGGGACGGTGCCGCCGTTCGACGCCGAGTCGACCTGAGCGCAGTCGGGCTGAGCGCAATCCGCCTGAGCGACCGTACAGAATCCCGCGCGCGTCGCCGACGCCCTGCGCCCCGATACGACCCTGTATCCCATACGATGCGGGAATGATCGCAACGCAGCAGTCGCTGACCCGGGCGACTGTCGCCCGTTACGCCGTCGGCTCGCTCGGCACCGGCGGCTTCGCGACGCTGCCGGGGCTGGTCCTGGTCTACTACCTCACCGACAGCTTGGGCGTCGCCGCCATCGCCGCCGGACTCGTCGTCACGGTCGCCAAGGTGTGGGACGTGATCATCGATCCTGTGATCGGCGCCCGCAGCGACCGGCTGCTGGCGGCGCGCGGCTCGCGCCGGCCGATGATGCTGGTCGGCGCGGTGGCGCTGCCGGCGTTCTTCCTGCTGACCTTCGCCGTCCCGGCCGGCACCGCCGCCGTCCCCGCGGCCGTGTGGGTGTTCGTGGCGTTCCTGCTGACGGCGACGGCGTTCAGCCTGTTCCAGGTCCCGTACATCGCCCTCCCCGCCGAGCTCGCCTCCGGCTACGACGAGCGCACCCGGTTGCTCACCTGGCGTGTCGTGGTGCTGACCTTCGCGATCCTCCTGTTCCGAGCGGGCGGCCCCGCGCTGCGGTCGATCGGCGGCGGGAACGACTTCGCGGGCTACTTCCTGATGGCGCTCGTGGCGGGCCTCGTGATCGGCGGCGGGATGCTCGTCTCGGCCTTCGTCGCGCCGCGGCAGCTCCCCGCGGAGGTCCTGCCGCCGCGGGAGGGCGTGCTGACGACGCTGCGCACGAACTACGCTGCCGGGATCGGCGCCCTGCGCGACAGCCAGCCGTTCCGCGCCCTCCTGCTCACCTTCCTGCTGCAGGGCCTGGCCACCGGGATGATGCTCGCCGGCGCCAACTACGTGGCCACCTGGGTGCTGCACTCGGAGGACGCCGTGACGTTCCTGTTCATCGCGCTGATCGGTCCCGCGCTGGTCGTGACGCCGCTGTGGGGCGTCGTGGCGCGGCGGATCGGCAAAGAGCGCGGCTTCCAGGCGGCGAGCGTCCTGTTCGGTGCTGCGGCGCTGTCGATGGTGCTGCTGGTCTGGTTCCCCGGCGCCTGGGTGTACCTCCCCGTCGCGGTCGCGGGCGCGGCCTATGCGGGAATGCAGTCGCTGCCGATGGCGATGCTGCCCGACGTCATCTCGCACGACGGCCGCCGCAACGGCCCCGGCCGCGCGGGGACGTTCGGCGGGATGTGGACAGCGGGGAGACCACAGGCATGGCGCTCGGGGCGACCGTGCTCACCATCGTGCTCGCGCTGACCGGGTACATCGCCCGCTCGGCGTCGGACGCCGCGGCGGCGGGTGAGGGCGCGACGCAGCCCGCGGCGGCCGTGGTCGGGATCGTGCTGAGCTTCAGTGTCATCCCCGCGGCGATCGTCGCAGCGAGCCTCGCGCCGCTCGGGCGGTACCGGTTGCGGAAGGGAGACGTCGATGATCTCGTTTGACCGGGACGCGATCCTCAGCAGGCTCGCCGGACTGCGGGCCGCGGACGCGCCGACGCACGGTGGTCACGTGCTGAGCTACGTGTACGACTCGGGGATCGCGGAGCTCGACGAGTTGGCCGCCGCTGCGGTGCGGATAGTGCAGCCGGTGAACGGACTGGACCCGACCACGTTCACCTCGGTGGCGGTGATGGAGCGCGAGGTGCTCGGCTTCGCACGTGAGCTGCTGCACGGCGGCGACGACGTGGTCGGCTCGGTGACCTCCGGCGGCACCGAGTCGTGCCTCCTGGCCGTGAAGACCGCGCGCGAGGCGTGGCGGGCGCGCCTCTGCTCCGGCGTGCCGCGCATCGTCGCGCCGGTGACCGTGCACGCGGCGTTCCACAAAGCGGCGGAGTACTTCGGGCTCGAGCTGGACCTCGTGCCGGTCGAGCCGGAGACCGGACGCCTGGACGCAGCGCGGCTGATCGAGCGGCTGGGCCCGGACGTCGCGCTCGCCGTCGTCTCGGCGCCGTCGTATCCGTACGGCTCGCTCGACCCGGTCGAGGAGGTCGCGGCGGCCTGCGACGAGGCCGGGGTCGACCTCCATGTGGACGCCTGCATCGGCGGCTGGATCCTGCCGTTCTGGCGCGAGCCGGACGGGGCGGCGCTGCCGGCGTGGGACTTCCGCGTGACCGGCGTCACGAGCCTGTCCGCGGACCTCCACAAGTTCGGTTACGCGCCGAAGGGTTCGAGCGTGCTGCTGCAGCGCGGTCGCGACCGGCAGCGGCTCCAGTTCTTCGCGACGACGGGATGGCCGGGCTACCCGGTGGTGAACCCGACGTTGCTCGGCTCCAAGTCCGCCGGCGCGTTGGCGGCGTCGTGGGCGATCATCCAGGCGCTCGGCGCACGCGGTTTCGCGTCGCTGGCGGAGGCGTGCCTGCGGGCGACGCGCACACTTGCGGACATCGTCGGCGACATCGACGGGCTGCGGGTCGTGGGGGAGCCGACCGGGCCCCTGCTCGCGGTCGCGGCCGACGACGCCGTGCCGGAGGAGCGCAGGGTCGACCCGCACCACTGGGCCGACCGCGCGCGCAGGCGCGGCTGGCACCTTCAGCTCCAGCCGGGGCTCACGCAGCCGGATGGGACGCGCCTGCCGCACACGACGCACCTGACCATCACTCCGGTCACCCGGGACCGCCTGGACGAGCTGGAGGCGGCGCTGCGGGCCTCCGCGGACGACGTTCGGGGTATCCCGGCGGCGGACCCCGCCGCAGCGCTGTCCGCCCTGCCGCCGCTCGGCGACCGGCCGCTCGACTCGGACACCGCCGCCGCGCTGCTGCGCGCCGTGGGGATCGCGGGGGACGCCCCGGGCCTCCCGGACGAGCAGGCCCCGCTGCTGGCTCTGATCGAGGCGCTGCCGCGCCCCGTCACCGAGCGCCTCCTCATCGAGCTCCTGGCCCGCCTCGTCGAGCCCGCCTGACCCACTTTCGGGGTGTCAGCGGGTCGAGAGGGGAGTCTGCGGCGCGGGAGGTCGCGGGGACGGGTGGCGAGGCCGGCGGCGACGGCGCGGATCGCGGCGGCGGCCGGGTCCTGCGGATCGGTGACCACGATCGGCGCGCCGGTGTCGCCTCCGGTGCGCAAGGGCACGCTGAGCGGGACGCTGGCGAGCAGCGGCACCGGAACGTCCTGCCCCGCCGACAGCCGCCGTGCGACCTCGGCGCCGCCGCCGGAGCCGAACAGCTCCAGCACGGTGCCGTCCGGCTGCACGAGCCCGGCCATGTTCTCGATCACTCCGACGATGCGCTGGCCGGTCTGGCGCGCCACGACACCGCTGCGCTCGGCGACATCGGCCGCCGCCGGCTGCGGCGTGGTGATCACCAGCACCTCCGCCTGCGGCAGGAGCTGGCCGACCGAGATCGCGACATCGCCGGTGCCGGGCGGGAGGTCGAGGAGCAGCACGTCCAGGTCGCCGAAGAACACGTCGCCGAGGAACTGCTGGATGGTCCGGTGCAGCATCGGCCCGCGCCAGGCCACGGCCGCCGACGAGGAGTCCACGAACATCCCGATCGAGATGACCTTCACGCCGTACGCGACCGGCGGCAGGATCATGTCGTCCACGCGCGTCGGCCGCACCGCGACGCCGTCCGCGTCGGTCAGGCCGAGCAGCCCGGGGATGGAGAAGCCGTGCACGTCCGCGTCCACCAGGCCGACCCGGAGGCCGCGCTCGGCGAGCGCCACGGCGAGGTTGGCGGTGACGGTGGACTTGCCGACGCCGCCCTTGCCGCTGGTCACGGCGTAGACACGCGTCAGCGAGTCGGGGCCGAACTGCTGCACGCGTGCCGCGCGGCCGCCGCGCAGCTTCTCGGTGAGCGCCGCGCGCTCGGCGGGCGTCATCACCGAGACGTCGACCGTCACGCCGCTGACGCCCGGGACGGAGGCCGCGGCCGCCCGCACGTCGCGTTCGATCTTGTCGGCGGCGGGGCAGCCCACGATGGTCAGCTTCACGCGCACCGTCGCGTGACCGTCGGGGGAGACCTCCACGCCGCCGATCATGTCCAGCTCGGTGACGGGCTTGCGGATCTCGGGGTCGAGGACGCCGGAGAGGGCGCGCTCGACCAGCTCGGCGGCGCCCGGACCGGAAGGACCGGCCTCAGGCACGCGCGCGTCCGTTCTCGGCCGGGTCGCCCTTCTCCAGGTCCTCCAGGAGGGCCCGCAGCTCGGCGCGGATGAAGTCCTTCGTCGCCATGTCCCTGACCGCCAGGCGCAGGGCGACGACCTCGCGCGCCAGGTATTCGGTGTCGGCGAGGTTGCGCTCGGCGCGCTGCCGGTCCTGCTCGATCTGCACACGGTCGCGGTCGTCCTGCCGGTTCTGCGCGAGCAGGATGAGCGGGGCGGCGTACGACGCCTGCAGTGACAGCACGAGCGTCAGCGCGATGAATCCGAGCGCCGCCGAGTCGAACCGCCAGGCGTTCGGCAGGAGCGTGTTCCACAGCATCCAGGCCACGACGAAGACCGTCAGCCCGAGAATGAACCACGGCGTGCCCATCGCCCGCGCGATCCACTCGGTGAACCGGCCGAACCGGTCGTTCTGCTCGAAAGGGTTGCGGCGGGGGATCACCGACGTGCGGAGGCCCTTCGGGGCGTCCAGGCTCGCGTCCTGCCTAACTCGTGCCATGTCCGCCCCTCCTTCCGTTCACGATGCGGATACTGCCGGTCTCGTCGGACGGGGCCTTCACGGGCTCGTCCTCGTCTTGACTTCGCCAGTCGTCGGGGAGCAGGTAGTCGAGGATGTCGTCGATGGTCACCACCCCGACGAGTCGGTGCTTCTCGTCCACCACGGGAACCGAGACGAGGTTGTAACTGGCGAGGATGCGGGACACCTCGGCGGCGGAGGTATCGGCGGTCACCGGCTCCAGGCTCGGGTCGAGCAGGGTGCCGAGGCGCACGTGCGGCGGGTACCGCAGCATCCGCTGGAAGTGCACGATACCGAGGAAGCGCCCGGTCGGCGCCTCGTACGGCGGCAGCGTCACGCAGACGGCCGCGCCGAGCGCCGGGGCGAGCTCGTGGCGGCGGATGAGCGCGAGGCCCTCGGCGACCGTGGCGTCGGCCGAGACGATGATCGGCTCGGTCGTCATCAGGCCGCCCGCGGTGTCCGGCGCGTAGCTCAGCAGCATGCGCACGTCGTCGGCCTCCTCGGGCTCCATGAGCTCCAGGAGGTGCTCGCCGCGCTCGTCGGAGAGCTGGGCGATGAGGTCGGCGGCGTCGTCGGGCTGCATCTGGTCGAGCACGTCGGCGGCGCGGTCGTCGTCGAGCTGCGCGAGGATCTGCACCTGCTCGCTCTCCGGCATCTCCTCCAGCACGTCGGCGAGCCGGTCGTCGGGGAGCTCCTCCGCCACCTCGAGCATGCGCTGCTGCGGGAGGTCGAGGAGCGTGTTCGCCAGGTCCGCGGGCTTCAGCTCCGAGTACGCGGCGATGAGCTGCTCGGCGGACTGCGCCTCGCCACGGGCCTGCTTCTCGCGCACCTCGTTCCAGGCGGCGAACGTGGTCTGTCCCTTGCCGAACGGCGACGCGCCCGACTTCGGCCGGCGTACGAAGAGCTGGCTCACCGCCCACTCGCCGGTGGGGGACTCCTGGATGGCGACGTCCTCGATGGTCGCCTCGCCCGTGCCGTCGGTGAAGACGACCTTGCGGCCGAGGAGCTCGGCGATGACCCGGACCTCCCCGCCGCGCTGCTCGAACCGGCGCACATTGATGAGACCGTTGGTGATGATCTGTCCGCTGGAGATGCTGGTCACCCGTCCGATGGACAGGAACACGCGCCGCTTGCCGGGGATCTCCACGATGAGGCCGACCACACTGGGCGGATCGTCTTTGCGGTACACCACCAGGACGTCGCGGACCTTGCCGACCCGGTCGCCGACCGGGTCGAACACGCTGGTGCCGGCCAAGCGGGCGACGAAGATACGGGTGCTCACGTCTTATAACTTAAGCCCTACCAGCCGGGCGCACGGTGAGGATGGGACAATGGCGGGATGACCAACCCCAGCCCGCTCGGCGGACGCAACCGGATGCTCTTCCCGACCATGCCCCGGGGAGAGGTCGTGGCCGCCTACGAGACGTACGTGGATGCTCAGCAAGCGGTCGACGTGCTGGCCCGCGCAGACTTCCCCGTCGACAAGGTCTCCATCGTCGGCAGCGACCTCAAAAGCGTGGAGCGCGTGACCGGCAAGCTCACCTGGGGGCGCGTCGCGCTCGCCGGGGCGGCCTCGGGAGCCTGGCTCGGCATCTTCTTCGGGCTGCTGCTGCTCATCTTCTCGCCGACGGTCAGCTACGCGTTCGTCATCGCGGCCGTGCTCCTCGGCGCCGGGTTCGGCATGCTGTTCGGCATCGTCTCGTACGCGATCAACCGCCGCCGCCGCGACTACACGTCGGTGATGCAGGTCATCGCGACCAGCTACTCCGTGCTGGTGGACTCCGACCTGGTCAACCGCGCTCGCAACCTGCTCGGCGGCGTCCCGGACGTGCAGGCGGCGCCCGGCGGCTGGGCCCCACCGGCGCACCCGTCCGACCCCCGCCCGCGCAGCCGCAGCAGCCGCAGCAGCCGCCCGCGGATGACCAGCGGCCGCCGGCCCCTCCCGCCTGACCGATCGAAGGGCACGTGAACGCGCCTGAAACACAGTTCTCGGGGCGTTGACGTGCCCTTCGGCGAAGGTGGAGCGCTCAGCGCGCGCTGAGGCGGCGGACCCAGGCCTCCACGTCGTCGGCGGTGCGCGGGAGGGCGATCGAAAGGTTCTCGGCGCCGTCCGCCGTCACGAGGATGTTGTCCTCGATGCGCACGCCGATACCGCGGAACCGCTCCGGCACCGTGAGGTCGTCCGGCTGGAAGTACAGGCCCGGCTCGATCGTGAAGGTCATGCCGGGCTCCAGCACGCCGTCGAGATAGAGGTCGCGGCGGGCCTGCGCGCAGTCGTGCACGTCGAGCCCGAGGTGATGGCTGGTGCCGTGCACCATGTAGCGGCGGTGCTGCTGGTTGTCCGCCTGCAGCGCCTCCTCCGCGGTCACCGGCAGCAGCCCCCACTCGGCGGTGCGTCGCGCGATGACGGCCATCGCGGCCGCGTGGATCTCGCGGAAGCGGATGCCGGGGCGCACGATCGCGAAGGCGGCGTCCGCAGCCTCCCGCACCGCCTCGTAGACCAGGCGCTGGGTCTCGGTGAACGTGCCGTCGATCGGGAAGGCGCGTGTGATGTCGGCGGTGTAGAGGCTGTCGACCTCCACGCCGGCGTCGATCAGGATCAGGTCGCCGGGGACCACCGGGCCGTCGTTGCGCGTCCAGTGCAGGATGCAGGCGTGCGGGCCGCTCGCGGCGATCGTGTCGTAGCCGACGGCGTTGCCGTCCAGGCGGGCACGGGCGTTGAAGACGCCCTCCACGATCCGCTCGCCGCGCGGGTGGGCGACGATCCGGGAGAGATCGGCGACCACGTCGTCGAAGCCCGCCGCGGTGGCGGCGATCGCGCTGCGCAGCTCGGAGAGCTCGTAGACGTCCTTGACCAGGCGCAACTCGGAGAGGTCGCGGGTCAGACGGTCGTCGTCGCCGTGGTCCTCCGGATCGAACGCGGCGTCGCCGACCTCCGCACCGGCCTCGGCGGCGAGCACCAGGCGGGCGGCGTCGACCCGGTCGGTCAGCTCCGGGTCGGCCTCGCGCAGCACCAGCGTGGACGCGTCGACCGAGTCGAGCACGGCCTCCACGTCGGCGATGCCCCGGGTGGGGAGGTCGAGGTCGCTGGCGACCTGTGCGAGCGACGGGCGCGCGCCGATCCAGAACTCGCCGATCTCCGGGTTGGCGTAGAACTCGTCCGAGTCGCGGCCGGCACGCTCGCGGAAGTACAGCGTGGCGACGTGGCCGCCGTCGTGCGGCTCCAGCACGAGGACGCTGCCGGGCTCGGCGTCGGAGCCCCAGCCGGTCAGGTGCGTGAACGCGGAGTGCGCGCGGAACGGGTAGTCGGTGTCGTTGGAGCGCTGCTTGAGACGCCCGGCCGGGATGATCAGCCGCTGCCCGGGGAAGAGTTCGGAGACCCTGGCCCGTCGGGCGGCGGCGTAGGACGCCTGCGGGCGGGAGCCCGGGAGGATCTCCGGACGCTCGGCCCAGTTGCTGCCGATGTACTCCCGGAAGTTCTCCGATCCGGGGGTGGTGGAGCGGTTGGCCGTGGCGCGTGGCGCCGCCTCGCGGTCGGCGGGGGCAGGCGCGGTGGTGTTCTCGGACGACATGCCGACCATTCTTCCACTCCTAGGATGGTGGGCATGGCTGATGAGCGACGGTTCAGCGGTCCCGTCGACCTCCACGCGCACTCCAGTGTGTCGGACGGCACGGAGACCCCCGCCGAACTGGTGCGCGCCGCCGCGGCCGCCGGGATCGGGACGGTCGCCCTCACCGACCACGACTCGACCTCCGGATGGGCCTCGGCGGCCGCAGCGGCAGCGGAGGCAGGCGTCACGGTCATCCCGGGCATGGAACTGTCCACGAGGGTGGAGTTCGCCAGCGTGCACATGCTCGGTTACCTGTTCGATCCGGCCGACGAGGCGCTCGTCGCCGAGACGCGCCGCATCCGCGAGGGCCGCATGCGGCGCGCGGAGGACATGGTGCGCCGCATCGCCGAGGACTACGACATCACCTGGGCCGACGTGCTGGACCAGGCGACGGAGGGCGCGACGGTCGGGCGGCCGCACATCGCCGACGCGCTCGTCGCCCGCGGGCTGGCGGCCGACCGCAGCGCCGCGTTCGCCGGCATCCTGCACTGGCGCAGCGGCTACTTCCAGCCGCACTACGCACCCGACCCGATGACCGGCATCCGGCTCATCCGGGGAGCCGGGGAATTCCCGTGCTGGCGCACCCGGCGACCAGCAGCCGCGGCGTCATCCCCGAGGACCGGCTGCGCCGGCTCGTCCGCGCCGGGCTGTTCGGGCTGGAGCTCGACCACCGCGAGAACCGGCCGGAGGGTGTGGCGTTGCTGCGCGGGTACGCCGCCAAGTACGGCCTCCAGATCACCGGCTCCAGCGACTACCACGGGGCAGGCAAGCCCAACCGGCTCGGCGAGAACACCACCGATCCGGCCGTGGTGGAACTGATGATCGAAGAAGCGACAGGCGCGGCTCCTTTCTACGGATGAGCCCGACCACCCGTTAGCCTGGTCCGCGGGGATCGGGAAGCGAGGTATGGGTGTCTCGACGGTTCTGGACGTCTTCTGTCGCAGTGGCGGCACTCATCGGCGCCCTCACGGTTGCAGGAGGTGCGGCTCCCGCGAGCGCGGACACCTACCCCTCCTGGAACGACGTGCAGGCGGCCAAGGCCAATGCCGCGACGGCCCAGGTGGAGGTCGACCGCATCAACGGCCTGCTCGCGTCGTTGCAGACCGCGGCCAACGCGGCGGGCGACCTGGCGGTGAAGCGCCTCGGCGAGTACGGCCAGGCGGAGGCCGCCCTCACGGCGGCCACGGCCAAGGCGCAGGACATCGGCCAGCAGGCTCAGGCGGCCGCGGCGCGAGCGGACGAACTGCGGGCGGAGAGCGGCAAGTTCGCGGCCCAGCTCACCCGGTCGGGGACGTCGGACGTGTCGATCCGGTTGTTCCTCGGCGGCGCGGGCGCGACCGGAGGGACGGCCGCGGCGACCGCCGGCACGCAGCCGTCGCTGCTGTACCAGCTCGGCGCGGTCTCCAAGCTCGCCGATCAGGCCTCCAGCCTGTTCGCCCAGGCCGCCGCGCAGAAGAACACCGCCGCGGCGCTGAGCGCGCAGGCGAATGCGGCGCAGAAGATCCGGGACCAGCTCGACAAGGACGCGCAGAAGGCGCTGCAGGTGGCGACCGCGGCCAAGGCGGCCGCGGATGCGCAGCTCGCCGAACAGAAGCAGCATGCGACCACGCTGTACGCGCAGCTCGCGGCGCTCAAGAACACCGCGGCAACGGTCGAGCAGCAGTACGCTGCGGGCGTCGCCGCCGCCGAGGCCGCGCAGCAGGCCGCGGCCGCCGCGGCTGCCCAGCAGGCGGCGAACAGCGGCGGAAGCGCGAACGGCTTCGCGCCCCCGCCCGGGATGAACGTCGACCCGGCTGCGGCGCAGGCGTACGCGTCGAGCCGGCTCAGCGCGTTCGGCTGGGGCCAGGACCAGATGGGCTGCCTGATCTCGCTGTGGAATCACGAGTCGGGCTGGCGCGCTGACGCGTACAACACGTCGAGCGGCGCGTACGGCATCCCGCAGGCGTGGCCGGCCAGCAAGATGTCGTCGGCCGGACCCGACTGGATGACCAACCAGAACACCCAGGTCAATTGGGGCCTCGACTACATCAACCGCGCCTACGGCTCGCCGTGCGCGGCCTGGAATTTCGAGATGAGCCACACACCGAACTGGTACTGAGCTCCCAGGACACCGCAGAGGGGTCGCAACACGCCGTTATGACGTGTGTCAAACGGCGTGTTGCGACCCCTCTGGTGGAGTCGCGCGTCTGCTCAGCTCGCGGGCGTGGCGGGGGAGCTGCCGCGCGAACGGCGGCGCCGCCGGCGCGGGGCGCTGTTGCCGTCGCGGTGCTGCGAGCCGCCGCCGTCGTGCGTGCCGGCAGCGGGGGACTTCTCCTCGCCGCCCGTGGCCGGAGCGGCGTCGGCCGAGCCTGAGGCGTGGCCCGCCGTGCTCTGGCCGCTCTGCTCGGACCCGCCCGAGCGGGTGCGGCGGCGGCGGTTGCGCGAGTGGCCGTCGCCCTGCGTGCCGGGGCCGGTCGAGTCGCGTCGCGCGCCGTCCTGCGTCTCCGGAGCCTTCACGGCCGGGGTCGATTTGAGCCGGCCCTTCGCACCCTCGGGGATGTCGAGGTCGCTGTAGAGGTGCGGCGACGACGAGTAGGTCTCGGTCGGCTCGGGCTGGCCGAACTCCAGGGCGCGGTTGATCAGGGCCCACTTATGCAGGTCCTCCCAGTCCACGAAGGTGACGGCGATACCGGTCTTGCCCGCGCGGCCGGTGCGGCCGGCGCGGTGCAGGTAGGTCTTCTCGTCGTCCGGGATGGTGTGGTTGATGACGTGCGTGACGTCGTCCACGTCGATGCCGCGCGCGGCGACGTCGGTGGCGATCAGCACGTCCTTCTTGCCGGCCTTGAAGGCCGCCATCGCGCGCTCGCGCTGCTCCTGGTTGAGATCGCCGTGGACGGCCGCGGTGTTGAAGCCGCGGTCGCCGAGCTCCTCGACCAGCTTGGCCGCCGCACGCTTGGTGCGGGTGAAGATCACGGTCTTGCCGCGGCCCTCGGCCTGGAGGATGCGGGCGACCACCTCGTCCTTGTCGAGCGAGTGCGCGCGGTAGATGAGGTGCTTGATGTTCGCCTGGATCTGGCCCTCGTCGGGGTCGCTCGCGCGGATGTGGATCGGCCGGGTCATGAACCGGCGCGCCAGCGCGACGATCGGGCCGGGCATCGTCGCCGAGAACAGCATCGTGTGACGCGTCGCCGGGGTCTGCGCGAACAGCTTCTCGATGTCGGAGAGGAAGCCGAGGTCGAGCATCTTGTCGGCCTCGTCCAGGACCATCTCCTTGACGTGCGAGAGGTTCAGGAGGCGCTGTCCGGCGAGGTCGAGCAGGCGGCCCGGCGTACCGACGACGATCTGCGCTCCGGCCTTGAGCTGGGCGATCTGGCCCTCGTAGGCCTTGCCGCCGTAGATCGCGGTGACCGCGGTGGGGCGGTTGGAGGCGGCCTGCTCCAGGTCTTCGAAGACCTGGACGGCGAGCTCGCGGGTCGGGACCACGACGAGGGCCTGGACGCCCGGCTCCGGGTCGAGCCCGAGGCGCTGGATGATCGGCAGGCCGAAGCCGAAGGTCTTGCCGGTGCCCGTCTTGGCCTGGCCGATGATGTCCTGGCCGGCGAGGGCGAGCGGGATGGTCTGGGACTGGATGGGGAACGGCTCGATGATGCCTTTGGAGGCGAGGGCGTCCACCATGTCCTGGTCGATGTTGAGTTCAGAGAAAGTCACGTAAGGGTGCCTGTCGGTTCGAATAGTGAGTTCCACGCCCTGTTCTCGTCGCAGGCGCAGGGCCGTCGATCCTGCGCCGACGGCACCACCAGCCTACTGGACCTCCCCGTTACACTGCTGTACGTGTCAACGTGGTTCACCAGACGCCGACCCGCGGTCGAGCTGCCCCGCCTCCGCCCGCGCGCGCCTCAGGCGACGGTCCGCGTCGATCTGCACGAGGTGATGCCGGAGCTGCTGCCCTACCTCGGGCAGGCGGCGTACCTGCAGCTCGAGCAGTTCCAGACGCTCTCGCGGGTGGCCGCGGACACCGACACTCTCGCGGCCAAGGAGGTCGTCTCCGGCGCCGCGGGGCTGGCGCTGTCCAAGCATCAGGGCATCGTGGCGGAGATCCGCAGGCGCGGCCACGAGCCGGCGGAGGTCATGCGTCCGTTCGCCGTGGAGATCGAGGGCTTCCGTGCGCTGCTGGTGGGCTCCGACTGGCGCGAGACGCTGCTGGCCGCGCTGATGACGGGCGGCCTGCTGGACGATTTCTTCATCCGGCTCGCGGGCGGCCTGCCCGGCGACGTCGGCCCGCGCATCCAGCAGCTTCTCGGCTCGGACTCCGGTCAGGACGCCATGCTGCAGGTCCTGCGCGGCGAGATCGCCGCCGACCCGCAGCTCGGCTCGCGCCTGGCGATGTGGGGGCGGCGCCTGGTCGGCGACACGCTGCTGGTGGCGCGCTCCGCCCTCCACCTGTCGGGGAACCGCGCGGCGGACGAGGAGCGGATCGAGCCGATCTTCACCGAGCTGATCGCCGCGCACACGCGCCGGATGGACGCCCTGGGGCTCACCGCCTGACCTGAGCGCCCGACGGGTGTGTCAGCGCGCGACGGCGCCGCGAGTGAGGGTGTGCAGCAGCTTCTCGTCGTGGGCCGTGCGCAGGCGGCCGATGACCAGGTCGGCCACGATCACGACGACGCCGGTGCCGATCAGTGTCGTCCACCAGATCCAGCCGCCGTTCCACTTCAGGCCGGCCCAGCTGAGGGCGACCCACAGGATGCAGGCGACGCTCACGCCGAGCGCCGGCATGAGCACGGAGCCGTGCGTGTGACGGTTGGGCAGGAGGTACCGTGCGCCGAGGCCCAGGATGGCGCCGGCGAGCGCGACGAAGAGCAGTTCCACGGTGGGGAATCTAGCCGACGAAGCCGATGCGGCGCGACTCCTCGGTGCCGAGCTCGACGTAGGCGATGCCCGCGGTCGGGACGATGTAGACGCGGCCCTTGTCGTCCGCGAGCTTGAGGATGCCGGTGCCGCTGGTGAGGCCGGCCTGGATCTGCTCGGTGAGCTCCTCGGCCGACTGGGTCGACTCGAAGCTGAGCTCGCGGGGGGCGTTGACGATTCCGATGCGGATCTCCACGGGATGTGCCTTTCGAATCAGACCGGCGGTTGCGAGTTCAGACTACGGCACGCGGCTCGCGGGCCCGGATCGCGTTCTCTGTCGGCGGACGCCGTTACCGTGAATGCATGTCCACCCGAGGTTTCCGTCCGCGCGTCGACGACGCGGCCGGCGACCTCGCCGCGGCGCTCGACGAGGCTCAGCGCGCCGTGCTCGCGCTGCCCGACGGCGCCTCGGCCGCGGTGCTGGGCGCGCCGGGCACGGGCAAGACGACCGCGCTGGTGGAGGCCATCGCCGAACGCGTGCACGAGCGCGGGTACGCCGCCTCCGAGGTCCTCGCGCTGAGCGCCTCGCGCGCCGCGGCGACAGCTCTCCGCGACCGGATCTCGCTGCGGCTCGGCGTGCCGACGCCGGGGCCGCTGGCCCGCACGGCGACCTCCCTCGCCTTCCAGCTCTCCGGCGAGCAAGCCAAGCGCAACGGCGGGGAGCCGCCCCGGCTGCTGACCGGCGGCGAGCAGGACCAGATCATCGCCGAGCTGCTGGCCGGCCACCTGGAGGACGGCTCCGGGCCGGTCTGGCCGCCCTCGCTCGGCCCGGAGGTGCGCATCCTGCGCGGGTTCCGCACCGAGCTGCGCGAGCTCATCGGCCGGTGCGCCGAGCGCGGCGTGTCGCCGTCGCGGCTGGCGGAGCTCGGGGCGATCACCGGGCGCGACGAGTGGCGCGCCGCCGGACGGTTCATCGCGGAGTACCAGAACGTGCTCGACAGCTTCCGCGGCGGCTACGTCGACGCCGCCGAGCTGATCGCGTCCGCCGTGCCGGTCGTGGCGGAGGGCAGCTCGCTCGACGGCCTCCGGGCGCTGTTCGTCGACGACCTCCAGGAGGCCACCGTCGCCACCATCGCCCTCCTTCGCGCCGTTGCCGCGCGGGGCATCGCTGTCATCGCGTTCGGTGACCCCGACGTCGCGTCCACCACGTTCCGCGGCGCGGAGGTGGCGGCGCTCGGGCAGCTCGGCGCGCGACTGGGCGTGCCCGTGACGCGCATCGTCCTCAGCACCGCGCATCGCCAGACTCCCGCGCTCCGCGAGCTGACCTCGCGGGTCACCGAGCGGATCGGCGCGGCGGCCGCCGGCGTGCACCGGGTCGCCGGTGCCGGACAGGTGCAGCCGGAGGACACCGGCCCGGCCGTCGTCGTCGTGAAGGCGTCGTCGGCTCCGGCCGAGGCGGCGCGGCTGGCCCGGCTGCTGCGCGAGCGGCGGCTCATCGACGGCGTGCCGTGGAACCGCATGGCGGTCGTCGTGCGCTCCGGCGCGCACATCCCGGGCCTCGCCCGTTCGCTGGCCGTCGCGGAGGTCCCGACGACCACCAGCATCGCGGGCCGGCCGCTGCGCGACGACTACGCCGCACGGCAGCTCATCACCATTGCGGGCGTCGCCCTCGGCGCGATCGAGCTGACCCCGTCGTCGCCACCGAGCTGCTGCTCGGGCCGTTCGGCGGTCTCGACGCCATCAGCCTGCGCCGGCTGCGGCTCGCGCTGCGCCAGGAGGAGCTGGCCGGCGACGGCAACCGCCCGGGCGACGACCTCCTGGTGGAGGCGCTGGCGACGCCCGCGAACCTCGCCACGATCGACTCCTCGCCCGCCCGCCGGGCGGCCCGCCTGGCCGAGACCCTGCGCGGCGGCCGGGAGAAGGCGGCGGCAGGGGCCACCATCGAGGAGCTGCTCTGGCACGCCTGGGAGCGCAGCGGACTGGCGAAGCGCTGGTTGGAGCAGTCCGAGCGCTCCGGGATCGTCGCCGACGAGGCCGACCGTCATCTCGACGGCGTCGTGGCCCTGTTCACAGCGGCACGGCGCTTCGTCGAGCGCTCGCCCGAGCGTCCGGCCTCCGACTTCGTGATCGAGCTGCTCGGCGCCGAAGTGCCGGAGGACACCCTCGCGGCTCGCACGACCGGCGACGCGGTGCTGGTGTGCACGCCGAGCGCCACGGTCGGTCGCGAGTTCGACGTCGTGGCCGTCGCCGGCCTCCAGGAGAGCGTGTGGCCCAACCTGCGGCTGCGCGGCTCGCTGCTGCACCCGCAGGAGCTGGACGACGCGCTCGCCGGGCGCCGCGCGAATGCCGACGCCGACGCCGGAACCGACGGTCAGGACACCGCGGACCAGCGGGCGGCGGTCCTCAGCGACGAGCTGCGGATGTTCGCCCTCGCCGTCTCGCGTGCCCGCCGCCAGGTGCTGCTCACCGCCACCGCGAACGACGACGAGCAGCCCTCGCCGTTCCTGCGCCTCGCGGCCGGGCTCGCGGTCGAGGACGACGATCCCGGCATCCACCCGCTCTCGCTGCGCGGCATGGTCGGACGGCTGCGGCGTCGGCTGGTGACCACCGGCTCTCCCGACGCCGCCGACGCACTGGCCCGGCTGGCCGAGGCGGGGGTGGAGGGCGCCGACCCCGCCGACTGGTACGGCCTCGCCGAGCCGTCGACCACCGATCCGCTCACCGACCTGGAGGACCCGGAGGCGAGGGTGAAGGTCTCGCCGTCTCGGCTGGGGACGTTCGAGAAATCGCCGCTGGCCTGGTTCGTGGACGAGATGGCCGCCTCCCCGAGCGGGCTGGCGGCCGGCATCGGCACCGTGGTGCACGCCGTCATGGAGGAGGCCGCCGCGACGGACGAGACGAGCGTCGACCTGCTCTGGTCGGGCATCGAGCGGCGCTGGGCCCAGCTCCAGTTCGAGTCGCCCTGGATCGAGGAGCGCGAGCGCCGCCGGACGCGTGGCCTCGTGGCGGGGGTGTCGGAGTACCTGCGCGACTTCGGCCGCGCGGGCGGGCGCCTGCTCGGCTCGGAGGGCGAGTTCCAGCTCGAGCTCGGCCGGGCGCGCATCAGCGGCAAGATCGACCGCGTCGAGGAGACCCCGGACGGCACCGTCGTGATCGTCGACCTGAAGACCGGGCGCACGGTGCCGACCGCCGCGGAGACGGCGTCGCACGCCCAGCTCGGCGTGTACCAGCTCGCGCTGGAGCACGGCGCAGTGGAGGCGGCGGAGCTGCCGCCGGGCGGGGCGAAGCTGCTCTTCGTCGCCAAGGGCGTGCGCGGCAAGGCGTACCGCGAGGTCGTCCAGGAGCGCGTCGACGCGGAGTCGCTCGCGCGGCTGGAGGAGCGCGTGGCGCGGGCGGCCGAGGGCATGGCGGCGGCGACGTTCGCCGGGGTGATCGACCTCGGCGACCGGGACCCGCACGCGGCCTACGGGTACCGCATCCATCTCGTGCCGGCGGTCAGCGCATGAGCGGGGAGCACGATGAACGACGACGGACTGCTGGAACTGGCCGACGACCAGCCCGGTCTCGACCTGGTCGAGCTGGCCTTCGCCGCCGAGACGGCAGCTTCCGAGCCGCAGCGCCCGGCCCGGCGCCTGAGCGCGGCCGAGATCGCCGACGCCCTCGGGCTCCCGCGGCCCACGCCGCAGCAGCAGGCCGTCATCGAGGCGCCGCTGGCTCCCGCGATCGTGGTCGCCGGAGCGGGCAGCGGCAAGACCGAGACGATGGCCAACCGGGTGGTCTGGCTGCTCGCCAACGGCCTGGTGCGGGTACCCGAGGTCCTGGGCCTGACCTTCACCCGCAAGGCGGCCGGCGAGCTCGCCGAGCGGATCCGGCGGCGCATCGAGCAGCTTGCGGACTCCGGGCTCACCGACGTGGTCTTCGACCCGTTCGATGCGCCCGAGGTCGCGACGTACAACGCCTTCGCCAATGCGATCTTCCGCGAGAACGCCCTGCTGATCGGCCGCGAGCCGGAGTCCGCGATCCTGAGCGAGGCGTCGGCGTGGCAGCTCGCGCGCCGCGTCGTGGTGGGCTGCGACGACGAGCGGCTGGTGGAGCTCGACAAGAGCGTGGACGCGGTCACCACCGCGGTCCTCGACCTCAGCCGCGCGCTCAGCGAGAACGTGGCCGATGCCCGCGACGTGCACCGCATGGTCGAGGGCTTCGGCCGGCTGCTCGACTTGCCGACCGGCAGCGGGCGGGTCAAGGACGCCTACGCGTCGGTCCGCACCGCCGTGGCGTCGGTCGGCTCGCTGCCGCCGCTGCTCGACCTCGCGGAGCGGTTCGCGGACGAGAAGAGACGGCGCGGGTTCGTGGAGTACTCCGATCAGGTCGCGCTCGCGCTGGCGGTCTGCGAACGGCTGCCGGAGGTCGTCGCCGACTACCGCCGCCGTTACCGCGTGGTGCTGCTGGACGAGTACCAGGACACCTCGGTCGTGCAGACCCGGCTGCTGTCCTCGCTGTTCTTCGGTCAGGCCGTGATGGCGGTCGGCGACCCGCACCAGTCGATCTACGGCTGGCGCGGCGCGAGTGCCGCCAACCTCGGTCGGTTCGCCCTCGACTTCACCGGCCGGAAGGACGGCGCGGCCGCCTTCGCGCTCAGCACGAGCTGGCGCAACCCGACGACCGTGCTGGATGCCGCCAACACCCTCGTCGCCCCGCTGTCGGCCGACTCGCCCGTGCACGTCGAGCAGTTGCAGCCGCGGCCCGGCGCGATCGGAGGCGAGCTCGACCACGCCTTCGGGCAGACCGTCGAGGACGAGGCGGCGACGATCGCCGAATGGCTGCGCGTCCGGCTGGCCCAGCGGGATGCGCAGGGCATGCCGCCCTCGGCCGCGCTGCTCTGCCGGTCGATCAAGAAGATCGACGCGTTCACGGGCGCCCTCGCCGCCCGGGGGTGCCCTTCCATGTCCTCGGGCTCGGCGGCCTCCTGGAGCAGCCCGTGATCGCCGACCTGGTCAGCGCGTTGCGGGTCATGCACGACCCGACTGCGGGCTCCGAGCTGATCCGGTTGCTGACCGGGGCGCGCTGGCGGGTGGGCCCGCGCGACATCGCGGCGCTGCGCCGGGTGGCGAGCTGGCTCGCCGCGCGCGACCACCGCTTCCAGACGCTCGACCCGGGCGTGCACGACCGGTTGCGCAGCTCGGTGGTGGCGGAGGAGTCGGCCTCGCTGGTCGACGCTCTCGACTTCGTCGTGGAGGCTCCGGTCGATCACGGCCAGCTCGCCGGTTTCAGCGCGGTCGGCCTGGAGCGGCTGCGCGCGGCCGGCAGCCAGCTCGACCGGCTGCGCTCGCGTGCCGGCCTCGACCTCCTCGACCTCGTGACCCTCGTGCAGCAGGAGCTGCGGCTCGACATCGAGGTCGCCGCCAACGAGTCCGCCCAGCTCGGCCAGGCCTCCCTCGACGCGTTCGCCGAGCAGGTGGCCTCCTACCTGGCCAGCGACGACCGGGCGACGCTCGGGTCGTTCCTGGCCTGGCTGGCGGAGGCCGAGCAGCGCGACAACCTGGCGCCGCGGAGTGAGGACCCGGAGCCCGGTACGGTGCAGATCCTGACCATCCACGGCGCGAAGGGCCTGGAGTGGGACGTCGTCGCCGTGCCGCGCATGGTCGAGGGCGAGCTCCCCGGGCCGCCGCAGAGCAAGCGCGGCTGGCTGGCGTTCGGTCAGCTCCCCAACGAGTTCCGCGGCGACTCGGCCGAGCTTCCGGTGCTGCCGTGGCGCAACGCCGAGGACCAGAAGCAGGTGGACGAGGCGATGTCCGCGTTCGAGGCCGCGAACGTCGCCCGGCACCTGGAGGAGCAGCGTCGGCTGATCTACGTCGCCGTCACGCGCGCGCGGCGCAGCCTGCTGCTGACCGGCTCCTACTGGTCGACGCAGTCCCGTCCCCGGTCGCCCGGCGCCTACCTGCTGGAGCTGCAGCAGGCCGGGCTGCTGCCGGAGGACGCCTTCCCGCCCTGCGACGAGCCGGACGAGAACCCGCTGGCGCCGGAGTCGCGCACGGTGCTCTGGCCCCTCGACCCGCTCGGCGTGCGCCGGACGCGGGTGGAGGCCGCCGCCGCCGCGGTGCAGACCGCCCGCGAGCGTGGTCCGGGCGACGGCGGCGTGTACGCGCTCGATGTCGACCTCCTGCTCGCCGAGCGCGCCCGGCGCGAGGCGGAGGACGGGCTGGTGGAGCTGCCGGCCCGTATCCCGGCCTCCCGGTTCAAGGACTTCGTGAGCGACCCTGCCGGTGTCGCCGAGCAGCTGCGCCGCCCGATGCCGGAGCGACCGTACCGGCAGACCCGGCTGGGGACGCTGTTCCACCGCTGGGTGGAGGAGCGGTACGGCGTCGCGGGTGGCGCCACCGACGAGCTCGACGCGACCGTGGCCGAACAGGATGATCCCGCGGGCGAGATCCTGGGTGCGGAGGAGCTGGCCGAGCTGCAGGCGACGTTCGCCGCGAGCGAGTGGGCCGACCGGGCGCCCGCCGAGGTCGAGCTGGAGATCCACGTCACGCTCGCCGGCCAGGTCGTGGTCTCCAAGCTCGATGCGGTCTACCCGGTCGACGACGGCCGCCACGACGTGCAGATCGTGGACTGGAAGACCGGCAAGGCCCCCGGGACGCCGCCGATCTGGAGCGCAAGCAGCTCCAACTCGCGCTGTACCGGCTGGCGTACGCGAAGCACGCCGGCATCGACCCGGCCCGGATCGACGCCGTGTTCTATTTCGTGGCCGACGACCGGGTCGTCCGGCCCGAGCGGTTGTACTCCGAGGCCGAGCTGGTCGAGCTGTGGGCGGGAGTCCGCGGCGCGTGACTCCGGCCGGTCCCGCGACCCTCGAAATCGTCCGTGACTCCGGAGGAGCCGACGGGGCTCAGCCGGCCTGGTCGTCGACCGGGCGCATGCCGCCCGGCCGGCCCGACGCGCGGTCGCCGGGCGTGCGGTCGAGCATGGCCTCGACGTCGTCCACCGCCATGATCGGGCCGGTGGCCGTCGAGAGCGGGGTGACCGTGTTGCTGTGCACACGGTCGACCAGGCCGTCGAGCATCTGCACGGCGTCATCCACGATGCCCTGGTCGCGCAGCTCGCGGCCGTGCAGCAGCCACCGGGCGACCTCCAGCTCGGCGTAGAGCATCGCGCGCTGGGTGAACTGCCGGTCGGTGGCGACCTGGCGGGCGGAGGCGTAGGCGAGGAGAGCACCGTCTGTAGCGTCCGGGTTCATGGCGAGCAGCCAGTGCAGGTCGCGGGCCGGGTCGCCGACGCGCAGCGCCGACCAGCCGAGCACGCCCGTGACGGACTCGCCCTCGACCAGGAACGAGTCGGCGGTCAGCGCACCGTTGATCACCGTGGGCTGGAACTGCCATACCGAGTGGTCGGCGACGGCGTCGCGCCAGCGCTCGCGCAGTGCGGCGGGAAGCTTTCCGGTCGCGGCGGCGGACTCGATCAGCGCCGCGGTCGAGGAGAGGCATTCGCCCGCGGAGAGCACCGGGAGGCCGGCCTCCCCGACGAAGCTGGTCGGCAGAGTGTGGATCGCCGCGATGGCGTGGCCGATCGACCCGGCGAGACCGTCGCCGGGAGGCACGTCCTCCACAGCGACGTGGTCGCCGGGCAGGAAGTCGTAGACGATGGCGCGCGTACCACCGACCGGCGCCTGGCCGAGATAGGTCGGCACGTCGAAGGGGAGGCGGCTGCGGATGCCGGTCGTGAGGGCCCGCAGCGCGACCAGGTCGGAGCTCTGCTCGGTCTCCGCCGCCTGGGTGAGCGGGACGCGCACGATGCGGGCGCTCCCGTCGGCCGCCGTGAGCACGGCGGCGTCGAACTCGCCCGCGCCGTCCGCGGTGTGCGCGCGGGTCGCGGTGATCGTCAGGTCGGGCACGGCCGAGCTGGCCAGCGCGGCTAGAGTGAGAGGGGATCTGGCCATGCACCTAGGCTAAATGGACATCCGCGCGTGGGCAGTTCCGCCACGCCTTGCATCTTCTCCACGCCTCGAAGGGATCCCGATGTCGCCCGCATCGACGTCCGCGCTGCCGCTCGCCGCGCTCCCGCTCTCGCGCCACGCGATCGACCGCGATCACGCCGCCCGCTCCCGGCCGGCGCTGTTCGACGAGCTGTCGGAGGAGCCGACGACCCTGGTGCTCCCGCTGTGGAAGGGCAGGGCGTTGCTGACCCCGGAGAGCGTGCCCGCCGCGACGCCCGCGTCCGACGGCTGGAGCGCGCCCGACGCCGGGCCCGCAGAGCTCGACCTGCTCCCGGTGGACCGGGTCACGGCCGCGCTCCTCCGCGTCTACCTCGGCCGCACGCTCGTGGACATCCCAGGCCAGCCGGCCGGGTCTGCGGTCGTGCTGGAGGTGCTCACCGACGCCGCCGCCACCGAGTTGGAGCCCGACGAGGCGCGCTGGGGGAACCTCCGCACCGTCGCCACCGCCCTGAGCGATCGCGACGCCGGGCTCTTCACCGAGGCCCTGGCGATCGCCAACTGGCACGCCTCGCACAGCCACTGCCCGCGGTGCGGCACGCCGACCATGGTCGAGCAGGCCGGCTGGGTGCGGCGCTGCTTCGAGGACGGCTCCGAGGTCTTCCCGCGCACCGACCCCGCGGTCATCGTCACGGTGCTCGACGCCGACGACCGGCTGCTGCTGGGCTCGAACGCCATGTGGGAGCACTCCCGCTACTCGCTGCTGGCCGGGTTCGTCGAACCGGGGGAGTCGTTCGAGTCCGCCGTCGAGCGGGAGATCTTCGAGGAGGCCGGCGTCCGGGTCACGGACGCCCGGTACAAGGGCTCGCAGCCGTGGCCGTTCCCGGCCTCTGTCATGGTCGGCATGACGGCGCGCCTGGCCGACGACCAGCCCCCGGCCGCTCTCGCGCCGGACGGCGAGGAGATCCTGGACCTCCGCTGGTTCAGCCGCGATGAGTTGTGGGAGGCGCGCGAGCAGATCATCCTGCCCGGGCGGTCCTCCATCGCCCGCGCGCTGATCGAGGACTGGTACGGCGGCCCGCTCGACGAGCCTCCCGCGCTGTGAGCGCAGCGTGAGCACCGTGGCGGCGTCGGGCCCCGACAGCCTGCTGGCTGGCCTCGACGCGCAGCAGCGCGTGGCCGCCGAGGCCCTTTTCGGGCCGGTCTGCGTGCTGGCGGGCGCCGGCACGGGCAAGACCCGAGCGATCACCCACCGGATCGCGTACGGCGTCGCCTCCGGCGCGTTCACCCCGAACCGGGTGATGGCGCTGACGTTCACCAACCGGGCCGCCGCCGAGCTCCGCGGCCGGCTGCGCCAGCTCGGCGCGGGGGAGTGTCCGCCCGCACATTCCACTCCGCGGCGCTGGCGCAGCTCAACTACTTCTGGCCGCAGGTCGTCGGCGGTCAGCTCCCGAGCGTGCTCGACGGCAAGGGCCGCGTGCTCGGGCACGCTGCCGAGAAGCTCGGGCTGCGCGTGGACACCGCGACCCTCCGTGACGTCGCCGCCGAGATCGAGTGGCGCAAGGTCTCCAGCATGGGGCTGGAGGAGTACGCCGCGGCGCTGGCCTCCCGACCGCTGCCCGGCACGCTGACCGTCGAGCAGCTCGTGGACTTCCACCGCGCCTACGAGGAGCTCAAGGACGAGCGCAAGCAGATCGACTTCGAGGACGTCCTGCTGGTCTGCGCCGGGATGATCGAGACCGAGCCGTCGGTCGCCATGCAGGTGCGCGAGCAGTACCGCTACTTCGTCGTGGACGAGTACCAGGACGTCTCCCCGCTGCAGCACCAGCTCCTCCGGCTCTGGCTCGGCACCCGCCGCGACCTCTGCGTCGTCGGCGACGCCAGCCAGACCATCTACTCGTTCGCGGGCGCGCGCAGCGAGTACCTGCTGGACTTCGAGCGGGAGAATCCGGGCGCCACGGTCGTGCGGCTGGAGCAGAACTACCGCTCGGCACCTGCGGTCATCGACACTGCCAACCGGCTGATGCGCGGCCGCTCCGGTGCGCTGACGCTGCATGCCGTCCACGAGGCGCGGGCGGGAGACGAGGTCCCGCCGCCCGCCGTGTTCGACGACGACCGGGCCGAGGCGCGCGCCGTCGCCGAGAGCATCGCAGCGCAGCTCGCAGCGGGCGCCAAGCCCGAGAGCATCGCGGTGCTCTACCGCGTGAACGTTCAGGCCGCTGCGCTGGAGCAGGCGCTCGGCGACCTCGGGATCAGCTACCAGCTTCGCGGGTCCAAGCGCTTCTTCGACCTCCCGGAGGTGCGTCAGGCGGTCATGACGCTGCGCGCGGCGAGTGTCGCGGCGACCGACGAGCCGCTGTTCAAGTCGGTGAGCGACGTGCTGCGCACGCTCGGCTGGTCGGTGCGGCCTCCGGAGGGCCGCGGCGCCGTGCGCGAGCGCTGGGAGTCCCTCAACGCGATCATGGGCCTGGTCGACGAGATGCCGGAGGGTGCGACCTTCCGGCGCTTCACCGACGAGCTGATGGCCCGTCAGGCCGGCCAGCACGAGCCGACCATGTCCGCCGTGACGCTGGCGACGCTGCACGCGGCGAAGGGCCTGGAGTGGGACGCCGTCTACATCGTCGGGCTGTCCGAGGGTCTGGTGCCGATCAGCTACGCCGCCAGCTTCGAGCAGATCGACGAGGAGCGCCGCCTGCTCTACGTGGGCGTCACGCGCGCACGGCACCGGCTGCGGCTGAGCTGGGCGCAGCGGGGAAGCCAGCCGGGGCGGCCGGTGTCGCGCAAAGCCTCGCGGTTCCTGGCCGAGCTGGCGCCGGTGCGGACGGCGGCGCGGCGAGCGGACTGAGGCAGCCGCACTCGGGATGCGGCTCCCAGCGCCGCTCCGACCAGCGCGCGGTGGCCGCGTCGTAACGCGACGCGGCGTCGGAGCGTTCTGGCGCGCCGCGCAGCAGGGCGACGACAGCGCCCGCTGCGGCGGACGCCGCCGCTCCGCAGATCAGTTCCGTCTCGCCGGGCAGGGGCCGGGTGTGGAGCTGCGCCGCGAGCGCCGGCCAGGCGGGGTCGGCGTCCCGGCGATGGAGGTCGACGCAGCGCAGGCAGGCGCCCTCGCCGGGTCGCACGAACGGCCCCACGGTCACGCCGCCGTCGCCGAACACCACCGCCAGGTGCGGGATGTCCCGGCGCAGCCAGCGCTGGTGGCGGTGCGGGGCGATCGCGAACGCGCCCACCACCACTGCGGCCGTCGCGAGGTCGACCGCGGGGTCGTCGGCGGCGAGACCGCTGCGCACATCGACGCCGGCCTCTCGCAACAGGGCGAGGATGCGGGCGGCCGTGGGGCCGGTTCCGTCGAGGACCACGACCGGCGCGTCGCCGGGCTCCGCGTCAGGTGACGATTCCAGCACCGGTTTCAGCCGTGCGAGCAGGACGTCGACCGCGGCCGGGCCCGCTCCGGCGCCGCGGGCGATCATCCGCAGCGCGCCGAGCGTCGCCCCGGCCGCGAGCGCGGAGATCATCCGTTCCTCCGCCACGCCGACCGGGTCGAGGATCAGCAGCGGCCGTTCGACGCCGAACTGGAGGGCGCGCGGCGAGCGCCATACGCGGGGGACCGTGGGATCGAGCTGGTGGACCATCCCGCCATCCTGCCGTGGCGAGACCGCCACGAAGCAGTTATCCACAGCTCTCGCGAGCAACGCGCGTCATCCACAGGCAGCGCCCGCCCGACCCGCGGAGCGGGTCGCAGCACGCCGTCATCGCGTGGGCGCAGCGGCGCGTCGCGACCCCTGTTGCGGAAGGCCGGCGTTCAGTCCTCGGCGGGTCGGTCGCCGTCGCCGCGCAGCAGATCCTCGATGGCCTGGTCCAGCTCGTCGCGCTCCGGCTCCTCGCCGGTGGCCGCGGCGGTCAGCCGGGCGACCAGGCGGGACGGGTCGTCCAGGTCCGCCGCCTGGGGGAGCAGGTCGGGGTGCGACCACAGCCGGTCGCGCGCCTCCTGGCCCACGGCGTCGGTCACGGCCTGCCACAGGGCGGCGGCGTCGCGGAGGCGGCGTGGCCGCAGCTCGAGCCCGACCAGCGTTGCGAAGGCCGACTCCGCCGGCCCTCCCGCAGCGCGCCGGCGGCGCACCGTCTCGGCGATCGCGTCCGCTTTCGGCAGCAGCCGGGTGGCGCCGGCGGTGACCACGTCGACCCAGCCCTCGACCAGCGCGAGCACCGTCTCCAGGCGGCCGAGGGCCTCCTGCTGCTCCTCGGTCTTCGGCGGGATGAGCGCGCCGGAGACCATCGCCTCGCGCAGCTCCTCGGGGTTGGACGGGTCGAAGCTCTCGGCGAGCGACTCGAGCCGGTCGGTGTCGATCGTGATGCCGCGCGCGAACGCGGTGATCTGCGTGATGAGCTGGAGCCGCAGCCACTTCGCGTGCCGGAACAGGCGCGCGTGTGCGAGCTCCCGCACCGCGAGGTACAGCTGCACCTGGTCGGTGGGGATGTCGAGCCCGTCGCCGAACTCGGCCACGTTCTGCGGGATGAGCGCCGCGCTGCCGTCGGCGAGCAGCGGGATGCCGATGTCGCCTCCGGAGACGACCTCTTTCGCGAGCTGCCCGACCACCTGACCGAGCTGCATGGCGAAAAGCGCACCCCCGACCGAGCGCATGACCTGGCCGGCGTTCTGGATCATGCCCTGCATCTCCTCGGGCGCCTGCTCGGTGAGAACGCGGGTGAGCGCGTCCGAGATGCTGAGCGCGACCGGCTCGGCGAGCTGGGTCCAGAGCGGCATGGTCTGGCGCGCCCACTCCGCGCGGCCGATGAGCTCCGGCTGCGTCGACAGCCCCGCGACCGTGGTGGCCTCGTCGAGCCAGAGGGCGGCGACGTGGAAGGCCTGGCCGAGCGCCGAGCGCTCGGCCGGGGTCACCGCATGGGCGCCTTCGGAGGCGAGGGTGCGCGCCTGCTGGGAGGCCAGGTCCCAGTTGATGCCGCCTCCGGGATTCATCAGCGCGTTCTGGAGCTGACCGAGGAGCTGCTGGATGGCGGCCGGGTCGTTCGGGAGGCCGGCGGCGCCCGCGAGCTGGCTCGGATCGATGGAGGAGTCACCCGACAGGAACTCCCGCAACATGTCCCGGAACTCGTCGTCCGGTTCCTTGTTCGGATCGTCGGACATCTGGCGTGCTCCTCGTCTCGAGTGGTACCGGCCGTGCGATTACGGCTTTCCAGGCTTGGCCTCTACGCTAGCCCGAGATCACCGCGAGCCGGGTGAGAATCGGCTCGGGCGATGTCGTGGGCGGTGCGCCCGTGGCGAACACGACCGAAGGGACAGCGCGTGACCCTGTTCACCGACGACGACCGACCCGCGCCCGACCGCGAGCGGGTCGCGCCGTCGCGCAGGACGATCGTCGGCTGGGTGGCCATCGCCGTCGCCGTGGCGCTCGCCCTCGTCCTGGCGCTCGCGCCCGCGCCGTTCGTGATCGAGCAGCCCGGCCCGGTCTACAACACGCTCGGCACCGACCAGGCCGTCGGGACCGCGTCGTCGGGCGACGCCAAGCCGCTGATCAGCATCCCGGGCAAGACCACCTACCCGACCGGCGGCTCCCTCGACCTCCTCACCGTGTCGGTGGTCGGCAACCCCGACCAGAGCCCGAGCTGGCTGAACATCATCCAGGCCTGGTTCGACCCGAGCCGCGCGGTGACGCCGATGGACGAGGTGTTCCCGCCCGGGACGACCACCGAACAGTCCAACGCCGCGAACGCAGCCTTGATGGTCGACTCGCAGCAGGACGCGATCGCGGCGGCGCTCAACCAGCTCGGCTACCACTTCCCGCAGGCTGTCGCGGTCAAGCAGATCCTCCCGAAGACCCCCGCGGCGGCGGTGCTGAAGGTCGGCGACGAGATCACCAGCGTCAACGGGGAGACCATCGAGAGCGTCGCGGCTCTCCGCAAGGCGGTCAACGCCAACGGCGCAGGCAGGGCGGCGGAGATCGGGATCGTACGCGACGGCGCGGCCTCCACGGTCTCCATCACGCCGGAGACCACGCAGGGCCAGGTCGTGCTCGGGATCGGGGCCGGGATGGACTACACCTTCCCGTTCGACGTGAACATCCAGCTCAACAACGTGGGCGGCCCGAGCGCGGGGCAGATGTTCGCGCTCGGGATCATCGACAAGCTCACGCCGGACCAGCTCAACGGCGGCAGGAAGGTCGCGGGCACCGGCACGATCGACAACGCCGGCGCGATCGGCGCGATCGGCGGCATCCGGCAGAAGATGTTCGCCGCTCGCGACACCGGGGGAGCGAGCTACTTCCTCGCGCCCGCGTCGAACTGCGACGAGGTCACCGGCCACATCCCCGCGGGACTGCACGTGTTCGCGGTGAAGACGCTGAAGGACTCGCTCGCGGTGCTCCAGGCGGTCAGCAGCGGGTCCAGCACCGCGAAGCTGCCGACCTGCCCGGCGTCCTGACCGTCGATCGCACGCTCGGCGCGCATCCCGGCTGTTCACTGGGGGGCCGCAGCATTCTCCAAGCGACGCCCGCCTAGGATGGACCTCTGAGTCACCCCACGAGGAGCACGAGGGCCCACACGTGAGTTCAACCGCCGCAGTTCGACCCCCAGGCCGTCGCCGGGCCGCCATCTGGATCACACTCGGGGTGGTCGTGGCGCTGGTGATCCTGTTCTTCGTCTTCGCAGGGCTGTACGCCGATGTCCTCTGGTACCAGCAGCTCGGGTACCTCAACGTCCTGACGACGCAGTGGTTCGCCGGCGCGGCGATGTTCTTCATCGGGTTCTTCGCGATGGCCATCCCGCTCTGGCTGTCCATCCAGCTCGCCTACCGGCTGCGCCCGGTCTACGCGAAGCTCAACACGCAGCTCGACCGCTACCAGCAGGTCATCGAGCCGCTGCGGCGGCTGGCGATGTACGGCATCCCGATCGTCTTCGGCATCTTCGCCGGCGTCTCGGCGGCCAGCCGCTGGCAGGCCGCGGCGATGTGGATCAACGGCACGTCGTACGGCAAGACCGACCCGCTGTTCCACCTCGACATCGGCTTCTACCTCTTCGCGCTGCCGTTCTACCGCAGCGCCGTGGGCTTCGCCTCGGCCGTCGTGCTCATCGCGCTGCTGGCCACCCTCGCCACCTGCTACCTGTACGGCTCCATCCGGGTCAGCGGCCGCGAGGTGCGCATCTCGAAGGCCGCGCGCGTCCAGATCTCGGTCATCGCGGGTCTCTACCTGCTGCTGCAGGGGATCAGCATCTGGCTCGACCGCTATGCCGCCGTCACCGACTCGAACGTCAACGACATGGTCAACGGCGCCGCCTACACCGACGTCAACGCGACCATCCCCGCCCGTGCCGTGCTCGCGGGGATCGCCGTGCTCGTCGCCATCATGTTCTTCGCGACCGCGTTCATCGGGCGCTGGCGCTTCCCGCTCGTCGGCACCGCGCTGCTCATCGTCGCGGCCCTCGTGGTCGGCGCGATCTACCCGTGGATCGTGCAGCGCTTCCAGGTCGACCCCAGCCAGAAGACGCTGGAGACGCCGTACATCCAGCGCTCGATCGATGCCACGCGGGACGCCTACGGGCTGAGCAACATCGACGTCATCCCCTACGACGCCACTACGAATGCCCAGCCGGGCGCGCTGCGGCAGGACGCCCAGACCACCGCGCAGATCCGCATCATGGACCCCGCGGTCATCAGCCCGTCGTTCCAGCAGCTGCAGCAGTTCCGGCAGTACTACGCGTTCCCGCGCAACCTCAACGTCGACCGCTACCAGATCAACGGCAACGAGCAGGACGCCGTGGTCTCGGTGCGCGAGCTCAACCAGTCCGGTCTCACCAGCCGGAGCTGGTTCAACGACACGGTCGTCTACACGCACGGCTACGGGATGGTCGCCGCCTACGGCAACCAGCGTTCGAGCGACGGCCAGCCGGTGTTCCTGGAGTCCGGCATCCCCAGCACCGGAACGCTCGGCCAGTACGAGCCGCGCGTCTACTTCGGGCAGCAGTCGCCCACGTACTCCATCGTCGGCGCCCCCAGGGCTCCAAGTCGGTCGAGCTCGACTACCCGGGCGGCGCCGACAATGCGCAGCAGACCTACACGACGTTCAGCGGGAACGGCGGCCCGAAGCTCGACAACGTGTTCAAGCGACTGGTCTACGCCCTCAAGTTCCAGGACGAGCAGATCGTGCTCTCCGACGCCGTGAACAGCGACTCGCAGATCCTCTACGACCGCGACCCGATCAAGCGCGTCCAGAAGGTCGCGCCGTACCTCACGCTCGACTCCCAGGCCTACCCGGCCGTGATCGACGGGCGCATCAAGTGGGTCATCGACGGGTACACGACGAGCGACCAGTATCCGTACTCGCATGTCGGGAGCCTGAGCGACGCCATCGCGGACACCGAGACGCCGAAGCCGGCCTACGCCTTCGATGACATCAACTACATCCGCAACTCGGTCAAGGCCACGGTCGACGCCTACGACGGCTCCGTGCAGCTCTACGCGTGGGATGCGAACGACCCGGTGCTCAAGACGTGGGAGAAGGTCTTCCCGACGACGGTCAAGCCGGTCAGCGACATGAGCGCCCAACTCCTGAGCCACGTCCGCTACCCGTCCGACCTGTTCAAGGTCCAGCGCTCGGTGCTCGGGCAGTACCACGTGACCGACGCGGGCTCCTTCTACTCCCGCGACGACGCCTGGACGACGCCGAACGACCCCACGTCGTCTCCGTCCGACCCGACATTGCAGCCGCCGTACTATCTGACGCTGCAGATGCCGGGGCAGGAGACCCCGTCGTTCTCGCTCTACTCGACCTTCATCCCGCAAGCCTCGAGCGAGTCCAGCCGCTCGGTGCTGAAGGGCTACTTGGCGGTCGATGCGGACGCGGGCTCGAGGAAGGGGCAGGTGGCGTCCGGGTACGGCAAGCTCAGACTCCTGTCGTTGCCGTCGAGCGACAACATACCCGGGCCGGGTCAGGTGCAGAACAACTTCAACTCCGACCCGACCGTCTCGCAGGAGCTCAACCTGCTCAGGCAGGGCAAGACCGACGTGATCAACGGCAACCTGCTGACGCTGCCGGTCGGCGGCGGCCTGCTCTATGTCCAACCGGTCTACGTGAAGTCGACGGGGGAGACGAGCTACCCGATCCTGCAGAAGGTGCTCGTCGCCTTCGGGGACAAGATCGCGTTCGAGGACACGCTCGATCAGGCCTTGGACGCGCTGTTCGGCGGTGACTCGGGAGCGAGCGCAGGTGACAACAACATCCCGACGACGGGTGGTGGCGGATCGTCCGGGGGCGGATCGAGCGGCACCAGCCCCGGAACCGGGTCGGTGAACAACGCCGCCCTCCAGCAGGCGCTGCAGCAGGCGAAGCAGGCGCTGGCTGACCGCCAGACGGCGCTCAAGGCCGGCGACTGGGCTGCCTACGGCGCCGCGGACGCACGCCTGCAGCAGGCGCTCCAGCAGGCCCTGGCGGCCGAGGGCGGCTCCGGCACCGTCACGACCCCGACCCCGACCCCGAAGCCGACGCAGACACCGTCCCCGAAGCCGTCGAAGTAGTCCGCCCGGGCGCGTGACGCGAGCGACCCGCATCCGTTGGGGGTGCGGGTCGTTCCGTATGCTCAGAGGCTGTACGAAGTGCGTCTTCGCGGCGTGCGAATCTTCGCAGCATTGCCGGTATTTCAGAGCCGAGGCCTTGCGCAGACTTTGATTGTCTACTTTACTAACAAACATGCTCATCGGTGAAGCACGGCGTTCCGTCAACTCCGATCGGCGCCCGGTGGGCGTCGACGGCGCGATGGTCCCCGGCCGTGCGCTCCGTCCGCGCACGAAGGTCCTTCCCGAGCACGCCCGCACCCACAACCGTTCGCTGGTGCTGCAGTCGCTCTACCGGGACGGGCGGGCGAGCCGCGCCGACCTGGCCAGGGAGACCGGCCTCACGCGCGTCACGATCTCCGACCTGGTCGGCGAACTGATCGCCGAAGGCCTCGTGGTCGAGGTCGGTCAGCGCGACGACGCCCGCCCGGGCAAGCCGGCCGTGCTGCTCGACGTGAACCGCGCCGCCACCCAGATCGTCGGCGTCGACCTCAGCGAGCACGCGGTGTTCCGCGGCGCGGTGCTCGACATCGACGGCGCGGTGCTGCGCTCGGCCGAGGTCGAGCTGGCCGGCAGCCGGGGCGAGGAGGCCGTCGCGAAGGTGCTCGCGCTGGTGGACGAGCTGGTCGCTGCGGCGACCGCGCCCATCCTCGGCGTCGGCGTCGGCTCTCCCGGCATCGTCGACGCGACGGGGACCGTCGTCGCCGCGCCCAACCTCGGCTGGACCGACGAGCCGCTTCAGCGTCGCCTCGCCGAGCGCACGGGCCTGGCGGTCTTCGTCGCGAACGACGCCAACGTCGCCGTGCTCGCGGAGCACGGCTTCGCCGACGCGCAGGGCGACATGATGCTGGTGAAGGTCGGCCACGGCGTCGGCTCCGGCCTCCTGGTCGCGGGCGCGCTGGTGTTCGGCAGCCGCTTCGCCGCGGGCGAGATCGGCCAGGTGATGGTCGGCACCGACGACGGCGCCCAGGGACCGTACGACCGCGAGAAGTGCCTGGAGGCCTGGCTGGCGGTCCCGCGACTGGAGGCGAAAGCGGCCGCGGCCACGGCCGCGGGCGACCCGGTCGAGCCGGTGCTCCGCCAGGCGGGCCAGCGGCTCGGCGTCGCCCTCGCCCCCATCGTCGGAGCGCTCAACCTGTCGGAGGTGGTCCTGAGCGGCCCCGACGAGCTGCTCGCCGGGACGCTCCTCGACGCGGTGCGCGAGACGCTGCAGAACCGCACGATGGCCGGCTTCCACTCGGACGTCACCATCGGGATGACCAGCCAGGGCCGAGACATCGTCCTCCGCGGCTGCGTGGTCATGGTCCTGTCGGCCCAGCTCGGGGTCTCCTGATGACCCTGATCGCGGACACCCGCACGGCGCCGGCCGACCTGACCGGCTTCCGCTTCGCGGCCGGCGTCCGCGAGGGGCTCGCGGCCTTCCGGACGCGATGCACAGTGGTCCGCCTGGCCAGCCTCGACAACGAGCGCCTCGGCGTCCCGCGCTGGTACACGCTGGCCGAGGCGTGGACGGAGCCGGGCTCCCGGGAGGACGCGCTCTGGTCGCGGAACCCGGTCATCGACGTGGACAGGCACGACCCGCCCGAGCCTGTGCTGGCGACGGGAGCGCCGGTGATCGTCCTCGGCGCCGGGCTCGGGGCGATGCCCTGGCAGCGCGCCGTCGTGGACGCGGTGCGTACGCTGGGCGCGCGAGTGCTGGTCGTGGAGATGGGGGCGATGGTGGTGCCGGGGTATGCGGATATCTCGACCGGCGGGCATTCGCGGGCACAGGGGGCCGCGCTGGTCTCCCTGCTCTGCGCGGGCGACGCGGGCTGAAGAGGCCGTCCTCACCGCGCCCAGCTCACCCCGAGCGTCGCCTGCAGCGCGTACTGCGCGGCCCCGCGGAAGGGCTGCTCCTGGGCGGTCTTCGCGTAGCGGAAGCTGAGCGGCATCGCGGCGCGGACCGGGTGGCGGGCCGCCTCGGCGCGCACGTGGCCGATGAAGTCCGGACCGAGTTTGGGGGCGGCTCCGCCGAGGACGACGTTCGGCACGTCGAGGGCGGCGCCCACCATCAGCAGCGCCCGGGCCAGCGCGCGGGCGCCGGCGGCGATGCGCTCGCGGGACTGCGGGAGGGCGGCGAGCGCGGCGACGTCGACCGCCTCCAGGTCGGCGCCGTGCGGGAGGCCGAGGAGGCTGGTCACCGAGACCACCTCCTCCAGGCAGCCGCGGTTGCCGCAGGCGCACAGCGGCGCGTCCTCGCCGAACAGCACGGGCACGTGGCCGATCTCGCCCGCGCGGTGGGTCGCCCCGGCGAGAACGTCGCCGTCGACGATGACCGCCGCGCCCACGCCGGTGCTGAGCGAGACGAAGAGCTGGTTGGCGCCGAACTCCTCGGAGATCGCGTAGTCGGCGATGGCCTCCGCGTCGGCGTCGTTGACCAGGTGCACGGGGGCGGAGACGACGGCGGCGAGCTCGCGGCCGAGGTCGACGTCGACCCAGCCGAGCTGCACGCTCTCGCGGATCAGGTCGGCGTCCACGATGCCGGGTACCTGGACCGCCACGGCGACCACGCGGGCCGTCGTCGCCCCGGCGAGGCGCCGGACGATCGAGCGCACGTCCTCCACCGTCGCAGTCGCGGCGGTGCGGTGGGCGACGGACTGCACCACGTCGCCGAGGAGGTCGACCACGGCCCCGCGGACGAGCCCGGGCTGGACGATCACCGACAGCAGCACGTTGCCGGAGGCGTCGACGCGCAGTGTGGTCGCGCGCTTGCCGCCGGTGCTCTCGGCGAGGCTGCCCTCCACGACCAGGCCGTCGGCGATCAGGCCGGAGAGGAGCGACGACACGGTCGCCGACGTCAGGCCCGTGCGGCGCGCGATGCTCGCCCGAGTGGCCAGGCCCTCCCCGGAGAGCACGAGCTGCAGCGCGCTGGTCAGGTTGCGCTCGCGCACGGCGGACTGCGTCGCCTTGCCGTGATCGTCAGGCACAGTCCTCCTCGCGGCGCGCGTCTGTCGTGGTGGCCCCGGTTTACGACCATAGCGAATGCGGCGCATGATGGAACGCATGGGATATGGCCTCATCCTCGTCGACGTCCAGAAGAACATGCTGGAGGGCGAGAGCGCCGTCGAGGGCGCCGCGGACTTCCGGGGCGCGCTCGCCGAGCTGCTGGACGCGGCGCGGGACGCGGACGCCGCGATCGTCCACGTCAAGAACGACGGACGCCGCGGCGACCCCGACGAGCCGAACTCGCCGGGCTGGGAGCTGGTCTTCGCGCCGTTGCCCGGAGAGCCGGTGGTGCGCAAGGACGTCCCGAACGCCTTCGAGTCCAACCCGGCGCTCGCGGACGTGCTGCGTGCGATGGGTGTGGACACCCTCGTCGTCGCGGGACTGCAGAGCGAGTACTGCGTGCAGGCGACCGCGGTGGGCGCGCTGGAACGCGGGTTCGACGTGATCGTCCCTGCGGGCGCGCACACGACCTACGCCGACGGCGAGCCGGCGGCCGACATCGTGGAGCGGGTCACGCTCGACCTCATCGCGGCCGGCGTGGAGGTGCTGGAACTGGACGAGGTGACGTTCGGCTAGAGCCGGGCGGAGAGGGCCGACGCGCCCTTATGCCTGGAGTGCTCCGATCCGTTCGCCCTCCAGCGCCTCCCGGATGCTGAGCGAGTAGATCCGCGACAGTCCGGGCCGGGCCGGGTCGCCCGTGACGTACGCCACCGACTCCACATGCTCCTCGAACGCGTTCACCTTGTCGCGCGGGGCGCCGACGATGAGCTGGAAGCCGAGCCCGCGGAACGCCGCCAGTGCACGCCCGGTGTACTCGTTGTCCGCCTTCACGAAGCCCTCGTCGAGGATGATCGGGGCGTAGGTGGGGGTCGCGTCCGTCCCGTCGCCGAGCCGGTACCGCAGCGCCGCTCCCAGCACGAAGGCGATGAGCTCCTGGCCCTCGCCGCCGGACTTGCCCGCGACGCCCTCGTGGACGATCTGGGCGCCGTCGGCGCGGGTCTCGATCGCGCGGAACTGGTAGTGCTCCCGGGCGTCGAGCACACGCCGTCGCCAGGCCTCACCGGCACGCGAGCGTTCCTCGAGGCGGGACAGGTCGCGGCGGAGGTCGAGGAAGTCGCGCTCGATCGCTGCGGCGTCCCTCGTGCTGGTCCCGCTCGCGGCCGCGGTGTGCTTGCGCAGCGTGCGCGTGAACTCGTGGAGGTCGCTGTTCGACACCGGCCGCGGGTCGATGTCGAGCGTCGACCCCTCCCGGAACTCGATGCCGCGCAGCGCGCTCGAGATCGGGCGGACGCCGCGACGGATCGCGTGACCGTCCTCCTCGATCTGGGTGAGGAGGGCGCGCAGGCTGTCGCCCATGCTCGCGCCCGCCTTGACCAGCCAGTCGGCCTTCGCCCGCGGGAGGTCGTCCTCGACGAGCACCCGGTGGATGGCCTGCACGGCGGGCAGGCTGTCGATGCTCGCGTCGATCTCGGCGCCGGGGTCGAGGTCGCGGTAGCGCTCGAACGTGACGAGGAGGAGCTGCTCGTAGTGCTCCACGTTCTGCTGGTGGGCGTCGATCTGGTCGCGGAGCGCCGCGAGCGCCTCGGCATACCGCCGGTCGACGTCGGCCGGCTCCCGCGGCGCCGCGAACGGCAGCGTGCCGAGCAGCACGCGCTCCTCGGCGGTCAGCGCGCTGTTGTCCTCCAGGGCGTCGGCGACGCTGTCCTCGATGTCGATGAGGTCGGCGTGCTGGGCCTCCAGCTCGTCCACGCGCGTCTGGAGCGCGGCGGCGCGCTTGGCGGCGTCGATGCGCTCGCGGTCGTGGCGCTCGGCCTCCACCTGCAGGGCGGCGGCCTCGGGGTGCGCGACCGAGACATTCGCGAGCCGCTCTGCGAGCTCGGCCACCCGTGCCGCGTGCGACGCCACGTCGATGGCCTCCCACTCGAGCGCACGGATCGCACCGAGGGCCTCGGTGCGCCGGCGCGCGTCGCCGTGCTCGGCCTCCGCGCGGTCCGACTCGGCGCGCGCCTGCGCCAGCTCGGCCTCGAGGGAGGCGATGCGGGCGGCGAGCTCGTGGATGCGCGGGGTGTTGTCGAGGCCGATCCAGGAGGCGGTGCGGCGGTCGTCCTTGACGACGCGGCCGCGCGCGGCGGAGCGCATGCCGGAGCGGGTGACGGCGCCGGCGACGCCGGCGGGCCGAGGTGCGTCCAACTCTTCGGGCGTCTCGACGCACAGCACGCTGCGGTCGGTCACGAGTTCGTCGTGCAGCCAGCCGTGGAACGGGCTGGCGTCGTCGAACTGCAGCAGAGCGGGCACGGTGCGGTCGACCGGGTCGAGGGCGGGCGCGCGCCCAGCGGCGGCCGGGACCAGCACGACGCGGCCGCGCATGTCGGCCTCGTTCACGAACCGGCGGACGGCGTCGAAGCGGCGCTCGTCGACGAGCAGGTGCGTCGCGACCTCGCCGAGCACGGCCTCCACCGCGCGGCTCCAGTCCCGGCGGCCCGGGGCGACCTCGAACAGCTCGCCCGCGTACGGGAGGTCTTCGGGGGACAGCCCTGCGCCCTCGGCGATCCGGCGGCGGCGCTCGTCGGCGTCGGCCGGGACGTTGCTGCGGCGCTGCTCGAACGACCGCTTCTCGGCGGTCGCGGCGGCGATGGCCTTCTTCGCGGCGTCGACGCGGCCGGCCAGCTCGTAGCGCTGCGCCTGCTGCTCGTCGTCGTCGGTGACCGCGGCGAGCCGCGACTCGGCCTCGCGCTGAAGCTCCGCGAGCTGGTCGGCGGACTCCGGCGCGGTCAGCCCCACGCGGGCGAAGAGCAGCTCGGCCGCCGCACGCTCGCGGGTCTGCGCCGAGAGGATGCGCTCGGCGAACTCGTGCTCGCGGCGCAGCGCCACGGACGGGTCGCCGCCGGCCGCGGCGAGCCGGGCCTGGGCGTCCTGGTGGGAACGGTGCGCCGCGCGCTCCTCGGCGTCGGCCTCCCGGCGCAGCGCCTCCTGCTCGCGCTTGCGGTCGCGGACTTCGTCCACCTGGCCGGACACCCAGTCGCGGATGCGCTCGGCCAGCCAGACCCGCAACCGCGGGTCGGTCTCGCCGTCGGCGGGGAGAGCAGCCGGCGCTTGCCGGTCGCGTCCTCGGCTGCCGCGGCGTACTGCTCGGCCCGCGCCGGGACGTCGGCGAGCACCTCCAGCTTGCGGCGGGTGGTCTCGAAGACGTCGTAGAGAGCGGACGCCTCGCGATAGCTGCTCAGCGTCGTCTCCCAGCGGGAGAGGGCGCGCGGCTCGGTCAGCACGAAGCTCTTGAACAGCTCGTCGATGGAGAAGACGCCCTTGGACGCCTGGGCGCGGCGCAGCAGCGTGAGCGCCTTCAACTGCGACTCGTCGCTGCCGCCGATGCCGAGCTCCTCGCAGAGCCGCACGCGCAGCTCGGGCTGGGAGGAGGTGACCAGGTCGCGCTCGGGATGGACCAGCCGGGCGAGGGAGGCTCGGGTGAGCGGCGAGGAGCTGCCCGGCTCCTGGACCAGCTCGTTGAGCCGGCCGAGCGGGAACTCGCCGTGCGCGAGCAGGTAGACGGTCGCGGTGGTGACCTCGTCCTGCGTGGACGTGTCGGGTCCGATCCAGGCCAGGCGGGCGGCGGTGACCGTCTCGCCGAGCTCGGTGCGCCAGGTGATGGCGGCGCCGCTCGGGAACGCCGTCCCGAGGGGCCGGAGGAAGTGCGTGGTGGTGGTGTCCGAGCCGGCGTCCTTCACCTCGTCGGTCTTGCCGCGCGCGTAGCTGTAGACGGTGCGCTCGGAGCGCTGCCGGGAGTCGTCGCGCGCCGCACGGTTGAACTCCTGCGGGTTCGGCATGATGACGGCCGACATCGCGTCGAGCACGGTGGACTTGCCGCGCCCGGTCGGGCCGAGGATGGCGATGCCGCCACGCCCGACCGGCATCCGGTGGAGGCCGTCGTAACTGCCCCAGTTGAGGAGCTGGACGAGCTCGATGCGGAACTGGCCGCGGCGCAGCAGGCCGTCGTCGGCGGGCAGGTCGGTCACTCGGCGTCCTCCTCGGCGGCGGCGGTGGCGGTGTCGACGGGCGCGCCTGCGCCCTCCAGGAACATTCGCTCGAGATGGAGCAGCTCGGCGGTACCGATGAGCGGCACGACCGCGGGTGAGACCAGGAAGAGCTCCGGGTCGTCCGGGGCGGCTGTCAGCAGCTCCAGCCGGTCGAGGGCGGCGATCGCCGCGCGGATGCGGCGGTCCACCCGCACCTCGTCGTGTGCGGAGTCGCCCTGGAACCGGCCGAGGAACTCCGCGATGTGATCGCGGGTGACGGTCACCGGCTCGTCCTGCGCGTCGGTGTAGGCGTGCTCCTGCCGCAGCAGGACGAGCAGCAGCGACGCGTCGCGGGAGAGCGGCTTCTCCCGGCGCAACAGTACGGGGACGCCGTCCTCGCCGTTCTGGCGCTTGAAGGCGACTTCGTGCTCCCGGTCGAGGTGCAGGGTCAGGAACAGCTCACCGAGCCGGGCGCGGATGTCGTCCTCGTGGTCGAGCAGGTTCCGCCAGGCGTCGGGCTGCTTGGCGCGGGTGATGAACCGGCTCGTCAGCAGGGTGACGAGCGCGGTGCGCGCCTCGCGGGGGAGGGCGCCCGAGGGGCGGTCGCCGAACGCGTCCGTCCCGTCGACGCCCGTGGTGTCCTCGACGTCCTCGCTGCCGATCGGGTCCTGTTCGAGCGTGTCCGTCATCGGTCCTCCGCCTCCGTCTCGAGCGCGTCCCGTCCGAAGACGAGAAGCGGCATGGTCACTTCGCGGTCGCCGTCCGCCAGCTCCAGCGGCACGGTCTGGACGCCCTCGGCCACGGCGCCGTGCTCGGCGCCCAGCTCGATGAGGCTCACGGCCAGCCCGAGGCGACGGAACTCCGGCGGTGTCTGGGCGTACACGTCGGCGCCGGTCACGGTCTCCGCGCGCGTGAGCAGGGCATCGATCGTCTCCCGGACGGCAGCGGCGCTCGTCCCCACCGCGAGCCGGAGCGCCTCCCGTTCGTGGTCGGGCAGCGGGTCGTCGTTCTCGGTGATCGCGACGCCGACCTCCGGCCGGCCCCGGTCGCGCCAGAGCTGGGTCTGGGTCACATCCATCAGATCCCAGCCGCCGATGCCGAGCACATCGCCCTCGACCAGCACCGGGCCGGGCCGGCGCTCGGTCCAGAGCGCCCCGGCGTCGAGCGCGCGGGCGGCCAGCGAGAGCAGCCTGGCGTGCCGGTCCGAGCCGCTGCGGCTGAGGAACCGGCGCAGCGAGGATGTCCAGCGCACGTAGGTCTCCTGGACGGTCTGCTCCTCCGCCAGGAGCGAGGTGATCAGAGTCTCGAGCTGCGCCCGCTGCCGCTCGGTCAGCTCAGCGCCCGGGCGGGACAGCACGCGGTCGATGTCGGCGCGCATCCCCTCCAGCTCGCGGGAGGACAACATCCCCGCGAACCCGCGGTACGCGCGGCCTTCCGGTGTCTGCTCGAGCAGGTCGTTGTCGCGCAGGAAGCGGTCGACGAGCGCGCCCTTGCCGACGTGCTCCGAGGAGGCCGCGCGTGCGACCTCGCGGTGGCGCTGTTCGACCATCGCGCCGAGCTGGCGGAAGTCCTCGGGCAGGGTGGCGGTGAGCCGGAGCACTTCGCGCACCTGGCGGGCGACCGTCTCGGGCGAGGCAGCGACGGCTCCGTCGCGCGCGACCGCGTCGCGGCGCGCCTGCAGGTCGGCGATCTCCCGGTCGAGGCGTTCGAGCTGGGACTCCGGGGTCGGGTCGGTGAGCGCAGCGAGGTGGTGGACGGCGTGCGCGATGCTCGCGAAGCGCGCCTCCGACACCGCGCTGTCCGGCTCGGCGAGCTCGCGGACGATCCGCAGCGCCTGGAGGGCGTACTGCGAGAGCCGGTAGCGGGCGCGCCCCTCACCGGCGCCGGCGCGGGTGCGGATCAGCCACCGGCTGTCCACCCAGCCCCGGCAGTACTCCACCGGGGAGGTGCGGGAGGACTCGGCGTCGGCCGGAGGCTCGCGATCGTCGCGGTCGTCCCGGTCGTCCCGGTCGTCCCGGTCTTCTTCGAGGGCGTCGAGCGCTTCGGCGACCTTCTGGTGGAACCAGTCCGCCGAGACCGTGCCGTCGGCGTACTCCAGGTGACGCGAGAAGAGCGGGAGGACCCAGCGGCCGTTGTAGCTGCGCAGCAGAGCCCAGGTGGGATGCTCCTCCCAGACCGCCGCGACGCGCGCGGCGTCGAGAGTCTCGTCCACTCATCCTCCGGGTGCAGAAACTGCGGTACAGACAAAAATCGGCCCGGACCTGGGGATTTCTCCTCAAGTCCGGGCCAGTTGGTTGCGGGGGCAGGATTTGAACCTACGACCTCTGGGTTATGAGCCCAGCGAGCTACCGAGCTGCTCCACCCCGCGGCACAAGAAGTGACTCTATCACGGCCTCGGGGCGCTGTGAAATCGGGTGCGCACCCGGGCGAGTCCGATTCGTCTAGACCGGGCGTCCCACTAGAGTCGAGCCAGGAATTCGGGAGAAGGCGTATGGCGAACTCTGCTCAGAAGTACCGCGTGTGCGTGATCGAGGACGATCCGGACGTCGCGTTCTACATGAAGACGGTGCTGGAGAAGCGCGCCGACGCCCAGGTGGTCGCCGTGACCGATCCCTCCATCGCCCTCGACACCATCGCCGCCTTCGACCCGGATGTCGTCATCACCGACATCGAGATGCCGGGCATCTCGGGCATCGACCTGCTCCGCGAGTTGCGCGGCCGCCACCCGGGGATGCCGGTCGTGGTGATGACCGCGCACGTCTCCGTCGACTACGCCGTCTCCGCGCTGCGGGCCCAGGCCGACGAGTTCCTCACCAAGCCGATCGCCTCCTCCGAACTGGTCGCCATCGTCGGTCGCCTGGCCGAGGAGGGCCGCGCGAAGCGGGCCGCCAGCCAGCAGCAGGTCGTCCTCGCGATCGGCGCGCACCCGGACGACGTCGAGATCGGCGTCGGCGGCATCCTCTCCGCGCACCGCGACGCCGGCAACCAGGTCGTCATCCTGACGCTCTCGCGCGGCGCGCGCGGCGGCGACGCGGAAGACCGCCAGCACGAGTCGCTCGCTGCGGCCGAGCTGCTGGGCGCCCGGCTGTTCCTGGAGGACCTGGAGGACACCCGCATCTCCGCGGGCGACCCGACCGTGGGCATCATCGAGCGCGTCGTCGCCGAGGTGAAGCCGGACATCGTCTATACGCACTCCGCGCACGACCGCCACCAGGACCACCGCTCCGTCCACGCCGCTGTGAGCGTCGCGACCCGCGACGTGCGGACGGTGTGCTGCTTCCAGAGCCCGTCCGCCACCATCGACTTCCGACCGACCCGGTTCGTCCCGATCGACGGGTACACGGAGTCGAAGCTGCGGCTCATCGACTGCTTCAGCTCGCAAGCCGAGCAGCGCGCGTACCTCGAGCACGACTTCGTGCTCGCCACCGCGCGCTACTGGTCCCGGTTCGGCGGCGGCACGAACTGCGAGCCGCTGGAGGTGATGCGCGACACCGCCGACATCTCGGTGCCGGCTGCGAGCATCCACACCGACGCCCGGATCAGAAGGAACCAGGAATGACCCGGAGCGTCACCCGGGTCCTGGTCACCGGAGCCGGGGGACCGGCCGGGATCGCCGTGATCCGCTCGCTGCTCAAGCGCGCCGATGTGGAGGTCCACGCCGCGGACATGGACGGCTGGGCGAGCGGGCTGTACCTGGTGCCCGAGTCGGCCCGCCGGATCGTCCCGCCGGGGAAGTCGCCGGAGTTCGTGGACGACGTGATCGCCCTGTGCGCTGCCGACGACGTGGACGTGCTGTTCTCGACGGTGGACGTCGAGCTGCCCGGGCTCGCCGCACGGCGGGACGAGCTGGCCGTGGTCGGTACGGCCCTGGCGGCGCCGAGCCACGAGACCCTCGTGACATGCCTCGACAAGTACCGGCTCGCGGAGGCCGTCGACGGCCACGCGCGAATCCCGGAGACCCGGCTGCTCGACCGGGAGGGCGTCGGCGCGGAGTGGGTCTTCCCGGTGATCGTCAAGCCGCGCAGCGGCGCGGGCTCGCGCGGCGTCCGGCTGATCGCCGATCGCGCGGCGCTGGAGGCGCTCGGGGAGGACCGCAGCATCATCATCCAGGAGAACCTCCCGGGCGAGGAGTTCTCGGTCGACGTGCTCGCCGGCCTCGACGGCGCTGTCATCGCCGCCGTGCCGCGCTCGCGGGAACGCGTCGACTCCGGCGTCTCGATCGCCGGCCGCACCGTGCGCCGGGCCGAGTTGTCGGACACCGCCGCGGACGTCGCGCGCGCGATCGGCCTGACCGGGGTCGCCAACGTGCAGCTCCGCTACAGCAGCGACGGAGTGCCCGCGCTGCTGGAGGTCAACCCGCGCTTCCCCGGCGCGATGCCGCTCACGATCGCCGCGGGCGTCGACATGCCGTCGCTGCTGCTCGACCTGGTGCTCGGACGCCCCGTGCCGTCCGCCGTCGACTTCGCCGAGCTCGCCAACGTGCGATTCCTGGAGGACGTCTTCCTCGACCCGCGCGACGTGCTCGTCTCCGAGAACGCAGCGCACACCGAAGGGCCCGAAGAGTGACAGCCCGCGGCGCGACCGGGCTCGGCATGCTTCTCGATGGCGACTACCACGTCCACTCCACGTTCTCCGACGACGCCCGCAGCACGCTGGCCGAGAACATCGCGGCCGCGCACCGCGCCGGGCTGCGCACGCTTCGGCTGACCGACCACGTGCGCGCCTCGACGGCCTGGGTGCCGGAGTTCGTGGCCGCGGTCGCGGCCGAGAAGGTGCCGGACGGACTCACCGTGCTCACCGGCGTGGAGGCCAAGCTCCTCGACGTGACCGGCGCCGTCGACACCCCCGCCGACCTGGTCGTCGGCCCCGGTGGCGTGGACGCCGTCGTCATCGGCGACCACCAGTTCCCCGGCCTCGACGGGCCGTGGTCGCCCGAGGCCACCCGGGAGCGGCTCGCAGCCGGCCTCCCGGCGGACGACGCCCTCGACCTGCTGATCGAGGCGAGCATCCGGGCGATGGAGGGCACGCCGTACGCGCAGCTCGCGCACTGGTTCTCCATCCTCCCGAAGGTCGGACTCGCCGAGGAGCAGCTCGGCGCATCCCGCCTGGCCGCCTGGGCCGCCGCGGCCGCCGCCACCGGTACGATCGTGGAGGTCAACGAGAAGTGGGCCTGTCCGGGCCCCGCCGCCGTCCGCGCGCTCCGGGCCGCCGGTGCGCGTATCGTTGCGTCCACCGACAGTCATGACGCCGAAGACGTGGGCCGCTACGACCGTGTGGCGGCCGTGCTCGGCGCCGTCGAACGGGAGGAGCAGGCATGAGCCCCGTCGACCTGACCCGCGTCCAGCGCGAAGAGCTGCAGCGCGAGCTCGACCGCAACCGGCGCTGGGAGCTGCGGCTGCCGATCTACGGCGGCGTCGCCCTCCTGATCGTCGCCGCGATCGCCGTGCTGAGGCTGGTGTTCTTCTCGTGACGGCCAAGCGGGTCGTGATCGCCGACGACGACGCCGACATCCGCGGGCTCATGGTCATCGCCGCCAACCGCGCCGGGGTGGAGATCGTGGCCGCCGTCGACAACGGCCAGTCCGCGCTCGACGCGGTGAACGCCGGCGGCATCGACCTCGCGGTGCTCGACATCTCGATGCCCGGGCTCAACGGTGTGGAGGTCGCCGAGGCCATCCGGGGCGGTGACCGGACCAAGAGCACGCTCATCCTCATGGTGTCGGCGTCCGTGCAGCTCCTCTCCGACCATGGCATCGTCGCCGACCGCTCGGACAGCTTCATCATCAAACCGTTCAGCCCCCGGGTGCTCTCCGAGCGCATCCGCTCGATGCTCGGACTGGGAGAACCCGCATGACGGTCGACCGCTGGCTCAGCCGCATCCCGCTCGAATCGCCCTCGGTCGTCGTGAAGCTGGTGCCGACGCTGGTCGGCTACATCATCGCACTCGGCCTGTCGCTCATCCCCGGGGTGGTCAGCGACCACATCCCGCTCTTCGTCGCGGGCTCGGTCGCGGTGATGATCGGCGCCTTCCTGCTCGCCGTGCTCGTGCCTTGGCCGCGCGTCGGGGTGCACTGGTCGGTCGTCGTCCCGCTGGTCGCGATGCTCTCGATCGGCCTGATGCGGATCGGCACCGGCGGCACCACCTCGTCCATCGGCGTCATCCTGCTGCTGCCGTTCGTCTGGATCGCGACCGAGGAGGGCCGGCGCAACATCGTCATCGCGGCGATCGGGATCTTCCTCGTGCTGATCGGGCCCATCCTGGTGGACGTCGGCTCGACGAGCCCGGCCGACCTCATCCGCGCCTTCTTCTCTCCGGTCATCTATCTGATCGTCGCCGCGGTGGTCAACGAGATCGCGCACCGCTCGCGCAGGCAGCTCGAGGCGACCCGCGCCGCCGCGGAGCAACGCGAGGAACTGCTCGAGCAGGCCGTGCGCACGCAGGACGAGCTGGTGCTCAACGAAGCCCGGCTGAAGACCGCGAACCGGCTCATCCAGAGCATCTGGAACGCTGTCACCGAGCAATCGGTCATCGGCACCGACCTGGACGGCGTGATCGACGTCTGGAACCCGGGCGCCGAGAAGATGCTCGGACTGACCGAGAAGCAGGTCGTCGGCGCGAACCGCAAGGTCATCGAGTTCCACCTCGAGAGCGAGCTGGAGGAGCGGCTGCGCGACATGGACGCCCGCTTCACCACCGTCTCGGGAATGGACGACTTCTCCGCCCTCGTCGACACCGTCCGCGCGGGCTACGCCGACGTGCGGGACTGGACCTATGTGCGCGCCGACGGCAAGCACGTGCCGGTGCAGGTCGCGGCGACACCGAGGCTGGACGAGAACGGCCACCGGGTCGGCTTCATCTTCGTCGCCACCGACATGACGCAGGCGCGGGAGTTCGCGCGCCTCAAGGACGAGTTCGTCGGCCTCATCTCGCACGAGCTGCGGACGCCGCTCAGCTCGATCCTCGGCTACCTGGAACTGATGCGGGACGACGACGAGTCGCCGCTGTCGGACGAGCAGCTCCAGTACCTGGGTGTCGCCGAACGGAACGCGCACCGCCTGCTGCGGCTGGTCGGCGACCTGCTGTTCACCGCACAGGTGGAGTCGGGCCGGTTCCCGATCGACATCACGGACGCGGAACTGCGCTCGGTCGTCGCCGCCTCCGTCGAGTCGGCGACCCCGGTCGCCGCGACCGCGGGGGTCGAGCTGGTCTGCGATGTGCCCGACGAGCCGGTGGAGGTGCGCGGCGACACCGTGCGCCTCGGCCAGGCCGTCGACAACCTCGTCTCCAACGCACTGAAGTTCACGCCGTCCGGCGGCACCGTCACCGTCTCGTTGCGCCGCGAGGGGAGGAGGCGGTGGTGGCCGTGACGGACACCGGCATCGGCATCCCGGCGGTCGAGCTCAGCCAGCTCTCGCAGCGGTTCTTCCGCGCCTCCACCGCGACGCGCAACGCCGTCCCCGGGGTGGGCCTCGGCCTCACGATCACGAAGGCGATCGTCACCGCGCACGGCGGCCGGCTCGACATCGCGAGCGACGAGGGCGTGGGCACCTCGATCAGCCTCCGGCTCCCGATCGAGACCCCGCGTCCGGTCGTGGACGCGCTGCCCGGCGCGGAGGCCCGGCCGTGACCGGCGTCGGCGTCGCGGTCGTGCAGTTCACGCCGGGCGACGACCGGGTGCACAACCGGGACGTGGCGGCGGCGCTGATCGCGGTCGCGGCCGCGCGCGGGGCGAGACTCGTCGTGCTGCCGGAGTACTCCTCCTACTTCACCGACCCGCTGGGTCCGTCCTTCGCGCGCAACGCCGAGCCGCTCGACGGCGAGTTCGTGCAGTCGCTCCAGGCCGCGGCACGGGAGCACGAGGTGTTCGTGATCGCCGGGCTCGTCGAGCAGACCGGTGTGCGCGACAAGTTCGCCAACACGCTCGTCGCGGTCGGCCCGACCGGTGAGACGCTCGCCGTCTACCGCAAGCAGCACCTCTACGACGCGTTCGGGTCGACCGAGTCGGACTGGGTGGTCCCCGGCGACCTCGCCCTGCCCGAGGTGTTCGAGGTCGACGGCCTCCGGATCGGGATGCAGACCTGCTACGACCTGCGCTTCCCCGAGGTCACGCGGCGGCTGGCAGACGCGGGCGCCGAACTGGTCGCCGTTCCCGCCGAGTGGGTGCGTGGTCCGCTCAAGGAGCAGCACTGGTCGACGCTGCTGGCCGCACGCGCGATCGAGAACACCCTGTACGTCGCCGCGGCGGACCACGCGCCGCCGATCGGCGTCGGCTCCAGCGCCATCATCGACCCGATGGGCGTCGTGCTCGCGGGGCTGGGGAGACCTCGGGCGTCGCCGTCGCGGAGGCGTCGGCCGAGCGCGTCCAGGACGTCCGCCGGCGGAACCCGGCGCTCGCGTTGCGGCGCTACCGGGTGGAGCCGATCGACTGAGCGGGCGCGGGCCGGGTCAGGCGCCCAGAGTCGCCAGCCGCGCCGCGGCCTCCTCCAAAACCTCGACGCGCTTGCAGAAGGCGAACCGCACCAGCGACGCCGTCCGCTGCGCGTAATCGTCGCGGCAGAAGGCGGACAGTGGCACGGCGACCACCCCGGCGAGCTCAGGCAGGCGGCGGCAGAGCTCGACGGCGTCGGGATGGCCGAGCGGCGCGGCATCCGCGACGACGAAGTAGGTGCCGTCGCTGCGGTGCACGCCGAACCCGGCCGCCCGCAGCCCGGCCGACAGCACGTCGCGCTTGTGGGCGAGCGCGGCGGCGATCCCGGTGAAGAAGGCGTCCGGGAGCGCGAGGCCGGCGGCCATCGCCGGCTGGAACGGTGCGCCGTTGACGTAGGTGAGGAATTGCTTCACGGCCAGGATGGCCGTCACGAGCTCGGCGGGAGCGGTCAGCCAGCCGACTTTCCAGCCGGTCGTGTTGAACGTCTTGCCGCCCGAGGAGATGGTGACGGTCCGCTCCCATCCGCCGGGCAGCGTCGCGATCGGGATGTGCGGCGGCCCGAAGGCGAGGTGCTCGTAGACCTCGTCGGTGACGATGATAGCGTCGTGCCGGTGGGCGAGTTCGACGACCGTCGACAGGGTCTCCCGGTCGAGGACCGCTCCGGTGGGATTGTGCGGCGTGTTCACCAGGATGACCCTGGTGCGGTCGGTCACGGTGTCGCGCAGCCGGTCGAGGTCGGGCCGGAAGGCCGGAGGCTCCAGCGGGACGGTGCGGTGCACGCCGCCGGCGAGGGCGATCACGGCGCCGTACTCGTCGTAGAAGGGCTCGAAGGTGACGACCTCGTCGCCCGGCTCGAGCAGGGCGAGCAGCGTCGCGGCGATGCCCTCCGTCGCTCCAGCGGTGACCAGGACCTCGCGGTCGGGGTCGACGTCCACGCCGTAGAAGCGGCGCTGGTGACCGGCGACGGCGTGCCGCAGCTCCGGGATGCCGATTCCCGGCGGGTACTGGTTGGCGCCGGCCCGGATAGCGTCGACGGCCGCGTCGAGCACGATGGCGGGGCCGTCCTCGTCGGGGAAGCCCTGGCCGAGGTTGATCGCGCCCGTGCGCACCGCGAGGGCGCTCATCTCGGCGAAGATCGTCGGGCGGACGACGCCGTCCGCGCCCAGCAGACCCGCGCCGCGCGCGGCGGCCCTCCATGCGCCCGAAACCGTCATGGATCCAACCTAGGGCCTGGCTCCCACCGCATCCATTCGTTACGTTGGGAGGAGTCATCGGGAGGCGGAAGGTCGCCCACAGGATCCGCAAATAGAACGCTCAGGTTGGCATCCCAAGCTGTCTAGTGCTTGGAAGGAGCACCACACCATGACCGACTCCCCGATCACCCCGGAGCCCGCGAAGCCCCAGAACGACGCCGAAGCCGACGCGATCGTGGATGCCGGCGCGGCTCGCCCCGCCGAGACCCCCGCAGCGGCTCCGACCCCGGCCGCGGAGCAGTCCGCTGCTCCGGCCGCCCCGGCGGCTCCCGCTGCCCCGGCCGCCGCCCACGGCTGGACCGCTCCGGCCGCCGCTCAGCCTGCGGCGCAGCAGCCGACGACCGAGCAGCCGACGGCGCAGCAGCCGACGGCGCAGCAGCCGACGGCGCAGCAGCCGACGGCGCAGCAGCCGACCGCGCAGCAGCCGACCGCGCAGCAGGGCCCCATCCCGGTGAACCACACGCAGCCGACTCAGCCGCTCGCCCCCCAGCAGCCGTACGGTCAGCCGGCCGCAGCGCAGCAGCACCAGCCGCAGCCGCAGCCCGACTACGGCAACGGCGCGTTCGGCCAGCCGTCCGCCTACGCGCAGGCTCCCTACGCCGCTCAGCAGGGGCCGCAGCAGCCGGGCGCCCATCAGCAGGCCTACGCCACCGCCCCGGGCACCGCCGACAATGCTCCCCGCAAGCGCAACACCGGCCTCATCATCGCCACGCTCGCCATCGGCGCGCTCATCGGCGGCATCGCCGGCGCCGGCGCCGGCATCGGCCTGTACTCGGCCACCGGCAGCAACGCGACCATCAAGACGGTCTCCGGTCCGCAGAACATCACGGTCAACGACACGAACAACGCCACCACGGTGACCGCGGTCGCCGCCAAGGCCTCGCCGAGCGTCGTCACCATCTCCGTCACCGCCTCCAGCGAGGGCGGCACCGGCTCCGGCGTCGTGCTCAGCTCGGACGGCTACATCCTCACGAACACGCACGTCGTCACCCTCGACGGCGCCGCGTCCAACGTGAACATCAGCGTCACCGACAACAACGGCAAGATCTACACCGCCAAGATCGTCGGCACCGACCCGACCACCGACCTCGCGGTCATCAAGCTCGACGGCGCCAGCGGGATGACCCCGATGAACTGGGCCGACTCCAGCAAGCTGAACGTGGGCGACACCACGGTCGCGATCGGCGCCCCGCTCGGCCTTTCCGGCACCGTCACCGATGGCATCGTGAGCGCGCTGAACCGGTCGATCAGCATCGCCTCCTCGGCGGCGCCGAAGTCCACCGACGGCTCCAACGGCGGCGGCAGCGGCGACGGCAGCTCGCAGAACCCGTTCAACTTCGACTTCCCGAACCAGGGCGGCGGCTCGTCGCAGTCCGGCACCCAGGGGACCATCTCGCTCCCCGTCATCCAGACGGACGCGTCGATCAACCCGGGCAACTCCGGCGGCGCCCTCCTCAACAGCAAGGGCGAGCTGATCGGCATCAACGTCGCCATCGCGAGCGCCAGCGGCAGCAGCTCCTCCGGCACCCAGTCGGGCAGCATCGGCGTCGGCTTCTCGATCCCGTCGAACCTGGCGAAGCGGATCTCCGACGAGCTGATCAAGAACGGCTCGGCGACCCACGGCCTCCTCGGGGCCTCGGTCGGCGACGCGAGCGCCGACAGCAAGGCGACCACCGTCGGCGCGGCGATCAAGTCGGTCACCTCCGGCGGCGCGGCGGCGAGCGCGGGCCTGCAGGCCGGCGACATCGTGGTCAACTTCAACGGCCTGCCGATCACCGACGCGACGGATCTGACCGCTCAGGTGCGCGCGCTCGCGGCCGGCGCGAAAGCAGACGTCACCTACCTCCGCGACGGTCAGTCCAAGACCACTACGGTCACCCTGGGCTCGCTCCCGGCGAACTGATCCGCACCCTGACGGAAGGCCGTCCCGCATCGCGGGGCGGCCCTCTGTCGTCCCGCCGTCCCACGGGTCGCTCAGGTGCCGGCTGATAGGCTCGGCGAGGCCCGAACGACGAATGGATCAGATGCCGGACGACAACGTGAACACCCTTCCCGGTGTGTCCTACGTGATGCCCGTCCTCAACGAGGCGACCCACGTGCGGGCGGCGGTCGACAGCCTCCTGGCGCAGGACTACACGGGTCCGTTCGAGGTCACGATCGCCCTCGGCCCGAGCATCGACGGCACCACGGAGCTGGTCGCCGAGCTCGCCTCCGTCGACTCCCGCATCCGCGTCGTCGACAACGAGGCGGGCTCGACCCCGGCCGGCCTGAACCTGGCGATCCGGTCCTCGCAGTACCCCGTCGTCATCCGCGTCGACGCCCACAGCGTCCTGCCCCCGGAGTACGCCCGCATCGCGGTGGAGACCATCCTCGAGACCGGCGCCGACAACGTCGGCGGCCTCATGGACGCCCAGGGCACGACGGCGTTCGAGCGCGCGGTCGCCCGTGCCTACGGCAGCCGGATCGGGCTCGGCGGCACCAAGCTCCACGTGGGCGGTGCGGCCGGCCCCGCAGAGACGGTGTACCTCGGCGTGTTCCGCCGCGACCGGCTGATGGAGGTCGGCCTCTTCGACGAGGAGATCAAGCGCGGCCAGGACTGGGAGCTCAACCGGCGCATCCGGCAGGCGGGAGGGACCGTCTGGTTCACGCCGCGCCTGCACGTGGTCTACCGGCCGCGCCCCAACGTGTACCGGCTCGCCCGGCAGTTCTTCTCGACCGGCATCTGGCGCGGCGAGCTCGCCCGGCGCTTCCCGGCCTCCAACGGCGTCCGCTACTTCGCCCCGCCGGTGATGGTGCTGGGCGTCGCCCTCGGCGTGCTGCTCGGCCTCGGCGGCGTGCTGCAGGCCGTCCTCGGCGCGACCCCGTGGCTGCTCTGGGCGTTCGCCGTGCCGGCGGCCTACCTGGTCATCGTGGTGGCGTCCGCGTTCGTCTGGGGTCGCCGAGACGGTTTTTCGTCCTTCCTGTGGTTTCTCGTAGTCTTGCCGTGCATCCATTTCAGCTGGGGCATCGGGTTCATCCTCGGATACCTGTCGCTCACGCGGAACATCACAGCCCACACGGGAAGGTAGGCATGACAGCAGCGGGACCGGCGGCGCACGGAGCGCGGCCCACGTCGATCGCCGAACTCAGGGCGGTGGCGCAGCCTCCGGAGGTGCGCGGACGGCGCAACGCCGAGCACTGGACGGCGTCGCTGTACCTGCGCAACCTGTCGCCGTACCTCACCTGGTTCCTGCTCAAGACCTCCATCTCGGCCAACGGCGTCACCGGGCTGATGATCCTCACCGGCTGGGCGACGGCCGCGAGCCTGCTCATCCCGGGCATCGGCGGCGCGGCGCTCGCGCTCGTCCTCGGCCAGCTGCAGATGCTCGTGGACTGCTGCGACGGCGAGGTGGCGCGCTGGCGCGGGACGTCGTCACCGGCGGGGATGTTCCTCGACAATGTCGGCCACTACACGACGGAGACGCTGATCGCCATCGCGCTCGGCGTCCGTGCCGCCGGGTTCCCGTTCGAGGCGCCGCAGGACTTCCTCTGGACGAACCTCGGCACGCTGCTCGCCCTCATCATCGTGCTCAACAAGGCGCTGAACGACATGGTGCGCGTCGCGCGGGCCAGCGCCGGCCTGCCCAAGCTGGCCGACACCGAGGCCGCCTACGCGCCGACGCACGGGGTGGTCGCCCGCTTGCGCAAGGCCGCCAAGTTCGTCCCGTTCCACCGGATGTACCACTCGGTGGAGCTGACCATCCTGATCTTCGCCTTCTCCATCGTCGGGCTGTTCATCGGCTCGCCGCTCGCCGACCGAATCCTGCTCGCGATCCTGGTGCCGCTGGCGCTGCTGGCGGCCATCGGGCACTTCGTGGCGATCATGTCGTCCAAGCGGGTCCGTGGCTGACCCCACGGTCGGCGTCGTCGTGCTCACGCAGGGCACGCGACCGGACGACCTGCTGCGCGGGGTGCAGTCCGTCCTCGCCCAGGAGGGCGTCACCACCGACATCGTCGTCGTCGGCAACGGGTGGGACCCGGCGACGTCGGACCCGCCGCTGCCGCCCGGGGTCGCGACGCTGGCGCTGCCGGAGAACCTCGGCATCCCGGCCGGACGCAACCGGGGCGTTCCTCGGGTGGCGGGGGAGTACCTGCTGTTCCTGGACGACGACGCCGACATCCCGTCGCGCGGTTTCCTGCGCGACGCGGTCGGCCTGCTCCGGAGCGACCCCGGCATCGGGATGATCCAGCCGCGGCTGCGGGCGCGCGACGGCAAGCCGTCGCCGCGGCGCTGGATCCCGCGGATCCGCAAGGGCGACCCGGAGCAGTCGTCGGCCGTGTTCTCGGTGCTGGAGGCCGTGATCGTGCTCCCTCGCGAGGTGTTCGAGCGCGCGGGCGGCTGGGCCGACCCGTTCTTCTACGCCCACGAGGGCATCGAGCTCGCCTGGCGGGTCTGGGACCAGGACAAGCGCGTCTGGTACGCGGGCGACCTGGTCGCCGAGCATCCGGCCGTCTCGCCCACCCGTCACTCGTACTACTACCGGCTGAACGCCCGCAACCGCGTCTGGCTCGCCCGCCGCAACCTGCCCGCGGTGCTGGTGCCGCTCTACGTCGGCTCGTGGACGGGCATCCAGCTCCTGCGCTGGTTCCGGAAGCCGGCCGTCCTGCGCGCGTGGTTCGGCGGCTGGCGCGAGGGCTGGAGCGCCGACCCGGGCGAGCGCCGCCCCATCCGCTGGCGCACCGTGCTGCGGATGACCGCGGCCGGGCGTCCGCCGGTCGTCTAGCGCCCGGGGGCGTCGTGCCCGGCGCCTCGACCGCGGCCGGGCCCCCGCCGGTCTCCAGCGCGGTCGTGTCCTCGCCCTTCGTGCCACGACGGAGCACGCTCGCCGGGAGGGCGCCGCGCAGCACGACGCCCGCCTGCACCACGCGGCGTCCGGTGCTCGCACCGAAGCGCCGGACGGCTCCCGGGCCTTCCGTGGGCGTGAGCGCCTCCGGGATGACGAGCGGCGCCGACCCGAAGGCCATTCGCGAGTTCGTCACCACCCGCCGGCCGAGGATGTGGTTGCCGGTCCCGCCGACGACCGCGCCGATTCCGAACGGGATCGCCCGGGCGACGATCGAGGCCCCGCCGCGCACCGCGAACTGCCGGATGAACGCGTTCCGCAGCCGGTCCACCAGCGGCCCGACGACCATCGAGGGCAACGTCGTCGTGACGAGCTCGCCCCAGTAGGCTGTGCGGGTCACCCCGGTGCCGGCCACCTGTCCCGCGAGCTGGCGCACCAGGTCGGAGCCCTCGTGGCCCAGCATCATGGTGAGGACGAGCGCGCGGGCACGCGCCGGATCCTCGACCGCGATGCCGTGCAGTTCGCTGAGGGACTGCGCGTACAGCGCGGTGGCCTCCAGGAAGGCGGCGGTCTCCAGCCCGGAGAGCGCCAGGGTCACGCCAGTGCCGATCGCTGGGATGACCGCCGTGGCGCCGACGGCCGCGCCGCCGGTGGTGACCGCCGCGAGATAGCGCCGCTCGAGGATGCCGGCGAGCTCGGCGGCCGTGGCCTCCGGGTGCCGTCGCCGCAGACCGCGCAGGTGCGCGAGGACGACCGGGCGCTGGATGCCGAGGAAGCGGTCGAGGGTGTTGTCGACGGCGCGCGGGGTGTCGCCGCCGCGGGGCGGACCGCCGGTCGGGGAGACGAAGGGCTGGGGTCGCTTGCTCATCTGTACCGAGTGTAGGCCTCCACGCCGATGCCACCAGGGCGGCGAGCGGATCGACGCCTCAGAGCCGTCTGGCGCGCTCCTGCAGGAACTCGTCGGCGCTCAGGACGTCGAACTCGGCGGGCAGGTCGCTCCTCGACAGCCCTTCCGTCAGGAGCGCGATGTCGGTGCCGAGGACGCTTGCGATCCGCAGCATGGTCACGAGGCTGGGATTGGCGATGCCGCGCTCGATCTTGCCGTAGTTGGTGACGTGCATCTGGGCGAGTTCGGCGATGCTCTCCTGGCTGAGACCGAGCGCGATCCGAGCGTGACGTACCTTCGCTCCGAAGTGGATGGCGGCAGGAGACGTCGACTGTTTCATGCTTCATGCCTATCCGGTTCGGGATTCCTGAACCAGAGCGCTCGCCACTGCGTCATTCGTGCCTGAGGCGAGGAATTCGGAAAATGCATGCCCACGGCCGCGGCCGGCCGGGGATGGAGGCCGGCCGGCCGCGCGGCTCAGAAGCTGATCTGCCAGAGGTATTCGCGGCCGTCGGGTGGGAACCACCGCACGACGAGCAGCGTGTCTCGCGCGGGGTCGTCGCTCCCGCTGAGGCTGGCGCGCACGGCCTCACCGGGCCGCACGGCGGATGGCGCGCTCACCCGCACGGACGAGCTGCCCGCGATGCTCACGGTGACGCCGCGCAGCTCTTCTGCGCTGGTGTTGACGAGACGGTAGTGAGGCGCGCCGCTGCGATCGACGGTCCACGGGACGCGATAGGCGAAGCGCCGGTCGGGGAGCGGGGCGAGTGGGGGTCGGAGGTTCCGGAGCGTTTTCATGGAAGCCACGCTAATTACGCCCTCCGACGCTGTCAGGCCGAAATCGGGCCTAGAAGCTGTTTCTGGGGAAAACTCGCGCGATCTTTTTTCTGTGGAGGACTTCCTGACCAGCGAAAACCTGCTCTGACCAGGGTTTTTCTACGACCCGTAATCCTGGTTGTAGAGGTCGAGCACCTCGTCGATCGGCCCGTCCAGCACGAGGCGGCCCTTGTCGAGGTAGAGCCCGCGGGCACAGAACCGCCGAAGGTCCTTCTCGTTGTGCGAGACGAAGAAGAGGGTGCGGCCGCTGGCGAGGAGCTCCTCGATCTTCGCGTAGCACTTCTCCCGGAAGCCCCGGTCGCCGACCGCGAGCACCTCGTCCACCAGCAGCACGGGCTCCTCGAGCTGCGCGATCACGGCGAACGCGATGCGGACCTTCATGCCACTGGAGAGGTGCTTGTAGGGAGTGTCAACGAAGTCGCCGATCTCGGCGAACGCGATGATCTCGTCGAACCGCGCGTCGATCTGCGGCTTGGTCATCCCGTGCAGGCCCGCCGTGAGGTAGACGTTGTCGCGCACGGTGAGGTCGTCCACGAAACCGCCGGTGATCTCGATGAGGGGCGCGACGCCCTCGGTGACCCGCACCGTCCCCTCGTCGGGCAGCAGCACGCCGGCGACGAGCTTCAGCAGGGTCGACTTGCCCTGCCCGTTGCGGCCGACCACACCGATCGCCTCACCGGGCGCGACGCGGAACGACACGTTCCGCAGCGGCCAGAAGTCGTCGGGACGGGCGCGGCGCTTGCGCCCGCCGAACAAGTCCTTGAACGAGCGCCGGGCACCGCGGTTGCGCTTGAACCGCACGCCCAGGCCGGTGACGTCGATGACGGCTGACACCTAGATCTCCTTCAGGACGTCGCGCTCGAAGCGCGTGAACACGAGCCAGCCGACCCCGAGCAGCACCAGCGACATCAGCGCGGCCACGATGACCAGGTACCAGTCGAGCTCCTCCGGGAAGAACGCCGCCCGGTAGAGGCTGAAGATGCCGGTCAGCGGGTTGAACGCCGACCAGAAGTGGAGGGAGAACAGCGTCTCGGTCTGCGCGCCCGGATGCGTCGCGACGTACGCGGCGCAGTGCTTGGCTGCGACGCCGGCGCCGCAGCCGCCCGGGAGGTCGCGCGCGCTGTAGATGATCGGCGACGCATAGAAGAGGAAGCGCAGCGCGAGCTTCACGGCGCGCTCCAGGTCACGGAAGAACACCACGAGCGGCGCGACGATCAGGCCGACGCCGATCGTGAGGACCACCTGGATGAGGATGGCGAGCGGGAACAGCAGGATGTCGACGTTCACCTTCGCACCGGTCGCGATCGCGAAGATCGCGAGCACCGGAAGCGACAGCAGGAACTCGATGCCCTTGGCGGCCACGATCCGGTTCACCCAGATCGTGCGCGGGATCATCGTCGAGCGGATGAGCTTCGCCTCGCGCAGGAACGCCCGCGTGCTGTCGGACACCGCGCCGTTGAACCACATCCAGGGCAGGAGCGCGGCGAGCAGGAAGACGATGTAGGGGTTCTCACCGACGCTGCGGTGGAAGATCACCGTGAAGACGAACCAGTAGATCGCGCTCATGACGAGCGGATCGAGGATCGACCACAGGTAGCCCAGCGCGCTGGTCGAGTAGCGCACGCGCAGGTCGCGCACCGTCAGCAGCCACAGCGAGTGGCGGTAACGGGCGGAGCGCGTCCGCTGCGCAGGGCGCAGATCGGCGGAGGTACTGGTCACGGGAACCTATCGTATTGATCGCTGGCTGCGTGTTCGCGTCACGCGGCCCTTCGACTATACGAAAAGATTCGCGCGCTCCAGGTCCTCCTGGAAGTCGACCTCGACGGCGTACAGGTCGGAGATGTCGACCGGCTCGACCAGCAGGCGGTCCTGCTCGATCGCGAGCTCGAGGCCGCGCTCGAAGTAGTCCTGGTCGGCGACGCGCTGGAGCTGGCGCAGCAGGGCGGCCTTGTCCTTGCCGGAGATGTAGTTGATGCCGACGGCTTCGCCCAGGCCGCCCTTGACGGTCTTGGACAGCTCGTGGATGTAGCCCTCGGGGCCGGTGGTGTACTTGACCTCCTCGTCGGCGACCGACGAGGTGTTGACGGTCACGAAGGTCTGGTCGCGGGACACCATCGCCGCGGCCCGGACGAGCACGGCCGGGTCGAACACGACATCGCCGTTCATCCAGAGGACGCCGCCGGGGCCGGAGGCCTGCAAGGCGCGCATCAGGCTCTTGGATGTGTTGGTCTGGTCGTACTGCTCGTTATAGACGAACTCGGCGTCCGGGAACGCCTCGATGATGTGCTCGAGCTTGTAGCCCACGACGATCGTCACGATGACGTCCTTGCCGAACGCGGCGTGGATGTTGTCGAACTGCTGCTGCATGATGGTGCGGCCGTCGCTCAGCTCCGTCAGCGGCTTCGGGAGGCTCCGGCCGAGCCGGCTTCCCATGCCCGCCGCGAGGATCACTACCTGGGTCGTCACAATCATCTCCTTGAATCCGCGCGAACCCCGTGGTGGGTGTGATTGCGGCGGAGTGTCGACGCCGCCACCCCCGGGATGTCACCGGGAGTTCATTCACGCTTTACGTGTTTCGACACGTCTTCATGCCTGCACCAGAATACCGGGGCCCCTCATCCGGGGGCAGGGGTTGACGGCGGTCGTTGCGTGGTCGTTATGTTCCTCACAGGAGTTTCCTAGGCAGTCTGAGAAGCCTGAGGCTCTGACTGCGAGGTCACCCGTCGGGGGGTACGCAAGCGGTTCTGTGTTGGTACGGTTGCGTGGTGAGTTTCGAGCGCGCGCGACCCGGCAGCAGCACCGATCCGGAGTCCGGCGCGCCCGAATCCTGGGGGGACGACGAGGGGGAACGGATGTCCGAGATCGCGCAGTCCGAGCCGGAGCAGGCGGTGCCCGCGGCGCGCCCCGCGGCCAAGCGCACACAGCCGAGGACGGCCGCCGCCGCGGCGGGGTCGAGCACACGCACGCCGACGCCGCGCAAGCGCGGGACCGCTGCGAAGGCGACCCAGAAGCCGCGCATCGCGAAGGCCGTCGTAGAGACGGCCCCGGCAGTCTCCGCCCCCGCCGAGCCTCCCGAGCCGGTGCGCCCGGCCCCGGTCGTGGACACGCGCCCGAGCGTCCTCACTGTGCACGGGCTCAGCAAGCGCTACGGCTCGATCGTCGCCGTCGACGGCGTGACGCTGGACGTGCGCGAAGGCTCCTTCTACGGGATCGTCGGGCCGAACGGGGCCGGCAAGACCACCACGCTGTCGATGATCACCGGGCTGCTGCGTCCCGACGAGGGCCGCGTCGTGGTGCACGGTGTGGACGCCTGGACCGAGCCGGTGCGCGCCAAGCACGTCGTCGGGGTCCTCCCCGACAAGCTGCGCCTGTTCGACCGCCTCACCGGCGCGCAGTTCCTGCACTACGCCGGCACGCTGCGCGGGCTCTCCGCCAAGACGGTCCACGCGCGCACCGCAGACCTCGCGAACGCGTTCGGGATCGCCGACGCCCTCGACCGGTTGGTCGCCGACTACTCCGCCGGCATGACCAAGAAGATCGCGCTCGCGGCCGCCATGATCCACTCGCCGCGCCTCCTGGTGCTCGACGAGCCCTTCGAGTCCGTCGACCCGGTCTCCGCCGCGAACGTCGTGGACATCCTGCAGCGCTACACCTCGGCGGGCGGCACGGTCGTGCTCTCCAGCCACGGCATGGACATGATCGAGCGGGTCTGCGACAGCGTCGCCATCATCGTCGGCGGCCAGGTGCTCGCGGCCGGGACCATCGACGAGGTGCGCGGAGAGCAGACCCTGGAGGAACGGTTCGTCGACCTGGCAGGCGGACGCAAGGCGGCGGAGGGCATGGAGTGGTTGCACAGCTTCTCGGACTGAGGCTCAGGCTCCTGGGCAACGCCTTCCGGCGCAGCCCGTGGCAGGTGTTCGGCCTCGTGCTGGCGCTGGCCTACGGCATCGTGACGGTCGTCATCGTGTTCGGCGCCCTCTCGGCGGCGCGCGTCGCCCCGGACGTCGCGGACGTGCACGGCGTGCTCGTCGTCATCGGCTCGATGGTGGTCGCCGGTTTCCTCCTGCTGCCGCTGCTCTTCGGCGTGGACGACGCGCTCGACCCGCGCAAGTTCGCGCTGTTCGGCATCCCGGACCGGGAGCTCGCCCGCGCCCTGGCCCTGGCCGCGCTGGTCGGCGTCCCCGCGCTCGTGCTGTTCGTCTGCTCGCTGGGCACGGTCATCACCTGGTCGCGCGACCCGGGCGCCGCCGTTCTCGCCGTGCTCTCGGCGGTGATCGTCGTGCCCACCTGCGTCCTCGCGTCGCGCATCTCGACGGCGATCGCGTCGCTCCTGGTCCCGCCGCGCCGGTCGAAGGAGGCGGGCGGCGTCGTCGCGATCCTGGCCCTCGTGCTCCTCGCCCCCGTGCTGGTCCTGCTGCTCACCGTCGACTGGGGCCGTGACGGCCTCGGCACGGTGAACGGCTTCGCCGGGTGGCTGCAGTGGACGCCGCTCGGCGCGGTCTGGAGCATGCCGGGTGCGGCCGCCGAGGGCGACGGGGGAGCGGCGTTCGTGCAGTTCCTGATCGCGGTCGCGACCGTCGGTGTGCTCTGGCTGGTCTGGCGCACCCTGGTCTCGCTCGTGCTCGTCGCGCCGGAGCGGGAGACCCGCGCGCGCGACCATCACGGCCTCGGCTGGTTCGCCCGGCTGCCCGGCGGACCGACGGCGGCGATCGCGGCACGCTCGATGACGTACTGGGGGAGGGACGCGCGCTACTGGGTGGCCCTGGTGGTGGTCCCGGTCATCCCGGTGTTCGTGGTCGTGGCGCTCGCGCTCGGCGGCCTCCCGATCCACTTCGCCTCGCTGGTGCCTCTGCCGCTGGTCTGCCTGTTCCTGGGCTGGACCATCCACAACGACGTCGCCTACGACAGCACCGCGGTCTGGCTGCACCTGGTGTCGGGCACCCGCGGCATCGCGGATCGGCTCGGGAGGATGTTCCCGCCGCTGCTCATCGGCATCCCGGTCATCGTGGTGGGCTCGATCGTGACCGCAGCGGTGTTCGGCGACTGGGCGGTGCTGCCCGCGGTCGCCGCCTTGTCCGGGTCCATCCTGGTGATCGGCCTCGGCCTGTCCAGCATGTTCTCGGTGCTCTTCCCGTACCCGGCGACCAAGCCGGGCGACAGCGCGTTCACGCAGCCGCAGAACTCCGGCGCGTCGGCCGCTCTCGCCCAGGCGCTCAGCTTCTTCGCGATCGTCATCCTGGCGTCGCCCGCCATCGTCTTCCTCGCCCTCGGGCTGACGGTCAACCCGTTCTGGCTCGGCATCTCGCCCATCGCGTCCGTGCTGGTCGGCTTCGCCGCGCTCGGCGGCGGGCTGTGGGCGGGCGCGCGGGCGTTCGACAAGCGCGGGCCGGAGCTGATGGCGTTCGCCAACCGCAACGACTGAGCCGGCGCAACGACTGAGCCGGCGCAACGACTGAGCCGGCGCCACGACTGAGCCGGCGCCACGACTGAGCCGGCGCCACGACAGAGCCGGCGCCACGACTGGGCCCGCGGCGTCCCGATCTCAGGTCGTTAGACTGGGATGATGAACGACTCCAGCATTCTCGAACCCGGCGGGGAGCCGGGCGGCGGCGGTACGTCGACGCTCGAGCGCGAGCTCCTGGAGACTCCCCAGATCTCCGAGCCGGGCGACCACGAACGCTTCTCGCACTATGTGAAGAAGGAGCAGATCCTCGAGTCCGCCATGACGGGCAAGCCGGTCAAGGCACTGTGCGGCAAGATGTGGACCCCGGGACGCGACCCGGAGAAGTTCCCGGTGTGCCCCACCTGCCGGGAGATCTACGAGAAGCTGCGCGACGAGTGACGCTGGACGAGTAGGGCGCTCAGCCGAAGACCGTCGGCAGCACCGGGTCGCCCCGGCCCAGCCGGAACGCTTCGTCCGGCAGTTCCCGCATCGCGGCGGCGCGGTGCTCGCGCGCCCGCGTCGTGCCCTCCGGGCCGAGGTGCTCGCGGTGGAGCTCGCCGTCCGTGATCAGCGGGACGAGGAGGTCTCGGCCGGTGTCGTCGGGGACGTCGCCGGCCTCCACGATGTGGACGACCTCCGCGACCGCGCGCCCCGACGCGTCCAGCCGGCGGACCGGGTGCTTGCGGCCGCCGATGCTCGGCTTGCCGTCGGACTTCTTGGCCACGGGCACCCACGCTCCGTCGTCGTCGCGGTGGGCGACGAGCTTGTAGACCATCCCGGAGGCCGGGGACCCGGAGCCCGTGACGACCGAGGTCCCGACACCGTACGAGTCGACGGGCGACGACGACAGCGCCGCGATGGTGAACTCGTCCAGGTCGTTGGTCACCGTGATCCGCGTGCGGGTCGCGCCGAGCCGGTCGAGCTGCTCGCGCACCTGGCGCACGAGCTTGGGGAGGTCGCCCGAGTCCAGGCGGATGGCGCCCAGCTCCGGTCCGGCGACCCGCACGGCGGTCTCGATCGCCCGCGCCACGTCGAAGGTGTCGACCAGCAGGGTCGTACCGGACCCGAGCGCCGCGACCTGCGCGCGGAAGGCGTCCTCCTCGCTGTCGTGCAGCAGCGTGAACGCGTGCGCTGCCGTGCCCATCGTCGGGACGCCCCAGGTGCGGCCGGCCTCCAGGTTGGAGGTCGCACCGAAGCCTGCGATGTACGCGGCCCGCGCCGCCGCGACGGCGCTGCGCTCGTTGGCGCGCCGTGAGCCCATCTCGGCGAGCGGCCGGCCGGCTGCAGCGGTCACCATCCGCGCCGCGGCGGACGCGACGGCGGAGTCGTAGTTGAAGACGCTGAGGATGAGCGTCTCGAGGAGGACCCCCTCTGCGAACGGCGCGTCCACGATGAGGAACGGCGAGCCGGGGAAGTAGACCTCGCCCTCCCGGTATCCCCGGATGGTCCCGGAGAACCGGAAGTCGGCGAGCCAGTCGAGCGTCTCCTGGCGGACGACGCCGTTGTCGCGCAGGTACTCGAGCTCGGCGTCCCCGAAGCGGAAGCGCTCGATCAGCTCGAGCAGCCGCCCGGTGCCGGCGATGACGCCGTAGCGGCGGCCGGCGGGCAGATGCCGGGTGAACGCCTCGAACACGCTCTCCCGGTCGTGCGTGCCCCGGAGCAGCGCGGCATCGAGCATCGTGAGCTCGTAGCGGTCGGTCAGGAGCGCGGAGGACTCGGTCACTGCTCCACCTTAGCCACGGCGCGGACGGGTAGGCTGGACTGCTGTGACGGATGCGCCGATCGGGATCTTCGACTCGGGGGTCGGCGGGCTCACCGTCGCCCGGGCCATCCGCGACCAGCTCCCGAACGAATCGCTGCTCTACGTCGGCGACACCGCGCACTCGCCGTACGGTCCGAAGTCGATCGCGGACGTGCGCCGCTACTCCCTGGAGGTCCTCGACTTCCTGGTCGACCAGGGCGTCAAGCTGATCGTGATCGCGTGCAACACCGCCTCGTCGGCGATGCTGCGCGACGCCCGCGAACGCTATTCGGTGCCGGTGATCGAGGTCATCCAGCCGGCGGTGCGCCGTGCGGTGTCCGCGACCCGGACGGGCAGGGTCGGCGTCATCGGCACGGCCGGCACGATCTCCTCCCGCGCCTACGAGGACGCCTTCGCCGCAGCGCCGTCGCTGCAGCTCTTCACGCAGGCCTGCCCGCGGTTCGTGGAGTTCGTGGAGGCCGGGATCACCAGCGGCGAGGAGGTGCTGCGGGTCACCGCCGAGTACCTCCAGCCGCTGCGCGAGGCCGACGTGGACACGCTGGTGCTCGGCTGCACGCACTATCCGTTCCTGAAGGGCGCCATCTCGTACGTCATGGGCGAGGGCGTCTCGCTCGTCTCCAGCGACACCGAGACCGCCAAGGACGTCTACCGCACGCTCGTGAGCGGCGGCCTGGAGCGCACGGAGACCACGCCGCCCAGCATCCGCTACGAGGCGACGGGCCTCGACGCCGACTACTTCCTGCGCCTCGCGCACCGGTTCATCGGGCCGGAGATCTTCCGCGTCGACCTGGTGCAGACCGGCGTGATCGACCTCCCGCTCTGACCCCGCACCACACCATTCCGACCGAGGAGAGAACTGTGACCGACATCACCCGCGCGGACGGCCGCACCCCCGACGGGCTCCGGCCCGTCACCATCGAGCGCGGCTGGAGCCGCCAGGCCGAGGGCTCGGCGCTGGTCTCGTTCGGCAACACGCGCGTGCTCTGCACGGCCTCCTTCACGAACGGCGTGCCGCGCTGGATGACGGGCAAGGGCAAGGGCTGGGTCACCGCCGAGTACGCCATGCTGCCGCGCTCCACGAACGAGCGCATGGACCGGGAGTCGGTCAAGGGCCGGATCGGCGGCCGCACCCACGAGATCAGCCGGCTGATCGGCCGCAGCCTCCGCGCGGTGGTGGACATGAAGGCGCTGGGCGAGAACACGATCGTGATCGACTGCGACGTGCTGCAGGCCGACGGGGGCACCCGCACCGCCGCGATCACCGGCGCCTATGTGGCCCTCGCCGACGCGCTGGAGTGGGGCCGCGAGCACCGCTTCATCGGCCAGAAGGCCGCCCCGCTGATCGACTCGGTCTCCGCGGTGTCCGTGGGCATCATCGACGGGACGCCGATGCTCGACCTGGCCTATGTCGAGGACGTCCGCGCCGAGACCGACATGAACGTCGTCGTCACCGGCCGCGGCCTGTTCGTGGAGGTGCAGGGCACCGCGGAGGGCGCGCCCTTCGACCGCGCCGAGCTGAACTCCCTCCTCGACCTGGCGCTCGGCGGCACGACAGAGCTGGCCGCTGTGCAGCGCGCGGCGCTGGAGTCGTCGGCGCTCGGCATCGAGGGCTGATGGTCCGCGTCGTCCTCGCCACGCACAACCCGCACAAGGCGCGCGAGTTCCAGCAGATCCTCGGGGACGCCGTGCCGGGCCTCGAGATCGTCGGCTACGACGGTCCGGAGCCGGTGGAGGACGGCGTGACGTTCGAGGCGAACGCACTGATCAAGGCGCGGTCCGCGGCCGCGCACACCGGACTGCCCGCGCTGGCGGACGACTCCGGCATCTGCGTGGACGCGATGGGCGGCGCTCCGGGGATCTTCTCCGCGCGCTGGGCAGGGCGGCACGGCGACGCGCAGGCCAACCTCCGGCTGCTGCTCGACCAGCTCGCCGACCTCCCGGACGGCACGCGCGCGGCGCACTTCACCGCGACGCTGGCACTGGTGTCGCCGAACGGGCGGGAGACCGTGGTCGAGGGGATCTGGCCGGGGAGCATCGCGCACGAGGCGCGCGGCGAGCACGGCCACGGCTACGACCCGATCTTCGTGCCGGAGGGACACGACGCCACGGCGGCGGAGCTCGGTCCCGAGGTCAAGAACGCCGAGAGCCACCGCTCGCGGGCCTTCGCCGCCATCGTCCCCGCCCTGCGGGAGCTGGTCGCGGCTGCCCGCTGAGTGGCGTGCTGGGCTGCGGCGCACTGAGAATGAGAACGGCACTCATTCCTATCTAGCCGCCGTGCTGGCACGCCGCGACGACTTCGACCTACCGTAGAAGAACCATGAGTCATGACCACGGCCACTCCGCCAACCGCAACCGGCTCCTGATCGCCATCGGGATCGTCGCCGCGGTGCTCGTCGTCCAGGTCGTCGGCGCGTGGCTGAGCGGATCGCTGGCGCTGCTCGCCGACGCCGGCCACATGCTGAGCGATCTGACCGGCCTGGTCGTCGCGCTCATGGCCACCATCGTGGCGGCGCGTCCGGCGACCGACCGGCAGACGTTCGGCTACCGCCGGGCCGAGGTCTTCGGCGCGCTCATCAACGGGCTGATCCTCGTCGTGGTCGCGGTGTTCGTGACCATCGGCGCGATCGGGCGGCTCGTGTCGGGGGAGTCGCACGTCCAGTCCGGCCCCATGCTCGTGGTCGCCGTCATCGGCCTGGTCGCGAACCTCGGCGCCCTCCTGCTGCTGCGTCCCGCCGCGGATCACTCGATCAACATGCGCGGCGCCTATCTGGAGGTGTTCGGCGATCTGATCGGTTCGCTGACGGTCATCGTCGCGGCGCTCGTGATCATGTTCACCGGTTTCGCCCCGGCCGACGCCATCGCGTCGCTGCTGATCGCCGCGTTCATCGTCCCGCGCGCGGTGCTGCTGCTGCGCGACGTGGTCCGCGTGCTCAGCGAGGCGGCGCCCGCGGACACGGACGTGGCGGAGATCCGCGACCACATCCTCGGGACCCCGGGCGTCGTCGCGGTGCACGACGTGCACGTCTGGGCGATCACCTCGGGCGCGCCGGTGTTCACCGCGCACGTCGTGGTCGACGCGGGGGTGTTCCGCTCCGGCGCAACGGGGGAGCTGCTGGACGAGCTCTCCGGCTGCCTGGCGAAGCATTTCGACGTCGAGCACTCGACGTTCCAGCTCGAGCCGGCCGAGCACGCCGCGCACGAGGACGAGTTCCACCGCTGAGCGGCGGCCCCTCGGCGTCAGACGTCGGGGGTGGGGTGCGGGTCGGGGAGGTCGGCTTCGGTGGGAGCCGCGGTCTCGGCCTCCTGGCGCTTCTTCTTCGCCTTTCGCAGCGACTGGACGTAGTGGAAGAGCGTCGGGATGAGCGTGATCACCACCGCACCGATGAGGATCATGTCGATGTAGTGGGTGACGAAGTTCGCGATCGGCGGGATGTAGCCGATGAGGAAGCCGAACAGCGTCAGCCCGGCGCCCCAGAGCAGCGCGCCGATCGCGTTGAAGAGCGAGTACTTCTTGTAGTTCATGTGCCCGACGCCCGCGGCGACCGGGGCGAACGTGCGCACGATCGGAACGAACCGGGCCAGGATGACAGCGAGCGCGCCGAACCGGTCGAAGAACGCATTGGTGCGCCGCACGTTCTCCATGCTGAACAGGCCGGTCTCCTTGCGTTCGAACACGCGCGGACCGGCCTTGTGCCCGATCAGATAGCCGGCCTCGCCGCCGAGGAACGCCGCGAACGCGATCGCCAGGCAGACCCACCAGATGTCGACGCCGAAGACGCGCGAGGTGTGGGTGAGCAGGCCGGAGATCACCAGCAGGGTGTCACCGGGCAGCAGGAAGCCGACCAGGAGCCCTGTCTCCGCGAACACGATGCCGCACACCACGAGCAGCGCCCACGGCCCGGCCGCGGCGATGATCGTGGTGGGGTCGAGCCAGGGGATGAGGCCGGCGTGATGGATCACGTGTCTCCAGGATTCGGGTGCGAGAGTTCGCGGGGCGGATTCAGCCCTGAGTTTAGTGGGCGGAACCTCCACGAACCGTGCGAACCCGGGGACTCCCGGCGAACATCACGCTGTGGACTTGCTGAATGCGGTCGGTGTTCATCCCCTGGACGGACGATGAGGTGCGGGAGAAGGGACTCGAACCCTCACGCCGTGAAGCACAGGAACCTAAATCCTGCGTGTCTGCCAGTTTCACCACTCCCGCGGTCGCGCTGGGCGCGGCTACGACAATAGCTCATCCACGCGCGGCGCGACCTCGCGGCCGAGCAGGTCGATGGCGCGCATGATGTGCTCGTGGCCGAGGGTGCCGTTGCTGACCTTGACGTCGAATCGGGTGAGGCCGAGGCCGCGCGCGGCGTAGGCGATCTTCTGTGCGACCGTCTCCGGCGAGCCGACGACGAGGGCGCCGTCCTCGGCCGCCTCGTGCTCGAAGCGCGCGCGGGTCGCGGGCGGCCAGCCGCGCTCGCGGCCGATCCGGTTGGTCATGGCCTCCCAGTGCGGCCAGAGCAGGTCCTTGGCCTCCCGGTCGGTCTCGGCGACGAAGCCGGGGGAGTGCACGCCGATCGGGAGGTCGGTGTCGTGGCCGAACTGCTCGAGCGCGTTGCGGTAGAGCTGGGTCAGCGGCTGGAAGCGCATCGGGCCGCCGCCAATGATCGCGACCATGAGCGGGAGGCCGTAGCGCGCCGCCCGCACCACCGACTCCGGGCTGCCGCCCACGCCGATCCAGGTCTTCAGGAGGCCGTGCTCGACCGGTGGATAGACGGACTGCCCGGTGAGCGACGGCCGCAGCGTGCCGTTCCAGGTCACCGGCTCCTGCTGCCGGATGGCGGCGAACAGGTCGAGCTTCTCGTCGAAGAGCTCCTCGTACTGGCCGAGGTCGAAGCCGAACAGCGGGAACGACTCGATGAACGAGCCGCGGCCGAGGATGACCTCCGCGCGGCCGTTCGAGACGCCGTCGAGCGTCGCGAACCGCTGGAACACCCGCACCGGGTCGTCCGAGCTCAGCACCGTGACCGCGGAGCCGAGGTGGATGCGCTCGGTCTGGCCCGCGATCGCCGCGAGCACGACCTCCGGAGCCGCGACGGAGAAGTCCTTGCGGTGGTGCTCGCCGATGCCGATGAAGTGGAGGCCGGCCTGATCGGCCTGCACGCCCTCCGCGACGACATTGCGCAGCACCTGCGCGTGCGGCAGCGGATTGCCGTCGGCGTCGAGCGTGACGTCGCCGAACGTGTCGATCCCGAGTTCCAGCCGTGCGGCCATGTCCGTTCTCCTATTCGATGCGTATGCATACGAGTCGAACGGTACGGGAGCCGGGGCTATTCCGTCAGCCCCTCCGCGCCCCCTTTTGCCGGCCGCGGCCGGCGCGGGATGTAGCGCGGGATGAACCGGGCCAGCAGCCCGGCGCCGACCAGCCCCAGCACCCCCATCACCCCGCTCGCGAACGCGATCGACACCAGCCCGGTCAGCAGCGACACCACCAGTGGTGCGGCGGCCTGGCCGGCGTCGCCCGTGAACCGCCACGCGCCGAGGAACGCCGCGGGGCTCTCCTTCGGCGCCAGGTCGGCCCCGAGCGTCATGATGATGCCCGATCCGATGCCGTTCGCGAAGGCGAGGAACAGCGAGACGCCGATGTACCAGGCCACAGCGCCCGGGAGGTCGTGACTGAACGACAGCACGAGGAAGCCGGCGCCCAGGCCCAGCATGGACGGCACGACGCTCCACATCCGGCCGAACCGGTCCATGAGCTGACCGCTGGCGTAGAAGAGCGCGAAGTCGACGGCGCCGGCGAGCCCGATGATGAGCGCGGTGTTCGCCTCGCTCAGCCCGATCGAGACGGCCCAGAGCGGCAGCAGGACGGTCCGCGCCGACCGGACGGCGGCGACGAGGGAGATGCCGGTGCCCATCCGCGCGAGGACGCCGCGGAACGCCCAGATCGTCGCGAACAGCCCACGGGTTCGCTCGTCCGCGTCCTCCTCGCCTTCGGTCAACTGCTCGCCGCCGTGCCCGGGGGCGGTCGGGGCGGGGCCGAACATCCGCTCGGGATCCGGCAGCACCAGCAGGACGGTCACGGAGCCGAGGCAGCTCACGATGAAGATCCAGAACACCGACTGCGTCGAGCCGATCGCCGCGATCACGGCGGACGCGATCAGCGGTCCGACGAACCAGCCGGCGCGGAAGATGCCCCCGAGCGTGGAGAGCGCGCGAGCCCGGTAGCGCACCGGCACGTAGGTGGTCATGAACGCGTGCCGGGCGAGGGCGAAGACAGCGGTCGCGAGCCCGACCACGAAGATGCCGACCATGAGCACCCAGTAGTTCGGTGCGAGCAGGCACACGATTACGCCCGCCACCGCGACGGCCGCGGCGCCGATCATGGCGGTCCGCTCACCGATCCGCGAGACCACCCACCCGCTCGGGATGTCGCCCGCCAGCTCGCCGAGCATCAGCATCGACGCGATGAAGCCGGCCATCGCCAGCGTCGCGCCGAGGTTGCCGGCGGCGATGGGGATGATCGGGATGATCGCCCCCTCGCCGATCGAGAAGAGCAGTGTCGGCAGGAAGGCGGCGAGGGCGACGGAGCGGAAGGAGAACGGGCGCTCGTCGGAAGTCATTTGCTTAACACAGTACAACTGTCGGGTGCAGTCGCAGCGGCCCTCGGCATCGGCGCTGGGCGGGAGGATAGCCTGTTCAGCATGGACTCCGAGAGGCTGACGCATCAGGAAACCGAGTGGGGTCGGGCCGTCGATCCGACCACCCAGGAAGAACTTCCCGTGCCTTCCTACTCAACGGTCGAGGCAACGATCGCCCGGAGCGCGAAAAGACGCGCTGGAGAACTGCGCACGATCAGATTCTTTCCCGATCATTGCCACGACTGGCCGTTGTGGGACACGTGCGCTGGGTATACCGCGACGCCTGACGAGTACGGGCTGAGCGAAGAACTCGTGAGTGCTTTGCGTCGCTGGTACGACGAGTGGGAAGCCGCCGTGGGGCCGGGCGAAGGATGGCGCGACCCGGAAGACCAGCAGGCCTGGAGCGAGCGAGGAGACGAACTCGCGGCCTGGCTGACCCGAGAAGTTTGGGACACGGCCGTAGTCGTCGCTGAACATCGGGCCGGTTGACAGGTTCATCAAAGGAAGGGGTCGGCGCATTGCGAGCGATGACGCCGACCCTTTGCCGTCAGCAGACTTTCCGCGTTGACGGGAAGGACGTGATCAGCCTGTCGCTATCCGATGCCCAGGCGGTCTCAACCCCAAAGTCGTAGATGATCGCTTTCTGAGCGCTGTCCCAGAGTCCGAAGGTGGTCTTGGTACACCATTTGTTCGACACCGACTTCTTGGTCAGCCCGTAGCCGGGGTCGGCCACGACACCGGCGGTGACTCCGGACATCAAATCGTCCCACGACTCGACACCATACTGAGCCGACTGCCATCCCCGCGCCCGCGCCGTGTTGAGAACGTCCTGCCACTGGGATTCGTGTTCGGCTCGGATGTGCTTGTACCCGTACGTAGAGTCTCCGCACTTCAGGTTTACCGCGTTCAGGTGTCGCATGTGTGGGAGTTCACAGAAATAATAAATCTATATTACTGAAAGCTCGGTCTCATCGACAGACCCTACGAGCGCACGCTGGCGACACCGGCCCACAATCCCGCCCGGAACGCCAGCCGGTAGGCTGGGGGACGCCATGATCGAACTTGACCTCTCCCCGCAGATCGCGGAGCTCCGCTCGACCCTCTCCGACATCGTCGCCGTCGTCAACGTCGAGAAGCTCCGCGCCGACATCGCCGACCTCAGCGAGAAGGCGGGGGCGCCCGACCTCTGGGATGACACGACGAACGCGCAGAAGGTCACCAGTGCGCTCAGCCACCGGCAGGCCGAGCTCGGCCGCATCACCTCCGTGGAGCGGCGCCTCGACGACCTCGAGGTGCTCGTCGAGCTCGCCAACGAGGGCGACGACGAGGAGTCCGCCGCCGAGGCCCGCGCCGAGCTGGAGTCCCTCCAGAAGACGCTGGGCGACCTCGAGGTGCAGACGCTGCTGAGCGGCGAGTACGACGAGCGCTCGGCGATCGTCACCATCCGCTCCGGCGCCGGCGGCGACGACGCCACCGACTTCGCCGAGATGCTCATGCGTATGTACCTGCGCTGGGCGGAGCAGCACAAGTACCCGGTGAAGGTCATGGACACCTCCTACGCCGAGGGCGCCGGAATCAAGTCGGCCACCTTCGAGGTCGAGGCGCCGTACGCGTTCGGCACGCTCTCGGTCGAGGCCGGCACGCACCGGCTCGCCCGGATCAGCCCGTTCGGGTCGGCGGACAAGCGCCAGACGTCCTTCGCCGCGGTGGAGGTCATCCCCCTGATGGAGGAGGCCACGGCGGTCGAAGTCCCCGAGGGCGACATCCGCGTCGACGTGTTCCGCTCCTCAGGCCCCGGCGGCCAGTCGGTCAACACGACCGACTCCGCGGTGCGCATCACGCACCTCCCGACGGGCATCGTCGTCTCGATGCAGAACGAGAAGTCGCAGATCCAGAACCGCGCCGCCGCCATGCGCGTCCTCCAGACCCGCCTGCTCCTGCTGCAGAAGGAGGAGGAGGCCGCCAAGAAGAAGGAGCTCGCCGGCACCATCACCGCGAGCTGGGGCGACCAGATGCGCTCCTACTTCCTCTACGGCCAGCAACTCGTCAAGGATCTGCGCACGGGCTACGAGTCCGGCAACCCGGCATCGGTGTTCGACGGCGACCTGGACGGCTTCATCGCGGCGGGCATCCGCTGGCGCGCCGGCTCCAAGAACGAGGACTAGCCCGGGACACAGGCCTCCCGTCGCGCGCGCCCAGCGCGTGTGCCGGGGACTGTCAGGCTTGCGGCTCGCGGGCATGTCGCTACTGTGGATCGCGGAAGAGTTGCTTAGTCTCTAACAGTCATGATCCGGTTCGAACACGTATCCAAGCAGTACGCGGGAACAGCGCGCCCTGCGCTCAACGGCATCAACCTCGAGGTGCTCCGCGGCGAGTTCGTCTTCCTCGTCGGCGCGTCCGGCTCGGGCAAGTCGAGCTGCCTCCGACTGATCCTCAAGGAGGAGCGGCCGAGCAAGGGCGCCATCCATGTGCTGGGCCAGGACCTCGGCACGATCTCGTCGCGCAAGGTCCCGTACTTCCGCCGCAACATCGGCGTGGTGTTCCAGGACTTCCGCCTCCTGCCGAACAAGACCGTCTTCCAGAACGTCGCCTTCACCCTCCAGGTGATCGGCAAATCGCGCGGCTTCATCCAGGAGGCCGTGCCCGACGTGCTCGCGATGGTCGGACTCGACGGCAAGGCGCAGCGCCTCCCGCACGAGCTCTCCGGCGGTGAGCAGCAGCGCGTCGCGATCGCGCGCGCCGTCGTCAACAAGCCGCAGATCCTCCTCGCCGACGAGCCGACCGGCAACCTCGACCCCGCCACCAGCGCCGGGATCATGTCGGTGCTCGCCCAGATCAACGCCGGCGGCACCACGGTGCTGATGGCCACACACGAGGCCGCGATCGTCGACCAGATGAAGCAGCGCGTGATCGAGCTGGTCGGCGGACAGATCGTCCGCGACGAGCAGCACGGCGGATACGGTGTGACCTCCGCCATTCCGCTGCCGCGGCCGACCGCGGAGGGGTTGGTGACCTCTGCGGTGCCGACCACTGCTCCCGCGCCGGTGTCGGCCGCCGCTGCCGCGCCGGCACCCTCCGAGCCGATGACGCGTCCGCACGCGCCGGTCGCCAACCCCACGGGACCTGTCCCGGTGGGAGGAACCGGGCCGGTGCAGCAGCCTCCGACGTACCAGCCCCCGGCCTACCAGCAGCCCCCGGCGTATCAGCCGCCCGCCCCCGCGCAGGAGGCTCCCGCGCCGGCCCCGGCCGTTCCGGCGCCCGTCCCGGTCTCCGTGCCCGCCTCCGCGGGCGAGGACCTCCCGGACCACCTGAACTTCACCGCCAACCTCGACCTGAGCGGACTGCGCGACGCGTCCGACCGCGACGGCGAACAGAATGTGGGGCCCACGAAATGAGATTCGGGCTCATCTGGTCCGAGGTCGGCAACGGCCTGCGCCGCAACCTCTCGATGGTCGTCTCCGTCGTGCTCGTCACCTTCATCTCGTTGACCTTCGTCGGCACGGCCGCGCTGCTCCAGTTGCAGATCGCGCAGATGAAGACGTACTGGTACGACCGCGCCCAGGTCGCCGTGTACATGTGCACCGAGACCGACAACTGCCCGGGCGGCGCTGCGACCCCGCAGACCGTGGAGGCCGTCAAGAAACAGCTCCAGTCTCCGGAGATCGCCCCCTACATCCAGAAGTTCTACTTCCAGGACCAGAAGCAGGGCTACGAGCAGTTCAAGCAGCAGTTCAAGGGCAACCAGATCGCGAACTACGTCACGCCGGACATGATCCCGCAGACGTTCTGGGTGAACCTCAAGGACCCGAACCGCTCCGACGTGCTGACCGAGACGCTGTCCAGTTCGCCGGGCGTGCAGAGCGTCGTGGACCAGCGCAGCTACCTCGACCAGATCTTCAACATCCTCAACGCGGCGAGCCTGACAGCGATCGGCATCGCCATCCTGATGCTGGTGGCCGCGGTGCTGCTGATCGCGACAACGATCCGGCTGTCGGCGTTCTCCCGCCGAAGGGAGATCGGGATCATGCGGCTGGTCGGCGCGTCCAACCGCTTCATCCAGACCCCGTTCATCATCGAGGGCGTGATCGCCGCGCTGATCGGCTCGATCCTGAGTTGTGTGGTGATCTGGCTGCTGGTGCAGTACTTCGTGCGCGGCTTCCTCGGCCCGAAGATCCCGTCGATCAACTTCGTCGGGATGGATCAGGGCTGGCTGGTGATCCCGCTGCTGATCGTGGTCGGCGTGGTGCTGGCGGCGGCCTCCGCGAATTTCGCGATCAAGCGGTACCTGCGCGTCTGAGCGCGGTGCGGGGTTGACCCGATAGACTGGTCTGCTGCCCGGCGTTGTGCCGGGCAGCACCATCTTCGACGTCAGGAGACGCTGTGCCCAGGGAACGTGGCCAGAAGGTCGTGGCCACCAATCGCCGAGCGCGCCACGACTACACCATCGAGGACACCTACGAGGCGGGCCTCGTGCTCACCGGCACCGAGGTGAAGTCGCTGCGCGAGGGGCGGGCGTCGCTGGTCGACGGCTACGCGTTCGTCGACGGGGAGAAGCCTGGCTCGACGCCGTGCACATCCCCGAGTACCTGGACGGCACCTGGAACAACCATGCCCCGCGCCGTAAGCGCAAGCTCCTGCTGCACAAGGCGCAGATCGTCAAGATCGAGAACAAGGTCAAGCAGGGCGGCTACACGATCGTCCCGCTGCAGATCTACTTCAGCGACGGGCGCGCGAAGGTCGAGATCGCGGTCGCCAAGGGCAAGCGCGAGTACGACAAGCGCCAGGCCCTGCGCGAGCGCCAGGACAACCGCGAAGCCGAACGGGCGATGTCCAGCAGGCGTCATCTCGGCGAGTGACCGGCTCCGCTCGGCCCGCTGTCGGCGCCGGGTGGCAGGATGAGGGCATGAGCATCGACGACGAGGCGATGAGCGCCTACGCGACGGGCCGTGGAGCGACCGGCCGTGGAGCGACCGGCCGTGGAGCGACGGGCGTCGTCGCCGAGCGCATCCCGGTGAACGGCACCTACAACTTCCGCGACGCGGGCGGGTACCCGGTCCCGGAGGGCGCGGTGCGCCGCGGCAAGCTGTTCCGCTCGGACGGGCTCGCGCGGCTCGGCGACGAGGGGCGGCAGGCGCTGCGGGACCTCGACGTGCGCGTCGTGATCGACCTGCGCGACCACTTCGAAGTCTCCGTGATGCCCGACGACATCGCCGGGCTCGGCCTCCAGCACCTCCACCTCCCGGTGTTCGAGGGCTCCGGTGCGTCGCAGTCCACCATCGGCATCACGCTGGTGGGGCTGTACGAGAAGATCCTGCTGCAGCACGGCGACGTCGTCGTGACCGCGCTGCGGGAGATCGCGGACACCGGCGCGGAGGCCGTCGTCGTGCACTGCACGGCCGGCAAGGACCGCACCGGCATTGTGGTCGCACTCGCGCTGCTCGCCGTCGGCGTCGAGCGCGAGCTCGTCCTCGCGGACTACGCGGCGACGCAGGCCAACCTCCGCGGCCCCTGGCTGGACGGGATGATCGAGCTGGTGCGCAGCCACGGGGTGGAGGTCACGCCCGACCTCCGCATCATCCTCGGCGGCAGCCCGCCCGAGGCGCTCGAGGAGGCGCTCGACCTGGTGGAGCGCCGGTTCGGGAGCGTCCGGGAGTACCTGATTCGCACCGGGCTCGACGAGCTGGAGCTGGCGAAGCTGCGCTCGGTGCTGGTGGAGCCGGCGTGAGTTCACATCGAAGGCATAACCGGCGTTCAGCGGGATCGCGGTTGGATCGGGTGTTCTTGTGAGTATGGACGAGAACCAGCCCACGGAGCCGCTGTATCCGCAGCAGCAGGTGCCTCCGCAGCCCGGGCACCCGTATGGAGCGCAGCCCCCGCAGTACGGCACGCCTGCACGGCCGGCAGGGGAGCCGTTCTACAAGCGCCACGGGCTGGCCTTCGCCATCTCGACGCTCGTTCTCGGCGTGATCGTGCTGTTCGGCATCGCCGGCGCCGGTGCGTTCGCGGTGGGCTCGGTCGTCTTCCACGCCGGTTCGCCGGTCTCCCGGCTCCTGCACGACGGAGGCCGCGGCCCGGCTCAGGTGAAGCCGGGCGCTCCGCGGTTCCCCGGCCAGAAGGGTATGGGCAACGGCTCCGGGCAGGGCGGCCGCCATGACGAGGGGCCGATTGCGAAGGGCGTCGTCAGCGGCACCGTGACGCAGATCGCCGGGTCGACCTGGACCATCACGACTCAGCGCGGCGTCACCCTGACCGTCGACACCTCGTCCTCCACGGCATACGGCGCGCCCGGCCAGACGCAGAAGGCGTCCGACTTCGCCGTCGGCGACCAGGTGATCGTCGTCGGAACCCGCTCGGGCAGCACCGTGACGGCGATCCGAATCCTCAACGTCGCCGACCTCCCGCTGCGTCCGGGGCAGTCGAGCCCCACGCCGACGCCGAAGCCGAGCAGCTGAGACCGGTGTCCTCTCAGGACGCCGCGAACCGCGCGTGCACCTGCACCGCGACCGTGATGTCCTCCGGCTTCAGCGCGAGCGTCGCGCCGCCGAAATCGGCGGACATCGCGCGGGCCTGGAGCGGCTGCGGCTGACCGTTCGACGGCCCGTCGCCGAGCATCCCCGGGTCGCTGAGCGCGAGCGGCTTCACCGAGGTCAGGCCGAGGCTGGTCGCGTACACGGTCGCCTTGGCCACCGCGTTCTCCACCGCCCGCCGCCGCGCCTCCTGCGTGATCGACTGGCGCCGCGCCTCCGTCAGGCTCCAGGTGACGCCCTGGATCGTGAGGCCGTCGAGGAGGGAGACCACGCCCACCCAGTCGGAGAGCGCAGTCAGCTCGCTGAAGGTGACGTCCAACCCGATCTCCGCGTGGTACACAGGCGCGAGCCGCCGGCCGTCCTGGTTCCACGGCCGGTCGCCCCAGACCCGGAGCCGGTCGGAGGCCCACGCTGTCACCGGGCCGGTCTGCGGGTTGTGCAGCTCGCGCAGCTCGGAGGCGAGGGAGGCGTGCCGCCGGGTGGTGAGCGCGAGTGTCTCGTCGCGCTGCTCGCCCTCGTAGGCGACGCTCAGCCGCACCGCTCCCCGCTCGGCCGGATGCGTCAGCTCGTACTCGCCCTGCACGGTGATGATGGTGTCGGCCATCCACCGATCGTGGCATAGAAGAGGGGGTTGTGTTGTTGTAAGATAAGAAGCTCGCCGCCAGGAGCGGCGTGTATCTGGACAACTCAACAGCGCGCGATGACGACCCGGCCTCACGGCCGTCGCACGGGGATGATCGGTTTCGACATTGTCTGCGAGAGTGTGAGAAGCGGGTCGAGGATGCATGGTTATCTCGTAAACGATCCATGCGAAAAAATAAGTGCCAATAACAAGAGCACTGTCTCGGCCAAGGCCGACTTCGCCCTCGCGGCGTAAGTTCCCCTTCGCCACTGAAGAGACCGTCAGACCGGGAACTGTCTTCTACCCGGATCCTGGCGTCAGCTAGAAGACTTGCTTCTGCGTTGAGCATCAGGGCGCAGAGGGACTCCAACTGATACTGAGCCCGTCGGAGCAGGTGCCAGAGACAAGTTCCGGGGCTGAGAAAGCGACTTAACTGGCTACGCCCGTAGAAGGCACATGACCACAGCAGTGGACGGGGGTTCGATTCCCCCCATCTCCACCGGATCGGTCGTCGTCGCGCGTTGTTGAGGGTTCCTTGACACTTCGGTGCCGGTGTCGGTGTCGCGCTCGCGGCGACGCGCTCGAGGCGCGGCTCGCCGCTGGCTCTGTGTCCGGTGCGCACGACGGCCGAGTGACTCGAAGGCGCACCGTCCCCCCACGATCGAGCAGTTTTCGAGAAGCGCACCACCTCCCGCGATCGTAGATTGAGTCCCAGCCGATCACCGGCACGATTCGCTCACGAAGGGGACACCATGGCCGACACCACGTTCAGCAAAGAGGAGAAGGCGGCGATCCGCGCCACGGTCGCCGAGAAGAAGGCCCAGCAGGCGGGCGCCGACGCGGCAGCGGCGTGCGAAGAGGCGATCGCGGCGATGACCGGCACCGACAAGGAGCTCGCGGAGGCGTTCCACCAGCTCGTGAAGGACAACACCGCGCTCGCGGCGAAGACCTGGTACGGGATGCCGGCCTACGCCGATGCCGATGGCAGGGTGGTCGTCGCGTTCAAGCCGGGGTCCAAGTTCAAGATCCGCTACGCCACGATCGAGTTCCAGCAGCCCGCCACCCTGGACGACGGCAACGTGTGGCCGGTCGGGTTCGCCCTGACCAAACTGGTCGACGCCGACAAGCAGCGCGTCGCTCAGCTCCTCCGCACGGCCGTCGGAGGCTGACGCGCCGCGAGCCTCCGGTGCTGCGCGCCTCGGGACCGCGGACGTGGTTGGATGAGCGCGTGACCCACTCTCCCGACGGCCTTCCCTCGGCCGCGCGCTCGCGCGTGGAGCAGCAGGCCGCGAGCGGAGTGCGGTCCTCGCTCTTCTCCGCCCCGGCGGCGGCCGCGGCGCGCACCGCAGGCCTCCTCCCGGTCGGCGAGGTCTTCGGCGGCATCGTCGTCAACCTCGGCTGGACCGGCACCGGCTGCGCCTGGTGGAGCATGACCGGGCCGACGGTCGGTCCGTCCACGATGCTGAACCGCGCGGCCTGGAGGTCACCGGTCACGACCTCCGGTGGAAGCACGTACGGCGGATTCGCCCCCTACGTGAAGGCGTACGAGTCCGCCTGGTACGGCGCCGTGCGGCGGATGCTCGCCGAGGCCCGTGCGCTCGGAGCGCACGGGGTGGTCGGCGTCACCGTCCAGCGCACCCGGCTCGACGGATCGGCGTGGGAGTACACAGCGCTCGGCACGGCTGTGCGGTCCGACGACCCGCTGCTCGTGCCGTACCCGAAGAACCGCGGCGACGTGTGGAGCACGAACCTGACCGTCGAGGACACGGCCTCAGCCGTCCTCAGCGGGTACGCGCCCGGCGAGCTGCTGCTCGGAATCTCCGTCTCCACCAAGCACGAGGACTATGAGCTGCGCACCCAGCGGTCGAGCTGGGTGAACGGCGAGGTGACGGGGATGACCGAGCTGGTCCGGGCGGCGCGCGCGGAGGCCCTGCACCGGCTGGAGAGGCGCGCCACCGCTGCCGCGGGCGCCCAGCTCGTCGTGACCGACCTCGACCTGTGGGAGTTCGGGACACCCTGCGGCGAGGAGAAGGACCTCCACGCCGAGGCGACCGTGATCGGGACTATCCTGATCCCCGTCCCGCGCTACAGCCGCCGCGCCGAGCTGTCCGCCGTGACCACCGTGATCCCGCTCAGCGACCTGCGCTCGCGGGCCTGAGTCCACCACCACCCGAGAGGAACCGCCGTGTCCGACCCGCTCTCCAGCGTCACCCTTCCCAGCGACGCGCGGGCCCGCCTCGCCGACGGCCGAGCGCGGCTGTTCACCTCCGACCTGTCGGTGAACGAGTTCCTCCTCGTCCGGCAGGCGGGATTCCGGCCTGTCGGCCTCGTGCTCGGCTCCAGCGTTTACCATGTGGGCATCCAGGCTCGTAAGTGGAGCAAGAACATGGAACTCGAGAAGCTGAGTCAGGCGATGTACCACGCTCGTGAGCTCGCCATGACCCGCATGGAGGCCGAGGCGGACGCGCTCGGCGCAGACGGGATCGTCGGCGTGCGCCTCGAAATCGAGTTCAAGGAGTACGGCAACGACCTCGCCGAGTTCGTCGCGGTCGGCACGGCCGTCGTCGCCGACGAGAAGCCGCCGACCGGCACCTGGCGCAACAACAAGCGGATGCCGTTCACCTCCGACCTGTCCGGTCAGGACTTCTGGACGCTCATCCAGTCCGGCTACGTCCCGCAGGGTCTCGTGATGGGCACCTGCGTGTACCACATCGCCCACCAGGGCATGCTGGCGACCGTGAACAACCTCGGTTCGAACGTGGAGATCACCGCCTTCACCGAGGCGCTCTACGACGCCCGCGAGCTCGCGATGGGCCGCATGCAGGCCGAGGCGGAGGCACTCGACGCGGAGGGCGTCGTCGGCGTCCAGCTCCTGTCGCTGCCGCACCGCTGGGGAGGCCACACCACCGAGTTCTTCGCCATCGGCACGGCGGTCCGCCCGCTGCGCGACGACCACGTCATCGCAACACCGAACCTCGTCCTCCCGCTCACCGACGGCGGACGATGACCGAGCCCGCCGAGGCGGCAGCCGACCCGCAGACGTTCTTGACCGACCTGGTCGAGAGCGTCGGGCGCGCCCTGCCGCCGGTGCTGGCCGCCCGGGTGCTGGTAGTCGAGCGGAAGCGGACCCTCGCCGACCGCGTCTCCGGGAGGCCGGGGGCGATCTCCCGGGTCAGCCTGATCGGCACGGAGGAGACCCTGACGCTCGGCTACGAGCCTGGCCCGCACTGGAAGGGGAGGTGCACCGCGTCTACGGCGGCGTGACGATCGCCCGCCGCCCGCTCGGCCTCGGGGACTGGCTCACCGCGTTCGCGGGCCGGGTCGCCGCGCTCGCCGCGGAGGCCGCCGGAGACGCCGCCACCTCCTCGCGTGCGTTGCAGACCCTGGGCCTGGAGCCCGCCGGGTCGGAGATCCACGTACGGGACACCGCGATCGAGGGCGACCTCCGGACGCTGCCCGCGCGCCTCGGCCACCGGGTGCCGGACGAGGCCGTCGCCCTGGTCGAGGCGGATCGGGGACCTCCTCATCGACGCCCTCGCGCGGGTCGCCGGGCAGGGCGAGCCGGAGGTCGTGGTGCGGCGGACGGCGACCGTCTACCTCCCCGACACCCTGCGCGCGTACCTGTCGCTGCCGGCGGACTGGGCGGCCGACCACGTCTTCCCGGACGGGACGACCGCCGCGGCGGCGCTGGTCGGGCAGCTCACGGAGCTGGAGCGCGCGGCGAAGCGGATGCGGGACGCCGCGGTCGAGCACGACGCGTCGGCGCTGCTGGTCAACGGGCGGTTCCTGTCGGAGCGGTTCGGGGCGTCGCGACTCGACCTGCCCTGAGCAGGCCGCTCGCGCGAGCCGCCCGTCCGCCGCGTCAACCGCTCGTGTTCGAGTGCGACCGCTCCAGGTAGCTGCGGGAGCGGGACACCTGCTGCTCGAGCGCGTCCACCGTCTTCGCCATGCTCTCGACCGCCTTCACGCGGTAGCTGTCGATGGAGTCCATCGTCGCGAACACGTTGTCGAAGGCGTGCTGCAGCGTCTCCAGGCTGACGCCGGTGGATACGGCGTCCTCGTGGACGCGCGCCGTCTGCTGGCGCAGCAGTTCGCCGGTGCGGTCGATCATGGAGTTCGTCGCGTCGTTGAGCGCGCTGATCTGGTCGAGCACCAGCTCCTGGTTGCCGAGCGCCTGCGCGACGATGATCGCGGTGCGGAGCGCCGCGACCGTGGTCGTGCGGGCGCGCTCGACGCCCTTGATCAGCTCCAGGTTGTTCTTGCGGATGGCGTCGAGCGCGAGGTAGCCCTGCACGGAGACGGCGATTTGCGTCGTCAGGTCCTGGCGGCGCTGTCGGATGGGGAACAGCGCGTCGGCGACCAGCGCGTCGGCACGGCGCGGGTCGGTCGCGCGAAGCTCTGCGGCGCGCGCCTCGATCGAGTCGTCGAGGGCCTTCGCGAGCGTGGTGTACTCGCCGAGCTTGCCCATCGTCGCCCACAGGTTGGTGCGCTCCAGGTCGATGGCGGCGTTGTCCTTGAGGAGGGCGTCCTGGCCGGAGATGAGCGCGGTGATGATCGCGTCGAGCTGCTTCTGCGCCGGCTGGTACCGCTCGAAGTAGCGCATCAGCGACTTGCCGCCCGGCAGTTTCCCGAAGAAGCCTTTGGAGCCGGCGAGGTTCGCGTGACCGGGGTCGAGGTCGGTGATCGTCGTGCGCAGCTGCTGCAGCGTCTGCGCCACCTGCGTCTGCGGGTCGGACGGGCCGCCGCGACCGCGGGCCGCGGCGAGTGAGGACTCCGGGCGCTGCAGCATGCGGTTGGACACCTCGGAGGAGGACCGGATCTCCTGCACGCCCATCCGCGCGATCTCGTCGACACGACGCGTGAACTCGGGACTGCCCGGCTCCACCCCGGCGAGCCCGGCGACGAACTCGTCCGCCTTGGCCGCGAGTTCGGCCCGCTTGTCGGCCGGCACGGCCACCATCCCGACGGCCTGGTCGCCGCCGACCTCCGGCACCGCGGCGGGCGGCGTGAGGCTCACCCCGGCCGCCGGCTGATCCGGAGGCGTCAACGGCTGGTTGAGGTCGAGCTCGGACATCGGTTCTCCTCCCCGGGGTCGGGCGCGAAACGGTGCGGCGCCCGACGACAAGACACTTGAGCCAACACTAGAACGAACAGTGCGGTGGGGGCGCGCGGTTCGGGTGACTCGCAGGTGCGTGCGGGCCGTCCTACGCCGACGGCTCCCGGTCCTCCCCGACCGCCGCCGTGAACCCGGTGACCGGCTGGTTCTCGTCGAACGCGGCCGCGCGGCGGCGGAAGCCGCGTGTGAGCACGAGCAGGTACGCGAAGCCGATCGCCGTCCAGATCAGGCCGCCGATCAGCGCGTCCGCGTGCAGATTCGCCCACAGGATCCCGGTGAGCAGCATGCCGATCCCGGGGAGGACGATGAAGCGCACAATGTCGCCGAACGTCCTGCGCCGGCCCTGGCGGATCGCGAACCACGCGATCACCGAGACGTTCACGAAGGTGAAGGCGATCAGCGCGCCGAAGTTGATGAAGGCCGAGATCAGCTCCAGCGAGAACGACATCGCGAGCAGGCAGATCGCACCCACCAGCACGATGTTCAGCGTCGGCGTGTGTGTCTTGGGATCGATGTAGGCGAAGAACCGGCGGGGGAGGACGTTGTTGCGACCCATCACCAGCAGCATCCGCGACACCGACGCGTGCGACGCCAGGCCGGAGGCGAGCGTCGCCGCGAACCCGGCCGAGACGAAGATCGCCTGGAAGACCGGGCCGCCGACGATGAGGCCGATCTGGGGGAGCGGGTCGTCGGTGAACTCGCCGAACGGCGCGTTCGTCGGGAACCGGAGCTGCGTGAAGAACCCGGCGACGAGGAAGATCGCCCCGCCGATCACCACCGTCAGCAGGATCGCCCGCGGCATGACCTTCGGGCTCGTGGCCTCCTCGGCGTACATGGTCACCGCGTCGAAGCCGATGAACGAGAAGCAGACGACCGTCGCCCCGGTGAGCACCGCCGACAGCGTGACGCCGTCGTGGAAGAAGGGCTTGACCGAGGCGACCGTTCCGTCGCCCGCGCCGTTCGCGAGCTGGGCGACCACCATCGCGACGAAGACCGTCATCACGACGACGGCGAACACGAGCAGGATCATGTTGATGTTCGAGGTGCCGCGCATCGTGAAGAAGATGAGCGTCGTGACGGCCGCGCAGTAGAGCACGACCCAGATCCAGCCGGGGACGCCCGGGAAGACCTGCTCCAGGTAGAGCCGGATGATCAGGCAGTTCACCATCGGCAGCAGCACGTAGTCGATGAGGGACGTCCAGCCGACCATGAAGCCGAGGTTCGGGTGGAGGGACTCCCGCACGTAGGTGTACGCCGACCCGGCGCTCGGGATGGCGCCGGCCATCGCGCCGTAGCTGACCGCGGTGAACATCATCACGATGAGCGCGACGAGGTAGGCAGCGGGGACGGCGCCGCTGGTCTCGTCGGAGACGATGCCGAAGGTGTCGAAGACGACGGTCGGCGTCATGTACCCGAGGCCGAGGCCGACGATGGCCCACAGCCCCAGGTTGCGGCGCAGTGTGCCGGAGCGCGCGGGCGCGGGTGCGGGCGCAGTGGACGTCGTCGTCATGGGCTCTCCTTCGCAGAACGTCGACGGCGCGTGCCCTGTAGCGGCCCAGCCGATCGACGTCCCGCGACCCTAGCAGGAGAAGAGCGCTTTTCTGAAAGGACCCACAGAAAGGTGAGCGCCTCGATCAGTGGGCGGAGGTCGCGACCACCCAGTCCAACGCTACGGGGAGCGCCGTCAGCACCGAGACGTGACCTTCGCGCGGCCGGAGCCAGAGCTCGCCGCGGCGGAGCCGTTCCAGCATCCAGCCGGCGTGCGTGGCGGGGATCACGCGGTCGCGTCCCCCTGCACGAGGAGGGTCGGGGCGGTCACGGCGCCGAGCTCCACACCCCACGGGGCGACGTAGGCGAGGTCGTCGTCCACTTCGCCCGCCGGCCCCTCGGCCGCACCGGCTCCGGCGTCGGCTCCGAGCGCGGCCCACGCCCCCTGCAGGGTCTCGTAGTCGCGGTCGGTGAACGACTCCGGTTCGAACTCGGCGATCTCGGCATACGCCGCGCGGGCGTCCCGGCCGGCGAGCGCGGCGCGCAGGCCGCCCGGGTCCGCCATCCCGGCGAACCAGCCGATGTCGCCTCCGTACGGAGCGATCGCGGCGAAGGACACGACCGCGGACACCCGTGCCGGGGCGAGCGCCGCGCAGGCGAGCGCGTGCGGGCCGCCGCCGGAGGCGCCGAGCGTGGCGAAGCGGTCGACACCGAGCGCGTCGAGGACGGCGAGCACATCGGCGGCCGCGTCGGCGACGGTGCGCCCGGTCAGGGCGTCGGAGCCCGGGTAGCCGGGCCGGGCGACCGAGACGACCCGGAGGCCGCGGGCGGCGGCCGCCTCCGCGACCGGCTGGATGACGGCCCCGGTCTGCGGGGTGCCGTGGTGCCAGACCACGACGGGGGCGCCGGCATCCACTGCGGCGTTCGCGTCTACCGGGGCGGCTGCGGCTCGCGCGTCTGCGGTGTCGAAGAACCGCACCGCGCGGCCGTCCGGCCGGGTGATGCTCCCGACCCGGCCTCCGGTCAGCTCCGCCACGCGTCGACCTCGGCCTGCAGTTCGGCCTTCCGCTCGGCGGTCGCGAACGAGGCGTCGATGGAGGTGCGCGCGAACCGCTCGGCCTGCTCGGTCGTGACCCCGAGGGCGTCCCGGATCGCGAGGTAGTTGTCGCCGATGTAGCCGCCGAAGTAGGCAGGGTCGTCCGAGTTCACGGTGACGCGGACACCGGCGGCGTCCAGCCGCAGCAGCGGGTGGGCGCTCAGGTCGGGGACGGTGCGCAAGCGGACATTGGAGAGCGGGCACACGGTCAGCGGGATGCCGTCGGCGGCCAGGCGCGCCATCAGCTCCGGATCCTCGGCCGCCCGGATGCCGTGGTCGACGCGCTCCACGCCGAGCAGGTCGAGCGCCTGCACGATGTACGAGGGCGGCCCCTCCTCGCCCGCGTGCGCCACCGCGTGCAGCCCCGCATCCTTCGCCCGCGCGAACACGTCGGTGAACAACTCAGGCGGATAGCCGACCTCGGCCGAGTCCAGCCCGACCCCGAGCAGCCGCTCGGGCCGGGTGAGCGCGGCCGAGAGGATGGCGTCGGCGGACTCCACCGGCTGGTCGCGCAGGAAGCACAGGATGAGGCCGCCCGACATCCCGGCGTCGCGCTCGGCCTCCGCCAGCGCCGCGCTGATCCCGTCCACGACCGCCTCGATCGGGACGCCGCGAGACACGTGCGCCTGCGGGTCGAAGAACAGCTCGGCGTGCCGAACGCCCTCCGCGGCGGCCGTGCGGAGGTAACGCCGGGTGAGCTCGGCGAAGTCGTCCTCTGTGCGCAGCACGGCCATCGTCGCGTAGTACAGGTCGAGGAACGACTGCAGGTCGGAGAAGTCGTACTGTGCGGCGAGCTCCTCGACGGAGGCGTACGGCAGGTCCACCCCGTTGCGCCCGGCCAGCTCGAACGCCAGGTCGGGTTCGAGGGTGCCCTCGATGTGGAGGTGGAGCTCAGCCTTCGGCACGGTGAGCAGGGCGTCGTCGGAGGGCGGCGTGGTCATGGTTCGATCCTCCCACCGAACGCGGGACGGGTGGTCGTCGTCCGCCGACTCATCCTCCACGACACCGCTCGCGGCCGCGGTGGATGCGGGGGTCAGGAGACGCGCAGCAGGATCTTCCCGAGGTGCGCGGACGATTCCATCCTCCGGTGCGCCTGGGGCGCGTCCGCCAGCGGGAACACCGAGTCGATGACCGGGTGCACCTCGCCGGACTCCAGCAGCGGCCAGACGTGCTCGCGCACGGCGGCGATGACGGCTACCCGTTCGGCGAGCGGGCGCGCGCGCAGCGTCGTGCCCTGGAGGCGGGCGCGCTTGCGCATCAGGAGACCCATGTCCACCGTTGCCGGGGTGCGGTCGCGCACCGCGATCGACATGATGCGGCCGCCGGTCGCGAGGGCCTCCAGGTCTCGGGCGATGTACGCGCCGCCGACGATGTCGAGGACGACGTCGGCGCCGCGGCCGTCGGTGAAGGCGCGCACCGCTTCCACGAAGTCGTCGGTGCGGTAGTCGACGGCGGCGTCCGCGCCGAGGCCGCGGCAGAAAGCGGCCTTCTCAGGGCTCCCCGCGGTCGCGATCACCGGCGAGCCCAGCGCGTGCGCGAGCTGGATGGCCATGCTGCCGATGCCGCTGGAGCCGCCGTGGACCAGCAGGGTCTCGCCGGGTGCGAGCGCGCCGAGGTCGAACACGTTCGACCAGACCGTCGCGGCGACCTCGGGAAGCCCGGCGGCCTCCACGGGGTCCACACCGGGTGGGATCGGGAGCACGAGCCCGGCGTCCACCGTGACGTACTCGGCGTAGCCGCCGCCGGGCAGCAGCGCGCAGACCAGCTCGCCCTCGCTCCAGCGCCCGGACTCGACCTCTGCGCCGACCGCCTCGATGACGCCGGACACCTCGAGGCCGGGCCACTCCGGGGCGCCGGGCGGCGAGGGGTAGAAGCCGCGGCGCTGGCTGAGGTCGGCGCCGTTCAGCCCGGCCGCGATCACCCGGATGCGGACCTCGCCGGGCCCGGGCTGGGGTTCGGGGACATCGGCGACGGTGAGCACCTCCGCGTCGCCCGGCTGCGGCACGACAACGGCGCGCATCAGCGGACCGCCGATCCCGCTGCGGGCTTGCGCCCCAGCACATCCCGGATGCGCACCTTGCTCGAATACTCGATCGATCCGTAGCGGAACAGCCGCACCGCCAGCCGGAGCACGACGTACGAGAGAGCGAACAGCTCGACGATGATCACGATCGCCTGCCAGAGCGGCAGCGACCCGAACGCGTTGAGGATGAGCGCGGTGATCGGCGCCGTGTACGGGAAGAACGCCAGGACCTGCACGATCGGCGCCTCCGGTGTGCTGACCGCATAGCTGGACGCGTAGATCGGGATGACGACGGCGAAAATGACGACCGAGAAGAACGGTGCGGCGTCCTTCGCGGTCGGCATCACCGCGCCGACGGCGACGAGCGTCCCGGTGAACAGTGCGAACCCGCCGATCGTGATCAGTGCGCCGACGATCATCTTCTGCGGATCGAACACCAGCGAGCTCAGGTCGAAGTTCGGGATGGCGAGCTGGTCGCGGAAGAACAGGTAGCCGATCACGACCGGCAACGCGAACACCGCGATCTGGATGATGCCGACCGCGAACAGCGACACCACCTTGCCGACCAGGAGGTTCGTCGGGTTGATCGTCGTCAGGATCATCTCCGTGACCCGGTTCTCCTTCTCCTCCAGCGTCGAGTTGAGCATCTGGTTGCCGAGGAAGACGATCACGACGAAGAATGCGGCCAGGAAGATCAGCGGCGGCACGATGCCCTGGAAGCCGGGCGCGATCGCGCCGTCCTTGAACGTGGTGGTGGAGGTGTTCGTCTCTCCGCGCAGGATCGCGACGTCGACCGGGCTGTTCAGCTTCTGCTCCACACTCGTCGCCAGGAGCGACTGGGCGACGGCGGAGTACTTGCTGTTGGAGAAGACGCCGGCGTCGGCGCCGTAGACCTTGATCGTCTGCTTGGACGGGTCGGCCGGGTAGTCGAAGAAGGCCGGAGTGCCGCCGATCTGCACCTCCTCGACGCCCGCGGAGCTGCTCGCGACCTCCTTGCCGCCGTACCCGGCCGCGACGGCAGGGTCGACCAGGCCGGACGCGTCGACGTAGAGGAAGTCGAAGCGCTCGTTCTTCTGCCGGTCGGCAGTGTTGGCGCTGGAGACGTTCGCCGAGATGACGAGCGCCCCCAGCCCGAAGACCAGGATCGGCAGGATGAGCGTCACGGCCCAGAAGCTGCGCTTCTTGATCGTGCGGGTGAACTCGAACCCGATGACGGTGGCGAGGTTGTGGCGGGCCATGCTCAGTCCTCCTGGCGGCTCTCGGCGCCGTAGACCTCGACGAAGATGTCGTCCAGGGATTTGCGGGTGGGGGCGAAGCGCGTGATGTGGAGGCCGGCGTCCACCAGGCCGCGCAGGATCGCGGCGGTGTCGGCGTCGTTCGCGACCTCCAGCTCGGCGCGGCCGTCCTCGTCCTTCGCGATGCGGTAGGCGGGGGAGGCGGGGATCGTGCCGTCGTGGTCCACGTGGACGACCGTGCCGCCGAACTGCTCCTGCACCTCGGAGACCGTGCCGTAGGCGCGCGAGACGCCGTCCTTGAGGAGGATGACGCGGTCGCAGAGCCGCTCGAGCTCCTCCATCTGGTGGGTCACCATCATCACGGTGGAGCCGGCGCGCTTCTGGTCGTCGATGATGTCCATGAGGAGACGCCGGTTGACCGGGTCGAAGCCCTTCGTCGGCTCGTCGAGGATGAGCAGCTCGGGCTGGTTCATGATCGTGACGCCGAGCTGCACCTTCTGCTGCTGGCCGCCCGAGAGCTTGTCGAGCCGGACCTTCTCCTTGTCGCCGATGCCGACGCGCTCGAGGTACTCGCTCGACCAGCGCCGCGCCTTCTCGGCGCCCAGACCCTTCAGCCGGCCGAAGTAGACCATCACGTCGATGACGGATTCCTTCTTGTAGAGGCCGCGCTCCTCGGGGAGGTAGCCGAGCCGCTCCCCGGCCTCCGGGGAGAAGTCCTTGCCGTCGATGTGTAGGACGCCAGCGGTCGGCTGGTAGATGCCGAGCAGCGCGCGGATGGTCGTGGTCTTGCCCGACCCGTTGCTGCCGAGGAAGCCGAAGGTCTCGCCGCGGACGATGTCGAAGGAGAGGTCGCGGATGACAGTGGTCCGCCCGAAGTCCATGCGGAAGCCGGCGATGTGCACTAGGGGCTCGTCGGGGTGGGTGTTCACACGATCGAGCCTATTGGGTGGAGGGTGCCGCGGTCGCGGGATTCGGATCCTATGAAAGTGTTGTCCGGCGTTGCCCGCTCGGCTACGCGAGCGCGTCGAGCAGGGCCGTGTGGAGCAGGCCGTTCGACGCGAGTGACGAGCCGTGCGACGGCCCGGGCTCACCGTTCACCGAGGTGAACGTGCCGCCCGCCTCCTCCACGATCGGGATGAGCGCCGCCAGGTCGTACGTCTTGACATCGAACTCACCGACCGCGTCCAGCAGGCCGTCCGCGAGCAGCATGTACGCCCACATGTCGCCGTACGCGCGGTCCCGCCACACCCGCCTGGTGAGGGCGACGAGGCGGTCGAGGTAGCCGGCCTGATCCCACTGCGCGATGCTCTGGAAGCTGATCGACGCGTTCGCGAGGTCGTCGACCCCGGACACCCGCATCCGCCGCGGCTCGGCGCCCGTCGCGTCGGTCGTCCACGCTCCCGTGCCGGCCGCCGCCCACCAGCGCTTGCCGAGCGCGGGGGAGCTGACCACGCCGACGACCGGCTTGCCGTTCTCGGCGAGTGCGATGAGCGTGCCCCACACCGGGACGCCGCGCAGATAGTTGGAGGTGCCGTCGATCGGATCGATGATCCATTGCCGTGCGGCGTCGCCCTCCGTGCCGTACTCCTCGCCGAGGATGCCATCGCCCGGCCGTTCGGCGGCGAGCGCCTCCCGAATGGCCCGCTCGACGGCCAGGTCGGCTTCCGTGACGAACGTGCGATCGGGTTTCGTGTCGATGTGGAGGCCGCGCTCCCGGAAATGCGCGGAGGAGATCGAGTCGGCGAGGTCGGCGAGCCTCAGCGCGAGCGCCAGGTCGTCGGAGAGCTGCGGGGCGGTGTCGCGTGCGTCGTTCACGCGAGGAGCCTAGCGGCCCGGCGCGAGGACACGCCCGGACTGCGGGAGGTGCTCGCCCCGATTGGCGTCGCGCCCGACTCGGATGCTAATGTTGAGCCTCGGTCCGGGAAACCGGAGCGAATGCGCCTCTAGCTCAATCGGCAGAGCAATTGACTCTTAATCAATGGGTTCAGGGTTCAAGTCCCTGGGGGCGCACCCCACACCGCAGGTGGCGAGAAGCCCCCGATCCCTTGGAAACACTGGGATCGGGGGCTTCTTCGTTTACGGAGGCGACGCGAGATTGGGTCGTTTGCCCACATTTTGCCCACATCTCAGTGAGCCGAGTGTCGTAGCTTCGCCCTAGATGCAGTCGCTGACGCTTAGAGGCCTTCGATGCCGCAGCGCTCGCGCCGCTTTCATGCCCGGATCGGTAGGCTGCGTGCATGATCGCAGCCGAGAGTGTTGAGCTACTCAGATCGCGGCGCGTTCGGCTCAGTCCGGGACTTACAGCTCTGGAGCTCTCGGCGGTCGAAGCCCGATTCGGTTTCGACTTCAGTCCGGATCATCGCGACTTCTTGTCGATTGCGGTTCCGGAGGGTGAGGGATGGATCGATTGGCGCGGCAACGCCGGGACCATCGATGATGCTCTCTCCTGGCCCACCGAGGGCGTCGTGTTCGACGTCGAAGAAAACGCCTTCTGGCCGCCGTCGTGGGGTAACGCTCCCCACAGCCGGCCTGAGCGGTTGCGACGCGCCCGCGAGCAGATTGCGAAATGGCCCACCCTCGTCCCATTGTATGGTCACCGCTATATGCCCGCGTCGCCAGCCGGCGCGAGTTCGCCGGGTCTTCTCTGTCTGGCAGACGGACGTCATCGTCTATGGTCGAGATCTGCTGGATTACGTCCAGCATGAATTCGGAAGGGGAAGAGCCGCGCACTCAGTGGCCGGTGTGGATCCGCGCTGTTGTGCTCCATGGTCGCTTCTCGCGTTCGGGCTGGAGGAGGAGATCTAACTTCGTCCTGCAGATCGCACTCGTTCGAACGCATGACCCGGAATTGGCGCCAACGGGCACCTCCTAGCAAAATACGCTCGGCACAATCAGCGCTGTTTAGCCGTATTGAGCGGTGGCATATTCGCGGCTGAGGCGCGACGTTAGGATCCGAGAGTGTCTGATTTGATGGCTCCGTTCCCGGCTGGTACGACGGTTCGTGCAGTCCGGTTTCCAACCACGGTGCATGCGGTGAGGTCTTTGGGTGGACCCCGCCTGCCGTCTGGATTCGCGGTCGTGGTTGATGCGGGACGGCTGAGTTTCGTCGGCATGCGCAAGCAGACCTCGCTGTGGGACCTTCCGGTATCTAGCGTTCAGGCCGTTTCGGTTGCTGAGACGCGGTCTTCGCCGCCTTATCCGCAAGTGGCACTGGCGATTGTCTTGAGGGTGCGGACGGGCGTTGGGTTCACGGAGCTTCCGATCGTGCCGGTTTCGGACGATGGCAAGCGGTCGTTGACGTGGAGAGATACCGACGTGCGAGCGCTCGCGACGCGGCTTTCGGATGCGATGAAGATCGCGCCAGGCGTGGGCTGAACGCTTGTTCGGCCCCGGTAGCGGCGATCCATTCGCTTGGCCAGTAATCGGTGAATTGGGCTCCGGCGTTGCGGCGGTGTTGCTCGGCGACCGCGAACCTGTAGTTGAACGAGTCTCCGACGATCGGTCCGGGCATTTGTAGGACCAGCTCGCGGAGCGTGGCGTTCTTGGCGCCTCCGTCGAGGCGATTGGGAGTGTTTGGTGGCCGGAATTCTCTGTGACGAGTGGCTAACTCGATGGCCTGTTCCAAGGATTGGTGGCCAGCTTTGCGGCCGCCTCGTCAAGCCGCACGGCGACCATGTCGAGATCCTCGTCGAATAGATCCGCGTAGACGTCGAGGGTCATGGCGGCGCTCTTATGACCGAGCATCTTCTGCAGCACCTTGATGTTGGCGCCGGCGCTGACCGCCAAGCTCGCGGCAGTGTGGCGCAGGTCGTGTGGGGTCATGTAGTCGAGGCCGGCGTCTGCCAATGCGATCGCGAACCAGGATGGGTTGTTCTCTCGATGGTGCGGGCGGCCCAGGAACCCGCCATGGCGGCGCTCGAAGATCAGGCTGTCTTTCGACTTGCCCGCGATCGCATCCTGGATCGGTCCACCGACGATCGTCGGCAGCGGAACTGATCGACGCTCCCAGCTCTTCGGCGTCCCGAGGATCACGTAGCCGTCGACCTGCGTTGCGGAGCGCACAATCGAGATCCGATGACGATCGAAGTCGACATCTCGTGGGCGAAGAGCGATCGCTTCACCCCAGCGCAAACCGGTGTACGCCAGAAGAAGCACCAGAAGCGCCAGGTTGTCCTCCTCAATGCTGCGCACCAGGGCCGCGACTTGCGTGTGTGAGAGGTACACACGTGGCTTCTCAGAGCTCTTTCGTGGGAGGTTGTCGATCCCGCGTGCCGGGTTCTTCGGGATTCGTCCGTCCTTGACCGCGGTGTCGAGGATACCTGCGAGCACGCCTACTGCGCGAATGACGACCGTGGCTGACCGCGGCGTAGCGTCGGCTATCTTGCGTCGCCCGGCATTCTCGGCGATCCCCAATCCGAGCTGACGCACCCACTCCTCGACATCTGAGGGGCGAATGGCTCGGATCTCCACCTTGCCCCAGCGCGGCTCGACGTGAACCCTCCAGGCTGCGGCCAAAGGTGCGAACGAGGACGGCTTGAGTGCTCGTTCCTTCTTCGCGAGGAACGCGCGGGACAGTGACGCCACCGTGACTCGGCTCAGCGACGGGTCGATGTACGCCCCGGTCGCTTTCCGGACCTCGATCGAGGCCAGGAAGAGCTCCGCGTCGCGTTTCGTCCGAAAGCCACGCTTGTCGGTTTGCGAGTGGTCGGGCTTCCGATATCTGACGCGATATCGGCGACCGGACGATGTCTCGTATGGAGTAATGCTCCCCATGGCAGTGAACCTAACTCCCAGTACCGACATACATTGCGGCGATCTCGGCAGTCGGGTGCAGTCTGGAGCCGTGGAAATGGACAAGCGTCGCCCGGAACCGATGCGCTGGGGCGCGAACGATGTCGAAGCCGTAGAGCTGTGTTTTCGGTGGATGATCTACCTCGGAGCGAGCGACACCGTGATCGCTGCCGGTGAGGCTCGTCGAGCATGTGACCTCTACAGCTCTCGCTATCTGGGTTGGGTTGACAACCGCAGGGGGAATCTCGATGTCGAGTTCGTGGAACGGGTGGCGACCGTTGCACACCCTGATGGTCGGCAAGCGCTGATCTTCGTGCCAGGGGCGTGCTCCCGCAGGCTAGACGGAGAGCGGACGAACTGGGGGTGGCTGTGCTCGGATTCCACTCCGAAAACGCGACGTTGGACGGTGTTAACTCGCTTGGACGTCGTGTCCGTGATGGTGGCTTGGCGACGGGATAACACTTAGACTCCTCAGCTCCGGCCGATCGAGGGGACGTGGTCTGGAGCCGTCGGGGTCGAGGGGCCGGTGTAGCTGCGGGCTGTTCGGTGGAGCTCCTCGAGGGCCGTTGCGCGCGAATCTTCGACCGTGGGTTCGATGGTTTGGCGGTTCATCGATCCCGCGAGCTCTGCCTTCGCCGACGATTCGGTCGCCGCGACGACTATGGCCTTGTTGTCTTCCTTGCCGCGAGTGAGGCCCACGTACAGCCCGGCAGCGTCGACTCCGGGGCCGACGATGGAAACGTCTGTGGTCTCTCCCTGAACGCCGTAGACAGTGGTCGCGTACGCGAGGTGCAAATGCGATTCGGCATAACTGGCGGGAATCCTTCGCAGATCCGACATGTCGTTGGGAGCTGCCAGCAGTACGTCTCCGTTGATGATCGATTTGACCACCCACGTCTGCCTGTTCTGGACGCCGGCAGCGACATCGTTGCGTCGGGTCTGCACCAGGTCGCCTACGAAGATCGCCTGGCCCTCCTGACCAGTGGCGACCCTCTCGGTTCCGAGGGCACCGGCTGAGATCCGTTGAGCCTGGATCGACTCATTGACGGCCGTCGCTTCTGCGTGTGTGGCGGTCACGAGCGCAATGGACTGTCGTCGTTGTTGCGCCTCGAACCAGCCGTTGACCATAGCTCGCCTGGCTTCGACATCATTGTCGGTACGGATGACGTGACCAGTTTGGATTAGTTCGGCTGCGACTTCGGTCGCGGTGTCTTGACCCCGGAGTTCGCGCACTCGGAGAGTGAGATCTGCCCAGTCGGGATCCTTGAAGCGATGGCTTGTGGTCATCTCCACGCGCGACTCGGTGCGGCGCCAGAAGAGTGCCATAGCTCCGGAGTGCCCAATCGGGAGGGCCTGGCGCTCGTCGCCAATGAGCGCCACATCTGCACCGGTGCGTTCAATAACGTCGACCAGGCCCCGCGCAGCCTCGAGGTCGAGCATGCCGGCTTCATCAACCACGATGCGGTCAGCCGGGCGGATCCGCATGCGTGGGCCGCTGTAGATTCGGCCTGTCGACGGATCGTGTGCCCCCTGCTCAAGCCGACTCCACTCGGTGGCTCCGGCCTCGTTGGTCCTCCAGCGCCATCCGTAGTCAAACAAGAGCTGATGCAGCGACGACGACTCGCTCAGAGTTTCGCGTCCAGCGACGATTGATGCCTTCTTCGTCGGTGCAACGATGATCATGTTCCGGCCGTGACGGCGGAGAGCCGCGGCGGCGATCCTGAGCATGGTGGTCTTTCCGGTACCAGCGGCACCGGAAACGGTGACATTGCGTGCGGTTCCCGCGATCGCGGCGGCGCCCGCAAGCTGCTCAACGTCGAGGCCGCGACCCGGTTCGACCGCATGAGCGATGGCTTCGACAACATCCTGTCGCTCATCGACCCCGTCAACGGAGAGCATTTCGATTCGGTTGGCGAGTTTTGTCTTGAGAAGCGCGGTGTTGGTAGCCATGAGTCGCTTGACGTGTGCCGGGATGCCAGGCTCGGTGAGCAAAGCGACGGTGTGGGAGCCAGCAAGGTCGACCACGGAATCGAGGGCCTCTGCAAGTCGATCCCGAGGGGCATGGACGCCGGTTGATGCGAGGGCCCGAATCGCGCCCGCACGAATGTCCCACTCGCTGAATCGACCGCCGGTGCCAGTTGATCGGGCGTCCGCATCGACGACAGCCTTAGCTGCGAGCAGGTCGAGGTCGAGATCGGCAACGGCTACTGTGTGGAGCTCCGCACCGGGCCGTTCACGTGCAAGCTGCGGGTCGGTCGCGATCAATTCCTCGCGGACAAGCGTGGCCCAGTCGTCTTCGTCGAAATTGCCGGGCTTGTTCGGCCGGCCGGCAGCCCATGCCCATCGGTCGATCTGATTCATCACGTCGTGTGACGGTTCCTGCCCGGGATGCCGCTGTTTCCACCAAGCGATCCGCGCGACCTTGTTGGCTTCGATCTGCGCGGACCGCTTCGACAACGGCCGCACGAGATGCTGCAGCGCTGCGATCTCCCCGTCCTCATTGAGGGTGAAGCCTTTCGCGGCGAGAGCGTTGATCCAGGCGGGGTCGGTGCGCGAGGCGAGGTCGCCTTCGGCGTTGATCACGTTCTGGAACCGCAACGCCACCCGGGTGTCGATGTTGGACCATCTGCCGTCGATGCCTTGGACTTTGACGTTGAGCCAGAGGTGGCGGTGCTTGTGCGGATCCAACGATCGGGAGCGTTCGTGGCGGAGTTCGACCACTTCGATCCGGGCGAGGTCTTCGCGGATGCTGCCGCCTTTGCCGCGGCGGGCGTTGAGCTCGGACTGCCAGAGCTTGACGATCCGGTCGCGGAGGCGGTCCTGGAGGTCCTCGTACGCGGCGGCGAGGTCGGGGTCGAGCATGGCTGCAATGGAGAACGACTTCGGCGCGTTGATCGTCGCATCCAGAATCAGATCCGCGACGGGCGACTCCAGGTCGCGGCCGCGATGCTCGCCCGTGAGCGGGTCGAGTCCGTCGACCCAAGCCTTCAGTCGGTCGCGGGTGAGGAGGTCGTCGCGGATGGCACCGTTCTCGACGATGTATCGGGTCATGAGGGCGTCGGCGTAGCCTGCGGCGGCGATGACACCGTCGGCGGTTTTGGCGGTGAGAGTGGCGTCACAGACGCCACTGAAGGCGTAGTCGACTGCTTGCCTGACCCCGTGAGAGGACTGCCCCCGCTTCCATCTGGCTACTCCGCCGCGCACCTGCACTCACCTCCCGCGCACCTCGTCTTGGGCTTCCCGAAACGGGACAGCCTTGTCCTTTTCCAAAAATGTTCTTCTACTTAGAACTTCCGGTTCCAAGGTGGTTTTGGCGCGCAAACAGCTCATATGTCCGAAACCCGCTAGAAATTCATCCAAGGTGGTTTTGGCGCGCAAACAGCTCATATGTCCGAAACCCGCTAGAAATTCATGAAAATTGGGCCGTTCCCGGCCTAAACCCGGGCCGAGGACCGCACGGCCATCGTGCGGCTGACCACCGACGCTGACGCGAGCAGAATGCAAATCAGGCCGCCGGCGTGGCGGCTCACGGACCCCCTCAGCGATGCGGTCGGCGAGCTTTCTCCCCAGTGGCCTGTCCGAAACCAATGCCTTCACACCTACACGTTGTGTTTTCCAACCGGATTTGACGCGCAAATCCGAAATTCGTCGAATTCAGCTGCGTGGAACCACCGGGACGCGCCACCGCCTTGTGCCACAATTCGACTTACCCGAGCGAGGAGAGACTGCGTGACCAACCTGTTGCGAGCAATCGTCCCGATGTTCAGCGGCGGTGTGTTCGCGATCGTTGGCGTTTTGCTTTGGCGTCATGCCGAGGGCGCGGCTGAGTCCTTTCGTAAAACGGGTTCGATGTTTTTCGGCGACAAGACTGCCGAGACTGTCTATACGGCCTGGAACCTCAAATGGGGAGCCGGTGGGGCCGTCGTGATCGGCGCAATCATGTTCAGCTCCGGTCTGGTCGCCACCATCCGGCTTCTCTGAGCCGACCGTCAACTAAGCGTGAATAGGGGAGCTTTGCGAGCCCGAGTCCTCACCCGGTGGGTCGCGTACTACGCGTTTGCCCTCCTCTGGTTGATCTTCCTGGTATTCATGATGATCGAGCGGATCCGGACGTCATCGCTAGGTTCTTCGACGGAGCTGACCATTGGGATGGTGGTGCTCGGCGGAGTGCTCGCTGCGGCGCTCATTGGTTTTCCGTTGTGGGTCCTGCCGAACGTTCGATGCCGCGCCGAGCTACGTCGTCGCTTTCCCGACGCGGTCGTACTCGTCGCGCGACGCGATGATTTCCGCCCATTCATCGACGTGGACGCGCTCGACATCCCGTACCGGAGAATCCCGTACTTACTCACGGTTGTTGCAGATCGAGGCTCACTCTCGGCCTGGGCAGGAGGCGATCCAGGAGTCCAGCCACGACAGCTCGTTTCGATTCCTTGGCCCGTGTTGGATCCGTTCGAGCAGGCCGCGACAGAGGGAGTGCTTCCGCAGTTTGTCCTGCGTTCTACTGCGCATTGGAACGGCGAAGAGCAACCGCTGCAGTTGACGCTGGGCTCCAACGCATTCGGCGGGCTCTTCCCACAGACCTATGGAAGTTCTTGCGCAGCCCTCGCCGCGCTCAACGCCCGCGCGTGCGGGTCGAGGGTGAGTTGCCGCAGACATAACGCATAGCGAGAACGAAGAGATACATCACGGGGGGACGTCACGCGCGCAAGCGCAGACCGGGAGACGCTAGGCGTGAGTAGTTTCGACATGTGCTTCCGGACCGGAGTCACGATCGGCGCCTGCGGCATCGGTCCGTGTGCTCTCAGCGGCTTCGACTCGAAGCCGTCCTACAGCCTGTCCGCCATCGTCCTTCGTGCCATTGCCCCCACCCGGGCGATCGTAGTGGGCGCACGATGTCGGCCTCAGTGCTGCGGCACGTGCGGATCCGGCAAGCTGTCCAGGTTGTGGTAGACGACACCGTTCTGGTCGCCGACGCTGGTGATCGAAGCTGGGTCGAGGTTGACAGTGTCCCCGACATAGACCGTCGTGGGTGGGTACCGACGCACGGCGTTGATCGCAGTGAGGTACGCCGTGCCGACGTCGAAGCGCTTGGCGATGAACTCCCAGATGTCGCCGGGCGCAACGACGTACGCGACCGGCACACCCTTATCATTCAGCTTCGTGGTCCCGGTGGCGTACTGGATGGGGCCGCAGTCGACCGGCTGCTGGGCCTCGCTGTAGTAGTCCCGCTCCCAGAAGCCCCAGCCGACGCACGCCGCGGCGGTCGGGGCCGGCGCAGGCGTTGCGGTTGGGGTGAAGGACGCCGCGGGCGTCGGCGTCGCCGGATGGCTGGCCTTGTGGATCAGGTCCGGGGTGTGCTCGGCCGCTGTGCAGCCGGTCAGAGAGATGCCGAGCAGCACCGCCGCGACCACCGAGCGTGACTTCCTCCGTCGTCGTTCCACGATCACAGGTCGATCGACGAAGCGCGCTGGGCCTCGCTCGTGTGAGCAGCGACGAGCCGGCCAACACGAGTCATGACCAGCGATGCGGCGATGAATGCGACGCCCAGCGGTGCCACAACCTGGCCAATGATCCGGACGATCACTTCAAGTACGGTGAGGACGCCTTGGTCCACATTCACATCTGATCCCGGCTGCACAACGGCCGCGATGCCGATCTGTGGTATCAGAATGGTCAACAGGGCTCCGGCCACGGTGAGCGCGATGCCCCACCACAGCACTACCTTCGGTCGCAGCTTCGACTCATTCACGGACGTCCCCTTCGTCGCGGCTGGTCATGATGCTAGCGGGCCGCTCGGCAACTTTCAGCGCACAGCGGCGCCTCCGGCATTATGAGTCGCCGCCGAAGACCACGGTTCGGATTGACGCGGCGATCGAGGAGGGATCCTCGATCGCGTGAGGCAGTAGCCCGCGTCGCTCGAAGGGCATGAGCGGAAGCTTCTCGCCTAGTGAGGTCACGACGAGAGCTTCACGCCAGATGCCGCGCCCGTTGTCGGACGGCCCTGTGCTGATCTGGTCGATGTCCGACAGCAACAGAGTCTCCTTCCCGCGGACCAGCCGCAGTCGGCCGGGCGCCGCGTAGAGCGTCGCCCAGAATCCGGTAGCCGCGAGAAGTCGGCTGGGGGAACCGGCGCGCTCGTGCAGAAACATCGCTGCGCCAGGCGGTACGGTGACTCGCCACCCGGTATCTACGGTCATGTGCGCCATCGTAGCGAGTCGGCCGCCGCAGACCACCTTCCTCCAGCCGCCGGTGCTGAGGCCCCAGACGAAGAAGAACACGAGGATCACGGCCGCGATCCCGGCGCCCACGACACCAAGTGCGATGACGGTCGCACAGTACGGTCGCAGTGCGACGGCGATGATCGCGATATCTGGAAGGACAACGACCGGGCGGGCCTTCTTCAATCGGGTTCGAGCGGCGGCCCAAAAGGAGCTGAAGCGAAGGATAGAACAAGTGAAGAGATACATCCCAAGAGGAGACCAAGACCAAGGAAACAGAGACAGAAACCAAGAACGGAGATAGGAGAGACCAAGGTGAAGGGAGATAGAAGCTAAGAGCAGATGCACGCAGGCACTTTGAGTGGGTAGGCCTAAGCCGGCTGGCCTCTATACGTGATCCGTTGCGCGAGATTTGAGACTTGGTCGTCCTTCTTCGATGAGGATCTCGGTGGCTAGATCCGGTGGCACCCCGGCGTCGACGAGCCACGAGCGGAAGCGGGAAGGGTTCAACACCCTCGGGCGGGTAGCTGACTCGAAACCGCGATTCGACAACGCGCGCCGGATGGCGTTTCGCAGGCGTCGAAGCTGGACGGCCGTGACCATCACAATGCCAAGGAGCGCGACGGGGACGGCGGCGTTGAGCGCGCCCAGCAGGGTGTGAAGTGAGCCGCCCGAGAAGGCGTGGACAATTCCGATCGCCCATCCCATCGGGAACACGACGATGAGGAGACGAAGTGGTGCGAATGCGGAGGCGAGCTGCGACGCGAAGCCGGGTCCGATGTGCGGGGTCCAGATTCGGACGAGCTGGTTACTACCGAACATCACGCCTCCGACGCTCTCGCTGGTCTCGCGTCAGGCCGGTGAATCGGCTTGTGACGGGTCAGCGCACAACGCCCAGTGGTCGTCATCTCGATCGCAGTCATGACTGACGCACGATGGCAAAGGGGTCCTCGTCGCTGTCCAACCACGAATCGCCCTCGTCCTCATGCAGGATCACGTCGGTCATGCTCGCTACAGCTTCTAGGCCGGCGACTTGTTCGAGGCCGTGCCACCCGTGAACGTGAGCGATCTCGTGAACTGCCGAGATCGGGTCGTCAACGCGAAACATGGCGTCCTCTTCCGTATCCTCCGGCCATGCTGTGGAGTAAGCGACGCGGCCCGCAGAGATCAGCTGCTGCTCATCGAGAACCCGATAGTCCCACCTCCCGACGACGCTGAGTACCTCATGTTCGAACCTCTCAAGTGGTTCGTCTTCATCGTCGTCCTCATCCCAATCTTCGGTCTCGAGTCCGAGCGGCGAGGATCCGCACCAATCGAACTCAGCGTCGTCGAATGCTGCGGCGGCTCGACGCAAGGCTTCCGACGACGCGATGTAGGCGACATCCTCGTTCCCCCTCCCAGATCGGCCGAGAGTCAGAGAGATGTGATCACGGAGGGCCAGCAACAGGTGCTCGCCCTTTGCGGATAGGGCCTCTCTTGCGGCCGGTGTCCACTGGGTCTCGCTGTCGAACTCGTCGGTCATTTCTGAACTATAAGGCGAGCGGAAGATGCCCGCAGCGCATGAGGCTGGCTCGTGCGATACGAATCCCGACCGCCATGAAAAGGGTCGCTCGAATATCGCTGATCGGGGCTGCTGCGGGCGGCGCTGCGCTGGCCGGGCTTGTTGTCTTTCCGCCGGCCGATCGTAGCTCGCTCCCGGTGCTCCGCGCCGGACTTTCGCGGCATATCCTCCTTCCGCTTCGCTCCAGTCCGGTATTCCACGGTCCCGGCACTGCGCGCCGTCCACTCGCTCTTGATCAGTCGCCGGAAAGGCAACAAGAACTGATCGAGCAGGGAAGTGAGCGAGATGCGGGTATTCATCATCGACAGCAGCAACATGGGTCCGGAACTGCAAGGCGGGCTCATCGGCGTAGAAGGGTCCGCGGACCCGACTGCTGCAGAAAAACAGACGTGCGTGGATACAGTGAGCCGGTACCTGGCGGACGGTTGGGCGATCTGCGCGGACCCGTTCACACCCATCGGTTGGTTAGCTGCTCTGACGGCAGAAGCAGCATGTGCCCCATTCATTGCGCTCGGCGATTCGAAGACACTTTCGTTCAGGCGATGAAGCCCCGCTCCCGCGCCGCGTCCGTAATGGGCTTCACGGCCGCCTTACCTAGCCTCGCCGTCAGAGTCTCAACGAGCCCGTTGACGTGGTAGCTAACCATGAAATTGTTGGGCGTCGAAGCTCGAACTCTTTGAACGTAATACTCCACAATCTCAGCACCGAACGAGGTCAATGCGCCCTCAGGAAAATCTGGTTCCATGAAGTGCTCGCTTAGCGGGATATCGTCATGTTCTGCGAACAGCTTGACGGCCTCAGGAATGCGCGGCCCGAGGTAAGGCACCACATCTGCCCAGACGGAGAGCTCGTCCGCTTCAGCCGTACGGGGAACTCCCTGAAACCGCGCCTGCAAGTGTCGGCGGAGCCATTTTTTCCAGATCTCATCTCCATTGATACCGGCTCCCGCTAAGAAGTGGACGATCTCTCGAGCAAAGCCTGACGCATGCTTTCCCTCGTCCTCGAGAATGCTCGCGTCGAGGAGTTGTTTGCGCGACTTCGCTGGAATCGCAGCAAACGAGACGATCGACGCGACCATTCCGAAGAAGTTCACTTCCAGCCCGCGCTCGCCGAGATCATCCATATGTCCCCACTGGCGAATGGTGCTCTGGAGCAGGCCAGCTGCCAGCATCCGGTCGTTATAGCGCGGCTGGTACAAGAACGCCGTCCAGGCGAGTTTCGCTGATACCTCATGACCGAACAGCGGCAGTACTCGTCGCTCGGTGAACTCCGGATCCGCCGCAAACATGAAGAACGCTTGGCTCGCGAATGCCGGCTCGATAGCGTCCAGCGCGTGTCTGGGTCCAGCGAATAGGTCCTCGATGGCATCCCTCTCTTCTTCGTTGAGCCCTTTCCAGTCGTCGCGATGGTTTCGCCAGCGCCGGTCGATCGCGTTCATCCAGAACCGTGCGATGTCGCCTGGCCAAGAGTTCAAATACAGCGGTGCGGGCGATACGGGATCAATATCCTCGGAGTGAGAGAACGATTCTCCGTGGTTATCCCACAACGCTCTTGCCAGCCCTCGCATTGCCGCGTCTGCCCGATCCTCCTCATCGTCGATCATGATTTGGGCCTGTTCGACGAGGAACCGACCGATAGCCCGGGTGGAAGTTGGGATATGGACCTGACTCGCGACCCGCTGCGTTGCAGCGCCCGCGAGATCGCCGAGCGAGGACTTCGACCAACCCTCGATTACCGCTCGGCGCAGATCGTCCCCTTTGACGCCCAGTTCGGGCTCTTCATCTGCCAGCGACCAGATCGTAATTCCTTGCGGGGGCGCGTCTCCACGACTTGCCTGATCAAGGAGAGCGCGTCGTCCCATGACGGCTCATCAAAACTGCGCTCTGAGTAATCGCGCTCGATCAACTCGCCAAGCGCCGCGCCCGGAGCCTTGGACAGCGCCTCAACAAAGTCTTCGGGCGCCATCGGAAGCTTGCCGCCCCATGAGCCGCTTGACGTCCAACTGTCGAAGTCTGGGTGTTCGCGGGCCGCAAACGTCGGGTTCTCTTGCTGGAGCCTCGCGAGCTCGTTGAGAGCGTCATTCCAGTCCGGCGCATGTTGCGTTAGCCAAACCAACGCGTTGAAAACCGCATATTGAACGTGGCGATGCCTATCGGGAATGTCGTCCGGGAAGCTTGGGCCGGTCAATACGGCCGCTAGAAGTCGAGAGCGAGTTTCACTCGAAGCGCCGCTGACCGAGTGGGCCAAGATCTGGAAGGTCTCATGCTTGAGGTCGCTGGCGTACAACGCTGCCTTATCGAGCAGCCAAGAGATACGTTCGTCCTCGTCCAGAGCGGAGCTGCCATCCACGACATAGAGCGCTAGCTGTAGTTCCCCGTGAGGTTGTGAACGCGGGCTGCGGGTGTTGAGCCGCCGATTCCGGTGTGGGGTCGGTGGTGATTGTAGTGATGGAGCCAGTGCAGGTAGGCAGCCGCGCGTGAGTCTTCGTCGGCGTAGGCGATGGCGTAAGCCCATTCGGTTTCCAGAGTGCGGTTGAACCGCTCGACCTTGCCGTTGGTTTGCGGTCGGTAGGGGCGAGTCTTGCGATGCTGGATGGTGCCGAGCGCGTCGGCGAAGTCGTTGGATCGGTAGCAGGCTCCGTTGTCGGTCATCACGGCGGTGACGGTGATTCCGGCATGTTGGAAGAACGCATTCGCGCGAAGCCAGAACGCGGCCGCGGTCTCTTTGCGCTCGTCGTCGAGAATCTCCGAGTAGGCCAACCGGGAGTAGTCATCGACGGCGTGGTGCAGATAGCGGTAGCCCCGTGAGGCGGGCGCTCCTCTGCGGGCAGCGCGCGAGCGGGCGGCTCCCGCTCGGCGGTTCTGCTCCGAGACGCGGCCGTGTGCCCTCCAGCCTCCGCCGTCGGGGACGCGGCCCTGCTTCTTGATATCGACGTGGACGAGCTGGCCCGGCGAGGCGACCTCGTAGCGGATCGGTTTCGGTCTGCGAACCGGTAACCCGGTGCTGGCGTCAAGATGGGTCAGCAATGGCATCCGGTAACGGGCCAACACCCGACCGACCGTCGAACGGTGCAAGCCGAGGTGATACGCGATCCGATGCGGACCCCACCGGCGCGTGAAGCGCAACGCGACGATCCGCCGCTCGACGCGCCGACTCAACCGCGACGGCGATGTCGATGGACGGCAGCTGCGATCAGTCAACGGCAAACCAGCCCGGTAACGGTCAGCCCACCGCTTCGCCGTGGCCGGCGAGCACTGGAACCGATCCGCAGCACGCCGCAACGGCCAGCCCCGCTCCACGACCAGGACGGCAAGACGACGACGCCCCTCCGGCGTCAACGGTGCATTAGCGTGAGTCACGAAGACCTCCGAGAACGATTGGTGTGTGGTAACCCACATCGTTCCGGAGGTCTTCGCCTAAGTCACGCGTTCACAACGTGTCGGGGAACTACAGCTAGCCGTTGGAATAATGGTCGGTTCGTTTCCCACCAGCGTGTTGGAAGCTCAGGTCGAATTGGGGACGCCAAGTCTGCGTACGCCCGCAGTCCATCGATTACGGCATCGATCGGGTGGCGAAAGCTGTCTTGTCCGTGAGGAGCAATGGACGATCGCCGAGAAGAAAACTGATCCCACTCGCGCTTGCCGTGGAAGGCCTCCAAGAGGTCGTAGGCCGAGGCAAGCGCATCCTCCAGCATGACGCCCACGAGGGAATCACCGTGTGGTGAATTGTCCACTAGCTTGATGATGTGGGCTGTCAGCGAGTGCTCATCGGTAGCCCATTCGACGTCCGCATCGGGTAGGGCCAGGGGATGATCCGAATCGTCGAGAAACCATCGACGCTTCAGTTGAAGATAGGGCCGGAGGCACGCGCGAATCACGGAAATGTCGATCGAAGGGCCGTCAGAGCTATAGGGAAGTAGGTGTTCCAACGCTCCGGGCGATGACTGGCCACCGATTGACGTGGCAATAAAGGATTTCCAACGCCTTCCAGCATCGGCGTCAAGCTTCGCAAGCTCGTCAGCGGTCCAAGCAGAGCCTCTGAAGAGGTTGTCCGAAAAGGTTTGGCCGACTCGCTGAACAGTCTGGAGCGCGGCGCCATGGAGTTCGGGCGAGGCGATAAACATCTGACAGAACCAGGTTCCCAGGACGGCGCTCGCGTCGGTCAGAGCGCCGGAACGAAACAGCGCCGAAAAGCTTTCATGTCCCTCGATCCATCGCAGCCAACTCACCCGCATGTCGAGTTGCGCTTCAGTAGTCGCCTGAGCAAACTCTTGCGCCCCTTGGGTCGTTCGGAGTCGGCCCATCAAGTAGTCGCGTTCCACCGGCGTGAGTTTCGGGCCGGCCGTCACGATATCTCGCATCCGCGCTCGGTGCTCAAGTTGACCCATTCGGGCTCGATCCCCCCACGCTTCGAAAGCTGACACAAGCGCGCCGTGATCGCGTCCTACGACGGGGTATTCAATCGGGACTATTCCGAGGTATTCCCATTTCGTGTCGTCTGGGGCGCTCGTAAAGGCAAAACGGGTGTTCGGAGAACCTTCATCCCGAGACGGCAAACCAAGCGCGAGATATCTCATGATGACGTCGTCATGGCTATAGCCGACGAACACGACGGTGAACCGGTCAAACATGGGAAGCAGGAAGCGCGCCGCCCACGCGTCTGTCATGTATGCCCGGCCGAAATCGCGGTCAGTCAGGATCATGTCCATTTCGGAACGCGTGACTGAGCCATGCAAGTGGACGAGCCCCTCGAACGACCGTCCTAGCGGTAGAGCGGGCGCAAACCACGTATCTCCGATTGGCATCGCGGCGTCACGAGCAGCACTTGCCAAATGGTCGTCGTAGTTAGTGGTGACGACTCGAAACGTACCGCTCGCGTTCGCCAAATCAACGATCGCCCGGTGCAAAGGGCTAAATCTTGATTTGGGATCGCTTATGAGCTCCTTAGCGTGCTGATGTGCGTTGAATCCGCCTGGCAGAGATTCCAACGAGCCGATAAAGAAGTCGAATCCCCCGCGTTTTGAGAATCTGTGCGATGCGCGTTTTGCTAGGGCCCTCGCAAGATTCTCAAACGTGGGAAGGCTCGACGGAGCCCCCGCCGAGGCTCCTGCCCCGACGAAGAAGACAAGCGTTCCGTTGGCGTGAGCCTCCACGACTTCTTCGGGAAGATCTACTTTGCTGGTCACGTACAACGAGAACTCCGTACCTAGCCCCGACGCTGCTAGCGTCTCTAACGATTAGTTGGTGTCGCGTGATCAGGCTCGCAGAATGCGGCGGTCACGACCTGCCCCAGAAGGGGCGGCAGTTCGTCGAGGCGGCGCTTCACTTTCCGCACCTCAGACTTCCTTCTTCCCGGTCTATTCGTCCCTCGTGCGATAATCGCTGCCATGATCACCGCCGTTCCTGTAGATGTGCAGGCGATTGGGCGCGCCTGCGAAGCACACGGGGTCCGGCGACTTCGCATCTTTGGCTCGGTGCTCAGCACAAACTTCGACGCAGACAAGAGCGATGTCGATTTTCTCGTCGATTTTCTGCCCGGGCGCGGCGGCCTGTTCCACGACTACTTCGAGTTGAAGGAAGAGCTGGAGCGGATTGTTGGTCGCGGGGTCGATCTGGTCGACGCCGGCGCTGTGCGCAATCCATACTTCGCAAGATCCGCGTTCGGCAGCGCCGAGGATCTTTATGCTGCCTGAGTCGCCGGCATTCCTTTGGGATGCGCGCGAGGCCGCGACGAAAGCCGCCTCCATCGCACAAGGTCATGAGCAAGCGGAGTATCTAGGTGACTGGGTGCTGCAAGCCGCAGTCGAACGGCAACTCGAGATCCTCGGCGAGGCGCTCAAGAATCTTCGCGCGGCCGACTCTGAGACTGCGGCTCGGATCCCCAATGTTCACGCGATCATCGCGACGCGAAACATCCTTGTGCACGCGTATGCGCAGGTGGATCAGCGGCGACTGTGGGAGATCCTGATCGATGACCTCCCGGAGCTGATACCGGTGCTCGAAGGCTTGCTCGTCGAAGTCGATGAGGCGGAGACGTCACTCCAAGACCGCGATGCTGGCCCGAGGGCGTAGGCCCAAACACTTTCCCAGCGTGCCCACATTTTGCCCACAACCGTGTGAGATCCAGTTAGATCCAAACGATCGCTAGTGAACCAAAAGGCGCATAATTCCGCGGATTTTCGAGCGTACGAACCCCCTCCGGCGGCCCGTATCCGGGTTCAAGTCCCTGGGGGCGCAACACCGCAGGTGGCGCGAAGCCCCCGATCCCTTGGAAACATTGAGATCGGGGGCTTCTTCGTTTTCGTGGGTGGGTGCGCGATGAGGCCGTCTGCCCACCTCTGATTTCGTCGCTGCGTGTTGATCAAGTCTTGGAGCACTGGCAACCGTGGAGGACTGATGATGGTCAGCCGACGCGGCCCGCGTTAGAGTCCCTGCATGGGCGAACGGATCGAGCACTTCCTCGACTGGGCTGCTCAGCCGAGCGACCTCAGCGGCGGGAAGGACCTGCGGGTCTTCTGGAATTCCGTGCCTCATAACGAGGACGAGGCCTCTGCCGACGATAAGAACTGGGCCGCCAGCGAACCGGACCTTGACGCGCCATAAGCTGCTTGCGCCAGAAATAGCGAGCGGAGCGCCGCCTCGTGCACTAACCAGGTGAAAGAGTCGAAGCCGTCACCGACGCCGGTGAATTCAGCATCCGATATCTTCGTCTCCGGTCCGGTCGCCACCATCCGGCTTCTTCGAGCCGACCGTCACCAAGCATGCGAAAAGGGGAGTTGTGCGAGTCCGAGTCCTTACCCGGTGGGTCGCGTACTACGCGTTTGCCCTCCTCTGGCTGATCTTCCTGGTGTTCATGATGATCGAGCGGATTGGGACATCATCGCTGGGTTCATCGACGGAGCTGACCATCGGGATGGTGGTGTTCGGCGGAGTGCTCCTCGCCGCGGCCGTTGGTTTCCCGTTGTGGGTCCTACCGAACGTTCGATGCCGCGCCGAGCTACGTCGTCGCTATCCCGATGCGGTCGCGCTCGTCGCGCGACGCGATGATTTCCGCGCATTCATCGACGTGGACACGCTCGACATCCCGTACCGGAGAATCCCGTACTTCCTCACGGTAGTTGCAGATCGAGAGTCACTCTCCGCCTGGGCAGGGGGCGATCCGGGGGAACAGCCCCGAGAACTCGTTTCGATTCCGTGGCTCGTGTTGGCTCCATTCGAGCAGGCCGCGACTGAGGGAGTGCTTCCGCAGTTCGTCCTGCGTTCTACCGCGCAGTGGAACGGCGAAGAGCAACCGCTGCAGTTGACGCTGGGCTCCAACGCATTCGGCGGCCTCTTCCCACAGACCTACGGAAGTTCCCGCGCAGCCCTCGCTGCGCTGGACGCGCGCGCCGGCTCGTTCGAGGACGAGTTGCCGCAGGCATGACACCTAATGCGGTTGAAGAGGCAGGCGGCGGAGGACGTCACGCGCCGGAGCGCAGACCCGGAGATGCCTGGCGCGAATTCGTGCTGGCCTCGGTCACGTCATCGGCAAGCTCGTCGATGCGGTCGTGAGTGCGCTCATACCTTGACGGATTGTGGTCCTCGCGTGACGGCGATGAGGGCTGCGAGGACGCTGCGGTAGAGGTCGTCGGTTCGTTGGTCGTATTCCGCTCCGCGGGCCGTGTCGGAGAAGGCGATGTCGTTCCAGGATCCCATCCCGCCGAATACCCATGATTTGACCGCCGCGGCCAGGAGCTGGCGTGACTCCGGCGGAAGGCCCTCGGGGGCGAGGTCAGGGTGGTACGGGATCACGGGCTCGGGTGCGTCGAGCAGATGCAAAGCCTCCGTGAACCAGGCGGCCCAGTCAGCGATGTCGACGTCGCCTTCCGCAAACCCTCTGATCCCATCGAGCGCGGCCCGGAGATCGTCTCGTGCCGACGACGATGCAGGTTGTGGGAGGGTGGCGTCCCGTTGTGTGGTGGAGTTTCTCGACACCGTGCGGGATCAGCTGTTGGTGATTATGCCGCAGTGAGTTCGGGGATTGCCACCTCCTCGGTTTGAACGTCCAGGAGCTTCATGGAGTGTTCGCTGAAGTAGCGGCGGTCGGCGCCGTCCCATTCGTCGTGTTGCTCGATCAGGACGTGCCCGGCCAGGCGCAGCAGCGCGGCCGGGTTGGGGAAGGTGCCGACGACGTCGGTGCGGCGTTTGATCTCCTTGTTGACCCGCTCCAGCGGGTTCGTGGACCAGATCTGCCGCCAGTGCGCGACCGGGAACCCGGTGAAGGCGAGGAGGTCATCGCGGGCGTCCTCGAGCATGTCCGCGACCTTGGGATGCGAGCGGGCTAGCATCCGGGTGACCTCGCCGAACTGGGCGATCACATGCTCGGTGTCGGGTTGGGCGAAGATCGTGCGGATGATCGAGGCAACCATGGGACCGGCCGTCTTCGGGACGTTGGCGAGGACGTTGCGCATGAAGTGAACGCGGCAGCGCTGCCAGGCCGCGCCGGCGAACACCGTTTGGATGGCGGCGATCAGACCGGTGTGGGCGTCGGAGATCACCAACTTCACCCCACCCAGCCCGCGCGCTTTCAGGGAGCGCAGGAAGCTGGTCCAGAACGGTTGCGACTCCGTCTCGCCGACCTCGAACCCGAGGACCTCCCGGCGCCCGTCGGCGGCGACACCGACCGCGACCACGACCGCTTGGGACACCACCCGGCGGCCGACGCGGGCCTTGCAGTAGGTGGCATCCAGGAACACATACGGGTAGGTCGTGTCCGTCAGCGGCCGGTCGCGGAACGCCGCGACGTCCTCGTCCAGGTTCGCGCAGATCCGGGACACCTCCGATTTGGAGATCCCGGTGCCGGCGCCGAGCGCCTTGACCAGATCATCGACCTTCCGGGTCGAGACCCCGTGAACATAAGCCTCCATCACCACCGCGAACAGCGCTTGATCGACCCGGCGGCGCCGCTCCAACAGCGACGGGAAGAAGGAGCCTTGCCGCAGCTTGGGGATCTTCAACTCCAACTCGCCGGCGGTCGTGGTCAGAGCCCGGGGTCGGGTGCCGTTGCGCTGGGCCACCCGATCGCTGGTGCGTTCGAACGGGGCGGCGCCGATGAACGCGACAGCTTCCGCGTCGATCAATTCTTGGTACAGGGTTTCGGTCGCGACCCTAATCCGGTCGCTGACATCGGTGAGTTTGAGTTCCCCGAGCAGCTCGAGGAGGGCAGACTGGTCAAGAGCCATCGTGCGTTGTGTCCTTCCGTGAGATTCCTAGACAGTTCTCACTGACCATCGCACGATGGCTCACTGCGTCAACGACGTGACACTCAAGCCCAAGAACTACACCACCCCAAGGGACGCCACCTGCTTCACGTATTGAGAAGGGTAGGTGACTGTGAGCTCGGCGAGCTGGGGAGAATACGCGGAGGATCCGTTTCGGGCTCGTCTCGTTCGATCGTCGGTCATCGGCAATGTGGTCTGGGGTGCGTTCGTCGTTGTCGTCGTCGTCGCGCTCGTTGTGGCTGCGTTCGCAGCCCTGGGCGTCTCGTGGCTCAACTGGGTCGCGATTGGGTTGGCACTGATCGCCTCATACGCGGCGCCGCTCGTCTTCCTGAGCAGGTCGCGCATTCGGCGCGACATCGAAGCACGTCTCACTGCCGCAGGTGTTAGGTTCTCCGGGCGTCCGCCGACGTACTCTGCTGCGGCATTCACCAGGTGGATGACACGAAATGCTTTAGACGCTGAGTCGGTGCGAGCCGCGCTGCGGGCAGCGTAGATCACTGGCTCGTCGTAGCGCGGATCTGCGCCTTCATACGGTGGATTCGGCCGGCATGGGATTCGACTCCCGTGCCCCACCGGACCGGCCGCGCGAGACGCGGTTCGCGGGGCGTCCGATGTGCCAGAACGCCTCGAACGCCCCACACACGGCCCTTTCCGGTCGCGGTCGCCACAAGCCGGTGATCTGTGCGGGCAGCGGAGAGAGCGCGACGGGACGTGACGCGGGAGGCCTCCGCGCACGGGCCGGGACGGAGTCGAGCACCTCACCATGCTCGAGCGTCAGGATTCGCGCCACTCGGACTCCTCTTGAAAGGCGCCTCATTCGGGCGCGCACACAGCCGTGAGCACGCGGCTGGAGCGCCCCAGAGCGGGCCGCCGATCGAGGAGGGTGAATGAAGATTCGGACTGTCGTGACGACACTTGTCGTCGGGGGCGTTGTCGCGGCGCTCTCGGTCCTGGGCGCGGGCGTCGCCGAGCGGGCCTCCGCAGCGGACTGTGTCATCCCGAGCCCGGACATCTCGACGACGTTGACCGATACGACCTCCGGAACGAACGCTTCGGTGAGCGCCAACGACGTCTTCCGTTGGGACACCGCTCTGTCGAACCTGGATGGCCTCCCCGACGGGTGTTCTGCCACCGCGTCGATCGACCCGTCCGTGTTCTACGGGCTGCAGCCGATCACTCTCTACCTGAATGCGGACGGGACGGGCTCGACCACCGCGCACGGCGACTCGGTCGCCGCGATGGCCGTCGATCCGACCACCGGCACGCTCACCTTCACTCTGACCGGTTATGCGGCGACGCACACCGGTGTGAGCGCGCACGGGTACGTGACCGCCTTCGTCAACGAGTCGATCCAGCGCGGAGTCACCCAGCCGATCGACGCGACCGTGAACGGCGTCGTCACACCCCTCGGGACGATCACCGGGGCCGTCTGCACGACGGACTGCGCCACGCTGCCCACGACGGCCGGGAAGTGGGGGAACGAGAACTCGGACGGCACCGGCAGGGTGACGATCCAATCGCCCACGGTCCCGGCCGCCGGCACGACGGTGACCTTCGCCGACACGCTCACCTCGCCCGGACAGGCGATCGCCGACGTCGACGGTGCGATGGTCTTCGACTGCCTGGACGCGTGGGGCGACCCCGGTGTCGTCCAGCCGGACGGGAGCTGCCAGCCCGGATGGGAGACGGTCCCCGTCACGTCCGACCCCGGCGGCTCTTACTCGGTGGTCACCACCAAGCCGAACCAGGTCGTCCAACTGTGGCTCGGGATGGCCTTCACCGGCGGCGGGCCCTGGACGGACTCCGCCGACGTCAGCGTGGACGGCGCCACCTGGAACGCCCAGGCCACGATCACCGCCTACGGCGCAGGCGGAGGTGCCGGCGGATCAACGCCGACGCCGACACCCGCTCCCACGCCGACACCCACGCAGACGTCGCCTCCGACCCCCACTCCCAGCGAGACTCCGATTCCGGTTGCGACACCCGGGCAGACTCCGCCCAAGACGCCCTCGTCCGCTCCCACCGCCGCGTCGACATCGACGCCCGGACCAGGACCGGCGGCTCATCCGTCGGCACCGGCCGCCGGGTCGGCGTCAGGCGCGAGCACCCCGTCAGCCGCAACGCCGGACGGCACGAACTCGTCCCTTGCGCACACCGGATCCGACATCGTCCCTCTCGCGACCGTCAGCGCTATCGGGTTGGCTGCCGGGCTCGCATTCATCGCCTTCGCGCTGCGCCGCCGGCGAAGCGAGAGCCATCGCTGACCAGAGAAACGCGCGCGCGGAGCGGCTGGTCCTCACTGCGGCGTCGTCAGGTCGGCGACAGGCGCGAAGGAAGTCACGCGAGGCCTCCGTCCGCGCTGTCGTGTCGGCCGCCGACGAGCTCGATCCATTCTGAGTACGTGTGGTCATGCCCGAGCGGGCAATCGCACGGGATCCGGGTCCGCTCGCCGATACCGAGCTGAATGGATTCGATGTGCGGCGTGGCGGCGACCACGTTCACGTGCTCTTCGTTGCTGATCATGCGTCCTGTCCGGTTCGTGGCTGGAGTGCGGCCGGCCTCCCGGGAGGCACCCGCAGAGCCTCCACTTCACAGAGGCTCCGTGCCGCCGACGATGACGCCGCGCCCAGCAGTACAGCGGGGGTGATTTCCTCGGCGCCGGCCCCTCGAACCTGTGGATTGGCTGATCGCGCGTCACTGCGGCCGAGCTCAGCGCTCCCATATTCGCTGGGAGGACCCGGAGCTCCGGTCCTGTCGCCCGCATCGATAGTTCACCCGGAGTATCACCCGAGGAGTCAGCCGCACATGAGAAGGATGGACACCGTCACAGTCCCACGCCATCGAGGCCGAACCGCGCGACTGCACGCCCGAGCCATCATCGCGATCGCGACGGTGGCCGCCTTCGTCTGCGCCGGGGCGATCGTGGCGGCCGCCGGGCCCGCGGGCGCCCCCGCGCAGGCCGCGACCGGCTCGAGCTGTGGGATGGCCACCACTGCCGGCACCGGCATCTACGCGAGCTCGCTGTGCTGGCTCGACATGAGCGGCTACAACAGTGTCCAGGCCACATCCGCAGCGGGCGAGCCGATGACGGAGACCCTCCCGGGCGGCTACACGGCCACCTTCACCCTGAACGTGTCCGGCCAATCGGTGGCCCCCTCGCCCCTCCCCACCTACGGCGCGGCCTACCTCGGCAACGGCGCGTACGCCGGCGTGCCCGGACAGCCGGCCCTCTATCAGCCGCAGGGCCCCGCGAACAATCCCGCGGGCAACCAGACGGTCGTGACGATCTCCAACGTCACCGTGACCGACCGATTCGGCCACGCCGTCAGCAACTTCTCGCTGATCAGCGCGGACGCTGAGAGCACCGACTACCCGGTCGCCGTCGCCTACCCGGAATCGATCTCCTGGACCGCGACCACGCCGCTGTCCTCGATCCAAGCACTCGGCAACGCGTGCGGGGGCGGCTTCACGGGGGCGGGGACGACGACCGTCACCTGCACCGGCGGTGGCATCGGGAGCCTGCAGACGAAGACCGGGACGCCCGTCGTGGCCGCCACCAACCCGGCTACTCTGCAGGCCACGCTTCAGGCGTCGACGTCCAGGCAGGCTGTCGCGTTCGGGTTCCTGTTCGAGAACATCACCCTGACCAAGCAGGTCGTGGGCGGGACTCCGGGCGACTCGTTCACAGTGTCGGTGTCCGACGGTGCAGGCAACGTCCTCGGCAGCGCCACGACGGGCGGCGCGTCGTCGGCCACCACCGGCTCGGTGTTCCTCATCGGCAACGTCGCCGGGTCGTCCTTCACCATGAAGGAGACGGCCGCGGCGGGGAGCCTGATCGACTACGCCCAGAGCTGGTCCTGCACGAGCACACCGAGTGCGACCGGGGTTCAGCCCACGTTGCCGGCCGGGGGCGCCGGCGCGAGTGCGACCGTGAGCCTGCTCCCGGGCCAGTCCGTGAGCTGCACGCTCACGAACACGGCCCTCACCGCCGGGGTGACGCTGACCAAACGCTGGGTCGGCGCCCTCACCGGCTCCACCGCGGCGCTGACGATCGGCGGCCCGGCCGTGACCGGGGCCGTGAGCAGCACCTCGACCGCGGGGACCGGCCCGAACCCCGACACCGCGAACGTCGCCACGGCGACCGCGAACCTCGGAAGCACGGTCACCCTGGCCGAGGCGATGGGCGGGACCGCCGCGACCTACGCCGCAAGCTACGCGTGCACCCAGGCCGGCACCGGCTGGACGGCCACCGGCGCGACGTTCACCATGCCGAGCGCGGCGGGGGCGGTGAACTGCGTGGTCTCCAACGCCACCACAGGACAGACAGTCCAGGTGGACAAGACCTGGATCGTCAAGAACCCGAACGGGACGGTCGTCGGCACCTACAACATCCCGGCCCAGGGAACGGACACGGCGCCCACCCCTCCGGCCGGCTTCTCCGCGGCTCCGACCCTCACCGGACAGGCCGCTCCGTCATTCGGCGGCACCTACGGAGGCTACGTCGTCGGCCAGGCGGTGAGCGTCGGCGAGACCTCCGTCACGGTCCCGCCCGGATGCACGCTGACGTCCGCGGCACTCACCGCGGTGAACGGCGCCGCGCTCGGCACGCCCGCGGCGCTGCCGTACCCCGGCACCCTCACCGCGACGCCGGCGCCCAACACCTTCACGATCACCAACACCGTCGCCTGCACGCAGACGCTCACGCTCGTGAAGAAGGTCGCCTTCGGCAGCGTCGCTCCCACGGCCTGGACACTCACCGCGACCGGCCCCAGCGGAGCCCTGCCCGGCCCGAACGGGACGACCGGCGCCGCGGCTGCGACGAACGTCGGCGTCACGCCGGGCGTCGCCTACGCGCTCGGGGAGGCCTCCAACGCTCCGGGCGCGCAGAACTACGTCCCCACCGCCGCCGGCTGGGCCTGCGTGGCCGGAGGGACCTCCGTCACGGTCTCCGGCGGGGCGGTCACGGTCGCCTACGGGCAGGCGGTCACCTGCACGATCACGAACACGACGGCGACGATCACGCTCCTCAAGCACATCCAGAGTCCGGGCGGCGGACTGACCGCCGGCGAGTTCACGCTCACCGTCACGCCGCCCGCCGCGCTCGGCGGCGCGACCTCCTTCGCCGGATCGGAGACCCCCACGACGGCCGACACCATCGAGGTGAAGCCCGGTGCGAGCTACACGCTGAGCGAGCAGGCGCTGTCGTCCACCACCGCCTACCTTGCGCTCGGACTGCAGCAGTCCACCGACGGTGGCACCACCTGGACGCCGGTCTCCGGTAACCAGGTGACCGCCTCGCCCGGGACCCAGCAGCTCTACCGGTTCGTCAACCAAGCCGTCCCCGCTATCGCCCTGCCGCTCACCGGCGGCCTGGGGACGGATGTCATCGGGTTCTCCGCCCTCGGCCTCCTGGCCGCCGCCGCCGTGCTCCTCGCGGCGCAGACGCTGCGGCGAGCGCGAGCCCGGCGATCCTGACGCCCCGATCCCACCCCACCCCACCCCACGATTCCCCACCCCACCCCACCCCACGATTCCCCACCCCAGGAAGAACAGGAAACCCACCCATGAACAACGCACCCACCCGTGGCCGGAGGCGCCGGATCGGCGCCCTCCTGGGCGCCGGCGCTCTCGCGCTGGTCGGGGTCGCCGCCATCGCCGGACCCGCCGACGCGGCCACCGGCAACGTCCCGGCCGGTCCGTACACACTCACGATCACCAAGCTGGCGAACCCGGCGACCGGCGGCACCCCGACGAACGGGACGCAGCAGAACGTGAGCAGCCTCACTCCGATCCCCGGCGTCGTGTTCAGCATCGCGCCGGTGAACGGCGTCGACCTGACCACGGCCGCCGGCTGGACCACGGCCGCGGGCCTGACGGTGAATGCCTCCGGTCAGGTCGTCAATGGCGGCACCACATACACCACCGGGACAGCCGCGAGCCTGACGGAGACGAACAGCAGCGGCGTGACGACCTACTCCACGTCCACCCCCTCCGTGTACGAGGTGACCGAGACCAGCGCCCCGGCCGGCACCGAGCTCGGCCAGCCCTTCCTGGTGACCCTGCCGCTGCCGCAGAGCAACAACTGGCTCAGCAACGTCTACGTCTACCCGAAGAACACGGTGCAGGGCGCACCGGTCAAGACGGTCGACGACACCGGCGCCTACGGTCTCGGATCGACCGTGAACTGGTCGGTGGCGGCCACGGTGCCCAACCAGAAGGCGGGTGACCCGCTGACCCAGTTCACGATCGCGGACGCTCTGGACTCCCGGCTCACCCCGCCGGCCGCGGCGAACGTGACCGTCTCGCTGGCGTCGTCCACGGGCACGGCGATCTCGCTCCCGGCGGCGGACTACACGGTCGCGGTGTCCGGCCAGACGGTCACAGTGACCTTCACCCCGGCCGGGCTGACCCTCCTGACGGCGAACCCCGGCGCGGTCGTCACCGCGAAGATCCCGACGGTCGTCAACGCGGTCGGCACCGGAACGATCCAGAACGTCGCCAACCAGACGATCCAGTCCTCCACCACGCAACCGATCACGACGCCCTCGAACTCGGTGCAGGACACCTGGGGCGATGTCACCCTGCGCAAGGTCGACCCCAACGGCAACACCCTCTCCGGGGCGCAGTTCCAGGTCTTCACGTCGTCGGCGAACGCCAGCAGCCTCACCAGCCCCGTGTCGGTGGGCGGAGCCACCACGTTCACGTCCGACGCCGGCGGTACGGTCGCGATCAACGGCCTCAAGGCGCAGACCGACGGCACCGGAGCCGACCTGACCTACTACATCGTCGAGACGCAGGCCCCCGCCGGCTACACGGTCGCGCCGGCCTTCGCCAAGGCCGCCGGCGGCTACGCGGTGACGGTCGCACCGGGCAGCGCGAACCCGACGATCACCGTCACCGACCCGCAGACGCCGCCGATCGCGCTCCCGCTGACCGGTTCCAGCGGGACCGCCGTGTTCGTGGTGGGCGGTCTCGCCCTCCTGGCGCTCGCTGCCGCCGCAGGAATCCTCGTCGTCCGTCGCCGCCGGGCCGATGCCGACGAGGTGACGGCCGGCGCTGCCCAGCAGTAGCCGTCCACCGTGGAGGTGGCGCGGCGGGGAGGCTGACCCGCTCCGCCACCTCCACACCTTTCTCGTACGAACAGCTCAGGAGCGACCCCGATGACCTCCGCACTCCCGCCAGAGCGCCGCGCCCGACGACGCTGGCGGCTCTCGCCCCTCGCCGCGGTGATCGCCGTCCTCAGCGTGCTCGGTGCGAGCGTCGCCCTGTACCCGTCGACAGCGAGCTGGTTCACCTCGATCCAGGAGGCCCAGCGGATCGCGACGTACGGCGACGCCGTCAAGGTTCTCGGACCGGCGAGCCGCACCGCCGCGTTGAAGCAGGCCCACGCCTACAACGCCGCGCTCCAGAGCGGCGCCGCCGTGAAAGCGGACGAGCGCATCCCGGTCGCCACCGGCGCCACGCTTCCGAGCGGATTCGACTACGACAGGCTGCTCGCGGCCGACCCGTACGGACTCATGGGCCGCATCGCCATCCCCTCGATCGGCGCCGACCTCCCGATTTACCACGGCACCAGCGACGCCACCCTCGCCGAAGGCGTCGGGCACCTCGAAGGCAGCTCCCTCCCCGTCGGCGGCCCGGGCACCCACGCCGTCCTCGCCGGCCACCGCGGACTCGCCTCCGCCACCCTCTTCACCAACCTCGACAAAGTCGTCGACGGTGACACGTTCTCCCTCTACATCTTCGGCGAGACGCTGACCTACCGGGTGTTCGACATCAAGGTGGTCGACCCCGATCAGACCAAGACCCTCGCCCCGGTACCGGGGAAAGACCTGGTCACCCTTGTGACCTGCACCCCGATCGGGATCAACAGCCAGCGCATCCTGGTCACGGGGGAGCGCGTGACCCCTGCGCCGCAGACCGCGGTCGCCGCCGGCGCCGAGTGGCCCATCGGGCCCGGGTTCCCGTGGTGGGCCGTCGCGCTCACGGCCACGGTCGCGGCCGCAGCCGCGTACGTCTGGTGGTCCGGGCGCTCCGTCCAGCGCCGTCGTCGCGCCACTGCTGCGCCCAGAGGTGTCTCGAAGAGCACCCGCCGGGTCCGGAGGCCGAGGGCCGCCCGTGGCTGAGTCGCGGCTCAGACACCGGCGCAGACGCCGTCGTGTGGGTCCGGTCCGTATCGCGGTGGCCGGGGCGCTCTGCGTCGCCGCGGTCGTCGCCGGCGGCTGGACAGTCTCGACCGTCCTCACCGAGCAGAGTTACCCGAAGGACATGCGCGGCGCCCCCGTGGTCCTGCCGCAACCGTCCGAGGCGGTGCGGGAGAAGACCGACGCGGTCGCGCAGGTCGCCGGCAGAACGCTGCGCGTCCCCGCCACCGGCCTGACGGTGCCGCTCGGCGAGCTCAACGAGGTGGACGGCGTCATCGACCCGCCCGGCTTCTCCTCTGCCTACCTCGTCCGCAACTACGGCGCCGGCCCGTCCCACGCCGCGTCCGGGACGGTGTTCGTGGTGATGCACTCCTGCCGCGGGGGAGCGGTCTGCCCCGGGAACTACCTCATCGACGTCGACGCCGGCACCTCATCGCTGAAGGCCGGCGCGGATGTCTACGTCGCCGGACTCCACTACCGGGTCACCGGAGCGGAGAAGGCCTACAAACCGGACGTCCACACGAACGCCCGGATCTGGGCGAACGCGCCGGGACGACTCGTGCTCCTGACCTGCCTGCAGGTTCCCGACCAGACCGAGTCGATCGACAACATGGTCATCACGGCGCAACTCGTCGGCTGACCCACGGGCCGCCGAGTCCGGTCATCGGTACCCGCCGCCGCCCGCCCGGCCGGTTACCGCCGGACACGGCGTGCCCTGACGGAGGCCAGCGCCACGGCGGCGACCCCGACGAGGACGGCGGCCAGCGCGGCGAAAACCGCGTCCGGGTCGAAGGAACTTCCCGTGTGCGCGAGTGCAGTGATGGTGCTACGCGACGGCGGCGACGTCGGGGGCGGCGTCGCCTGGGTGCCGGACACCGGCGCCGGCGGGCTCACCGAGTGCACGAGCGTCGCCGTGTTCGTCAACGTAACGGCATCCACCGTGCCGTCTCCGAGGCCGAAGCCGTTCTGCGAGAAGGTCGGCGAGGCCCACTGCAGACCGGCCGCCCCCGTCGGCGCGTCTTCGGTGAGGTGCACGGTGGAGCCGGTCTCGAACGGCGGACTCGTCCAGGTCGCACCGTCCGCGACGGTGAAGGTCCCAGACGCCGTCGCGCCTTCAGGGGTGGTCACGGTGTAGGTGCCGGTGAAGGCGAGACCCGTGACAGGGGCGCTCGGCCAGTTCACGTGCTTGGTGACGGCGAACCGACCGACGGCGGTACCGGCAGCGGTTCCGTGGCCGCCCTCGTAGACCACGGTCCCGCTGACCGGTGCGGAACTGCTGCCGTCGGTGGTGATGGTCGCCTGGTTCGTGTAGGTCCTGGTCCCGCCCTGGCCGGCGTCGGTGGGCTTGGTGGCGAAGTGGATGTCGTAGAAGTAGCCGGCGTCGGTGGTGAAGGTGACGCTTCCCGCGGAGTCCACGGTGTACATGCTCGGGTCCATGAGCTGCCATCCGACGGTGGTCTGGTAGCCGTCCGCGCCGTACGCGACCTGGTTCGTGCGGTAGATCATCGGGAATGTCCCGGAGGCGGTCGAGGTGACGAGCTGCTGGTTCGGTCCGGGCGTGTCATCGACCTGGACGGACAGTCCGCCGGCCATCCCGCTCGCTCCGGCGCCGATCGAGACGTCCCACTCGATGGTGCCGTCGGCGGAGTTGTACCAGCCCCACTTGCTGTCCGGGCGGCCCGGGAAGGCGCAGTCCTGGGTGCACGTGCTGGTCGGCGGGGGCGTGACGGTGACGGTCGTGGCCTGGCCGTCGACCGTGTAGGTGGTCGGCGTGCTCTGGCTCACCTGGGTGAGCACGGTGACCCAGAACTGGAAGGTGCCGTGCAGATCGAGGGGATGCGATCGGATGTACGCGCTGTCGATGTCGCAGTACAGCTCGGTCGCGGTCACCGTGCACTGGCCGGCGACCGCGCCGGCGCTGTCGGTCAGCGGGAAGGCATCCGTGCGTCCCTGGAGCTCGGTCGGCAGCGGGACGGAGAAGCCGGCAGGCGTCGCCGGGTTGTCCGGCAACGACCAGTCCGCCTGGATGGCGGCTTGGCTTCCGGAGGTCGCTTCGGTGGACGTGAACCGTATGTCCGACACCGTCGCTTCGGTCGCGTAGGGCGGGGCGGCATCGGCGGCGGCCGCGATGCCGAACAAACACATCGAGACGGCCAGGACCGCCGCAGTCCGCAGGGACGTTCGCACTGTGAGACCAACTTTCCGGGGTTCCGCGCCGAAGCGGCGCTCACCGAGGTGATTCCCGCGCTCCGGTTTCATGACGGGGACCCGACCCGTGTTTTCACCCGGCGCGGGTCGTCAGAATCGTCGGGAGCCCGCGTCTGCACTGGTGAAGGACCGACTCGGTCGGCGACCAGGACGAAGGTGACGATGGTGGAAGTCGAGTGGCCGCCTGCGGGCGACATCCTGGTGTGGGCCAGCGGAGGTCACGCGATCCGAGGCATGGTCATCGCCCAGGACGCCACGCTCGGTCTGGTGTGCCTGCTCCTGGACCCCGCGTCGGATGCGCACGCCTGGGTGCCGGCGCGCCAGTGCACGCCGGCGACGGCCGCGCACGGTCCGGCGGACCACCCGGCGTACCGTCGCGCGCTGGAGGATGCCGCAGGGGCGGTGGCGGCGGTCGTGGCGTCGTACGCGGTGGCCGGTGACCTCAGGCGCTGCGCCGGCGCCAGCCGAGCGTACGGGGCGCTGGAACATCTGATCGACGTCGCCACGCTCTGACGCGCCGGCCGATCGCCGGGGCGCCGGTCACAGGTCCACATCGAGCAGACGGTCGAGGTACTCCGGGATCGTGGACTCCTCGATCTGCGCGCGACGGCTCAGCTCGCGCAGGGCTTCGATCGACACGCCGATCAACTCGAGCGGAATCGCGGGCTCCGGTTTCGGCAGGGGGAGCCGAAGCAGCCGGACGTCGTCCAGGAATTCGGCGCACTCCTCCGGGAATACGCCGTGGACGCCGTCGCGGAGATAGATCTGGGCCGGCGCGGCACGCAGGCGCAGGCGCAGTTCCTGCTCGCCCATCCCGCAGAAGCCGGCGAGCTGTCGGAGTGTGACGAATCCGGGCATTTTCTCGATGTACTCCGCCGTGATCACGCGACGCAGTCGTTGCAGCGCGTGTTCGGGCGTCGAGACCCGCGGGTCGAAGCCCTCTCCCACCAAAGCCAAGTGGCGCCGTCCGATGTGTCTCACACCTCTCCCGTCATCTCCCCGCGATGGTCACGACAGCGGATGCGGCTCGAAATGACGCGTCTGCGCGTGTGAATTTTCGGGGCCGGCCGGCGCGTCATCATCCGGGCCGACGGGACTCCCTCAATCGGAGGCGCGCACCCGTTGCGCCTGTTCTACAGCCGACCTGGAGACCGATCCCGTTGTCCCGCCCGAAAGATCACGACCCCGCCGTCGCCACCCGATCCGACGCCGAGCTGCTGTCCGCGACGCGCGCCGGCAGCACCACGGCGTACTCCGAGCTCTGGCGCCGCCACTACCGGGCCGCTCTCGTCGTCGCGCGCTCGTTCACCGCGACGTTCGACCCGGACGACCTCGTCTCGGAATCCTTCGCCAGGATCTACGCGACGATCGCCCGGGGCGGGGGACCGACGACAGGCTTTCGGCCCTACCTCTTCACGACGATCAGGAACACGGCCAGGGGCTGGGGCCGCGCGTCCCGAGAGATCACGATCGAGAATCCGGACGTCTTCGAGGATGAGCGCTTCTCGGAGGAGGGGCAGTTGCACTCCCTCAACAAGTCGCTGGCGGCCCAAGCCTTCCGCACACTCCCCGAGGCGTGGCAGGAAGTCCTCTGGTACACCGAAGTGGAGTCGATGCCGCCGCGTGATGTCGCACCGCTTCTCGGGATGACCCCGAACGCCGTCGCGGCGCTGGCGTACCGCGCCAGGGAAGGGCTGCGGGCGTCGTGGATCCAGACTCATCTGGCGACCGTTCCGGAGCATTCCGAGCATCGCTGGGCGATCGAACACCTCGGTGCCCGGCTGAGGGGACGTCTGACGAAGAACGCTCAACGGCGTCTCGACGAGCACCTCGAAGGCTGCCTCGACTGCACCCTGATCTCCGAGGAGGCCAGCGAAGCGAACCGCCACATCGGCTTCGTGCTCCTGCCGCTGATCGCCGGCGTCGGCGGCGCGGCCGCCTACACGAGCTGGCTGTCGACAGCGTCCGCAGCGCCGGCCTCGGCTGAAACGCTCGGCGTCGCCGGCAACGGCACGCACGCTGCGTCAGCGCACGCGGCGACCCACGGCGCCGCAGCGGTCGCACTGATCACGGCCGCGGCGGCGGTCGCGGCCTCCGTCGTCGCGACGGCTCTCGCGATCGCCCCTCCCCGGCCGATCGAGATCTCGCCCGTCGCCGGCGGCATCCAACCGCCGAGGGCGAGCGCAGCCCCGAACCGTCCGCAACCGTCCGTGCCGACGCCTCCGCCATCGCCCGGGCCTTCGTCCCCGCCTTCGCCCGCGCCATCGCCGGAGCCGAGCCCGCCCGTTCGGTCCCGAGTAGCCGCCCCCGCGCCTGCGGAGACCACCGCGGAGCTCGCGACGAGTGCTCCGCTGCCGCCGATCTCGGTCCCCGGCGCACCGGTCAGCGCACCGCTCCTGGCTCCGCCCACCATTCTCGCTTCGACGGTCGACGCTCCCGCCGACGCTCTGCAACTCACCGGCACTGCCGCCCCTGGCGCCACCGTCGATATCACGATCGCTGCCGGCGCGGGAGCCGCCCGGCTCTCAGCTCGCGCCGTGTCCAGCGCCTCAGGAGGGTGGACCGCGACGCTCGATGTCTCGGCCCTGGCCGACGGGACGTACGCTGTCTCAGCCGTCGCGTCGCTCGGCGAGCACACCAGCCTGCCGTCCTCAACGAGCGTCAGCCTGAAGCGGCCTCCTGGCAGCCCGCAGATCACTCTCATCGACGCCGGAGACGGCCGCCTCTTTCCGATCCTCCGGGGAACCGCGATCCCCGGCGCAGAGGTCGCGGTGACGGCCGGCGGGTCCACCAGCACGGCGACGGCGGACGCGTCCGGCGACTGGGTCCTCGAACTCGATCGTGGAGTGGTCGCCGGGTCCAACGCGATCGGCGTGCGGCAGCAGGCGGACGGCATGACGTCGCCGGAGGTCGAGACCACGATCGCTCTTCGCGCCCCGGCCGTGTCCACGACGGTTCGAGCGGGCACGGAGGTCGTCACGGTGAGCGGCGATCCCGGCGCGACGATCTCGGTCGCTGCCGGCGACGGTGCGTGGCAGTCCGAGGTGCTCGACTCCGACGGTGACTTCGTGGCGCAGTTCCCGGCCGGCACGCCGTCCCGTCTCACGGTGGTGTCTGTGCGTTACGCGGACGCCGGCCGGGAGGGGCTCCTCGTCATCTCCACACTTCCCGCGGACCTCACGGGACAGGGAGGTCCGTCGGTTCCGGCAGCGGCGTCTGATGGATGACCAGGTTGTGCTGGGCGGCGTCGATCGCTGCGGCGATATGCAGGAAGCGGCCCTCTCCTTCCCACGGGCAGACCAGGCACTGGGACCAGAAGATGGGCCCGTCTCGGAGGACGTCGGCCGGACCCAGGGATTCGATCGGGCCGTCTCCCGGCTCGTCCTCGACATCGTCGCCGACGGGCCTCCGACGACGGAGGATCCGTAGCAGGGCGTGCGCCCGGGGTGCGTTCATCGTTCTCCGCTTCACCTTCGAGGTGGACGGGCGCCGGCGTGGTGGGAGCCGGCGCCCTGGTGGGTGATCCGCGGCCCTCAGCACACGACCCGTCGGGGCCGCGAACCCGGCCCCACCATGCAGATCGCGCCCGGAGCCCGGTATGACGCGGGGCCCGCGGGACGATCCCGACGACGCGCCTACTGGTCGCGTGCGCCGAAGCGGGCGATCCACTCGGCGTACGAGTGGTCCTCGCCGATCGGGCAGTCGCACGAGATCAGCACCCACTCGGCGGACACGTGGCCGAGGATGCGCTCGACATGGGGAACCGTGACGGTCTCTTCGTTCTCTGTGGCCATGATTTCTCTCGCGTGGGGGTACGGGGCGCGCTCGATCGTCGTCGGGATGTCCCGCGCGTCGCCCACGCCGCGGGCTCGGCCGGCATCCGATAGGGGACGATGCCATCACGGAAAGAGAGTCCGCTGGTGACCGGGCATGACGCGCAGCCGGCACGGCCGATCGCTGTGAACCATCCACCCGCTCACCCCGTGTACCTGACAGGAGGACGCACGCCGTGACGACCCCGCGGCGCCACCCATGACCATTCGCACCGAGAGCCGTATCGTCGTCGCCGGCAGCGTCCGGGACGTGTGGGACTACCTGTCCGATGTCGGGCGCTGGGCGGAGTGGGCCCCCACCGTGCTCGACTGCCGCGTCCGGGGCGGCGGGCCGCTCGTCGCCGGCGGGTGGATCGATCAGCGGGCGCGGGACTTCCGGCAGGAGCACCCCCGCAGCGAGCGGGTGACTTCCGTCGACGCGCCGCACACGATGGCGTTCGCGGGGACCATCGGGTCGTCGCCGGCGCGCTGGGGGATGGAGATCCTGCCGGCGGGCGAGGACAGCACGGACACCATCATGTGGGTCGAGGTCGACCTCGCGAACGTCATGCGCCTCATCCCACCCGGCATCCTCCGGCGCCGGATCCAACGCACCAGCGACATCGAGATGGGCGCGATCCGGGCTGCGGTGGAGGCCGACGTGCAGGCGGGCGCGGGGTCGGCATGACCCGGGTGGAGGGCGCCGAGCGTCTGATCGAGGTCTACCGGCGGAAGGCCGCGCACTACGATCTCACCTCGCGGCTGTATCCGGTTCCCGGCTACCCGCAGCGCTCGCAGCGGCTGCGCACCGTGCGGGCGCTCGGCCTGCGCGCCGGCGCGACCGTGGTGGAGGTCGCCTGCGGCACGGGGCTGAACTTCCCGCTGCTGGAGGACGCGATCGGCCCGGGCGGGCGGCTCATCGGGGTCGACCTGACGGACGCGATGCTCGATCGCGCGCGGACGCGGGTCGCCGCGCACGGTTGGCGGAACGTGGAGCTGGTGCAGGCCGACGCGTCGGAGTTCGTCTTCCCGGACGGGGTGGACGCGATCCTGTCCACGTACGCGCTGACGCAGGTCCCGGACTGCGGCGCCGTCGTCGCGCACGGGGCCGCGGCGCTCGTGCGCGGAGGCCGATGGGCGGTGCTCGACCTGAAGAAGCCCGACCGCACCCCGGCGTGGCTGACGCGGCTCGGGATCGCGGCCGTGGGGAGGTCGGCCTCCCTGGACGAGTGGATCGGGCGCCGGCCGTGGGAGGTCATCCGCGCGGCGATGCGGGAGGGGCTGGGGGACCCGGCGTGGGAGGAGCTGTGTTTCGGGACGGCGTTCCTCGCGGCCGGAACGGGCACGGGGGAGACGGCCTCCCGGTGAGGGGGACGGCACCCGGTGGACGGTTTGCCGGTTGGGGGCGGATCCCGCGGCCGACCCGGCTACCAGGGCAGGACGCCGTAGCCGCCGTCGCCCTCCTGCCGCCACAGGTGCCCCCAGAGCACGCCGGACGGCCCGTCGTCGGGCAGTGTCGCCAGGTGGACGCTGGGCTCCGCGCCGTCCTCGACGTCGAGGCGGCCGAACTCGCGGTCGATCCCGTCGGCGGCCCGCGCGATCGAGGCGTCGTCGGTCACGTCGAGCTGGACGAACCGAGCGTCCGTGGACGGACTCTGCGCCCGCTACGTGCGATCCTTCCTGGGCATCACGACCTCCTTGACGATGAGGATGATGCCGGCGGAGATCGGGATGGCGACCAGTGCTCCGGGGAGCCCGAACAGCGTCGAGCCGGCGAGCGCCGAGATCAGCACGACGGAGCCAGGGATCTGCACCGCCTTGCCCATCACCCTCGGGGTGAGGATGTATGCCTCCACCTGCATGTAGATCAGCATGAAGACCAGCACGACGACGGCACTGACCGGCGAGTGGATCAGCGCCAGGACGGTCATCAGCACGGTGGTGAGCACCGTTCCGATCAGCGGGATGAGCGTGATGAAGAACGCCGCCAGCGCGATCAGGAACGCTCCGGGCACGCCGGTGATCAGGAGCAGGATGAGGCTGTACGTGGCGTTGAAGAACGCGAGGATCACCATCCCGCTCAGGTACTTGCCGAAGTTCTGCAGGATCCGCTCGGAGTAGCCCGTGAACCGGTCGCGGTTCGAGCGCCGCACCAGGTGGTACAGCGAGGCCTTGGTGGAGTCGTAGGACGCGATGAAGTAGATCGTCAGGATGGCGATGAAGAAGCCGGTGGTGAAGCCGTTCAGCACCGAGAGGCCGAAGCCGACCAGCCCGTTGCCGATGTTCGCCCAGGTCTGCGGGTTCTTCACCTGATCCGAGATCCAGGTGAGCGCCTGGCCGAGGACGCCGTTGCTGGCCGCGTTGGTGGGGTCGAACCAGCCCGCCGCGCGCAGCCTCGACACCTCGGCGGGGATGGCCGTCGCCAGGTTCGTGATCTGCTGGACGATGAGCGGGACGACCACCCAGACGATCGCGACGAGCACGCCGACGATGAGCAGGATGACCGTCACGATCGCCCACGCGCGCTTCATCCCGTGCCGCTGGAACCAGCGGATCAGCGGGTCGAGGCCGACCGTCGCGAAGGCCGCGAGGAAGACCGAGAAGATGATCGAGCGCAGGCCGTAGAGCATGTAGCCGGTGGCGACCGCCCCGAGCGCGCCGAGGGTGACGACGAAGCCGAAGAGCAGGGGGCTGCGCTTCATGAGCGGCGCGCTGCCGGTGTCGGGAGCGTGCGGTTGCGCGCGCCGCTCCGGCGGCTGGATGAAACGCATGGGTCCCGCCTCTCGTCGTCGGCGTATTTCACGCCTTCCGCCGAGCGTATTGGCGGGTGGTCGGGGAGGACAAGACCGACGCGCGCCGACAGCCGGAGCGGGTCCCGGCGCCCCGGAATACGCAAGTCACTTTGTTTGTAGATAATCCGCTCTTGACCTTCTCTCGTGGGGCGTGCTTCACTGTCCGAAAGCAATTACAAAAGTCATTTTCTTTGTAATCGGACGGAGAGGTCCTGCGATGGTCCCGGGCGAGAGCGGCGCGATGCACGACGTGCGACTGACGAACGCGAGCAGCGCCCGCGTCGCGGTCGCGTTGCGCGACGGGGGCCGCGCGACCGTCGCCCAGCTCGCCGAGCGCATCGGCCTTTCGCGGCCCACGGTGGAGGCCACGCTCCCGCTGCTGCGCGAGCGCGGGCTCGTCGGCATGATCGATGAGCACACCCACGGCGGCCGTGGGGCGGGCCGGCCCGCCCGCATCTTCGAGTTCGTCGCCGACGCGGGCCTCCTGGTCGGGGTGGATGTCGGCATCCACCGCATCCGCGTCGTCGTCGCCGACCTCACCGGGAGCATCGTCGCCTGGCATCAGCGCGACATCGACTCCACCTTCGTCGGTGCGGGCCGCCTCGAGAGCGTCAAGGAGGCCGTGCACGCCTGCTTCGACCTCGCCGGCATCGACATCGGCCGGCTGTCCCGCCTGTCGGGTATGGCCGTCGCCGTCTCCGGCATGGTCGGCTCCGACGGCCGGCTCGCCGTGTCGCACAACTTCCCCGACTGGGAGGGCGTCGACATCGGCGGCCGGCTGAGCGAGGAGTTCGGCTGCCCGGTCACGATCGAGAACGACATGCGGCTCGCCGCCTTGGCCGAGCACCGGATGGGCGCCGCCCGGTTGGTGGACGACGTCGCGTACTTCTTCGCCGGCCACCGCATCTCGATGGGGCTCATCATCGAGGGCAAGCTGCGGCGCGGGCGCCACGGCGCCGCGGGTGAGATCGGCGGCAGCGTCTTCTCGTTGCACGTGGACGAGTCCGGGCAGCTCCGCTGGGAGTCCGCCGCAACCGGTGAGGACGTCTTCAGGGCGGCTGCCGAGGGCGACCCGGCCGCGATCGCGGAGATCGAGGCGTTCGTGCGCGGCGTCGCCACCGGAATCGCGACCGTGACCATGGCGGTCGACCCGGACGTGGTCGTCGTCGGCGGCGGTCTGTCGCGCGCCGGTGAGGAGCTGCTCCGGCCGCTGCGCGCGGCGGTGATGTCCGAGATCGGCGTGCCCGTGCGGCCGTCGATCATCCAGTCCGAGCTCGGCGCCGAGTCGGTCGTGCTCGGTGCTCTCGCGCTGGCCTCCGGCCAGGCGATGGAGCGGCTGTACTTGGCTCCGGGGATGCCGGAGCCCGAGATCGACGTGGCCGGGGCGCAGGCTCTGGCGGCGCGGGAGAGTGTGGAGGGATCACGGAGATGACCGTTCAGGAGACGATCGGCGTGGAGGCCGCGAAGCGGGTGCTCCGCCTGGCTGTGATCGGCGCCGGCGCGCGCTCGGGCATCGCCCGCCACGCCGTCGAGAGCGGCGACGGCCGGATCGTCGCCGTGGTGGACCCGTCGCCGGCGGCGCGCGAGCGCGCAGCCGAGACGTTCGGCGCGCGTGCGACCTACGCCGGTCACCGCGAGCTGATCGCGGCAGGCGACGCGGTGGACGCCGCGTTCGTCACCTCTCCCGACCACACGCATGCGGAGATCGCGGTCGACCTGCTGCGCGCAGGGATCGCCGTCTACCTGGAGAAGCCGCTCGCCATCGACGTGGCCGACGCCGACGCGATCCTCGCGGCCGCCGCCGAGAGCGGCACCCGGCTCTACGTCGGCCACAACATGCGGCACATGGGCGTCGTGCGCACCATGCGCGACATTATCCGGCGGGGCGAGATCGGCGACGTCAAGGCGATCTGGTGCCGCCACTTCGTCGGCAACGGCGGCGACTACTACTTCAAGGACTGGCACGCGGAGCGGGCGAAGTCCAACGGCCTGCTGCTGCAGAAGGGCGCGCACGACATCGACATCATCCACTGGCTCGCCGGCGGATACTCCGAACTGGTCACCGGGATGGGCGGGCTGACTGTCTACGGCGGGATCGACGACCGCAGGGACAACTCCGACCGGGCGATGCCGGACTGGTTCTCACTCGACTCCTGGCCGCCGCTGACGCAGCGCGAGCTCAACCCGGTGATCGACGTGGAGGACATCTCCATGATCACGATGCGGCTCGACAACGGGGTCTACGCCTCGTACCAGCAGTGCCACTACACCCCGGACTACTGGCGCAACTACACCGTGATCGGCACGGAGGGGCGCCTGGAGAACTTCGGCGACACCGAGGGCGCGGTCGTCCGCGTCTGGAACCGCCGGACCACCTACGACCCCGCAGGCGACGTCGAGTACAGCGTGCTCGGCGACGAGGGCGGGCACGGAGACGCGGATCGGCTCACCATCGCCGAGTTCGTGGGCTTCGTGCGCGACGGCACCGCGACGACGACGTCGGCGGTTGCGGCGCGCAACGCTGTGGCCACCGCCGTGGCGGCCACCGAATCGCTCCGCGACGGCTCCCGGCCCCGTGCCGTGCCGGCCGCGGACGAGCGGGTCGTCGCCATGCTGTAGCGACATCCCGCGCTCCGCGCACCGCGGAGCACCCCGCACCGAAGGAAAGACCGGGCCGGCGAGGACAAGTCGCCGACCCGGGAAAGCACCGACACCACATTTCAAAGGAGAAACCAATGCGAAAAGCCCTGCTCGCGGCCGCGGCCGCGGTCGCGTCCGCAGTCGTGCTCGCCGGATGCTCGTCCAACACTGGCAGCGGGTCCGATGCCCCTGCCGATCATAATCTCTCGGCCAGCATCTCCTACGCGTTCTGGGACGTGAACCAGAAGCCTGCGATGGAGGCCCTGATCAAGGACTTCAACAAGCAGTACCCGAAGATCACAGTGACGCCGCAGATCACCCCGTACCAGAACTACTTCACCAAGTTGCAGACGCAAGGCTCGTCCAAGACGCTGCCCGACGTGTTCTGGATGAACGGGCCGAACTTCCAGCTCTACGCGTCCAACGGGATGTTGGAGCCGGTCGGCTCGGCGATCGACCCCGCCAACTACCCGAAGGCGCTGGACTCGCTCTACTCGTACGGCGGCAAGCAGTACGGGGTCCCGAAGGACTTCGACACCATCGCCGTCTACTACAACAAGGCGATCTTCGACAAGGCGGGCGTTTCGTACCCGACCGCGGGCTGGACCTGGGACGACTTCCACCAGAAGGCGAAGGCGATCTCCGACAAGCTGAAGAGCGAGGGCATCTACGGCGAGGCCAGCGGTCTCAGCGGCGGTCAGGAGATGTACTACAACACCATCCTCCAGGCCGGCGGTTCGATCATCTCCTCAGACGGCAAGAAGTCGGGGTACGACGACCCGAAGTCGATCAAGGGCCTCCAATTCGTGCGCGACCTGATCGCGGACGGCTCGTCGCCGTCGCTCGCGCAGCTCTCCGACACCCCGCAGGACCAGTGGTTCATCAACGGCAAGTCGGCGATGTTCTGGTCGGGCACCTGGTCGAACGCCGAACTGCTGAGCTCGCCGGTCAAGGCCCAGATCGCGGTCGCGCCGCTGCCGACCGGAGCGCGTCAGGCCACCGTCATCCACGGTCTCGCCAACGTCGTCGCCAAGGACTCCAAGAACAAGTCGGCCGCCATCGCCTTCCAGAACTACCTCGGCGGCAAGGAGGCCGCACAGACCCAGGCGAAGATGGGCGCGGCGAACCCGGCCTACAACGGCACCCAGCAGGCGTTCGTCGACTCGGCGCCGTGGGACCTGAGCGTGTTCGAGAAGGCGGCGACGGACTACGCGTACCCGTACCCGATCTCCAAGAACACCGCAGCCTGGAACAAGGCGGAGAGCGACCTGCTGCCCGACGCGTTCAGCGGCAAGAAGCCGGTGGACGAGGTCGCCAAGGAGCTCGCCAAGCAGATGAACGCGGACCTCGCCAAAGAGTGACCATGTCCACTCAGACGATCACGAAGGGAGCGGGCGCCGCGCAGGCGGCGCCCGCCACCCCAGGCGCTCGCGCACCGCGCGCGACGCATCGGGGGAGGAGCCGCGGCCTGCGCAAGGACGGCTGGTGGGCGCTCCTGTTCGTCGGGCCGCTGCTCTTCGGCGTGCTGGTGTTCTACATCTGGCCGATCTTCCGCAACGCCTACTTCAGCTTCACGACGTGGGGCGCGTTCGGCGGCGCGACCTGGAGCGGGATCACCAACTACCAGACGATGCTGGCCGACCCCGACTTCTGGCGGGCGATCCTCAACACGCTCATCTACGTCTGTATCCTGCTCGTCGGCATCCCGCTGGCGGTCTGGTTCGCGGCCCTGATCAACCGGCCGGGGCTGCGGTTCGCCGCCGCGTACCGGACGGCGTTCTTCCTGCCGTACGTCGCGATGCCGGCCGCCATCTCGATGGTCTGGCGGATCATCTTCAACGGCGACTTCGGCGTGATCAACTACTCGCTGTCGCGGATCGGCATCACGGGTCCGAACTGGCTGAGCACGGAGTGGTTCGCGCTCTTCGCGGTCGGCGTCGTCGGGGTGTGGATCTCGCTCGGGTTCAACCTCATCGTGCTCTCGGCCGGCATGCGCAGCATCCCGCCGGAGATGTATGAGGCCTCCTCGATCGACGGAGCGAGCCGTGCGCGGCAGTTCTTCTCGATCACCGTTCCGTTGCTGAGCCCATCGATCTTCTTCGTCTCCGTCATCACCGTGATCACCGGGTTCCAGCTCTTCGACCTGCTCTACGCGCTGATGGGCACCCAGAACCCGGCGATCAACCAGACCCAGTCGCTCGTGTACCTGTTCTTCGCCCACCAGCAGACCGGGGACAACGGCTACGCCGCGGCGGTCGGCGTCGCGATCCTGGTGCTGGTCGGCGCGTTCACGATGCTCCAGTTCCGGATGCAGAAGAGGTGGGTGAACTATGTCTAGCTCGGTGATCGCACGGCCGCGCCCCGGCCGCACGCGCGGCAACGGCCTGACCCACGCGGTGCTCATCGTGGCATCGCTGCTGATGATCTTCCCGTTCGTCTGGCAGATCTTGATGTCGCTGGCGACGAACGCGCAGGTCACCTCCGTCCCACCGACCGTCTGGCCCGGGACGTTGCACTTCGAGAACTTCGCGCACGTGTTCGACCAGCTCCCCTTCCTCAACCAGCTCTGGGTGTCGGTGGCCGTCACGGTCATCCGCACCGTCGGCCAGCTCCTGCTGTGCTCGCTGGCGGGCTACGCGTTCGCGCGGATGGAGTTCCCGTTCCGGCGGACGATCTTCGCCCTGGTGCTGGCCATCCTGATGGTGCCGCCGCAGGTCTACCTGCTGCCGCAGTACCAGATCGTGCAGGGGCTCGGCTGGCTGAACACCATCGCGGGCATCGCGGCGCCCGGCATCTTCAGCGCGTTCGGCACCTTCCTGATGCGCCAGTTCTTCCTCGGGCTGCCGGACGAGCTCGCCGAGGCGGCGCGGCTCGACGGCGCCAACCACTTCCAGGTGTTCTGGAAGGTGATGCTGCCGCTGGCCAAGCCCGGGCTGTCCGCGCTCGCGATCATCACGGTGCTGGCGTCGTGGAACGATCTGCTCTGGCCGCTCATCGTGGCGACGGACTCCACGCAGATGCCGCTCGCACCGGGGATCGCCACCCTCACCAGCCAGCGCTCCATCCCGGACTACCCGCTGCTGCTCGCTGCGAGCCTGCTCGCGATGGCGCCGGTCCTCATCCTTTTTCTCCTCATGCAACGACGCGTCATCGACGGCATCGCGTTCTCCGGTCTGAAATGACGCCGGCGGCCGCAGCGACGACGACAGAGAGGCACACCGTGAACACCCTTCGAGTCGGCCTGATCGGGGCCGGCGGCATCTCACGCGTCCACGCGGACGGCTGGCGGGCGCTCGGCGCCGCGGTCACCGTCTTCTCGCACGAGGGCGCCGAGGCGCTCGCCGCGCAGTACGGCTTCGCCGTCGCCGGCGACCTCGACGCGCTGCTCGCCGCGAGCGACGTCGTGGACATCGTGACCCCGACCACCAGTCACGCGCCGCTCGCCCTGGCCGCGATCCGCGCGGGGAAGCACGTGATCTGCGAGAAGCCGCTCGGCGCGTCCGTCGAGGAGGCCGTGGAAGTCGTCGCCGCGGCGCGGGAGGCCGGGGTCCGGCTGTTCCCCGCCCATGTCGTGCGGTACTTCCCGGAGTACGCGGCGGTGCAGCGCGAGATCGCGGGAGGCCGGATCGGCGTGCCGGCGGTGCTGCGCTTCGTGCGCGGCGGCGAGGCGCCGAAGGCGGGCACCTGGTTCCACGACGAGGCCCGTGGCGGCGGGATCGTGCGCGACCAGATGATCCACGACCTCGACCAGGCGCTCTGGCTCGCCGGTGACGTCGTCCGCGTGTACGCGGTCCAGAGCGCGCCGGGCGGGGACGCCGCCGAGCCGCACACGGTCACCGCGCACGTCGTGCTGACGCACGCGGCCGGGGCGATCAGTCACCTCCAGGGCACCTGGGGAGCGCGCGGGCTGCCGTTCCGTACCAGCGCCGACCTCGCGGGGTCCGCGGGCACGCTCGCGATCGACTCCGCCCTGACGCCGTCCCGGGTCGACGTCCCGTCGGCACACGACGCCGATGGCTACCTGCCGCCGCCCGTCCACGCCGAGAGCCCGTACACCGCGCAGCTCCGCGACTACGTGGCGGCCATCATGGAGGAGCGTGCTGCTCGGGTCACGCCGGAGGACGGCGTCCGCGCCGTGGCGCTGGCCGAGGCCGCGATGGAGTCGCTGCGCACCGGGCTGCCTGTGGAGCTGGACCTGTCGTCGGCCGAAGCTTTCGCCGAGGTGGTCGGCGCATGACCATCCCCACTCACGAGGAGAAGACCGTGGGCGTCATCCCCGCAGATCGTCCGCTGAAGGTGGCGGTGCTGTCCTTCGCGCACACGCACGCGATCGGCTACTGCCGCGCGCTCTCGGGCCGCGCTGACGTGGAGCTCGTCGTCTCCGACCCGGACGGCGCGTCGGCGCCGGACGCCGCACTCCGCGGGAGCGCGCTCGCCGAGCAGCTCGGCGTGCGCTACCTGCCGACGTACGAAGACGCGCTCGCCTGGGGTCCGGACGCCGTGATCGTCACGGCCGAGAACGTCCGCCATCGCGCGCTCGTGGAGGCTGCTGCGGCGGCGGGGGCGCAGATCCTCTGCGAGAAGCCGCTGGCCACCACGGTCGAAGACGCCGAGGCGATGCTGGCCGCGACCGAGCGCGCCGGGGTGGCCCTGATGACTGCGTATCCGGTGCGGTTCGCCCCCTCGTTCGCCGACCTCCTGCACCGGGTGCGGTCGGGGCTGCTCGGAACGGTGCTGGCGGTGAAGGGGACGAACAACGGCAAACTCCCCGCCGACCGCGCCTGGTTCACCGATTCCGCGCTCTCGGGCGGCGGGGCACTGGTCGACCACGTCGTCCATTGCGCCGACCTGCTGGACGAACTGCTCGGCGAGCAGCCGGCGACAGTGCGGGCGGTCGCCAACCGAATCCTGCACCCGGGGGCACCCGTCGAGACCGGCGGCTTGGTGACCGCGGTGTACCCGAGCGGCGTGGTGGCGACCATCGACTGCTCGTGGAGCGTCCCGGACGCCGCGCCGACCTGGGGCGGGCTGACGTTCCAGGTGACGGGCACGCGCGGCTCGGTGACGATCGCGCCGTTCGCAGGCCACGTCGGCGGGCAGACCGCCGACGGGCCGGTGTGGGTCCCCACGGGAGACGATCTGGACGCGGCCATGCTCGAGGAGTTCGTCTCCGCTGTGCGTGCCGGACGACCGGCCGCTCCGGATGGCGCGGTCGGTCTGCGGACGCTGCAGGTGGTCGACGCGGCGCGGCGATCGGCGGCGGCCGGTGGGACGGTGACCCCGTCGGGTGAGGGGTGTGCGTTGACCAATTGCTCGCGGCGGCGCGCGAGGTCGGCCCACCTCAGTGCTCGGCGGGCCGACCTCAACTGGTGCCGTGACTATCCCACGGTGGATCCGAAACCGTTGATCGTGCCGTTGGCCTTGACTGTCGCGGTCATGGAGACGGTGTAGACCACAGGCGTGCCGTTGGGGTTCACATCCCAAGCAGAGTAGAGGTTGCGCGCCGAACTGCTGGCGGATGAGGGTGAAGCTTCTTCTGCGTTGGCCGGGGCGGCCATGAAGGTCAGGGCAGCGGTTGCCACTATGGATGTCGCGCTGGCGAGTATTGCGTTCACAGTTACTCCGCTGTCTGTACTCCCGTTACATGTCGAGTTTCGACCGGGATCTGTGAAATGTATAGCAAGCAGCAGGAAATTCGGCACGACGGTGCGCCTGCCGAGCAGTCGCTCCCCGCCGGTTCGTAGCCTCCGAAATCACCCCTCGTTCGCCGCCGCCGCTCACCGGTCGCGCGCGATCACCGAGAAGTCCTTCTCGCCCTGTCCCGCGTCGATCGCGCGCTGCAGTTCGGCCGCGACGAGAGCGACGGCCGGGAGCGGCACGTCCGCGGTCGCGAGCATGAGGCGGGCGTCCTTGGCGAGGGCGTCGGCCGTGAACTGGGCGTCGTCGTAGTCGCCCGCGGTCACGAGCGGGCCTTTCATGGCGGCGAGCGGGGCGATCGCGGTCAGGGAGAGCGTCGCGAGCACCTCGTCGTCGCTGAGTCCCGCCGCACGGCCGAGGCGCAACGACTCCGACAGCGCCTCCATCGAGATGGCGAGCGCGAGGTTGGCCACCAGCTTCGCCGCCGTCGCCGCCGCGGGCGAGTCGAAGGTGCGCAGCTTCTCCTGGTCGGCCCACAGTCCGACGACACGCTTCGCCTCGCGCACCGCGTCGTGTTCACCGCCGACCAGCACCGCGAGCTTTCCGGCCCGGGCGGGGGCGAGCGAGCCGACGACGGGGGAGGCCACGTAGCGGATGCCGAGGGCGGTGGCGCGGTCGGCGAACTCCGCTGCGTCGGCCGGTGAGATCGTCGTCACGTCGATCCAGAGGGTGCCGGGGCGCCATGGCAGGTCGGGGTCCAGCAGCGTCTCGCGCACGGCCTCCGGACCGAACAGCACGCTCACGACCGTGCCAGCGGCGGCGACGGCGTCCGCCGCAGAAGCCGCGACGTGGGCGCCTCGGCGGCCGATCGTCTCGGCCGGTTCGGGGGAACGATTCCAGACCGTCACGGTGTGGCCGGCGTCGATCAGATGCGGGACGAGCTCGCGGCCCATCCGGCCGAGCCCGAGGAATGCGATGTCCATAGCGCCACTCTCCACCGCCGAGCCCGCAGACGGAACCCGGAAAGCCGATACCGCCTCGGCGACCACCGCGCCGGCAGCACCGCCGGGATCACCCCTCCGGCAGCAGCGCCCGCTGCCGCACCAGGAACTCCCGCTCGCTGTCGTTGGCGCACAGCCGCACCGCCTCGTCGTACTCCTCCGCGGCCTCCTCCGGCTGTCCGGCCCGGCGCAGCAGGCCGGCGCGGATGCCGTGCAGCAGATAGAACGACCCCAGCTCCGAGCGCAGCGGCTCGATCGCCGCCAGCGCCTGCTCGGGACCGACGGCCTCCGCCACCGCGACCGCGCGGTTGAGGGCGACGACGGGGGAGGGCTGCACCCGCTGGAGCTGGTCGTACAGGGCGACGATCTGCCGCCAGTCGGTGTCCTCGGCGCGTGCGGCGTCGTCGTGCACCGCCTGGATCGCGGCCTGGAGCTGGTACGGTCCCGGGCGACCGGCGACCAGGCAGCGGCGCACGATCGCGTGGCCCTCGGCTATCAGCGCGGCATCCCAGCGGCCGCGGTCCTGGTCGGGGAGGGCCACCATGACACCGTCGGTGTCGACGCGCGCGGGTCGGCGCGCGTCGACGAGCAGCAGCAGGGCGAGCAGCCCCTGCGCCTCCGGCTCGTCGGGCAACAGGGCCGTGAGGAGGCGCGCGAGCCGGATCGCCTCGCCGCACAGCTCCTCGCGCACCAGCCGGTCGCCCGCGGTCGCCGTGTAGCCCTCGCTGAAGATCAGATACACGACGGCCAGCACCGAGCCGAGCCGTTCGGTGAGGTCGGCGGCGGCCGGGACCCGGTAGGGGATGCGGGCGTCGCGGATCTTCGCCTTCGCCCGGGAGATGCGCTGGGCGAGGGTGGCCTCCGGCACGAGGAACGCCCGCGCGATCTCGGCGGTGCTGAGGCCGCCGAGCAGCCGCAGCGTCAGCGCCACCCGGGCGTTCGGCGCGAGAGCGGGGTGGCAGCAGGTGAAGACGAGCCGGAGGCGGTCGTCGGGGATCGCGCCGGTGTCGGCGGCCTCCACCGTGGCGGCCAGCGCGAGCAGCTCCGCGGCCTCGGCCTCCCGGGCCCGGCCGACGGCATCCCGGCGCAGCCGGTCGATCGCGCGGCGACGGGCGGTCGTGATGAGCCACCCCGCGGGCGCGGGCGGGAGCCCGTCGATCGGCCAGCGCGCGACGGCGACGGCGAAGGCCTCCTGCACCGCGTCCTCCGCGCGGTCCAGGTCGGTGAGGGAGCGGTAGAGCACGGAGACCGCGCGGCCGTACTCCTCGCGGAAGATCGAGTCGATCGCTCCGGAGGAGACGGCTGCGCCATCCCCGGCCCTCATGCGAACGGCCGCACCTCGATCGGCAGCGTCGTCGCGACGGCGAGGCGCCGGCCCCACTCGAGGGCGGCGTCCAGGTCGGGCACGTCGACGATGGTGAAGCCGCCGAGGTGCTCCTTGCCCTCCGCGAAGGGACCGTCGGTGACCATCACCTCCCCGCCGGACGGCCGCAGCACGGTCGCCGACGCCGGCGGCAGGAGGCCGTTGGAGAACACCCAGGCGCCGGCCGCGCGCATCTCGGTGTTGAGCGCGTCGAGGTCCTCGCCGATCGCGGCGAGGACCTCCGGCTCGGGGACGGGCCCTTCGGGCTGGTAGACGCTGAGCAGGTACTGGGACATGATCGTGATTCCTTCCTCTCACCGTCTATACGGACGGGCACGCGTCATCTCGACATCATGTCGCGGAAGACGCCACCCGCTCCAGTTTCGCCACCCCGATCTTCGAGTCCGCCATCCCGTAGAACACCCAGTCGGTGTCGCCGACCCGCTCGATCGCGGTGGGGAAGACGACGTTCGGCACGATGCCGCTGCGCTCCTCCTCGGTCTCGGCGCTCAGCAGCGGCTCCTCGGTGCGCCGGATCACTTTCCACGGCTCGTCGGCGTCGAGGATCATCGCGCCGGCGGAGTAGTTGACATGCTTCTGCTGGTCGACGCCGCGCTCCAGCCGGCCGGTGACGCCGTGGTGCAGCAGCAGCCAGCCCTCCGGCACCCGCACCGGGGCGGGACCCGCGCCGATCTTCAGCTCCTCGAACGGGTACTCGGGGCCGGCGAGGAAGCGGTTGTGCCGCCACCGGGCCAGCTCGCCGAGGTCGTCGCGCACGGCCGCCAGCGGAATGAACGCGATCCAGATACTGGGACGCTTCTCCTCCAGGCCGGTCGGCGGGTGCGCGCCCTCGCCCTCCCGGACCTCGCCGAGGTCCCACACCGGCCGGTGCAGCACCGCGAGGCTCTCCACGCCGTCCGGTCCGGTCACCGGCTCGGGGAAGAACACCGTGTCCTTGTTGTGGAACAGGGCCAGGTCGACGCCCAGCTCGTCGTCGTACTCGAAGCTCACCGGGCCGAGCCGTCGCCACGACCGCAGATCGGTCGAGACGGCGACGGCGGTGCGCGGGCCGAGGGGGCCGTAGGCGACATACGTCATCAGGTGGAGGCCGAGCGCGGGCACGTAGGTCGTGCGCGGGTCCTCCACCCCGGAGTTGCGCCGGCCGCGCTCGAAGTCGCGCTCGGGCGCCAGCACGACGCCCTCCCGCTCGACGCCGACGGGCACGCCGTCCTCGACCACGACGCGGGCCAGGCCCACGCGCGACACGTTGCCGTCGGCGACCAGCCGCGGCAGCAGGTAGAGCACGCCGTCGGCGTCGCGCCCGGACGCCGGGTTCAGCACACCCTCGGCCTCCAGCGGTTCGCCGGGCTCGGGAGTCATCACCACGCCCGAGCGGGTGAGAGCGTACGGGAAGGGCTCAGTCACTTCGTGACCTCCTTGTAAATATAGAGTTCGCGCTCTCCGCGGGGAGCATCCCAGCCTTGCGCGAACGACCAGCGGCCGTCGATCCTCTGCAGCCCGCCCCAGGCGAGGGACCCCCGCGGTGGAGACCGGTCTGCGTGAACGGGGCGTCGACAGAGTAGTGCGCCTGGGCGGCGGCGAAGTCGTGGTGCTCGTCGGCGTAGAAGAAGTCCAGCACCAGGTCGTCCCCGCGCACGACGGCGCAGGCGACCTCGAACAGGGTGCCCGGCAGCGGCGACAGGTCGAGGTAGGGCTGCTCGGAGAAGGTCCACGAGACCAGGTCGTCTGAGTGCCCGATCATCGGTCGATCCCCGCAGCCCTCGGAGAGGTACATCAGGTACTCGCCGCCGATCCGCACCGCGCGGCCGTGCTCGTCGCGCGGCACCACGGCGCCCTTCGCCCAGCCCAGGGACACCTCGAGCGGGACGACCAGGCCGATCTTCTCCCACGACACCAGGTCGTCGGAGACCATCCCCATGATGTCGACGGCGGTCTCGCCCTCAGCGGTGCGGCGGATCGCGTTGTAGAAGAGGACGTACCTGCCGTCGGCCTCGTAGACCTTCGGGTCCTCGCAGCCCAGCGTCTCGTTGTCGAGAGTCGGGTACACCACCGGGTTGGCGGGGTCGTCGTGCCAGACGCCGTCGCGTCGGACGGCGTGCCCGATGCGGCTGGCGGTCGACTCCATCCGCGGCGAGGCCCGGTAGAAGAGGTGCAGCTCCCCGCCGCGCTCGATCATCGTCGGATTGAAGATCGCGCTGCTCGTCCAGCCGACGCCGGTGGGGTCGTCCCACTGGCCCTCCAGCCGGAAGGTGAGCGACGGGTCCCGCTCGAACGGGCCGATCGCCCAGTCCGGCGCATCGGGGTAGTGCGCCGAGAACTGGTCGGTCGAGATGTGGTCGGTGAGGGCGTTGGAGTGACCCAGCGCCTCCTCGTAGTTGAGGCGGAGGGCGTCGGTGTAGGCGGCGTCCACTGTTCTCCTTGCGTTGCGTGACGGGTGGTGGGCGGGCGGCTCAGCCCTTGACGGACGAGCCGATGTCGGTGGAGATGAAGTAGCGCTGGAACGCGATGAACAGCACCACGACCGGGGCGGCGAGCACCACCGCGCCGGCGAGGATCGAGCCGTACGGGTTGGTCGTGGAGGCCGCGACCGTGCTGATGTAGTTCGCCAGCGACACGGCGAGCGGCTGCAGGCTCGCGTCCTTCGTGATCAGGAAGGGCCAGAGGAACTCGTTCCACGGGCCGATGAACGTCAGCAGCACCACGGTGACGAGCGCTGGGCGCACCAGCGGGAGGGCGATCCTCCAGAGCAGTTTGAACTCCCCGGCGCCGTCCACGCGCGCGGCGTCGAACAGCTCGCGCGGCAACTGCAGGAAGTACTGCCGGAAGATCAGCACCGCCGCCGAGTTGATGGCGAACGGCAGGATCATCCCCAGGTAGTTGTCCGCCAGCCCGTAGTTGCGGGCGATGAGCACATACAGCGGAATCATCAGCAACTGGAACGGGATGGTCTGGACGAGCAGCGCCAGCGCGAAGGTCACGCCGCGCCCGCGCCAGTGCAGGATCGAGAGCGCGTACCCGGCGAGCACCCCGAACACGACCGTGCACAGCAGCACGCCTCCGGTGAAGATCCCGGAGTTCACCAGCCCTGTCCAGAGGTTGATGCGGGAGTCGATCGCCGAGTAGTTGTTCAGCGTCAGGTTGGCCGGATTCGGGAAGGCCCCCGCCACGCTCGTGTCGGGCGCGGCCTGCAGCGACCCGACGAGCATGTAGTAGAAGGGGAACAGGAAGGCGATGGCGCCGATCGTGAGCACGATGCCCTGGATGATCGCCTGCGGCCGGCTCAGCCGCGTGGCGGCGGAGAGGTCGCGGCGACGGCGCTTCCGGGGAGCCCCGGGAGCGAGTTCCGCGCGTGCGGTCTTGAGAGTGGTCATCAGTCGCGTCCTCCCGCGAATCGGTTCTGCAGCCAGCCGATGATCAGCACCAGGATCACCAGTACGACGCCGATCGCGGCGGCGTAGCCGGGGTGACCCTGCTGGATGCCCTGCTGGTAGATGAGGAGCACCGGGGTGGTCGAGTGGCCGTCCGGGCCGCCGCCGCCGGTGAGGAGGTAGGGCTCGGTGAACAGGTTGGCGCCGGTGATCGTGGAGATCAGCAGCACCAGCACGGTCGCGGGCCGGACGCCCGGGACGGTGACGGAGAAGAACTGCCTGACGCGCCCGGCGCCGTCGGTCGCAGCCGACTCGTACAGCTCGTTCGGCACGTTCTGCAGCGCGGCGAGGTAGAGCAGGATGTAGAGGCCGAGCTGCTTCCAGGTCACGTAGATCGCGATGGTCGGCATCGCCAGCCAGGGGTTCACGAACCACGACGGGTTCGGCGCGAGCGGGCCGAGGATCTGGTTCACCAGTCCCGTGCTGTTGAACAGGAACAGCCAGACGCCGATGATCGCGACACTCGCCGTCACGTACGGCACGTAGTAGCTCACCCGCAGGAACGTCCGGAACCGTTTGACGCCGTTGAGCGCGCTCGCGAGCACCAGGGACAGCGCCACCGTGAGCGGCACGTTGATGATCAGGAAGATCCCGACGTTGACGAACGACTGCAGCACTGCGGGGTCGGTGAACGCCTGCACGTAGTTGGCGAGGCCGACGAAGGGCTGGCTGACCTGCGCCCCGGGGGCGGCGAAGAAGTAGTCGAAGAACGACATGTACACCGCGAACCCGAGCGGGTACGCGAAGATCGCGATGACGAAGATCAGGTACGGCGCGCCGAGCAGCCAGCCCAGCGGGTTGCGGCCGAGCAGCCGCTGCGCGAGGAGGCCGCCGCCGCGGGCCGTGCCGGCGGCGGGCGTGGTGCCCGCCGCCGGACGAGCGGAGGTCGTGCTCATGGCTACTTCTGGCTCTGGAGCTGGTCGATCTTCTGCGACGCGCTCTTGAACGCGTCCTCGACCGTGCCGGTGCCGTTGATCACGGCCTTGGAGTAGGCATCGCGCAGGGCCTGCAACTGGGCGATGGTGTTGACGCCCGTCGGGTCGTCAGCCGTCCGCTCGCTCTGAGCGCCGAACTCCTTGTAGGCCGGGTGCGCGTCGAAGTAGCTCGAGTACACGCTCGCGACGTTGGACCGGATCGGCATCTGACCGGTGACGTTCAGCAGCTTGCCGTCCTGGTCCTTGGAGGTCGCGTACTTGATGACGTCCCAGGCCGTGCCCTGGTTCTTGCACGAGGTGTACATCCCGATGTTCTTCGCGTCGGGGAAGGTGTACGTCTGGTCGGCCGACTTGCCGTCCTTGGTCGGGACGGGGACCGAGCCCCACTGCACCTTGTCGCCGTAGTACGCGATCGCCCACGGGCCGACGATGGCCATCGCCGACTTGCCGTCGGCGAACGCGTCGCCGGTGTACTGCTCCTTGCCGGCGAGGCCGTCGGCGTAGATGGTCTTCCAGAAATTGGCGACGTCGATCGAGTCCTGGCTGGTGAGGTTCGACTTGCCGTTCTCGATGAACGTCTTGCCGCCGGTCTGGGCCGCCAGCAGGGGCAGGAAGTCGAAGTTCGGCTGGAAGAACTCGCTGGTCGGGGCCGGGTAGATCGCGTACGGTGCCGCGCCGGACGACTTGATCTTCTGAGCCGCGGCCAGGAACTTGTCGTAGGTCGACAGGTCCGGGTTGCTCGGGTCGATGCCGGCCTTCTGGAAGATGGCCTTGTTGTAGAAGATCATCACCGGGTTCTGCTTCCACGGCATCTGGAAGTAGTCGCCGTTCGGCGACTTGTACTGGTCAGCCGACTTGCCGCTGCGGGACTGGATGTACGAGTTGCCGTCGGAGAACTTCGACAGGTCGACCAGGCCGCCCTGCTTCTCCCACTGGCCGGTGGCCGCGGGCAGGTTGTTGAACACGAGGCACGGCGTGGTGCCCGCCGTGATGGCGGCGCCGATGACCTCCTCGGTGCTCTTGCCGGCGGGGACCTCCTGTGCCTTGATCTGCTCCTTGGGGTGCGAGGAGTTCCAGGAGGAGACCATCGCTTTGCCCCACTGCACCTCTTGGGCGTTGTTGGAGTACCAGATGGTGATCGGGCCGTGCGCCTTCATGGCGTCGGTCTGACCGCCTCCGCCGCTGGAGCCGCACGCGGCCAGGGTGCCGGCGACGACGCCGGCGCTGATGACGGCGACCGCGAGTCTGCGGTAGCCGGTGATGCGTTTGCGCATGATCTGTGCTCTTTCTGTGATTTCAGTGACGCGATGGCGCGGCCGTCGAGGCGCGCACCACCAGTCGGGCAGGGGGCAGGGCGACGTCGGCAGGCTCGCCGTCCTCCACCAGCCGCAGCAGTGCGGTGGCGGCGGCGATGCCCCAGCCGGCCGGGTCGTTGTCCAGGGTCGTGAGGCTCGGATAGATGTAGGTCCCGATCTGGGATCCGTCGAGCCCGGTGATGGACAGGTCCTGGGGGAGCCGGAGGCCGCGCTCGTGCGCGACCCCCATGCCCGCGATGGCCATCGGGTCGTTGCCGTAGACGATGGCGGTCGGAGGCTCCGCGGAGTCGAGGAGCGTCTTGGTGGCCTCCGCGCCCTGTTCGGGCGAGAAGTCGGTGGGGACGACGAGCGGGTGCAGTCCCGCCTCGACCATCGCCTGCTCGAAGCGCTCGCGGCGGCGGAGACCGTGCAGCATCCGCTCGTCGCCGGACACGTGCGCGATGCGCGTGTGGCCGAGTCCGAGCAGGTGTGCCACGAGCTCGTCGATTCCGGAGTCGTAGTCGCGCGTGATGACCGGGAACTGGCTGCCGCCGACCGGCTCGCCGAGCGAGACGGCCAGCGACCCGAACTCCTGCACCAACCCGATGCGGTGGTCGTCGGCCAGGAGGTCGGTGAGCAGGAAGCCGTCGACCCGCTTGTCGAGGGCGAGCCGCTCGTAGGCGCGCGCCTCGGCCTCGTGGTCGGGCACGACCGTCAGCACCAGCACCTGGCCGCGCTCCGAGAGCACGGTCTCGACGCCCGCGATGAACGCCGCGAAGAACGGGTCCACCTCGATGGTGCGGGCGGCGCGTCGCAGGATCAGGCCGAGCGCGTAGGCGCGCCGGGTGGTGAGCCCGCGGGCGCTGGGGTTGGGGGTGAACCCGAGCTCCCGCGCGGTGGCGAGGATGCGCGCGCGGGTCTCCAGCGCCACACCGGGCTTGCCGTTGAGGGCGAGCGACACCAGGCCCTTGCTCACGCCCGCCGCTCGCGCGACGTCGTTGATCGTGATGTCGGCCGGCGTCACCGCGGCACCACCGTGGTGAAGCCGCCGGGCACGACCGTGACGGTGCCGTTGCCGTTGAGCGGGATCGGCGCGCCGACCTGGTGTCCGGCGGCGTCGTAGCGGGTCGCGAGCACCGGGCCGGAGCCGCTGAGCTGCTGCGGCACGGTCGTCGAGGTGGCGTTGACGTAGACGTCGAGGCTGCCGGTGCCGGTCAGGCCGAGGTGCGAGATGACGGGCTGCACGAGCACTGCGTCGAGGCGGGCCCGGCCGTTCACCCGAGCGGTGACGGAGGTCGCCCCGGCGGGGGCGGAGACCGGGAGGGTCTGCGGCAGCAGGAACACCGGGCTGGGCGCGATGCCTTGCGCGCCGGGGCGCACGTTCTGGCTTGTGCCGAGTTGCACAGTGCGGTTGCCCGCGCTCGCCGTCCACGCCGTGGTGCCCGACCCGCTCGTGGCGGTGCCGTCGGGGCCGAGGTCCTCGATCGGGAGGATGCGCGCGGCGGAGTGGCCCGCCGGGAGCGTCATCGTGACGCTCGCACCGGTGGAGGCGGAGACGTATGCGCCGCCCGACCAGTTCGCCGAGCCGGTCCACGCGGACGGCGGGGTGACGACGCTGGCGGGGCCGGTGAGGGCGCCCTTCTCGGCCTCCACGACCTGGAGGCCGTTGACGGCGGTCCGGTGCGTCAGCGCCAGCGCCTCCCGCTTGATCGCCGGATGCGCGTCGAGGGCGAGCATGCTCAGCTCGGTGTGGATGGCCGACTCGGCGCCGCAGTTGTGGTTGACGCCGCCGTCGCCGCCGATCCCGTCGACGCACACGCCGGTGGCCGGGTCGTAGACCGGGACGCCCGCCGGGTTGGCGCCGAAGTACCAGGCGGCCTGGGCGCCCGCGAGGGTGGCGAGGCCGGTCGAGCCGGTCGCGTCGGAGGCCGCGACCAGGCCCTCCACCCGCGAGTCGACGCCGTAGGCGATCTGCGACGGGTCGGCGGGTGTCGGCGTCCAGCCGTTGTCCGGGCCGCCGCTGGCGAGAAGCTGCGGGGTGAAGCTCGCGAGGTCGGTGTTCGCGGCGCTCTGCAGGCTGCCGTCGTGGAGCTGGGTCGCTGCCGCGGTCAGCGCCGCCGGCTGCATGCCGCCCCAGGCGTGCCAGAACGTGGGGGAGTTGGCCTCGGGGAGCAGTGCGCCGAACGGCCACTGGCCGGTGCCGCCGGAGGAGAGCCCGGCGATCCCCTTCGCGTAGCGCTGGAGGTCGGTGCGCGCTTGGCCGTCGCCCGGCGCGGCCGCGGTGTACGCGCTCAGACCGAGCACCGCCTCCGCCGTCGGGCTGGCGCTGCCGACGATCAGCCAGCCGGGCACCGTGACGCCGTTGGCCGTCTCGGTGGTGCCGTACTTCGCGAGCGAGTGGCGCTCGAGCGAGCGGAGCGCGAGCGACATCCGCTGCTGGAGGAACGATGCGAACGCCGGGTCGGACTTCTCGAAGCCGGCGTAGCCCTCGCCGAGCGCCCAGACCGTGCGCGCCAGCCAGTACGACTCGCCCGAGTCGCTCGGGTTCGGCTGGTCGGCCGGGATCGCGGACGGGTTCAGCGTGCCGTCGTGCTGCTGCCAGAGCACCACGTTTCCGGCGTTCGGGCCGGAGTCGACCTGCAGGTAGGTCAGCTCGCGCAGCAGCTCGTAGGCCGAGGCGCGACTTGCCGCGGTGCCGTTCTGCTTCCAGTCCCGGAGGTAGACGACCGCGGCGCGGGAGATGTCGTCGGCGTCGAAGGAGCCCTGTGCATACCAGCCCTTGGTGGCATCCGTGATCGGGCCGCCGCCGACGCGCGTGAAGCTGCCGTCGGCGTTGCGGTTCGCGTACACCCACGGGGCACGCGCGGTCGGCTCCTGGCTCTGCTGATACGTGGAGTGACCCGCGACCCCGGACAGCAACGGCACATCGTCCAGGAGGAAATTCAGGTGGGCGAGGTTCGTCAGCGTGGGGACGGCCGGAGCCGCGGGAGCGGGGGAGGCGTCCGCCGGGGCGGCGATCGCCGGTACGAGCGCGGCGGCGAGGAGGGCTGCGCCCGTCGCTGCGGCGAGGAGTCGATTCCGCTTCATTGCGTTCCTTCTCTGTGTTCGACCGGCGTGGGGCGGGGGACCCGTGCCACCCGAGTCCGACTGATGTCTAAACCGGTTTAAAGGACGGTAGCCGCGCTTTTCCGATCTGTCAACCGGTTCACCCGGCGGTCCACCCCCGGGGGTCTTGTGCCGCTCTGCGCCCGCGACGAGACTGGGGCGACCGGCCGCCGACGTCCGGCCGGGTCACGACCGAGGAGGAAACGTGGAGTACAAGGACATTCCGACCAAGGCTGACATCGAGAGGATCGCGGCGCTGCGCGAACCGGGCTGCGTGAGCATCTACCTGCCCACCGGCACCACCCCGCCGGAGGCGGACAAGGCGCGGATCGAGCTCAAGAACCACCTCGTGCTCGCGGTGAAATCGTTGGAGGGCATGGGCGTCGACCGGCACCGCATCGCCGCCGTCCAGGCCGAGGGCGAAGGGATCCTCGAAGACCGCGACTTCTGGCGCTACCAGTCCCGTTCCCTCGCCGTGTTCCTCGACGGGGAGGTCGCCCAGACCTTCCGTCTGCCCAATCGGCTGACCTCCGCGTGCGAGGTCGCCGACCGCTTCTACATCAAGCCGCTGCTGCGCGCGGTGACCTTCCCGCAGTCGGCGCTCATCCTCGCGCTCGCGCAGAACTCCGTCCGCTTGATCCGCGTCGACCCCGAGCAGCCGCCCGCGCTGATCGACGTCGAGGGGATGCCGAAGGACGTCGCCGCCGCGGTCGGCAAGACCTCCATCAGCGGGCGCGCCGCCGAGGGCCGCATCCAGGGCTCCGAAGGCCAGAAGGTGCGGATGCTGGAGTACGTCCAGGCCATCGAGCGCGCACTGCACCCGCTGCTGGCGACCTCCACCGAGCCGCTGATCCTGGCGGCGACCGAGCCGTTGATCGGCATCTTCCGCGGAGCGACGGACTACCCGCGCCTGGTGGACGACGTGATCGCGGGCAACCCGGAGGACAAGACCGAGGAGGAGCTGGCGACGGCCGCGCGCGGCGTGCTCGACCGCCTGTACGCCGGCAAGATCGACGCGCTCAAGGAGGACTTCTCCACCCGCATCGCCGGCGGCACGGCTCTGGTGGACCTGAGCGACATCGCCCGCGCCGCGACCTACGGCGCGGTGGAGACCCTGGTGTTCGACATCGACCGGCGGGTGCCCGGCTCCCTGGACGACGAGACCGGCAAGATCGCGTACCAGGACGACGACACGGCGGGCAACTACGGCGTGGTGGACGAGATCATCCGCCGCTCGCTGGCCTCCAAGGCGAAGGTCTACGCGCTGCGGGCGGACGACGTCCCCGGCGGAGGCGCCGCCGCGGCGGCCGTCCGCTTCCCCGTCTGACCTGCCCCTCGGCGACCGATCAGTGCCGCTCGGCGCGGGCGAGGGCCAGCACGAGGAACTCTTGGACGGCGGCGAGCCAGTCGTAGACGGCCCGGCGCGTCGCCGACTCCAGGTCGTGCACATCGCCCTCATCGCCGTCCTCCTCGATGCCGAGGCCGGCGGCCAGCCCGAGACGGATGTCGGTGAGCGCGCGCAGCCAGGCCTGGGCCTGGTCGGCGTCCAGCCGCACGTCGACGGCTCCGTCCGGTGCGCCGTCGTCCGCAGGGCCGCTCAGCGAGGCGATGACGAGCTGCGCGTTCCGCGCCTTCGACTCGGCCAGCCGCTCGGCGGTGAACCGGCGGAACTCCGCCGACGCCTCCGGGTCGTCGGGATAGGCGTCCGGGAGCAGGCGGGCCAGGGCCGGGTCTGCAGAGGCGCCGTCCGGCGACCCGGAACCGGCGCGCTCGGCACGGTCCGCCGCCTCGGCGGCGAACCCCCGCAGGATGGCGGCCTCGTCCGCCTCGAACCGCGCGCGCACACCGCCGCCGCGCCGGTCGGCGCGGAACGGCCTCACGCGTCCGCCTTCGTCAGCGTGGCCCACAGCCCGTAGCCGTGCATGGCCTCCACGTGCCGCTCCATCTCCTCGCGCGTGCCCGTCGCGACGACCGCGCGGCCCTCGTTGTGCACGAGCAGCATCAGCCGCCTGGCCTCCGCCTTGGAGAAGCCGAAGTAGCTCTGGAATACATAGGTGACGTACGACATCAGGTTCACCGGGTCGTTCCACACGATCGTCACCCACGGCGCGCCGAGCTCCAGCCGCTCGCCGAGGTCGACCTCCTCCTCGGTGGCGGGCTCCGCCATCGCGGGCGTCACCCCGCCTGCACCTCCGCGATGGCGTCCGCGGCGCGAACGAGTGCCAGGTGGGTGAGCGCCTGCGGCGTGTTCCCCGCCTGCGACCTGCCCTGGACGTCGTACTCCTCGGAGAGCATCCCGACGTCGTTGGCGAGTGAGACGAGGCGGTCCATCAGGCGCACCGCGTCGTCCAGCCGGTGCGAGCGGGCGTACTGCTCGGTCAGCCAGAACGCGCAGGCCAGGAACGGGTGCTCGCCGGGTGGGAGGCCGTCGACGCCGTTGTCGGTGCGGTAGCGCAGGGGAGGCCGTCGCGCAGCAGGTCCTCCTCGATCGCCTTCACCGTGCCGAGCATCCGCGGGTCGTCGTAGGCGCAATAGCCGACCTGCGGGAGCAGCAGCAGCGAGGCGTCCACTTCCGTGGTGCCGAAGTACTGCACGTACGCGCCCCGGTGCTCATCGAAGCCGTTGGCCTCCACATCCGCGCGGATCTGGTCGCGGAGGTGCCGCCACCGCTCCACCGGGCCGTCCAGGCCGTACTGCTCGACGCCCCGGACCGCGCAGTCGAACGCGGCCCACACCAGCACCCGGGAGTGGGTGAACATCCGCTCGTCGCCGCGGATCTCCCAGATGCCGTGATCGGGCTTGCGCCAGTTCTGCTCCAGGTACCCCATCAGCGCGCGCTGCAGCGCCCAGGAGAACCGTGTCTCGGGGACGCCCTGCGTGCGCCCGTGGTCGAGGGCGAGCATGACCTCGCCGATCACATCGGCCTGGAACTGCGTGGAGGCGTCGTTGCCGATCCGGACCGGGTGCGCGCCCTGGTAGCCGGGGAGGCTGTCGAGCTCCCGCTCGGCGAGATCGCGTTCGCCGGCGAGGCCGTACATGATCTGGACGTCGCCGGGGTCGCCCGCGATGGCGCGCAGCAGCCAGTCCCGCCAGTGGTCGACCGAGTCGTCGTAGCCGTGGGCGAGCAGCACGCCGATGGTCAGCGACGCGTCGCGCAGCCACACGTAGCGGTAGTCCCAGTTGCGCTCCCCGCCGAAGTTCTCGGGCAGCGAGGTGGTGGCCGCCGCGACGATGCCACCGGTCTCCAGGTGGGTCAGCGCGCGCAGGATGAGCAGCGAGCGCACGACCTCCTCGCGGTACGGGCCCTCGTGGTCGCAGCTCTCCGCCCATTTCGTCCACCACTCCCGCGTGGTCTGCAGGGAGGTCTCCACGTCGAGTGCGTGCGGCGCCGGGCGGTGCGACGGGAACCAGGTCATCGACAGGTCGACGGTCTGGCCGGCATGGACGGTGAAGGTCGACTCGTGCGCGTGGTTCGACGCATGCAGCGCCGACCCGCGGAACACGAGCCCGTCCGGGCCGGCGACGGCGACGAGCGCAGCCGGCTTCTCGCCGGTGACCTTGCGCACCCACGGTATCGCGCTGGCGTAGCCGAAGCGGATCCGCAGTTCCTCGCGCAGCTCCACGTGCCCGCTGACGCCGCGTACGCGCCGCACCAGGTCCGCCCGGTGGTCGCCCATCGGCATCGCGTCCACCACCTCCACCTCGCCGGTGGCGGTGCGCCAGCGGGTGACCAGGATCATGGTGTCCCGCTCGTACTGGCGCGTGCTGGTGGCTTCGGGGTCGGTCGGGGCGAGCAGCCAGCGGCCGTGGTCCTCGGTGCCCAGGAGGGCGCCGAACGTGGACTGCGAGTCGTACCTCGGCAGGCACAGCCAGTCGATGCTGCCGTCCCGTCCGACGAGGGCCCCGGTGAAGCAATCACTGATCAGGGCGTAATCCTCGATGGGGAGCGACATATCCCCAGTATGGCCGTACTGTGAAGCGCATGACGCAGTCCGTGGGCACTCTGGTGATTCTCGGAGCGAGTGGCGATCTGTCGTCCAGGCTCCTCCTCCCTGCGATCGGGCAATTGCTCACCCACCACCCGGATCGGCGTTTCCACCTGGTCGGCTCCGGGGCCGAGGACTGGTCGGACGCGCATTGGCGGTCCGTCGTGAAGGCGTCCTTCAAGACCGTGAAGGCCGGCGGCCCAGCGGTGGAGCAGGTGCTCACGAGCACGGTGTACCTGCCGGCGGATGTGACGAAGCCCGACGACCTGCGGAAGATCTTCGACGCGTGCGATGGAGCGCCCGCGCTGTACTTCGCCCTGCCGCCGGCGATCACGGCGAAGGCGTGCGAGGCGCTCGGCAAGCTGACGCTTCCGGCCGGACTGACTCTCGCGCTGGAGAAGCCCTTCGGCACGGACAAGCGCTCCGCCATCGCGCTCAACAAGCGGCTGGCGACGCTGGTGCCGGAGGAGCGGATCCACCGTGTGGACCACTTCCTCGGCAACTCCACCGTGCTGAATCTGATCGGCCTGCGCTTCGCCAACAGCATCCTGGAGCCGGTGTGGAACGGCGACCACATCCAGAGCGTCGACATCGTCTACGACGAGTCGCTCGGGTTGGAGGACCGCGCCCGCTACTACGACCACGCCGGGGCGCTGATGGACATGATCCAGAGTCACCTGCTGCAGGTGCTCGCGGTGTTCGCGATGGAGCCGCCCAGCGCGCTCGACGCCACCGACCTGCGCGACGCGAAAGCGGCGGTGCTGCGGGCGACCCGGGTGTGGAAGGACGATCCGGTCGAGGCGAGCCGCCGCGCCCGCTACACGGCGGGGACCGTCGGCGGGAAGAAGCTCCCGGCCTACACGAACGAGCCGGGCGTCGACCCGGCGAACGACACCGAGACGCTCACCGAGGTGACGGTGCAGATCGACACCTGGCGCTGGGCCGGCGTGCCGTTCACGCTGCGTTCGGGCAAGGCGCTGGGCTCGCGCCGGCGCGAGATCCTGGTCACCTTCAAGCCGGCGCGGCACATCCCGCGCGGGCTGAAGGGACACCGTGAGCCGACGATGCTGCGCATCATGCTGGCGCCGGACGCCATGTCCCTGGAGCTGAACATCAACGGCCCGGACGACCCGCACGAGATCGAGCGCGTGGCGCTCAGCGCGGAATTCGGGCCCGGGCTGCTTCTGGCCTACGCCGAGGTGCTGGAGGGCATCCTCGACGGGGACCCGTCGCTCTCGGTGCGCGGCGACACGGCGGTGGAGATGTGGCGGATCGTCGCGCCGGTGATCGCGGCGTGGAAGAAGGAGGAGGTGCCGTTGCAGACCTACCGCGCCGGCTCGGACGGGCCGGCGTCGTGGAAGAGGATCGGCTGAGCGGGGCGCGACCAGCGGGGCTTCAGGCCGCCGGACGCTCCGCGATCGCGGGGAACTCGCCCGTGACGGGCTTGCGCAGGTCGGTCCACACAGTGATCGGGGCGGGCTCCCAGCCGAAGGCGGCGGGCTCCTCGTGCTCCTGCTCCTCGTGCTCCTGCGTCTCGTCGACCGACGCGGCTGCTGCGATGGCGACGGGCTCGGCGGGAGCGCGGTGCTGCGGCTCGGACGCGACCACGACGGTGGTCTCCCCGGCCTCCAGGCGGCGGCGTGCTTCCACCAGGGCGGCGGTGATGCCGACCGAGACAGACTGCGCGAGGACGGAGTGGAAGATGGAGTCGGTGTCGTCGGTCGAACGGCGCGACACGGTCCATTCACCGCGTTCGCCGATCAGCTCGGCGATCTTGATGTGGACCACCTCGAGGATCTGTGCATCCGTGAGCTGAGGAACGGGCGCCGCCTGCACCTCGGCGGCGGCATGCCGCCTACGACCAAACATCGCGATACCCCTTCCAGGTTCTCCGTCGAGAACCAGTCTCGGGGGTATTCACCTCATAGCGCGCGGACACGCCGTGCGAACTGCGGAAATCGTCCGGTCAGCGCCGGATTTCGCGCCCGTCGGCTTCGCGGGACTCCTCCAGGACCGTCCCGACCGCGATCACGACGCTCAGGGCGGCGCTGATCCACATCAGCGGCACCCGCCAGTCCCGCGGCCCCTGCTTGGTCGACTGGATCGTCGTCCACAGCCCGATGACCGCGCTGATGATCGCTCCGTTGAAGATGAACTTGCGCATCCGCGTCCTTTCGCTCGTTCCGCCAGGGTACGCTTCCGAGGGCGCCGGGTTGAAGGGGTGCGCCGGGTTGACGATGTCGCAGGGAGAGGAGTGGGATGCGGACGGCGATCGTCGGCGCTGTGCTGCTCCTCCTGGGTGCGGTCGCGGTGCTCACCGGGCTGCTGCCCGGCGCGGACGCTGTGGCCCTCTGGGACCGTGTCTGGCCGATCCTGCTCTTCGTGATCGCGGTGACGGTCGTGACCGAGCTGGCCGCGGAGGCCGGCGTGTTCACGGTGGTCGCCCAGCAGACCGCGCGCTGGGGTCGCGGGCGCGCCTGGCTGCTCTGGCTGCTCGTGGCTCTCGTCGCGACGCTGAGCACGATCTTCCTGTCGCTCGACACCACCGCGGTGCTCCTCACGCCGGTCGTGATCGTGGTGGCCCGGCACTCGGGGCTCGACCCGCTGCCGTTCGCCCTGACCACCGTCTGGATCGCGAACACCGGGTCGCTGCTCCTCCCGGTCTCCAACCTCACGAACCTGCTCGCCCAGCACGCGATGGGCGACCCCACGCCGTTCGCCTTCGCCGCCCTGATGTGGGCGCCTGCGCTCGTGGCGATCGTCATCCCGCTGGTCGTGGTGTTCGTCATCTCGCGCACGCGGCTGCTGGTCCGCTACGAGACGGGGCCGGAGGACGGGATCGAGGACCCGGTGCTGTTCTGGATCGCCGCCGCCGTGGTGGTCGCGCTGATGCCGCTGCTGGTGTCGGGCATCCCGGTGTGGATCCCGGCCTCGGGCGCGGCGGTCGTGCTGGTCGTGGTCTTCGCGGTGCGGCGGCGTTCGGTGCTGCGCTTCGGTTTGCTGCCGTGGCAGCTCGTTCTGCTGGCGTCGGGTCTGTTCCTGTTCATCGAGGCGCTGCACGCGAACGGCCTCGGCACCGTGCTGGCGCGCGTGTCGGGCTCGGGGAGTCACCACTCGCGCTGCTGCGGCTGTCGCTGACCGGGATGGTCGGCGCCAACGCGATCGACAACCTCCCCGCTTACCTCGCGCTGGAGCCGGCCGCGGGCAGCCCGGTGCGGCTGGCGGCCCTGCTGATCGGGGTCAACGCCGGTCCGCTGATCACCCCGTGGGCCTCGCTGGCCACGCTGCTGTGGCACCAGCGGCTCACCTCGTTCGACGTCCGGATCCGCTGGGGCCGCTACATGCTGCTGGGCCTGATCGTCGCCCCCGTCACCGTCGTCCTCGCGACGCTCGCCCTGGCCGCCAGCGCCTGACCCGCTCCGCACAGGGGTCGCAACACGCCGCTATCGCGTGCGCGTAGCGGCGTGTTGCGACCCCTGTGCGTCACTCGGCGGGGAGGAGTTGCGCGGCGCTGACGATGCGGCGGCGGGCTACGGCCGCGAGGGCGAGCGCGAAGCCGATCGCGGTCCAGATCAGGAGGCCGCCTAGGCCCCGCCACACGCCGGTCGATCCGTCCACCACACCCTGCAGGGCCGTGATCGCAGGCGAGGTCGGCAGCCACGCCGTCACGCTGTCGAAGAACCCGGGCGCGGTCGACACGATCCCTGAGGCGAGCGTGACCACGACCACGAGCATCGACAGGAAGCGCCCGAGGCCGCCGAGCAGCGCGACGAGCCCGTGGTTGACCGCCGCTAAGCAGACCGCCGCAGCCGCAGCCACGCCCGCGAAACCGAACCACGCGCCGACGCTCAGCTGCAGGGCGGGCTGCATGATCGCGGCCACGAGCACGCCCTGGACGACGCCGATCGCGGCGCCGGGCAGGAGCCCGTCGGACGCGATGAGGCCGGCAGCGCGAGACGTCAGCAGCGCACGCCGCGAGATCGCCTGGAGCACCAGGAACGACGCGAACGCCCCGAGCCAGAGCGCGACCGACGCGAACAGCGGGACGCTGGAGGTCCCGAACGCCGTCGTGCCGGACTGTTTCTGGCCGACCGGCTGCGAGGCGACCGACGCCAGGTTGGTGCGCTGACCCGCGTCGTAGTTCGGGAGCTGAGCGACGGCTTGGTTCAGCCCGGAGGCGAGGGAGGCCGCGCCTGCCGCGGACTGGTCGGCGCCGGACGCGAGAGCGGGAACGCCCGCCGCGTACTGCTGCACGCCGGCCGCGTACTGCGAGGCGCCGTCCGCCGACTGCTGCACCCCGGAGGCGAGCTGTTGCGCGCCGGAGGCCGACTGGGACGCGCCGGCCGCGAGCTGCTGCGCGGCCGAGGCCGACTGGGCGAGCTGGCCCGGCAGCGGTGCGACGCTGCCGGCGAAGGTCTGGGCTCCGGCGGCGACCTGCGTCGCGGCGGCCTGGAGTCCCTGCGCGGGATCCGGGTTCGTGATCCCGTCGATGGTCGCCTGGATGCCGGCGCAGATCGGGTCGGGAGTGGCGCCGACACCCGGGTGCAGCGCTGTGCAGTTCGCCTCGAGTCTCTTCAATCCGGCCACCGTCGCGCCGATGCCGTCGCGCACCCCGGCCGTGCCGGTCGCGAGCTGCGCAGCCCCCGCCGGGAGCTGCTGCGCCGCGGTGGCCCCGTGCGAGACGCCGTCCGCGTACTGGGTCATCCCGTTCGACAGCGTCCCGAGCCCGTCCGCCAGCCCGGACGCGCCTCCCGACAGCCGGCCGAGCCCGCTCGCGAGCGAGTCAGCTCCCGTGGAGAGCTGCGTCGCCCCGTCCGCGAGCTGGTGCGTCCCGCTCGCGAGCTGGGTCAGCCCATTCGAGAGCGATCCCGCGCCCGACGCCGCCTTGGCGAGCTGGTCGTGCAGCGTGTTGAACCCGACATAGACGTTCTCCAGATACGTCGTCGTGAGCTGTTTGTTGAGCACGCCGGTCGCGGTCGTGGTGACGGCCTGGCTGATCGCCGGGTCCACCAGCTTGGATTTGTGACTCGTGCGCACGTCGATGGTCGCCTGGGTGGCGGCCCCGGAGGTCCCGGCGGTGGAGGTCGCCGCCTGGGAGAAGTTCTTCGGGATGGTCACCACGGCCACATAGCTGCCGTCGGCGATGCCCGCGTTCGCGTCCTTCTGGTCGGTGAGCACCCACGTGAAGTTCTCGTTCTTCGCACCGAGCAGTCCCGCCGCCATCTGCCGGCCGAGCGGCACGATCTGGCCGTTCACGGTGGCCGGCTGGTCGAGGTTGACCACGGCGGCCTTCACCTCGCCGAGGCGGTCGGTCGGGTTCCAGAGCGCCCACACCAGCAGGCCGCCGATGACGAGCGGGACGAGGACGATGCCGACGACGGTCAGCCAGGTCACCCGCTTGTCGGAGCGCATCCGCTCCAGCGAGAACAGCGAGCGCGGGCGGCGCAGCGCCAGATTCGGGGAAGCGGAGGGCGGTGGGGTGGTCATCGGGCGTTCGCCTTCTCGAGGTGGGCGGCAGGGTGGCGGTCGGCGGCCTCGGCGAGCTCGGGCGCGCTCGGAAAGGATGGGGAGGCGGTGCCGTGTGCGGCGCCGTCGGAGTCGACGACGAGCTGCACCGTGGTGGGCTCGGCGGTGTCGGGGAGCAGGTCGTCCAGCCCGGACGGGTCCACGCAGCTCACCGCCAGTGCGAACGGTCGACCGGCCGCCGAGGCGTCGGCGAACGCGCGGCTCAGCTCGACGCGCACGCGCCGCCGCTCGACGGGGTCGGTCACGCTGTCGGCGGCATCCAGACAGAGGATGACGGGCGAGCTGGCGAGCGCGCGGCGCACGTCCTCCACCGGGGTCTCGGCGCGGTCGAGCCGGACCACGGAGGTCCGCGAGCGCACGGCCGATCCGCGCGTGGGGAGGACGAAACCGGCGACCTTGACCGTTCCGCCGTCGACGCGCGTGCGGCCGGTGACGGCCATCAGCAGCGCGAGGGCAGCCGTGCGGTCCGGGCCGTGCACGACCAGGGTCTCTCCATCGGCGAGCCGGAAGCTCACGTCGCGGAGGATCGGCGTGCGCCGCGCGCTGACCGACAGGCCGTCCGCTGCGGCGACGTACCGGGAGCCCGGCTCAGGCCAGTCGGCCAACTCCAGTTCCTTCTGCAGGCCGTCGCCCTCCACGTCGAACGAGGGGAGCACGCGGTCGAGCCAGCGCGGCATCCACCAGGCCCGGTCGCCGAGGAGCTGCAGCACCGCGGGCACCAGCGTCATCCGCACGATGAACGCGTCCACGAAGACGCCGACGGCGAGGCCGAGCGCGATCGGTTTGATGGAGGCGTCGCCCTCGGGCACGAACGCTGCGAACACCGAGATCATGATGATGGCGGCCGCGGTGACGACCTTGGCCGAGCCGACGAAACCGCTCTGGATCGCCCGGCGCGCGTCGCCGCCGTGCACGTAGTCCTCGCGGATGCGGCTGACCAGGAAGACCTCGTAGTCCATCGCGAGCCCGAACAGCACGCCCATCAGGATGATCGGCATGAAGCTGATCACCGGCCCCGTCTTGTCGAGGTGCACGGCATCCCCGAACCAGCCCCACTCGAACACCGCGGTGACCGCTCCGAACGCGACGCCGACCGACAGCAGGTAGCCGAGCGCGGCCTTGATCGGCACGGCGATCGAACGGAAGACCATGGTCAGCAGCACGAGGGAGAGCCCGACGACGAGGATGCCGAACGGCAGCAGCGCCCCACCGAGCCGGGTGGAGACGTCGATCTGGGCCGCCGTCGTGCCGGTCACCTTGAGGTCGACGCCGTACTCGTCGAGGAAGTGCTGGTGCTTGGCGCGCAGCTCGGCGACGAACTGGGCGGTGCGGGCGTCGTCAGGCGCCGTGGTCGGGATGACCTGGACGATGCCGGTGTCCGCGTTCTGGTTCGGAGTGGAGAGCGGGACGGCCGCGACGCCTGGGAGGTCGGCGATCTCCGCGCCGAGCTTCTTCATCAGCCCGAGCGGGTCGTGGCTGGAGATGATCGAGCCGGTGACGATCAGGGGGCCGTTGTAGCCGGGGCCGAAGTGCTCGGACACCAGGTCGTAGGCGATGCGGGCCGGGTCGTCCTTGGCGTGCGACCCGGCGTCCGGGAGCGCGAGGCGGAGCTGGAGGGCGGGCACGGCCGCGATGCCGAGAGCGACGACGACAGCGACGACGGTCACGATCGGGAAGCGCGTGACGGCGCGCACCCAGGTGCGGAAGGGGCCCTTCGGGATGTCCGCCGTGGCGGCGTGGGCGAGGGACGGGTTGGCGCGCGTCGCCGGCTCGGGAACCGGCGCAGCGGCGTCCATGGCGGCCGGCTCGGCCGCCGCTGCGCGTTCCGCCGCGCGCGCGGCACGTTTCGCCGCCCGGTGTCCCGGCGTGATCCGCGCCCCGGCGAACCCGAGGAACGCCGGCGTCAGGCTGAGCGCGACGAGCACCGCGATGCCGACGGCGACCGATGCCGCCAATCCCATCGTGGTCAGGAAGGGGATGCCCGCGACGGCGAGCCCCGCCAGCGCGATGATCACCGTGATGCCCGCGAACAGCACGGCGGAGCCGGCGGTCGCCACCGCGCGCGCGGCGGACTCCTCCGGATCGACGCCCGCCTTCAACTGGCTCTGATGCCGCGAGATGATGAACAGCGAGTAGTCGATCCCGACCGCGAGCCCGAGCATCAGCGCCAGCAGGGGAGTGGTCGAGGAGATCGGCCCGAACAGTGTCGCGAGGAAGATCAGGGCCATCGAGAGCCCCACGCCCAGCAGGGCGGTGGCGAGCGGCATCCCCGCCGCGAGGATCGAGCCGAACGTGATGATGAGCACGACGATCGCGATCAGCAGCCCGACGCCCTCCGTGGGCGAGATGGTCGGCAGGTTCTGCGAGAAGAGCTGCCCGCCGACCGCCGTCTGCGAGCCGGACGGCAGCTCCTTCCGCAGTGCGGCGCCGGCGTCTTTGATCGCGGTCTTGGTCTCCGCCGGGACGGTCGTCTGCTGGCCGTGGAGCTGCACGGTGATGATCGCCGCCGTGCGGTCGTCCGAGATGAGGTTCTTGACCGTCGTGCTGTACGGGGAGGTCGTGCCGGCGACGCCGGCGGTCTTCGCGAGGCCGGCGACGGTGCTCTCCACCGGACCCTGGATGGCGGCCTGGTCGACCGTCTCGCCCTTCGGGGCCACGACGACGATCTGCGCGCTGGTCCCGCTGACCTGCGGGAAGGTCCTGCTCAGCGTGTCGAGCGCGTCCTGCGACTCCGTGCCGGGGATGCTGAAGGTGTTGTCCGTGCCCTGGTTGAAGGCGACCGCGCCGCCGGCCAGGAGGACGAGCAGCAGCAGCCACAGAGAGAGGACCAGCTTGCGGGCGCGGAAGGCCCAGCGGCCGATCGAATACAGGAGCGAGGACACGCGTTCTCCAGCAGTGAAAGGGAACGACGGCGCGGGTGAGGCCCGACCGTCGAAAGGGTTTCGATACACCGTCGTATCCGATGCTCGACTGTATCGGATACACTCGTGTATCGGGAACTCGGCACAGGAAGGTTTCAGCTTGAACAGCACGGCTCTCAGAGATGACGCGCCTCTCGAGTCCGCACGCCGGCAGCGCACCCGCACGCGCCTCCTCGACGCCGCCTTCGACGTCTTCGCCGAGCAGGGCGTCAAGGCCGCGAGCGTGGAGACGATCGCCGAAGCGGCGGGCTTCACCCGGGGCGCGTTCTACTCCAACTTCTCCAGCAAGGAGGAGCTCTTCTTCGCACTCATGGAGCGCGAGAAGACCCTGCGCCTGGCGCAGCTCGACGCCGGCGTCGAGCAGTTCCTCCGGCCGCTGGTCGGGTCCGGAGGAGCCGAGCTCGACGACGCGGATGTCCTCCGCACAATCACCCGCATCCTGGAACTGCAGTCCGACGACCGGCGCTGGTGGCTCGTCCAGTCGGAGTTCCTGCTGCTCGCCCTGCGCGACCCGGCCATCTCGGCGGACTTCCTGCACTACCAGGACAGCTTCTTCCAGGAGCTCACCGAGACGGTCGTCGCCGCGCTCGCCAGCGCCCGACGCCGGTTCACGATCGACCCGGGGAGGCGGTGCGCGTCATCGCCGAGCTCTGCGCGAACGGGGAGGCCAGGGCGCTGCTCTCCGGAGACGAGCGGAAGTTCGCCGAACGGCTCTCCGAGTCGGTCCCCGCGATCCTGCTGGCCCTCACGGAACGGGTCTGATCTCCGGGGTCTGATCGAACGCCGAGCAGCAGCGGGTAACGTGTGCTCGATGCGACGTCGACTGCTCCGTCCGGCCCTCGCGACCGCGCTCTGCGCGGCCGTGCTGCTGGTCGTGGCCGCGTGCGCCGCTCCGGCGAACCCGGAGGCGACGCCGGGCGCGGCCGCCAGCGCGACGCCGTCGCCGAAATCGACCCACGACCCGTTCCCGAAGCAGCCGCTCACGGCACAGACGCGCTACGTCGCGATCGGCGACTCGTTCGCCGCCGGGATGGGCGGGGGCGACGAGACCGGCAAGTGCCGCTCCAGCCCGTTCAGCTACCCGAGCGTGTTCACGCGCGACTCCGGGGTCGACCTCGTCGTCGACGCGGCGTGCGCGGGAGCGACCACCTCCGACCTCCTCAAGCACCAGCTCATCGCCCTGGACGACCGCACGGACCTGGTGACGGTGAGCATCGGCGGCAACGACCTCGGCGTCGCCGCGATCGCGGCCGAGTGCTCGTCGGGCAAGGCGGTCGCCTGCCGCAACGGCGTGTCCTCGGCGCTGTCGCTGCTCAACGTCCTCCCGGAGCGGCTGTCGGCGGTCTACGCGGCCATCCACCTCGCGGCGCCGAACGCCCGCATCGTCGTCACCGGCTACGCGGTGGTGTTCGACAACTACGACCCGAAGTCGCCGACGTTCGGCACCGACACCGCGATCAACGCGGCGACCCTCGGCCTCAACCAGACGATCTCGGACGTCGTGGCCACGCAGCGGGCGCACGGCGTGCCGATGACCTACGTCGGCGTCGACTTCGCCGGGCACGGGATCGGCTCGAAGAAGCCGTGGCTGAACCTCAGCGGGACCGACGCCTTCCACCCGACCGCAGCGGGCTACGCGCAGTACGCGAACGCGCTGGTGCGGCTGCTGGGTCGAGCGAAGTAACCGGGTCGTCCTCCGCGGCCTGGGAGGTGATGCGGGCGCGTCCGTCGGTGCTGCTGCCGTCGATGGCGGCGCGCGCGAACTCGAGCGTCTCGCGGAGCATCGCCGCCCGCTCGCCGGCGTCGCGCGCCTTCCGGGTGTTCACCTCCGCGACGATCGAGCCGTCCCAGCCGGAGGCCGCCAGCGAGCGCAGCACCTCGGCGACCGGCTGGCTGCCCCGTCCCGGGACGAGGTGCTCGTCGAAGACCCGCGAGTCATCCAGCGGGCCGGAGCCGTCGCACAGGTGCACATGCCGCAGCCTGCCGCCGAGCTGGTTCGCGAGGTCGAGCCCGTCCACTCCGCTCAGCGCGGCATGCGAGAAGTCGAGGGTGACGGCGTCGCAGTCCATCCCGACCGGGTTCCAGTGCGGGACGTACCCGGCCATCGACCGGCCGGCGACCTTCCACGGGAACATGTTCTCGACCGCGACGGTCACGGCGGTGCGCTCGGCGGTCGATCGGACGAGACCCAGGAAGTCCTCCGCGTAACCGGACTGCCAGCGGAACGGCGGGTGGACGACGACCGTGTCGGCGCCCAGCTCCGCGGCGAGCTCGGCCGACCGTTCCAGCTTCACTCCGGGGTCGCGTCCCCAGACGAAGTGCGTCAGCAGCAGGACGGGCGCGTGCACGCTCAGGATGCGCGTGCCGTAGCGTTCGGCGAGCCTCCGCAGGGGCTCGGCCGACTGCGTCCGGTCGTCGCGGGTGACCATGACCTCGACGCCGTCGTAGCCCAGTTCGGCGGCCGTGCGGAAGGCCGTCTCGACCCCCAGCGGGTAGACGCAGGTCGTGCCCATGCCGATGCGCATCACGACCGTCACTCTAACCACGGCGCCTGAACGAGCAGTGTCCTGAGGGGGAACGCGCGCCGGTACCCGTCGGCGCGGGCGCTGGTACTGTGGCAGGCAGACCATCGCATCAACTGGGGGAGTTGACCCACCATCAGCCAGACGTCCGAAGCCGTAGCAACCGATACGTACGACCTGGTGATCGTGTCCAACCGACTACCCGTCGACCGCGTGGTCGACGAGGCCGGGCAGGCGTCCTGGCGGCCCTCTCCAGGCGGGCTGGTCACGGCGCTGCAGCCCGTCATGCGGGCGGAGGACGGCGTCTGGGTCGGCTGGGCCGGTGTCGCGGACGAGGAGATCGAGCCGTTCGAGGCCGACGGCATCAGCATCCTGCCGGTCGCGCTCAGCGAGCAGGAGCTTCAGGAGTACTACGAGGGCTTCTCGAACGACACGCTCTGGCCGCTGTACCACGACGTCATCGCCCAGCCGAGCTACCACCGGGAGTGGTGGGACAGCTACGTGCGCGTCAACCGGCGGTTCGCCGACGCGGCCGCGCGCGTCGCGGCCCACGGCGCCGTCGTGTGGGTGCACGACTACCAGCTCCAGCTCGTCCCGGCGATGCTGCGGGAGGTGCGGCCGGACCTGGTCATCGGCTTCTTCAACCACATCCCGTTCCCGCCCTACGGCATCTACTCGCAGCTCCCGTGGCGCCGGCAGATCATCGACGGACTCCTCGGCGCCGACGTCATCGGCTTCCAGCGGGTGGCCGACGCGGGCAACTTCTCACGCGCCGTCCGCCGGCTGAAGGGCTACGAGACCCGCGGCCCGATCATCGAGGTGCCGATCGACACCGACGACCCCGAGTCCGGTTCGCACCGCCACGTGACGACGAACCGCCACGGCGGCCTCGTGCGCACCGTGCTGGCCCGGGCCTTCCCGATCTCGATCGACGCCGAGGCGTACCAGGAGCTCGCCCGCCGCCCGTCCATCCGGGAGCGCGCCAAGGAGATCCGCGAGGAGCTCGGCAACCCCGAGACGATCATGCTGGGTGTCGACCGTCTTGACTACACCAAGGGAATCGGGCACCGGCTGAAGGCCTTCGGCGAGCTGCTGCACGAAGGCGGGGTCAGCGTGGAGGACGTCACGCTCGTGCAGGTGGCGAGCCCGAGCCGCGAGCGCGTGGAGACCTACCGTCAGTTGCGCGACGAGATCGAGCTCACCGTCGGACGGATCAACGGCGACTACGCCACCCTCGGCCACACGGCCATCGCTTACCTCCACCACGGCTACCCCAAGGAGGAGATGGTCGCGCTGTATCTCGCGGCCGACGTCATGCTCGTCACCGCCCTGCGCGACGGCATGAACCTGGTGGCCAAGGAGTACGTGGCCACCCGGGTGGACGAGGACGGCGTGCTGGTGCTCAGCGAGTTCGCCGGCGCCTCCGACGAGCTTCGCCAGGCGCTGCTGATCAACCCGCACGACATCGAGGGCCTGAAGGACGCCATCCTCCAGGCGATCGCGATGCCGAAGCGTGACCGGATGCGCCGCATGCGCGCCCTGCGCAAGAAAGTGCTCACGAACGACGTCGCCCGCTGGTCCGCCAGCTTCCTGGAGGCGCTCACCCGGAGCGCACACGGCGATCACCCCCTGCAGAACCCGCCGGTCAACCGGCGCTGACCCCGTTCACGCAACCGAGAGCCGCATGACAGACACCTCCCTCCCGAACGCCGCCACCGATCCGCAGCCGGCCGCCATCGCCCTCGCGACGGCTGTCGCGCGGCTGGCGGGCGCCGATCGACTGCTGCTCGCACTGGACTTCGACGGCACGCTCGCGCCCTTCGTCGACAAACCGAAGGCCGCCCGGATGCTTCCGGCAGCGAAAGCCGCCCTGGACCGCCTGGAGGCGCTCCCGGACACCTGGGTCGCGTACGTCTCGGGTCGTCCGCTCTCCAGCCTGGAGATCGTCACCGAGGCCGACGAGGACGCCCTGCTGATCGGCTCTCACGGCGTGGAGATCCGCTTCGGCCGTGACGGCGTCTCGCTGGACCTGAGCCCCGAGGAGCGCGCGACGCTCCAGAAGCTGGGCGAGACGCTCGGCGCGCTGGTCGACAGCGTGCCCGGCACCCGCCTGGAGGTCAAGCCGGTCGGCTTCGGCGTCCACTACCGCCTGCTGGAGGGCGCCGAGGGCCAGGCCGTGGTGGCGCGCGCCTATGAGGCCGCCGCGTCGGTCAGCGACTCCCTCACCATCCGCGACGGCAAGGACATCATCGAGTTCTCGGTCCGCGGAGCCAACAAGGGCGACGGCATCGAGCGCCTCCGCGAGTACACGAAGGCGACTGCGGTCCTCTTCGCCGGCGACGACGTCACCGACGAAGACGCCTTCGCGGTGCTGCGGCCGGAGGAGGGCGACCTGGGGATCAAGGTCGGCCAAGGCGAGACGGCTGCGCAGTTCCGCGTCGCGGACGAGCGGGCCGTGGCGACCCTGCTGGGGTTGCTGGCGGATGCGCGCGGGGACGCGGCTCAGTCAGCGGAGGGCTGAACCGGGCAGCACCCGGATCGCGTCGGGGCGTTAGAACAGCCCAAAGAATCTTGTGCTTGCGAACAGGAAGAAGCTCCAGCCTGCTGGAACGCAGCTCATGATGTCGAGGACAACTGAGAGTGCGGCAAGCCCGCGCCGACTTTCGACCCACAGTGCTCGAACGGAGATCGCACCGCTCGCGATCAGCATCGGGAGGTACAGGACGCTGGCTGCGACGGGCAGCATGAGCACCGCGCCAATATACATAGAGAACGAAACTGGCTTATGTGAGGCGTCGATGACATTCCCGATGATCATCGCGGCGCCGAACACGAGAACAGCGCCGACCCACAACAGGAACCCCGCGAGGGGCGTGCGACTTCCGGGGCGCGGTGCCCTTTCGCGCGGGTTGCACAGGCGTCATCTCAGACGCGATCGGCGGCTTCGACGGGTCCTGGCTCATTCTTCGATCGCTGCGCACTCGCTGCTGATCCAGATGGTCATTCCTGTGGTGCTTGCGCTGAACTGAAGGCTGGCCTTGTGTTCCAGCGCCACGCTGATTTCGGTGAACTGCTCGTCGTCGGCGTCATTCGGGCCGATTTGGCCGATCCTGTAGCCGAGGCTGTCCCAGTACGAGCGGACCTGGTTGATCGCCGCGCTTGGGTTTTCAAGCGGTCTCACCTGGGATATGAAGATGTCGTATTGCTCGGCGGTGCCATTCATGTCGCAGGGGACCAGATATCGCCATCCAGTTCGGTCGGTGGGGTCGAAGGCGCTTGGCGGTGACGCGGAGTCGAGCCATTCGCCCCCGAGGAGTTGGACCAGGTCGTTGGTTTGCTGGATAGTTTCGCCCAGGAGTTCGGTGTGGGATTTGGTGGAGAGTCCGTTGGGTGGGGAGAGGACGTCGTCGTTGCGGTTGGTCATGATTCCTCCTAGTGAGCAGCCGGTCAGAGTCGCCACTGTCAGCGACGACACGATCACCCCTGTGAAGACGTGGTGTTTCATTGTTTCTTGCCGGTTCCGGGGATGCTGGTGCCGCCGTTGATTCTTCTATCGAGTCCGAGACTGGCTGCGGCGGTGTTGCGGAGCGCTTCGGTGTCTCTGTCGAGGTAGCCGTGTCCTTTGGTGGCGTGGGGATTGAACAATGACCCGTTGTCGGTACCGTATCCGATGGGGTCGTGCCCGTCGGTTGTCTGGAGGTTGTGTTCGGGGTCGCCTTCGGAGGAGAACCGACGTGCCCTGAACGAGTTGTCGCGGGGGTCTTTTCGCCCGGAGAGCCCACGTCCCGCGTCGGCGACATCGTCGTGGGACGACTGGCTTGCGTATACGTGTTGCTCGCCGCCGTCAACGTGCAGGGCGTCCACACTGGCGATGTTCTGCTCGACTCCGGCGGATGCCAGAAACACCACGGATTGCACGTAATGGTTCAGGGTGGTGACGGCGTTGGCGGCGACGGTGGTGCCGTAGGAGTGGCCGACGACGGAGGTGTATGGGTGGGGGTTGCCAGCGAGGATGAAGTCGGCCGCCCATTGCCCGTCCAGTTCGTGGGACAGCCGGTCGCCTCCGGCCCGGGTTCGCCCATCCCGGTGTTCATACCGGGTACCGTCCAGGTGACCTTTCCGGATTTCTCCGCCTCGGTCTCCCCGATGGCGACCGCTGCCAACGGTGGGTCGTGGCGCAGATTGTAGGACAGCAGCCCGCGCGGCGGGTCGAAGCCTCGCGCGAGCTTCTCGTAGTCCAGCCAGGGGCCGGAGAACTTGTGCACGTTGAGTGCCGTGAGAATGTCCCGCAGCGCGATTCCTTGTGGTGAGTCCGGGTCGATCTCCGGGTCGTAGAGGTCCCGGCGCAATTGGATCGAGTTCGCGTGGATGCGCGTCTCCGCGTCGAGCCCGGGAAGGTTGCCGATGATCGTCGGCGCGAACTGGCACCAGGCCTCCCTGACCTCCGAAGAGAGCCCCTTCCACCAGGAGGCCACCCGTTCCGGCGGAGGCGGGTCGTCCCAGAATCGTTGCGCCAGGCGGGGATCCTCCGCGAGCAGCTTTTCGACCTGCTCGGGGGTCAGCGCGGTGAGCAGGTCCAGCAGCCCCGATCCGCGGGCGGCGGCGGATTCGACCCCGGTGATCGTCCCGAAGAGCGTGACGAAGTTTCCGAGTTCCGGGAGGGAGGCATGGGGGAGGGCGCCGTGCAGGGTGGCGTCGAGCTGTCGGACGAACGCGTCCTCGGCGGTGTCGTAGTCGTCCTTGGCGATCTGCGCTTTCCTCCGGGCGTCGTCCAGACACTGCTGCGCGTCTTGGAGGCGGAACCGGGCATGGAGCAGTTCGGTCTCCGCCGCCGGGTCCAGGCTGCCGGTCCCTGCGAAGCCGACGCCGGTCCGCAGCCCGAGCGAGGCCTCCGCCAGCAGGAGGTCGGCCTGCGCGAGCTCGGCGTCCTGCAGCGCCCGGTCGGTCGCGGTCTGCGTCTCGGCCATCGCGGTCGACCACCGACGCGCGGCATCTGAGCCTTCGTTGTGGCGCCCTGAGGCGACTCGGGCCCCGTCGACGACGCTGCGGAGCCGTTCTGCAAAGACCTCGGCCGCGACGCCGGACCAATAGGGAGCCGCGATCGTCGCGTGCACACTGTCCAGCACGTTCGACCGGTGCCACAGCCATTCCGCCGTCCTCCTCAGCTCGGCGGCCAGTGTGTCCACCGTCTCCACCGAGCCGGGGGTCGGGTCGGAGTCGAACCCGACGGGTGACCAGTCCCACGAGCTAGAACGCACGAGCCGCACCGCCGAACGTCTTCGCATCATCGTGGTCACGCCTGTCGTACGCGTCCGCGGTGGAGCGGAGGACGTGCTGGAGGGCTTCGACGCTGCCCGTCAACGCCATACGCCCGGGATGCCAATAGCCGTCGAAACGCTCCAGTGCGTCCATCGAACGCGGTGAGCCGACCCCGTCGGGGTCGACGTCCGGCCAGTGGCGCCCCTGGATCGCCTCGGCCAATGTCTGCGCGCTCGTGCGCAGGTGCTCGGTGTCGGCACCGACGGTTCCTCCCACGTCGCCTCCCTTGCTCACGATGAGGAACACCATATAGGAACACCAATGCGATATGGCAATGTCAGTACTGGCGCCTGAAGAGACTGGGTTGTCCACAGCCCCCGACGCATGGCCGACCCGGCATCCAAACGGTCCTAGAGTTGTCACATGCCAGAGATCGATTGGAAGCCGCGTTCGCGCGTCGTCACGGACGGAATCGAAGCCACCACCAGCCGCGGGATGCTGCGGGCCGTCGGCATGGGCGACGCGGACTGGGAGAAGCCGCAGATCGGCATCGCCAGCTCGTGGAACGAGATCACGCCCTGCAACCTCTCCCTCGACCGGCTCGCGCAGGGCGCGAAGGAGGGCGTGCACTCCGGCGGAGGCTACCCGCTCCAGTTCGGCACCATCTCCGTCTCCGACGGCATCTCGATGGGCCACGAGGGCATGCACTTCTCGCTGGTCTCCCGTGAGGTCATCGCCGACTCGGTCGAGACCGTCATGATGGCGGAGCGCCTCGACGGCACCGTGCTGCTGGCCGGCTGCGACAAGTCGCTGCCCGGCATGCTCATGGCGGCCGCGCGGCTCGACCTCTCCGCGGTCTTCCTCTACGCGGGCTCCATCGCGCCGGGCTGGGTCAAGCTCAGCGACGGCACCGAGAAGGACGTGACGATCATCGACTCGTTCGAGGCGGTCGGCGCATGCAAGGCCGGCAAGATGAGCGAGGAGGACCTCAAGCGCATCGAGTGCGCCATCGCCCCGGGCGAGGGCGCCTGCGGCGGCATGTACACCGCGAACACGATGGCCAGCGTCGCCGAGGCGCTCGGCATGAGCCTCCCCGGCTCGGCCGCTCCGCCCTCGGCGGACCGCCGCCGCGACTACTTCGCCCACCGCTCGGGGAGGCCGTCGTCAACCTGCTCAAGCAGGGGATCACCGCGCGCGACATCCTCACCAAGAAGGCGTTCGAGAACGCGATCGCCGTCGCCATGGCGTTCGGCGGCTCGACCAACGTCGTCCTCCACCTGCTGGCCATCGCGAACGAGGCCGAAGTCGAGCTCACGATCGACGACTTCAACCGGATCGGCGACAAGGTGCCGCACATCGGCGACCTCAAGCCGTTCGGCAAGTACGTCATGAACGACGTCGACCGGCACGGCGGCGTCCCCGTCGTCATGAAGGCCCTGCTCGACGCGGGTCTGCTGCACGGCGACTGCCTCACCGTCACGGGCAAGACCGTCGCGGAGAACCTGGCCGAGATCGACCCGCCCGCGCCGGACGGCAACGTCATGCGCTCGCTGGACAACCCGATCCACCCGACCGGCGGACTCACCATCCTCAAGGGCTCGCTCGCCCCGGAGGGCGCGGTCGTCAAGACGGCCGGCTTCGACGCCGACGTGTTCGAGGGGCCTGCCCGGGTCTTCGAGCGCGAGCGGGCGGCGATGGACGCGCTGACCGAAGGGCGCATCAGCGCAGGGGACGTCGTCATCATCCGCTACGAGGGCCCGAAGGGCGGCCCAGGCATGCGCGAGATGCTCGCGATCACTGCCGCCATCAAGGGCGCCGGCCTCGGCAAGGATGTACTACTATTGACGGACGGACGATTCTCAGGCGGCACAACCGGCCTGTGCATCGGCCACATAGCACCCGAAGCGGTGGACGCAGGTCCCATCGCCTTCGTGCGCGATGGTGATCTGATACGGGTCGATATCGCGGCTCGCTCCCTCGACCTACTTGTCGACGAGTCAGAGCTGACCGCCCGCCGTGACGGCTGGGCGCCTCTTCCTCCGCGCTATACCCGTGGCGTACTCGCGAAGTACTCCAAGCTCGTGCACTCCGCTGCGGAGGGCGCGGTCACGGGGTAGCCTTCGCCCCACTCGGATTCATCAACCGCTTCGCACGTAAGGGATCGATAAGGCATGACGCCGGATGCAACCCCCAGTTCAGTGTTGCCCCCCGCGGCGCCCGGAAAGGCGTCGCCCGAAATCCTGACCGGCTCCCAGTCGGTCGTCCGCACCCTCGAGCTCCTCGGCGTCACCGACGTCTTCGGGCTGCCGGGCGGTGCGATCCTCCCCATCTACGACGCGATCATGGACTCCTCCGTGATCCGTCACATCCTGGTCCGTCACGAGCAGGGCGGCGGTCACGCGGCCGAAGGCTACGCCTCGGCGTCCAACAAGGTCGGCGTCGCGATGGCGACCTCCGGTCCCGGCGCGACCAACCTCGTCACCGCGATCATGGACGCGCACATGGACTCCGTGCCTGTCGTGTTCATCACCGGCCAGGTGTTCTCCACGCTGATGGGCACGGACGCGTTCCAGGAGGCCGACATCGTCGGCATCACGATGCCGATCACCAAGCACTCGTTCCTGGTGAAGAAGGCCGAGGACATCCCGGCCACCATCGCCGCGGCCTACCACATCGCCGGCACGGGACGACCGGGCCCGGTGCTGGTGGACATCACCAAGGACGCGCAGCAGAACGCCGTGCCGTTCGTCTGGCCGCCCAAGATCGACCTCCCCGGCTACCGGCCGATCACCAAGGCGCACGGCAAGCAGATCGTCGCCGCGGCCCAGCTCATGGTCGAGTCGAAGAAGCCGGTGCTGTACGTCGGCGGCGGCGTCATCCGCTCGCGTGCCTCGCAGGAGCTCCTGGAGCTCGCCGAAGCGACCGGCATCCCCGTGGTGACCACTCTGATGGCACGCGGGGCGTTCCCCGACACCCACACGCAGCACCTCGGCATGCCCGGCATGCACGGCACGGTTCCCGCGGTGCTCGCCCTGCAGGAGTCCGACCTGATCGTGTCGCTCGGAGCGCGCTTCGACGACCGGGTCACCGGAAACACCTCGCTGTTCGCGCCCGATGCGAAGATCGTGCACGTCGACGTCGACCCCGCCGAGATCTCCAAGATCCGAGTCGCCGACGTCCCCATCGTCGGCGATGCCAAGGACGTCATCGTCGATCTGACCGCGGCCTACCAGGACGCCACCCGCGCGGGCGCGCCCGACCTGGTCGAGTGGTGGACGTACCTCAACGGACTCCGCGAGGAGTTCCCGCTGGGCTACACGCCCACCAGCGACGGCCTGCTCGCCCCGCAGCACGTCATCCAGCGGATCGGCGAGCTCACCGGGCCGGAGGGCATCTACACCGCCGGCGTCGGCCAGCACCAGATGTGGGCGGCGCAGTTCATCAAGTACGAGCGTCCCAACTCGTGGCTCAACTCCGGCGGAGCGGGCACGATGGGCTACTCTGTGCCGGCCGCGATGGGCGCCAAAGTCGCTCAGCCCGACCGCGTCGTGTGGGCGATCGACGGCGACGGCTGCTTCCAGATGACCAACCAGGAGCTGGCCACCTGCACGATCAACAACATCCCGATCAAGGTGGCGATCATCAACAACTCGTCGCTCGGGATGGTGCGCCAGTGGCAGACGCTGTTCTACGACGGCCGCTACTCGAACACCGACCTCAACACCGGCCACGACACCGTGCGCGTGCCCGACTTCGTGAAGCTCGCCGAGGCGTACGGCGCGCTCGGCATCCGCGTCACGAAGGAGGAGGAGGTGGACGCCGCCATCAAACTGGCGCTGGAGACGAACGACCGCCCGGTCGTCATCGACTTCGTCGTCAGCGCCGATGCGATGGTGTGGCCGATGGTGCCGCAGGGCGTCAGCAACAGCTACGTGCAGTACGCACGCGACCACAGCCCGTCCTTCGGAGAGGAGTGACCCCCATGAGCACACACGTTCTGAGCCTCCTCGTCGAGGACAAGCCCGGTCTGCTGACCCGGGTCGCCGGCCTCTTCGCGCGGCGCGGCTTCAACATCCACTCGCTGGCGGTGGGCACGAGCGAGGTCGACGGCCTCTCGCGCATCACCGTGGTGGTGGACGTCGAGGAGCTGCCTTTGGAGCAGGTCACCAAGCAGCTCAACAAGCTGATCAACGTCATCAAGATCGTGGAGCTGGACCCGGCGCAGTCGGTCCAGCGCGAGCACCTGCTGATCAAGGTGCGGGTCGACAACTCGACCCGCTCCCAGGTGCTGGAGGCGGTCAACCTCTTCCGCGCCCGCGTCGTCGACGTGGCCACCGACGCCCTCGTCATCGAGGTCACCGGCGACAGCGGCAAGACCCAGGCGCTGCTCAAGGTGCTGGAGCCGTACGGGATCAAGGAGATGGCCCAGTCCGGCCTCCTCGCGATCGGCCGCGGCGGCAAGTCCATCACCGAACGCGTCTTCAAGAACTAGACCCGCCCTCCGGGCGGCGAAAGAACTAACGCACGAACCACATCACGAAGGAGAACCCACACAGTGGCTGAGATCTACTACGACAACGACGCGGACCTCTCGATCATCCAGGGCAAGAAGGTCGCGGTCATCGGCTACGGCTCGCAGGGCCACGCGCACGCGCAGAACCTCCGCGACTCGGGCGTCGAGGTCGTCATCGGCCTCAAGGAAGGCTCGAAGTCCAAGCCGAAGGCCGAGGAGGCGGGCTTCCGCGTCCTCTCCGCCGCCGACGCGGCCAAGTGGGCCGACGTCATCGTCATCCTCGCGCCCGACCAGGTGCAGCGGAACCTCTACAAGGACGACATCCAGGCCAACCTGGAGGAGGGCAACGCTCTCGTCTTCGGCCACGGCTTCAACATCCGGTTCGGCTACATCGAGGCGCCTGAGGGCGTCGACGTGATCATGGTCGCCCCCAAGGGCCCGGGCCACACCGTGCGTCGCGAGTACGAGGCCGGCCGCGGCGTCCCCGTCATCGTGGCCGTCGAGAAGGACGCGACCGGCAACGCCTGGCCGCTCGTCCTCTCCTACGCGAAGGGCATCGGCGGCCTGCGGGCCGGCGGCATCAAGACCACCTTCACCGAGGAGACCGAGACCGACCTGTTCGGTGAGCAGGCCGTGCTCTGCGGCGGCGTCTCACAGCTCGTCCAGTACGGGTTCGAGACCCTCACCGAGGCCGGCTACCAGCCGCAGGTCGCCTACTTCGAGGTACTGCACGAGCTCAAGCTCATCGTGGACCTGATGTGGGAGGGCGGCATCGCCAAGCAGCGCTGGAGCGTGTCCGACACGGCCGAGTACGGCGACTACGTCTCCGGCCCGCGCGTCATCGACCCGCACGTGAAGGAGAACATGAAGGGGGTGCTCTCCGACATCCAGGACGGCACGTTCGCCAAGCGCTTCATCGCCGACCAGGACGCGGGCGCGCCCGAGTTCCTCGAGCTGCGCAAGAAGGGCGAGCAGCACCCCATCGAGGCCACCGGCCGCGAGCTGCGCAAACTCTTCGCCTGGAACGCGTCGAACGACGACGACTACGTCGACGGCGAGGTCGCGCGCTGATCCAGCCGCGCTGAACCACGGCATCCCGGACGGGGCCGCACCGAGCGTCGGTGCGGCCCCGTCCGTCGTCGGCGCGCAACCCGGCCGCGGCTCACGCCGCGTTGTGCTCGATCACCGCGTCCGGACCCGGGTACACGAGTGTCTCGTGCCCGTCGTCGAACCGGACGAGGTACGGCGGGGCGCCGTCCGCGCCGCGCACCTCCACCACCGAGCCGTGGCGGTCGGCGGACTCCACGTGGGTGCCCCGGATGCAGATCCGGTCTCCGATCGTCGCCTGCATGTCGGCCTCCTCCTTGAACCCTCACTGCCGACGTTACGCCGGGGCCGTCGTGCCGGGAATGCCGCTATCGTGGGCCGCATGCCCGAACCCCGCCGCACTGCCGTCGAGATCGCCGTCCAGGACATCGCGGGCGTGCGCGTCGCCCTCGCCGAGGGCGCCGACCGGGTCGAGTTGTGCGTCGCGCTGGGCCTCGGCGGGCTGACCCCGTCGGCCGGTCTCGTGCGGGCCGCGGTCGAGCAGGCGCGGGAGGACGGTCGCGCGGGCTTCACCCACGTGCTGGTGCGGCCGCGCGGCGGCGGCTTCGTCTACGACTCCGACGAGCTCGGCACGATCGCCGCCGACATCCGCTTCGCCCGGGAGGCCGGCGCCGCGGGCGTGGTCGTCGGTGCGTTGGACGAGGCGGGGCGCATCGACCGCGAGGCCGTCGCCCGCTTCGTCGCGGAGGCAGCCGGTCTCGAGGTGACGTTCCACCGGGCCTTCGACACGCTGCCAGACCCGCTGGGCGCGGCCGACGCGCTCGCGGAGCTCGGCGTCGCGCGCGTCCTGACCTCCGGCGGGGCCGCACGCAGTGTCGACGGCCTGGACGGGCTGCGGGCGCTGGCCCAGCGGGTGGGCGGCCGGGTGCAGGTGATGGCGGGCGGGGGAGTGCGCGTGCAGGACATCCATCGCCTCATCGCGGCCGGCGTCGACGCCGTGCACCTCTCCGCGCGCACGTCGGTGTCGGGCGCGCCGAGCGGTCCCGGCGGCGGAGACGCTGCCTACGACATCACCGACCCGACCACGGTCGGGGAGGCGGTCGCCGCTGTCCGCACCGCCGGTTCGTAACGCGGCGAAAGGCGGCGTTGCGCTCCCGCTAGAGTTAAGCAACCCGCGCACCGACGACTGCTGCGCGCCTTCTCCCAAGCCAGCCTCCCTGTAAGGAACTGCCACGTGACAAAGCCGGTCGTGCTGATCGCCGAAGAACTTTCGCCCGCTACCGTCGACGCCCTCGGGCCGGACTTCGAGATCCGCAATGTCGACGGAACCGATCGGCCCGCACTGCTCTCCGCCGTCTCCGACGCGGACGCCATCCTGGTGCGCTCGGCCACCAAGGTGGACGCCGAGGTGATCGGCGCGGCGAACAAGCTGCGCGTGATCGCCCGCGCAGGCGTGGGCCTCGACAACGTCGACATCAAGACCGCCACCAACGCGGGCGTCATGGTCGTCAACGCGCCGACCTCCAACATCATCTCGGCGGCGGAGCTCACCGTCGGCCACATCCTGAGCCTCGCCCGGCACATCCCGGCCGCGCACAGTGCGCTCGCGCAGGGGCAGTGGAAGCGGTCCAAGTACACCGGCGTCGAGCTCTACGAGAAGACGGTCGGCATCATCGGCCTCGGCCGGATCGGCGCGCTCATCACCGCGCGCCTGCAGGCGTTCGGCACCAAGGTCATCGCCTACGACCCCTACGTCACCAGCGCGCGTGCGCAGCAGCTCGGCGTCCAGCTCGTCAGCCTGGACGAACTGCTCACCGACGCGGACTTCATCACCATCCACATGCCGAAGACCCCGGAGACCACCGGGATGATCTCCGACGACCAGCTCGCGCAGATGAAGCCGACGGCGTTCATCGTCAACGTCGCCCGCGGTGGCCTGATCGATGAGGACGCCCTCTACCGCGCGCTCAGCACCAAGAGCATCGCCGGCGCCGGCCTCGACGTGTTCGTGAGCGAGCCGCCGACCGAGTCGCCGCTCCTGGAGCTGGAGAACGTCGTCGTCACGCCGCACCTCGGCGCTTCCACCGACGAGGCCCAGGAGAAGGCCGGCGTGTCGGTCGCCAAGTCGGTGCGCCTCGCGCTCTCCGGGGAGCTCGTGCCCGACGCGGTCAATGTCGCCGGCGGCGTCATCGACCCGTACGTGCGCCCCGGCATCCCGCTGGTCGAGAAGCTCGGCCAGGTGTTCTCCGGCCTCGCGCACAGCCCGCTGACCAGCATCGACGTGGAGGTGCGCGGCGAGCTGGTCGACTACGACGTCAGCGTGCTCAAGCTCGCGGCCCTCAAGGGCATCTTCACCAACATCGTCTCCGAGACGGTGTCATACGTGAACGCGCCGCTGCTCGCCGAGCAGCGCGGCATCGAGGTGCGTCTCATCACCGATTCGGTGAGCGAGGAGTACCGCAACCTGATCACGCTGCGCGGCGCGCTCAGCGACGGCTCGCAGGTGTCGGTTTCCGGCACGCTCACCGGCACGAAGCAGATCGAGAAGGTCGTGGAGATCAACGGCTACGACGTGGAGGTGCCGATCGCCGAGCACCTGATCGTCATGGTCTACGACGACCGCCCCGGCATCGTCGCGGTCTACGGCCACGAGTTCGGCGAGGCGCGGATCAACATCGCGGGCATGCAGATCGCGCGGACGTCGGCCGGCGGCAAGGCGCTCAGCGTGCTCACGGTCGACTCACGGGTGCCCGAGGGCCTGCTCGAGAAGGTCCGCGTCGCGATCGACGCCGACCTCCTGCAGGAGATCGACATCAGCGAGTCCTGACCCTCCCCTTCGGCAAAGATGTTGTCGCGCGCTGTCGATTTCGACGGTTGACTTGCGTCGTAGGGATGTCGCCCGAGCGGGGCGGCGTTCCGACGAAGTGAGGAGACCACGATGTCCGACGAGTACGTTCTGCTCATCCACGAGCCGAACTGGGACCCCGAGGCGATGACGGCGGAGGAGTGGCAGGCGGGCATGGCCGGCCACAAGGCATTCCAGGACGCCGTGGTCGCGGCCGGTGAGCGGATCGTCGCCACCGGCGCACTGCAGCCGATCACCAAGGCGACGAAGATCACGCCGCGGGAGGGCGGCGCCCCGCTGATCACCGACGGGCCGTTCAGCGAGACCCGGGAGGTCGTCACCGGCTTCTACAGCTACACCGCTTCGACGCCCGAGCAGGCCAGGGAACTGGCCGCGATGGTGCCGACCGGGGGTGGGTCGAGCTGTACCCGGTGCTGGTGCTCGACACGGTGCGCTGAGCCCCGCCGGCGGCGCTGCGGATGGCGGACAGCGCGACGACGCGCCTGGGGAGGGCGGGGCCGTGACCCCGGCCTCCCGGATCGAGCGCGCCTACCGCGAGGACGCCGCCCGTATCCTCGGCGCGGTCGCACGCACGACGGGCGACCTCCTGCTCGCCGAGGACGCGGTGCAGGAGGCGTTCGCGCGCGCCGTCGCGGAGGCGGCGCGCGGCCGCGAGCCGCTGAACCCGGCGGCCTGGATCACGACGGTCGCGCGCCGGGTCGCCCTCGACGCGTTCCGGCGCGAGCGGTCCGCCCGGAGGGTCGCGCCGATGCTGGCCGCGGAGGCCGAGCGCGCCGAGAGCGCGGCTGCCGCCGACGCGGAGGAGAGGGGTGGTGGGGTGGTGTTCACCGGCGATGAGCGACTGGATCTCATCCTGCTCGTCGCGCATCCCGACCTCGCGCCGGAGACGCGCGTGGCGCTGGCGCTGCGGCACGTCTGCGGCGTTCCGACCGCGCGGATCGCCGATGCCTTCCTCGTCTCCGAGCCGACGATGGCTGCTCGGCTCACTCGCGCCAAGAAGCGCGTCCACGACTCCGGCCTCCGGTTCGCCCTCGACGACCGCGCGGCCGTCGCAGCCAGGATGCCGGACGCGCTGACCACGATCTACCTGCTCTACACGGTCGGGCACGCGACCGCGGACGACCGGTTGCGCGCCGACGCGATCGCCCTCGCCCGCGACGCGCACCGCATCGCGGACGATGCGGAGAGCGCCGGACTGCTCGGCCTGCTGCTGCTCACCGAGGCCCGCCAGGCGACGCGGCTGACGGCGGACGACGAGTTCGCGACGCTGCGGGAAGCCGACCGCACGCGCTGGGACGTGGCGATGATGGTGGAGGGGGAGCGGCTGGCGACCGTCGCGCTCGATGGCGCGAGGGACGGCGACGGGCGCTACGGGCTGCAGGCGGGCATCGCCGGCCTGCATGCGATCGCCCCGACCTGGGAGGCCACCGACTGGCCGGCGATCGTCCGGCTCTACGACGGGCTGGTGCGGGTCTGGCCGAGCGCGTCGGCGCGCCTCGGCCGGCTCGTCGCCCTGGCTCACAGCCCGGACGCCGGACCGGAGGTCGCCCTCGCCGCGCTCGACGCCGAGGCCGACCCGTTCGCCGGACCGCTGGACTCCCGGGCGCACGCGGTGCGCGCCGAGCTGCTGAGGCTGGCGGGGGACCGGGCGGGATCGGAGGCCGAGCTGCGCCGCGCGATCGGGACGGCGGGTGACGACCGGACACGCAGGTCGCTGCTCAGGCTGCTCGCTGCGGGCGGCGCCTGAGCGCCCGCTCAGTCCTGCGCGCTCAGCCGCTCGACCAGCCCGATCAGCTCATGGAGGTCGGTCTCGTCGCGGAGCACGGTGTTCGCCGCAGGCAGCAGGGCGGAGTTGTAGTACATCCCGTCGCCGATCAGCATGATGGTCAGCGCCACCATCCGGTCGCCCACGACGGCCTCCAGCTCGCTGAGCCACTGCCGCTGGGCGTCGGCGAGGGCGTCGCTCGCGCGGGCGTCCGACGCCTGGGCGAGCCGGGCGATGGCGACGATCACGCGTTCCAGGCGGTTGTCGGACGGGATGGACGTCCGCAAGAAGTAGGCGACCGGCCCGTCCGGCGCTGCCCGCATGTGCTCGATGTCTTCGGCGAGGTCGGCCGCGAAGCGCTCCAGGACGCCGTCGACCAGGGCATCCTTCGACGCGAAGTGGTAGAGCAGGCCGCCCTTGGAGACGCCCGCCCGCGCGGCCACGGCCTCCAGCGTCGCCGCGCGCTCGCTCTGTTCGGCGAGCAGGTCCTCGAACGCGTCGAGGATGCGGTCGCGGGCGGACCGCGCGGCGGGAGCGGACGAGGTGGACGCCGATGCGGCGGGGGAGGCCATGGGGCCATGCTAGCCGCGACACCGCTGCGGTCCCGTGTCAGCGGCCCCGGCTCAGCGGCTCCCGGCTCAGCGGCTCCCGGCTCATTGACTACTGTACCGTCCGGACGGTACAGTAAATCCATGACCGCGACCGCCCGCCCCGACCGCATTCCGGCCGCCGCCGAGCCGATGGCGCAGCCCCCTGCGCCCACGCCCGCCCGCGCCGGCACGCGCGCCCGCGCCGGCACGCGCGCCTGGGCGGCCCTGGTCGTCCTCATGCTCCCGGTCCTCCTGGTGTCGGTCGACAACACCGTGCTGGGGTTCGCGCTCCCGGCCATCACCGAGGCGCTGCGGCCGTCCTCCACCGAGATGCTCTGGATCGTGGATGTCTACCCGCTCGTGCTCGCCGGCCTCCTGGTCGCGATGGGCAGCCTCGGCGACCGGATCGGCCGGCGGAAGGTGCTGATGATCGGCGCGACCGGCTTCGCCGCCGTCTCGGCCGCGGCCGCGTTCGCTCCGACGGCCGACCTGCTGATCGGGGCGCGGGCGCTGCTCGGGGTGTTCGGCGCGATGCTCATGCCGTCCACGCTGTCGCTGCTGCGCAGCGTGTTCCAGGACCGAGAGCAGCGCCGCGTCGCAATAGCGATCTGGGCGGCGGGCTTCGCGGCCGGGTCCGCGCTCGGGCCGATCGTCGGCGGGCTGCTGATCGAGCACTACTGGTGGGGCTCGGTGTTCCTGCTCGCGGTACCCGTGCTCATCCCGCTGCTGGTGCTCACTCCGCTGCTCGTGCGGGAGTCGCGCGACCCCGAGCCGGGGCCGGTGGACGTCGTGTCCATCCTGCTGTCGCTCGTGACGATGGCGCCGATCGTCTACGGGATCAAGGAGTTCGCGGTGCACGGGCTCGCGCTCGTGCCGGTGCTCGGGGCGGTCGTCGGGGTGACCGCCGGGGTGCTGTTCGTCCGGCGTCAGCTCCGGAGGCCGGTGCCGATGCTCGACATGCGCCTGTTCCGGCGCGCGGCGTTCAGCGGCGCCGTGCTGATCAACCTGCTGAGCGTGATCGCGCTGGTCGGCTTCCTGTTCTTCGTGTCGCAGCACCTCCAGCTCGTGCTCGGGATGCCGCCGATGCGGGCAGGGCTGGTGCTGCTGCCTGGGCTCGCGACCATGATCGTGTCGGGCCTCCTGGTGGTGCCGGTGGCGCGGCGGTTGCGGCCCGGCTTCGTGATCGCGGGCGGCCTGTGCGTCTCGGCAGCGGGCTACCTGCTCGTCGCGGTGAGCGGCGGGGACGCCTCGTGGGGCATTCTGCTGACGGCGTTCGTGCTGCTCGGGGCGGGCATCGGCGCGGCGGAGACCGTGTCGAACGAGCTCATCGTGTCGACGGCGTCGGCGGACAAGGCGGGCGCGGCGTCGGCGGTGTCCGAGACGGCGTACGAGCTGGGCGCGGTG